>JAEFAE010000025.1 GCA_016291135.1 Bacteroidales bacterium
ACCCAAGGAGCTGTTGGACAATCCGTTGACCATGAAGGCGGTAATGCTGATGGAGGAATCCGGGATGAGCGAGCGCGAACGCTACATGTATGAGAAGAACCTGGACAACGTGCGCATCGAGCAGGCCTTGATGCGTGAGTCGAAGGAGAAAGGCATAACAGAAGGCGAAAGGATCGGCCTGGAAAAAGGCGAAAGGATTGGTATTGCCAAAGGAAAAGAAATCGGTATCGCCGAAGGCAAGGAAATCGGCATTGCCGAAGGCAAGGAGATCGGTATCGCCGAAGGCAGAGCGGTCGAACGGGAGATGCTCATTAATCGCATGATGGAGGCAGGCATCGCCCCATCAACGATCGATAGGATCATCCATCGCTAAGCGATTGGTTTCTTGTGGGCTCACAAGACAACACCCATAGGGTCGTTGATGACTCTTATATCGAAAGTTTTAAACGAAAGAGTCCAGGATGTAATATCGCGCCGACAAGGCTCAAGCACGAAAGGAACAAGAGAAAAGAATTCCAGCTTCCTTCGTCATCCAAGTGACCTCACTTCGTCGAAGGCGGCCAGCTTGCCATTAATCCCCCTCAATAATCAGCAACTTAAAACAATAGGCTTCCATCGTGGCGAGGCATATCTGGTCCTCGACTTGCTGCTCTTTGGTCAAGCCCATTTGCTGAGCTGTCTTGGTGATCTTCAAATTATTGACCGCCTGAAAACCATTGAATAGATAAATCCCCGCCGAGAGGCTATAGCCATTATGGAACGAGGTGATTACGCTGTAGGTATTGGTCTCTGGGTCGATGCTACGGCCAAAATTATAGTAAGCGTAGGTGTTTCCGCTCACTTGAGGCGTAAAAGCGGCAAGGATGGCGTCCCTGCGATCAATCTGCGCATCGCGGTTATCGGCTTGGGCGATGCGCATCTTGATGGAATGTTCCACAGCGTAACGCATGCATTCTTTCAGATTCATCGTGACGGTGTCTTGGGCCTTGACCGAGGTCAAGGCGCCAAAGAACATCATCACAAGGCTAAAAAACATACTAACTTTCATCACAACATGTATTTTGATGCGACGAGTGTTAGCATTTGTCATGCCAGAAACACAACTACCTAAATTCCAACAATTTAAGAATTGACGATTTGGATCAATTGTAAGAAAACTTTACAGTAGGTGTAAAGAAACCAAAGATTTGGTTTTAAAAAAAAAGGCAGCTGATGCTGCCCTTTTTCAAAGTCGAACTGAAAACACTTGGGTTCCTATTTTCTTTTTCCTTTAGATTTAAATCTGTCCAGCCGTGTATTCAGCTTCCCAAAGCGCCCTTTCTGTTCCGAAGTCATCTCGTTGGTCAAATTATTGAGAGTCTTTTTCCGATCATACGCCATACTCATGTAATAGCTGATGTCGTCGGCATTACTCAACTTGTTCTCATTGGACAACCTAACAACATCTTGGATGAATTCCTCGTACTCATCAAGTAGGCGATTTATACGGCGGGCGGCGTGGGCTTGGGTGTAATCGGTTTGTTGGGGGGGATTGGCTTGTTGTTGGTTGGAAGTGGTTTTTTGGGGTTTTGGGGATTTTTGCTCACCTTTCACAATTTGGGCATTGGCAGTAATTGTAATACCGCCAATCAGCAGAGCCATAACGGAAAATAAGAAGAATTTTTTCATTGTATGATCCCTAAATGTGTGTCGGGCGCAACTTTTATTCATTAGCAATAAGAATCCTTATACGGGAAAAATTTAGCAACAATCATGCCATCAATTATTTACCTCAAACCGTCAGACACTCATCCAACGCCTCCGTCAAGGCTTTTTCATCCAAATGCTGACCGATGAAAACCAGCTTCTGCATGCGGTCGCCGTATTTCTCATCCCAATCATGACGCAAACCCTCGTCCTGGGCCATCATCTCACGCAACTCACGCTCGGGCATGGTGGCAAACCAAGCGCCGGCATTGCGCAACTGCACCTGCTTACCAGCCTGCTCAAAGATGTAACACACCTCGTCTTCGTTCTTGAACCAACAGATGCCCTTCACACGGATCACATTGCGCGGCAACTTGCGGGCCACAAACTCGTCGAAACGTGCCAGGTTGAACGGCTGACGCCTAAAATATACAAACGTACCAATACCATACTCCTCCACCTCACCGCCTTCGTGATCATGGTGGTGATGATGGTGATGGCCCTCTTCATGGTCATGGTCCTCATCATGGTCGTGATGCTCATGGTCATGGTCCTCATCGTCTTCTTCCTCGTGGTCATCATGATCCTCGTCGTGACCTTCCACCTTCTGGATCCAAGTGGCCGAAGTAGCCACAGCATCGAAGTCGAACATCTTGGTATTCAGGATCTTGTCAAAGTCAATGTCGCAATAGTCGCATTCGATGATCTCCGCCTTAGGCTGCAAGGCACGAATGATCTCTTTGATACGACCGCGTTCATAATCAGATACTTCAGAGGCTTTATTGAGCAGAATGACATTGCAGAACTCGATCTGTTGGATGACGAGGCTCTCCAAGTCGTCTTCTTTCAGAGTCTTGCCCACAAGGTCGTCACCACAGGCAAACTCGTTTTGCAAGCGCAAAGCGTCGACCACCGTGACGATGCAGTCGAGGCGCGCAAGTCCATTCTTATAGAACTCATAGCCCATGCGGGGATAGGTGCAGATCGTTTGCGCAATCGGCTCCGGCTCACAGATGCCACTGGCCTCGATCACAATGTAATCGAAACGCTTCATGGAAGTGATCTCGCTCAGCTGCTTCACTAGGTCCATCTTCAACGTACAACAGATGCAGCCGTTCTGAAGTGCCATCAGGCTGTCGTCGCCTTGGCCGACCACACCGCCTTTCTCAATGAGATCGGCATCGATGTTCACCTCACCGATGTCGTTGACGATGACGGCAAACTTGATGCCTTTGCGGTTGTTGAGGATCTTGTTGACCAAGGTGGTCTTGCCGCTGCCAAGGTATCCCGTGAGCAGCAGGGTGGGTATTTGAGGAACTGCCATGATAATCGTTTTTGAAATTGGAGCGCAAAAGTAATGAAAAAGTGGAAAACGGGAAGTGCAAAGTGAAAAGTTGTTCTTATTTTTGCAGCATGACTGACAAAGAGTACCAGATCCTGCAACGGTATTTCCCCGCGGCGGCCGTCCCCATGGTGGCGGAAGCCTATATGCAGTCGCGTTTCCAGCTTAGGTTCAAGAAGCCGCGGAACTCCAAACTGGGCGATTTCCGTCCTCCGCGCGATGCCAACGACATTTGCCACATCACGCTGAACGGCAACCTCAACCCCTACCAGATGCTGGTCACCTTCGTCCACGAACTTGCCCATTACACGGTCTATGTGACCTATCCAAACCAGCGTCTGGAACCTCATGGCGACGAGTGGAAGCTGACGTTTTCCCGCTTGCTCATGCCCTACTTGATCCCGGAGATCTTCCCCGACGACCTCCTCAAAGCCTTATGGCGTCATCTCCAACATATCAAGGCCAGCTCCACCGCCGATGCCAACTTGGCCAGGGTGATGAAACGCTACGACGCCACTCCCTCCGGCGAGAAGGCCCTCACCGTGGAAGATCTCTCAGAAGGCTCCGTATTTCAACTTGCCAACGGCATGACGTTCCGCAAAGGCCCCAAACGTCGCACCCGCTATCAATGCGAGTGCCTCGACAATGGTCGCACCTACTCCGTCAGCGGGCTGGCGGAAGTGAAATAAATTATCCAGGCATTTATCCCGCTTCTTTCGCAAAACTTGCGTATCTTTGCAGCTTCATTCGAACGTCCCCGATATGGCTAACATCCTCGACCAACTTAACGAACCGCAACGCGAAGCCGTCACCACGGTAAACGGCCCTGTGATGGTCATCGCCGGTGCCGGCTCGGGCAAGACCCGCGCCCTCACCTACCGCATCGCGTACATGATCTCCGAAGGCATCGACCCCTTCTCGATCATGGCGCTGACCTTCACGAACAAAGCCGCCCGTGAGATGAAGGACCGTATCGTCAAGCTGGTCAACGCCGACGACGCCCGCAACGTGTGGATGGGCACCTTCCACTCCATCTTCGCCCGCATCCTCCGCATCGAGGCGCAGTACATCGGATTCACCTCCACCTTCACGATCTATGACACCGACGACTCCAAGTCGCTCATCAGCCAGATCATCAAGGAGATGCAACTCGACCCCAAGGTGTATCCCGCCAAGTCGGTGCTGGCCCGCATCTCTGCCGCCAAGTCGAGTCTCTACTCGCCCCAGGACTATGCCAACGACGCCGACATCCAAGAGACGGACCAGAAAGCCAAGAAACCCCTTATCGCACAGATCTTCCAGGTGTATAACGACCGCCTCCATCGCGCCAACGCCATGGACTTCGACGACATCCTCTACTACACCAATGTGCTGCTCCGCGACAACCCCAACATCCTCTACAAGTACCAGAACCACTTCAAGTACATCCTCGTCGACGAGTACCAAGACACGAACTTCGCCCAATACCTGATTGTCCGCCGCCTGGCCGCCCTCTTCGAGAACCTCTGTGTGGTGGGTGACGACGCCCAGTCGATCTACGGCTTCCGCGGGGCCAACATCCAGAACATCCTGAACTTCAAGAACGACTACCCCGACTACAAGCTCATCCGCCTGGAGCAGAACTACCGCTCCACCAAGACCATCGTCGAGGCGTCGAACAACATCATCGCCCATAACAAGGACCAGATCAAGAAACGTGTGTGGAGCGACAACGAACAAGGCGAGCTGATCACCTTGCTGCACGCCGCCACCGACTCCGAGGAAGGCGTCATGGTAGCCAACTCCATCTTCCAATACAAGATGTCGCGCCAGCTCAAAAACAAGGACTTCGCCATCCTCTACCGCACCAACGCCCAGTCCCGGTCCATGGAAGCCGCCTTGCGCAAACAGAACATCCCCTATAAGATCTACGGCGGTCTCTCGTTCTACGACCGCAAGGAGATCAAGGACCTGCTGGCCTACTTCCGCGTTGTCATCAACCCCGAGGACGAGCAGTCGCTGCTCCGCATCATCAACTACCCAGCCCGAGGCATCGGCGAGAAGAGCGTGGAACGCATGATGGTATTTGCCAACGAACGCAAGACCTCCATCTGGCAATGCATCTCCAACGACCAGTTCCCGCAGGACTTCAACATGGGCACGGTCAACCGGGTACGCGACTTCGTGGTGCTCATCAAGAGCTTCCAGAGCCTGCAAGGCAAGATGAACGCCTTCGAGCTGGCCAAGCACATCACCAACAGCATCGGCATCATCAAGCTGTTGAAAGAGGAAGACACCCCCGAGAGTGTCAGCCGCGTGGAGAACATCGAGGAGCTGCTCAACGCCATCATGGAGTTCAGCGACCAGCAAGTCGACGAGACCACCGGCGAGGCGGCCCAGGTAGATCTGGTGCGTTTCATGGAAGACGTCGCCCTGCTCACCGACAACGAGATGAAGAAGGACGACAACAGCGACGACTGTGTGAGCCTGATGACCATCCACTCCGCCAAGGGGCTGGAGTTCCCCTACGTGTATGTGGTTGGCCTGGAGGAGAACCTCTTCCCGGGCATCCTCTCCTTGAGCACCCGCGAAGAGTTGGAAGAGGAGCGCCGCCTGTTTTACGTGGCCGTCACCCGCGCCATGACCAAGCTCACCCTGAGCTGCGCCGAGACGCGTTATCGCTACGGCAACCTCACCCTCAGCGAGCCTTCCCGGTTCATCGAGGAGATCGACGACAAGCTCATCGACAGGCCTCGTAAAGCCTCCTTCCACGGCACTTCCTCGTTCGACGAAGAGCGAAAGAGCTGGGGGCGTCGGCCAGGCTTCGGTTCCAGCGGAGGGAGCTATGGCTCGGGTGGTTATGGATCCTCCAGCTACGGCTCGGGAAGCAGTCGCTATGGCGGCGGATCTTCGACCGGCCAAGGCAGCTCCTCGCAGCAAGGCGGCACGTTCACCGACCCCGAGAAGCACGGATTCCGAAAGGTCAGCAGCCTGTCCTCAGGCACCAGTGCCTCCCAGCCCGCTGCCAACGCCTCTGGCCAGCCTTTCGAAGCCTCCAACCCGGACCTCATCCAAGAAGGCATGACGGTGATGCATCAGAAGTTCGGCAAGGGCACCGTGATCTCGATCGACGGCGCCGGCGCCAACAAAAAAGCCACCGTCCATTTCGAGGACAGCGGCTCCAAACAGCTGATGCTGAAGTTCGCCAAATTGGCAATTATTACCGATTAAAAACACAAAGGCTCGACATTTTTCTCTATTTTTGCACTCAAACCTGACAACGATGGAAAAACAAGGACTCCTATACAACACGGAACGCGGCCGGATCATCATTTCCGAATATGGTCGCAACATGCAAGAAATGATCCGCCACCTCCTGGAGATTGAAGACCGCAAGAAACGCACTGAGGCCGCCCAGTTCATCATCACCGTGATGGCACAGATGAATCCCCAGGTCAAACAGACCGACGATTACATCCACAAGCTCTGGGATCACCTCTACATCATCTCCGACTACCAACTCGACGTGGACAGCCCCTTCCCGCCTCCGCAACCGCTGACCGAATCGACCAAGCCGCACCACGTGGACTACCAGAACCACAGCATCCAATACGGACATTACGGCTATTACATGGCCAAGATGATCGACATCGCCGCACAAACCGAAGACGAGGAGACCCGCCAAGCCCTGGCCAACTCCATCGCCAACCAGATGAAACGCAACTACCTGGAATGGAGCGGCAACGTGGTCAACGACCAGCAGATCATCGACGACTTGAAAGCCATGTCGAAGGGAAGGCTGGTCCTGCCCGACGACACCAAGCTCAACGGCACCAACGAGATTCTCTCCAGGCCTGTGCTTTCACAGAAGCAGGGTGGCGCCAACGGTGGCAAGAAGAAGAAAAAGAAACAGTCGAACCTGAAGGCCGACATGAACAACCCCAACAACCCCGCATACAAGAAACGCAAACTACAATAAGCCATGGGATCATTCCGGATCGAAGGGGGACACAAACTCCAAGGAGAGATCATCCCTCAAGGGGCCAAGAACGAGGCTATGCAGATCATCTGCGCCAGCCTGCTCACGGGCGAAGAGGTCGTCATTGAGAACCTCCCCAACATTCTCGATATCAACAACCTGATCGACCTGTTGAAGGGCATGGGCGTCAAGGTGACGCGTAACACCCCCGATGTGGTGTCCCTGCAAGCCAATGAGATCGACTTCGATTATTTCCAGACCTCCGATTTCATCCAGAAGGCTTCGAGGCTCCGTGGCAGTGTGATGATGATCGGCCCCCTGCTCGCCCGTTTCGGGATGGCCTACATGCCCAAACCCGGCGGCGACAAGATCGGACGCCGCCGTCTCGACACCCACGTCATCGGCCTCCAGAAGCTCGGCGCGCTCTTCAACAACGACGGACTGACCCAAAAAGCGACGGCCCCGAACGGCCTCCACGGATGCTACATGCTGCTCGACGAGGCTTCCGTCACCGGCACGGCCAACATTGTGATGGCCGCGGTGATGGCCGAAGGCGAGACCACCATCTTCAACGCCGCCTGCGAGCCTTACCTCGTCCAGTTGTGCAAGATGCTGGTGTCGATGGGTGCCCGTATCGAAGGCATCGGATCCAACCTGCTTACCATCCATGGCGGCACCCAACTACACGGCACCAGGCATCGCCTGCTTTCCGACATGATCGAAGTCGGCTCCTTCATCGGCATGGCCGCCATGACCGGCTCCGAGCTCACCATCAAGCATGCCGGCATCGACCAACTTGGCATCATCCCCGAGATGTTCCGCCGCATCGGCATCCAGATGGAATACCGCAACGACGATATTTTCATCCCCGCCCAAGACCATTACGAGGTGGAGACCTTCATGGACGGTTCCATCCTGACCATCGCCGATGCGCCTTGGCCTGGTTTCACCCCCGACTTGATCTCCATCATCCTGGTGGTCGCCACCCAAGCCAAAGGCACAGTGCTCATCCACCAGAAGATGTTCGAGAGCCGTCTCTTCTTTGTCGACAAACTCATCGACATGGGTGCCCAGATCATCCTTTGCGACCCCCACCGCGCCAATGTCATCGGGCTGGACCACCACCATCCCCTGCGTGGCATCCGCATGAGCTCTCCCGACATCCGTGCCGGTGTGGCCCTGCTCATCGCCGCCATGTCGGCCAAGGGCGCCAGCATCATCGACAACGTGGACCAGATCGACCGAGGATACCAATATATTGATTTAAGACTCAACAGCCTGGGTGCCCATATTGAACGCATCTAGACCCCTGTGCTTTTTCCGGACTGACATTTTGTCAAAAACACACGCTTGGCAAACGTTTTGCGTGTCATGGCCGCGTCCCATTGCGGGCCAATAATGACATAGTGAATTCTTAGAAATAAATATATAAATTAATATAATACAATGGAAGAAAAAGAAAACATTGAGATTCAGGAAGATGAACAACTGAATCACCCACAACAGGAAACAGAAAAACCACAGGAGCAGCCCTCAGAAACATCCGACAAAGGAACCGAAACCAAGGTGACAGAAACAGTGGCTGAGGAAGAAACGTCCTCAAAAAGGCGCCACAAAGTCAGACGATCCCAGATGAAAGCCTTGGAAGAGGAGAAAGCCAAATACGCCGAACTCAACGACACCTACCTGCGCCTTTACTCAGAATTCGACAACTATCGCAAACGCACCGCCAAGGAGAAGTTGGAGATGTCGGCCACGGCCTCGTCCGCGGTCATCAAAGACCTGCTTCCCGTTTTGGACGACTTCGAACGCGCCCTGCAGAACATGGAGAAAAACGGCAACGAAGCCGACCTCCAAGGTGTTACACTGATTTATAACAAGTTGAAAACCACCCTTCAGAAGAAAGGACTGGAAGAGATCGAGGCCGTCGACGCCGACTTCAACACCGACGAACACGAAGCCCTGACCATGATCCCCGCCCCTGAGGAATCCAAGAAGGGGAAGGTTATCGACGTCATCCAAAAAGGATACAAACTCAACGGTACCGTCATTCGGTTCGCCAGAGTGGTAGTGGGAAATTAAGAGTTAAGCGTGAAAAGTGAAATCTTGAAATTTGAAATCTTGAAATAACCCCATGGCAGAAAAAAGAGATTATTACGAGGTATTGGGCGTCAGCAAGAGCGCCACTCCGGAAGAACTGAAAAAGGCCTACCGGAAACTCGCCTTGCAATACCACCCCGACCGCAACCCCGGCAACAAGGAGGCTGAGGAGAAATTCAAGGAGGCCGCCGAGGCCTACGAGGTACTCAGCAACCCCGAAAAACGGCAACGGTACGACCAGTACGGCTTCGCGGGCATGAGCGGCCAAGGCTACAGCGGCCAAGGCATGTCGATGGACGACATCTTCAGCCAGTTCGGCGACCTGTTCGCCGACTTCGGGCTGGGGAGCTTCTTCAGCGGCGGCTTCGGCGGCGGATCCCGTTCCGGACGTGTTGCCCGTGAACGCGGTTCGAACATCCGGGTCAAGGTGAAGCTGAACCTCCAGGAAATCGAAAAAGGCGTCAAGAAAAAGATCAAAGTCAACAAATATGTGGCTTGCGACCACTGTCACGGCTCCGGGTCGGAGAACGGCGAGACCGAAACCTGCCCCACCTGCAAGGGGCGCGGCCAGGTGGTCCAGATGGTGAACTCGATCTTCGGGCAGATGCAGACCGCCTCCACCTGCCCCCATTGCAACGGCACCGGCAAAGTCATCAAGAACAAATGCACCCATTGTAACGGCCAAGGCATCGTCAAGGGCGAGGAAATCATCGAGATCGACATCCCCGCCGGCGTGGGCGAAGGCATGCAACTCACCCTGCGCGGCAAAGGTGGCGCCGGCCCGCACAACGGTGTCGACGGCGACCTGCTCGTGCTCATCGAAGAGGAGCCGAATCCCGACTTCGAACGCGACGGCAGCAACTTGATCTACAACCTGTTCATCTCGGTCACCGACGCCATCCTAGGCACCGACGTGGAGGTGCCCACCGTCAGCGGCAAGGTGCGGATCAAGATCGCTCCCGGCACCCAAAGCGGCAAGGTGTTGCGACTCCGCGGCAAGGGTCTCCCCAACGTCAACAGCTACGGCACCGGCGACCTCCTTGTCAACGTCAACGTCTGGATCCCGAAGAAAGTGACCAAAGACGAAGAACGGATCCTGCAAGGACTCGGCAAATCGGAAAGCTTCAAACCCAACCCTACCGACGACGATCGGTCCTTCTTCAAGAAACTACGCGATTACTTCAGCTAATCACGCCAACCCATGAAAATCGAAGTCAACAACGTTACCAAACGCTATGCCGGACACCTTGCGCTCAACAATGTGAGCATGGAGGTGCCCGCGCATGGCATCTATGGGCTCCTGGGTCCCAACGGCGCCGGCAAGACCACCCTGATCCGCATCCTCAACCAGATCACCGCACCCGACTCCGGACAGGTCCTCATCGACGGCGAGCCGCTCCATCCCAAACACATCGAGCGCATCGGCTACCTGCCCGAGGAACGAGGTCTCTACAAAAAGATGAAAGTCGGCGAACAGGCCGTCTACCTGGCCCAACTCAAGGGCATTGGCAAGGCAGCAGCCGAGCAGCGACTGAAGCAGTGGTTCGACCGGTTCGAGATCACCGGATGGTGGAACAAGACCGTGGAAGAGCTGTCGAAAGGCATGCAGCAAAAGATCCAGTTCATCACCACCATCATCCACGAACCCGACATCCTCATCTTCGACGAGCCCTTCTCCGGCTTCGACCCCATCAACGCCAACCTGCTCAAGGAATCCATCCTGGAACTCCGCGACAAGGGTGCCACCATCCTGCTCTCCACCCATAACATGAACTCGGTCGAAGAACTATGCGACCGCATCGCCCTTATTAATAAAGGTGAGAAAATCCTGGAGGGAAGCGTTGCCGAAATCCGTCGCCAACACCACACCTCCACCCACGAGATCCTCGTGCAGACCGAGCAGCGTGCCGAAGTCATGAACCTCATGGACGACTTCAACCTTCAAATCGCCACCTCCGAAGCCGCCGACACCCTCAAGATCACCTTTACAGGAGACTCCGCCAAAGCGCTGCTGCACAGAATCATGGAAGTTGGAAACCTGGTTTCCTACCAAGAAATCCTGCCTTCGATGAACGACATTTTCATTCAGGAAGTGCAATCCAAAAACGCCCAGCCATGAACAAGATCGGACTCATCATCAAACGGGAATACCTCACCCGGGTCAAGAAACGCAGTTTCATCATCATGACCTTCCTGGGCCCGCTGCTCATGGCAGCGCTTTACATCATTCCCATCCTGCTCGCCCTCCGTGGCGACAACGAGAAGCGCACCATCGCCGTGGTCGACCAAAGCCATTGGTTCGAGCAACAACTCATCCAATCGGAACGCCAGATGTTCATCCCGCTCGGCGACATCAGCATCGATTCCACCAAAAGGCTGGTACAGGAAGGGAAATACGACATCGCCCTGTTCATACCCGCCACCGAACTCAACCTCCCGTCGAGCGCCGTGGTCTATAGCATGAAACAGGTGCCCATGAACGTGGAGGACCACATCCGGGAGATCATGAAAAACGAGATCCAAGTACAGAAGCTGCTTGCCTCGGGCGTGGATCCCGACATCTTGGAACAGATCAAGACCGAAGTCAACCTCTCCGTCATCCGGATGGACGAAGGAGGCGGCGAGAAAGAAACCTTCACGGAGATCCAGCTCCTGCTTGGAATGGTCCTGGCCTTGCTGATCTACCTGTTCATCATGTTGTTTGGCGGGCAGGTGATGCAGGGCGTCATGGAAGAGAAGAGCAACCGTATCGTCGAGATCATCGTCAGTAGTGTGAAGCCCTTCCAGCTGATGATGGGCAAGATCATCGGCGTCTCGTTGGTGGCGTTGACCCAGTTCCTGATGTGGATCCTGCTCACCGGCGCCATCTACCTCGGCTTTTCCGCAGCGGTAGGCATCAGCAACCCGCAGGCCATCAGCGCCGGCACCGTGATGACCCAACAGATCAGCAACAGCAACATCATGGACAACGAGGGCGTCCAAAACATCGTCAACATCGTCCGTTCCATCGATTTCGGTGCCATCCTCACCGGCTTCCTCATCTTCTTTGTGCTTGGCTACCTGCTTTATGCCACCCTGTTTGCCGCCATCGGTGCCATCGTGGAGAACAACACCGACTCGCAGCAGTTCACCCTTCCCGTCACGGTGCCGCTCATCATCGGCATCCTCACCGCGGTATATATCGTCAACAACCCCGACGGCAGCCTGGCCCTATGGATGTCGATGATCCCCTTCACCTCGCCCATCGTGATGATGGTACGCATCCCCTTCGGCGTTCCGATCTGGCAGGTGGCCGTCTCGGCGTTGATCCTGCTCGGCACTTTCATCGGCATGACATGGGTCGCCGCCAAGATCTACCGCACCGGAATCTTGATGTACGGAAAGAAACTCTCCTATAAAGAGATTTTCAAATGGTTAAAATATTAAAAAACAATTTGTGTAATCGAACAAAAAGCCGTAATTTTGCAGGCTCGATTTTAGGTAAATACGACAAAAATAGAAGTTAAAATATTAAAAGTCAAATAATTAAATCGTTTTTACAATGCAAAACAAAGGTGCAATCAAGGCGCTAGCCATCGTCTTTGGGCTCATCTTCTTGTATCAGCTCTCCTTTACGCTCGTCACCAAGAACGTGGAGCGGAAGGCTGCCAAGTTTGCCCAAGGCGATGAAGCCAAGGAAAACTACTATTTAGACTCCATCAGCAACGAGAACGTGTACAACCTGTTGGTCAAGAAATACACGTATCGCGATGCCAAGGAAAGAGAAATCAACTTAGGTCTGGACTTGAAGGGCGGTATGAACGTCACCCTGGAAGTCTCTGTCAAGGACATCGTCAACGCGCTGGCCGGAGCCAATGCCAACGACCCGACCTTCATGAAGGCCATGGAGCTTGCCTCCGAGCGCCAAGAAAACAGCGAAGGCGATTTCGTAACCCTGTTCGGACAGGCGTACGAAGAAGTTGATCCCAACGCCAAACTCGCCTCGATTTTCCTCTTTGAATTCAAAGATAAAGGCATCACCGTCAACTCCACCAACAACGAGGTGCTGAAGGTCTTGAAAGAAGAGAGCGACGGTGCCATCGACCGTTCCTACCAGATCCTGAGAACCCGTATCGACCGTTTCGGCGTGGCCCAGCCCAACATCCAGAAACTGGAAGGCAGCGGCCGCATCCTGGTCGAACTCCCCGGCATCAAGGATCCGAAACGTGTCCGTAAACTCCTCCAAGGGACGGCCCAACTCGAGTTCTGGGAGACCTACAACTTCAACGAACTCTACCCGTACTTCGCCGAAGCCAACACCAAGCTGGCTGAGAAGAACCAAGCCGTCAACGAGCTGAATGAAGAGACCGCTCCGGCAGAAGCCGAGCAAGTGGCCGAAACCGTTGAAGAAACCGTGAGCGAAACCGAGGAAGTGGCCCAGGCAGAAGCCGACAGCACCGACAACGGCCTGCTCGAGCAAATCACCCAGGAGAACACCGAGGAAAACCTCAGCGATGATGAAGCCCTGGCCAAGTACCAGGCCCAGAACCCGCTGTTCGCCCTCCTCCAGCCCTCCTACACCCAGAACGGTCCCGCCGAGACCGCCCGTGTGGGTATCGCCCAGGTGAAAGACACCGCCAACATCAACCGCATGCTGGCTGAGACCGCCAACCTCTTCCCCCGCAACATGAAACTCGCATGGACCGTGAAGCCCGAGAACTACGGCGGCGAGACCGAGTTCCTTGAACTGGTCGCCCTGAAGATGTCGCGTGACAACAAGTGCGCCCTCGGCGGTGAAGTCATCACCGACGCCCGCCAGGACTACGGCCAAAGCAACCAAGTGGAAGTCACCCTGCAGATGAACTCTGAAGGCGCCAAGGCTTGGAAACGACTCACTGGCGAAAACATCGGCAGACAGGTCGCCATCGTCCTTGACGATTACGTCTACAGCTACCCCGTCGTCAACCAAGAAATCGCCGGCGGTCGTTCCCAGATCTCCGGTGGCGGCATGACCATCGAGGAAGCACAAGACTTGGCCAACATCCTGAAGGCCGGTAAGCTCCCGGCTCCCGCCCGCATCCTCGAAGAGCAGGTGGTTGGTCCTTCACTCGGTAAGGAATCCGTCCAAAAGGGTATGTGGTCCATGGTGTTCGCCTTCATCCTCGTGCTGATCTACATGGTCTTCTTCTACAAGAAAGCCGGTTTGGTAGCCGATATCGCCTTGATCGTCAACGTGTTCTTCCTGTTTGGCGTGCTGGCCTGCCTCGGCTCCGTGCTGACGTTGCCTGGTATCGCCGGTATCGTATTGACCCTCGGTATGGCCGTCGACTCCAACGTGATCATCTTTGAACGTATCAAGGAAGAGCTCCGCGGTGGCAAGGCCCTCCGTGCCGCCATCGACGCCGGTTACAAGAACGCCTACTCCGCCATTATCGACGGTAACGTCACCACCTTGATCACCGGTATCGTGCTGATCGTCTTGGGTACCGGCCCGGTCCACAGCTTCGCTGTCACCCTCTGCATCGGTATCCTCACCTCCCTGTTCACCTCCATCTTCATCAGCCGCCTCATCTTCACGAGAATGCTCGACAAGGAAAAGGAGATCTCCTTCGCCACCAAGTTCACCGAGAACTTCCTGAAGGACACCCACTTCGACTTCATCAGCTTCCGTAAGACCGCTTACATCATCGCCCTCGTCATGATCGTCATCAGCGTCGGTTCGCTCGCCTTCAAGGGCTTGAACCTCGGCATCGACTTCAAGGGTGGCCGTAACTACATCGTGCGTTTCGACCAAGATGTGAAGGTAGACCAAGTGCGTGAAGCCCTCTCCGACCTCAATGTGGAAGGCTGGGAGACGCCTGAAGTGAAGACCTACGGCCCCAACGGCCAGGTGAAGATCACCACCAAGTACAAGATCGACGATAACAACCCGGATGTCGACACCGAGATCCAGGGCATCCTCTACAAGGGATTGAACGGCCTCTTCAGCCAAAGCCTCACTGCCGAGCAGTTCTCCTCCGAAGACGAGACCATCGGCGTGTTGAGTACGCAGAAGGTGGGCGCCACCATCGCCAGCGACGTGACCCGCAAGTCCATCTGGGCCATCATCGTGTCACTCGCCTTGATGTTCGCCTACATCGCCATCCGTTTCCGCAGATGGCAGTACGGTCTGTCGGCCCTCGCCGCATTGACCCACGATACCATCATCATGCTCGGTATGTATTCCCTGTTCTTCAACATCCTGCCTTTCACCATGGAAGTTGACCAGGCCTTCATCGCCGCCGTGTTGACCATCATCGGTTACTCCATCAACGCTACCGTGGTTATCTTCGACCGTGTGCGTGAAAACACCAACCTCCGTCCGAAGGCTACGTGGAGAGAGAACATCAACAACGCTGTCAACAGCACGTTGACCCGTTCCTTCAACACCTCTGGATCCACCTTCGTCGTGTTGCTCGCCATCTTCTTCTTCGGCGGCGACACCATCCGTGGATTCATCTTCGCCCTGTTGGTCGGTATCCTCGCCGGTACCTTCTCGTCCGTGTTCCTCTCCTCACCGCTTGCCTACAACCTGCTCAAGGGTCACAAGCAAGACAAGGCCATCGCCGAGGCTGAAGAAAACAAGAAGAAATAAGGATTACTCCTTGGAGCATTCAAAAGAGGGTGACATCAATGGTGATGTCACCCTCTTTTTTTTGTTTTTTAAAAAATTATTGTTATTTTTGTTTGATCAAAAAACACTTGCCATGAAAAGATTCTTACTCCCTTCGCTTCTCTCCTTCCTGCTTTTCGTTGCGAATCTATCGTATGCGCAAAACTATCAACACTATCACGTCGACAATACCACTCGAATCGATCGCTCACCTTGCCCCAGCATCGTCCGGCTTTCCGTGTTAATGCCTTATCCCGAGACCAACCAGTACCAAACCATCAGCAACATAAGCTATCCCAATGGCGAACTGCTCACCGACGAGACCACCAACAACCGATATGTCCGGTTTTTGTACAATTCCCAACAACTGCAGGGCCTCGGAAGCATCATCGACAACACGATCAGTTTCGATGCCACGTTGATGTCTGTCGATTTCGACTTCTCTCAAGTCGATCAAATCTACCCCTATGACTACGATTCGCCGGAATGTTACATGAACCTGGGGGCTTCCGATATCTATGTCGATCCCAACAACCCCACCATCATCGCGATCGCCGATGAGATTTGGGCCCATTCAACTGACTATATCGATTATGCCAGACAGTGCTATGAATATGTCGCATCCCATTACAGTTACCTGAATCCCTATACCGGCATGTATCCCTTGTCGGAACTGCTGGCCAATGGCGGAGGCGACTGCGGCAACCTCTCTTCCATCTATATCTCGCTACTGAGAAACAAGTCGATCCCGTCGCGTCATGTGATGGCCATCCTTCCTTTCAACGGCTATCACATCTGGGCGGAGTTTTATTTGGAACATTATGGCTGGATCCCCGTCGATGTAACCTATAAAAACAGCAATCCCGCAGGTGACTTCTTCGGCCACTACTTAGGTAACGCCATCGTGGTCAGCAAAGGCTTGTTCCTGACCCTGGAGAAAATACCAGGACTCAGTTATCAAGCGGTCTTTCTCCAAACATACGAATACTGGTATTGGTACACCAATAACAACACATGCAATGGCGTCGACCACCAACTTATCGTCAACAGCAATCCTATTTCAGAAGTTGAAGAGCTGGAGGACCAGCGACTGGCCCTTTACCCCAATCCCACGAACGGCATTGTCAGGATCAAAGACAGCGGTTTCAGGGAAATAAGGGTCTATAACACCCTCGGCGTGCTGGTCAGATGTTTCAACACCAAGGGTGATGAGGACACCGAAATAGATCTCTCAGACCTTCCCAACGGAGTCTATGTGTTGCATGCCTCTAACGAGAGCCAACACCTCACCAGACAAGTAGTAAAAATGAACTGATCATTATGAAAACAAAGAGGAATAACGAGCAATTCATTGGGGTTAAGATTGTCGTGATCTTACTCTGTTTTTGCTTTTCAGCCTTACTGCCCGCCCAATCTATACAATCTTACCATTTTGACAATAGTGTCAGAATCAATCGGACCGACTGTTCAAGCCTCTCACAACTATCTGTCTTAATTCCATTACCAGAGACAAATCAATACCAGACCATCATCAACGAGACTTTTCCCAATGGCCAATTTGTTGCCAGTTGGAATACGCCCAACACATACATCCGGTTTTTGTTCGACTCAGAACAGCTGTCGGCTTTGGATACTGTTTTTGACTTAACAGTCAGCTTTGACGCTATTCTCCACCCCTATATTTTTGATTTTTCAGAGATTAGTAACATTTATGAATACAACACGGGCTCAATAGACTATTCCATGAACACTGGAAACTGTGATATTTATATTCTTCCTAATCATCCCACAATCAACTCGATAGCACAATTTATTTGGTCATCTTCAAGCGATATTCTCGATTATGCAAGAAGATGCTATGAATATGTTGCACAAAACTATAGCCATGTGACCTCAAATACAGGAATACATCCATTAGAGGAAATCTTGGCCAATGGAGGCGGTGACAGTGATGACCTCACCTCCATTTACATTTCTTTACTCCGAAACAAGTCTATTCCATCACGGCATGTGGTGACCATTAAGACTGATGGCACGCAACATGTCTTTGCAGAATTTTACCTTGAGGACTATGGCTGGATCCCAGTGGATGTGACCTATAAGCAATGTTATCCAACTGAGAACTATTTTGGTGTTTTTGACGGAAATGGCATTGTCGTTAGCAGAGGACTCTGTTTGACATTGGAATACATCCCCGGGTTTTGTCATCAATGCGTTATACTCCAAGATTATGACTGGTTTTATTGGGACGATGGCACAAATCAGTGTGATGCAATTACTTCAGAACACATTATAAATAGTCAAGAGATACCCCAGCCGCAACTTATTGTCACCGTTTCGGCTAATCCTGATGATGGAGGTTCCGTTACCGGTGGTGGCGCATTTTATTATGGTGACACTTGTACCATTAGTGCCAGTACCAACAGCGGATTTGAATTTATGTGCTGGAGGGAGAACTATAATTGGATAAGCGGTGACAGTATATACACTTTCGTAGTAACGGACAATCGCAACTTAGCGGCTCGTTTCCTGGAACGCTTTTTCATCACTGTCACGGCGGAACCAGAAGCTTTTGGAACAGTTTCGGGTGGAGGGCCTTATCTTGACGGCGAATCATGCACCTTAAGGGCAACCCCTGCTACAGGATACGATTTCCTTTATTGGACTAAAAACGGCATACAGGTATCAACGAATGCCAATTACCATTTCTCCGTACATGAATCCGGAGATTTCGTGGCACATTTCGAAATCCAGCACCACACCATCACCACTACAGGTTACACCCATAACTGCGGCTCTATTAGCGGAGGCGGAGTCTATGATTATGGACAGACCTGCACCATCGTCGCCACAGTTGACCCTGATGAATGCAACTGCTTTTTCGTCGGCTGGTTCAGAGAACTCGAACACGGTTTTTTCGGTTTTGTCTCCAATGATCCAGTGTACACCTTTACCGTGACCGAGGACATTGTTTTCCTAGCAGATTATGATCGTGATGACTATAGAATCGATGCTGTTGCCGATCCTGTTGAAGGGGGAATAGTCACCATTGATGGTGGTAATTGTCGTGGCGATACAATCACCGTAAGCATCATTCCCAATGAGAATTATGTGTTTCAGAATTGGACAGAGTATGGTGTGATTATCTCAGAGGAACCGTCTTTTAGCTTCGAATTGGATTATGACCATTGGTTTATTGCCCACCTCACACACATCGACGACATTACCGAGAATAACACAGCCATTATCGCGTACCCCAACCCCACCTGTGGACCAATAAAAATATCGAACACTAGCATTAGGGAAGTGAAGATTTTCAACACATTGGGTGTAATGGTTAAATATATATGCGTTAACCATAAAGAAGGCATAGAGATCGATCTCTCAGACCTTCCCAACGGAGTCTATGTGATACACGCCACCAACGAGAGCCTACGCCTCACCAGACAAGTGGTGAAAATGAACTGATCATTTTTTCAAGCCCCTAAAAAGAATCCCGCTAGTTTCCGGCGGGATCTTTTTTTATGCCCAATCCCTGCCTTTTTTCTCAAATCTTTCGTATCTTTGCTGAATTAATGAGAATCCGTCCGAACATGAAAAAATACCTCCTCATCCTCCTCTCGCTGCTGTGCCTTTTCATGGACACCGAAGGCTATGCACAACGGAGAAACCCCGCCAAGAACGCCGACCTCGCCTTTGGCCGGAAACAATACATCGAAGCGGCCGACCGATACAAGAAAGCCTACAAGAAGACCAAGCGCAACAAGGCGGAACGTGCCCGCATCAGCTACCAGATGGGAGAATGCTATCGTCTGATCGGGCTCACCAAACGGGCGGAGCCCTACTACAAACGCGTGTTGAAGACGGACTATCCCAGTACCCATCCCGAGTTCTACCTGAACTTCGCCGAGACCTACAAATCGAACGAAAAGTTCAAGGAAGCCATCGAGATGTATGAGACCTACGCCCGCCTGGTCCCCGACGATCCACGCGGGGCCCTCGGCATCGAGACGACCAACCTCATCCAGGAATGGATCGAGAATCCCTCCCGCTACGAACTCACCGAGCTGAAAAAAGTCAACTCCAAAAACTCCGATTTCGGAGCGGTATGGACCAACAACAACTATAACGAAATCATCTTCACCTCCTCGCGCAACGGGGCCACCGGCGGCGAACACGAAGGCATCACCGGCCAGGACTTCACCGATTTTTGGACCTCGAAGCAAGACCGCAAGGGTGAATGGAGCACGCCCACCCTTGCCGACGAGGGCGAAAACATCAACACCGACGACAGCGATGGCGCGGGAACCATGAACGCCAACTACACCAAGTTATACTTCACCCGCTGCGAAGCGGGTGAGCACCGTAAGAACGGCTGCCAGATCATGGTTGCCGCCAAGTCGGGCGGATCATTCTCCAATGCCAAGCCCGTGGAGATCGCCACGGTAGACACCCTCGACATCGTCGGGCACCCCACCCTCTCGGAAGACGAACTGATCATGTACTTCTCTGCAGACCGCAAGGGAGGGTTCGGGGGCAAAGACCTCTATGTGGCTACCCGTAAAAGCCCGGGCGAGGCCTTCGGCAGGCCGTTCAACCTCGGGGAGAACATCAACACTGCCGGCGACGAGGTGTTTCCTTTCCTTCGCAACGACACCACCCTCTACTTCTCCTCCAACGGCCACGGCGGCATGGGCGGCCTCGACATCTTCATGGCCACCGTCGATACCGCAGGCAACTGGGGCAAGCCCGTCAACCTGAAATCGCCCATGAACTCCACGGGCGACGACTTCGCCATCTGCTTCCACCCCACCCAGGAGAAAGGTTTCATGTCGTCCAACCGTGGCAACACCCGTGGCATCGACAACATCTACTATTTCGAGGAGCCCCAGATCCATTTCACCTTCTCGGGCACCGTCAAGGACGAAGACACCCGCCAATACGTCTCCAATGCCACCGTACGTTTCGTAGGCTCCGACGGATCCGTCATGAGCACCCGCACCAACGACAAGGGTTACTTCAACTTCAGCGAGTCGCAAGTCAACAAAAACACCACCTACGAAATCACCATCGACAAGGCCAACTACTTCACCCTCAACGCCACGGAGACCACCGTCGGGCTGGAGTTCAGCAAGGACTTCGAGAAGGAATACGAGCTGAAACCCATCCCCGAAGAGCCGATCATGCTGCCCGACATCCTCTACGACCTGGCCAAATGGGACCTCAAACCGCAGTTTGAGGATTCGTTGCAAGGCCTCATCGAGACCCTCCAGCTCAACCCGACCATCACCATCGAGCTGGCCTCCCATACCGATGCCCGCGCCTCCGAGGAAAGCAACGACATCCTCTCGCAGAAACGTGCCCAGAGCGTCGTCGATTACCTCATCATCCGTGGCATCGACCCCATGCGTCTCACCGCCAAAGGCTACGGCGAACGCGTGCCACGCACCATCCAGAAAGACATCACCGTACGCGGCTATACCTTCAAGGCAGGCACACAACTCACCGAGGACTTCATCAACAAGCTCCCCAACAACGAACTGCGCGAAGCGGCACACCAGATGAACCGCCGCACCGAGTTCCGCATCCTCTCCAAGGACTATGTGCCACGCACGGTAATCAGTGAGAACGACAGCGTCCAGATCGCCATCAATCCCACGGAGGTCAACTTCATCCCCATCATGACCGACAGCCGCGGTTACTTCACCTTCGACGCCAATGTGGACGGCTACAAGGAACTCTTCACCTACAGCCAAAACGCTGATTTCTGCATGTCGGAGAAGACCGCCTTGAAGCTGCTCGGCGAGGGACGCCTCAACCGGGAAAGCTTTATCGGCGACACCGATAAGATCCTAGGCACGGGCACCGTTGCCAACAACGCCATCGCCGTCATCAAGGAGATCCGCATCGCCAACAAGACCCTGAAAGACGTGCAGGTGAAAGTCGTGCAGAAGATGGTCGAGTCGTGGGTCATCGGACAAAAGACGCTGAAAGAGGCGGGCAATTTCGAATTCGACACCAAAGAAAGAAAACTTATTTTTAAATAATGGATAACCAACGTTATAGCCAACGCGGCGTCTCTGCCGAAAAGGAAGACATCCACAACGCCATCAAGAACCTCGACAAGGGGCTCTACCCCAACGCATTCTGCAAAATCATCCCCGACATCCTCGGTGGTGACCCGCTGTATTGCAACATCATGCACGCCGACGGCGCGGGAACCAAGTCCTCCCTCGCCTACCTCTATTGGAAGGAAACCGGCGACATGAGCGTGTGGGAAGGCGTAGCCCAAGACGCCGTGGTGATGAACACCGACGACCTCATCTGCGTGGGTGCCACCGACAACATGCTGCTCTCCTCCACCATCGGGCGCAACAAAAGCCTCATCCCTGGAGAAGTCATCTCGGCTTTGATTAACGGAACAGAGCATTTCCTGGAGAAACTACGGAAGCTCGGCATCGGCATCTACCTTACGGGTGGCGAGACCGCCGACGTGGGCGACTTGGTGCGCACCGTCATCGTGGATAGCACCGTGACGACACGTTTGCGTCGTGATGAAGTCATCGAGAACCACCTGCAACCCGGCGATGTCATCGTAGCCTTTGCCTCCTACGGGCAAGCCACCTACGAGGACCGCTACAACGGCGGCATGGGCAGCAACGGCCTCACCTCGGCCCGCCACGACATGCTCAACCATTATCTGGCAGAGAAATACGACGAAAGCTACGACCATAGCATCCCTGAAGCGTTGGTCTATTCCGGCCCACACAAACTGACCGACCCGACCGAGGTCCCTGGCGTGGATGTGGGCAAGCTTATTCTATCGCCCACCCGCACCTACGCCCCGCTGATGATTCCGATTCTAAAGGAGTTCCGCAAACAGATCCACGGCATCATCCATTGCAGCGGCGGTGCCCAGACCAAAGTGTTGCACTTCGTTGACAAGTTGCATATTGTAAAAGATAACATGCTGGCCCTGCCGCCTTTGTTCAAGATGATCCAAGCAGCCTCAGGCACTGACTGGCATGAGATGTACAAGGTCTTCAACATGGGTTCCCGTTTGGAAATCTACACCAACGAAAAGGCCGCCAACGAGATGATTTCCATTGCCAAGCAGTTCAATATCGACAGCCAAATCATTGGGCATGTGGAGGCTTCGGAGAAGAAGCAGTTAACGATAAGAAGTGAGTTTGGAACTTTCGAGTACTAATCCATGGACATCACCGAGAAACTCGAAACGATCAAGCACCGCTGGGAGGAAATGGGCGAACAGCTCGCCGACCCTGCCGTGGCTGCCGACATGAAAAAGTTCGTGAAGCTCAACAAGGACTATAAGGACTTGGAGCCGATCGTCATGGCCTTCAAGGAATATAAGACCTTGAAAGCCAACGTGGAGGAAGCCAAGGAAATCCTGGCCACGGAGAAGGACGAGGAGATGCGCAAGATGGCCCAAGAAGAGCTGGATAACGCGCAAGAACGCATCGAACAGCTGGAGCAGGATATCCGTGTGATGATGATTCCCAAAGACCCACAGGACAGCAAGAACGCCATCATGGAGATTCGCGCAGGCACCGGCGGCGACGAGGCCTGCCTCTTTGCCGGCGACCTGTTCCGCATGTATGTGAAGTTCTGTGAGGCTCAAGGCTGGAAAACCGAAGTGACCAGCGTCAGCGAAGGCGCCAGCGGCGGCTACAAGGAAATCGATTTCACCGTGACGGGCAATGGATGCTATGGTATTCTGAAGTTTGAATCGGGCGTACACCGTGTGCAGCGTGTGCCCAAGACCGAGACCCAAGGGCGCATCCACACCTCTGCCGCCTCGGTGGCCGTGTTGCCCGAAGCCGAGGAGTTCGACGTGGAAATCAACGAGGGCGAGATCAAATGGGACACCTTCCGTTCCAGTGGCGCTGGCGGACAGAACGTCAACAAAGTGGAATCGGGTGTGCGCCTGCGTTATATGTGGAAGAACCCCAACACCGGCGAGATGCAGGAAATCCTCATCGAGTGCACCGAGACCCGCGACCAGCCCAAGAACCGCGAACGCGCCTTGGCGAGACTGCGCACCCGCATCTACGACATGGAATACCAGAAATACATCAACGACATCTCCGCCAAGCGCAAGACCATGGTCTCGACCGGCGACCGTTCGGCCAAGATCCGCACTTATAACTACCCCCAAGGACGTGTCACCGACCACCGCGTGGAGGGCCTCACCGTCTATAACCTCGCCGCTGTGATGGATGGCGACCTGAACGAGATCATCAACCGCCTGCAAATGGCCGAAAACGCCGAACGACTGAAAGAAAATATAGAACAATAACATATATGAACAAACAACAGCTCATTGAGCAAATCCAGAAGAAGAAATCCTTCCTGTGCGTGGGATTGGATACCGACATCAACAAGATTCCCCAAGACCTGCTGGCACTGGAAGACCCCGTTTTCGAGTTCAACAAGCAGATCATCAACAAGACGGCCGAATTCGCCGTGGCCTACAAGCCCAACACCGCCTTCTACGAAGTCTATGGCGCCAAAGGATGGCAGAGTCTGGAACGCACCATCCAATACATCAAGGTGAACTATCCGGAGATCTTCATCATCGCCGACGCCAAACGCGGCGACATCGGGAACACTTCGGCCAACTACGCCAAGGCCTTCTTCAATACGTTGAAAGCCGATGCTTTGACGGTAGCCCCCTACATGGGCAAGGACTCTGTGGAGCCTTTCCTGGGCTTCGAGGACAAATGGGTGATCCTGTTGGCCTTGACCTCCAACAAAGGCTCTCAAGACTTCCAATACCTCAACACTGGCGACCGGCTCTTGTATCAACAAGTGCTGCAAACCGCTACCACCTGGGCATCTTCTGAGAAGATGATGTTTGTGGTCGGCGCCACCCATCCCGAAGAGCTGGGCGAGATCCGCAAGATGCTTCCCGACTATTTCTTCCTGGTACCCGGTGTGGGTGCCCAAGGCGGCGACCTCCCAACCGTAGCCAAATACGGCTTGAGCAAAGACTGTGGCTTGCTGGTCAACTCCTCAAGAGGCATCATCTACGCCTCCAACCAGTTCGACTTCGCCGACCGTGCCGCTGAGGAAGCGCAGAAACTCCAACGGCAAATGGCTGCGGTGCTATAAAACACGTGCCATGGAACGCTGAAGAAGCGACTGAAAGCCTCATAAAAAAAGGTGGCCTCCCAACTGGAAGACCACCTTTCTTTTCGACTCAAAACCGATGCTTATCGGTTCACGGAGAACTTTCTCACCACGGTCTCGCCATTGTTGGAGACACGGAGGAAATACATGCCGTTGTTGAAACTGGCAAGGTCGATCTCCGCATGGTCTTGGACCGTCTGTGAAAGCAGGCACTGGCCGATGGTATTGTACACTTCCACCGAGGTCATCGTACCCTCAACAAACAGTTTCTGGTCGGCAGGATTCGGATAGACCTTCAAGGTCTGTCCCAGCTCACTGACGCCTTCCACCCAAGTACGGAAATGAACCTCCTCACCATAGAGCTTCACGCCGTTCACCAAGGCATAAGCCTTAACAAGGTAATCGGTGTTCAGTTCCAGGTTGGTGACCGTGGCGGTGAAGGTATTGCCGTTCTGTACGGCAGGCACCGACTGTACCACCTGATCGGCTTCTTTCCTGTATTCGAAGCCCAAGCCTTGGCATTGGCCCATGACGTTGCCCACAAACACCACCTCATGGTAGTCGAGCACTTGCGGAGTCTCCGTAACCAGCTCGACGGCATTGGCGTTCCGTACCGAAATACGGTGGGCGGCCTCACTGCCGAAAGCACCGTCGCCGTCGACGATCAGTTGGTTGTTGCTGTCGAAGATCTTGTAATAGCCGTTGCCATCGGTGCAGCAGATGCCGTTCCCACCACTGTCGCGGATGGTGAACGTCACGCATTCGTTGGCAGGCACCGTAACCATCTCGGCATGAGGCAGTGTGGTGGCACTACCTGCCAGCGTGTTGTAGGGACCGCCCGAAGCGATAACCTCGCCATTCGATCCGGTGAACTCCCAAGTGGTCTGCATGCCCCACTTGTCTTGCACCAACATCAACTTGAGCCGTTCGGTCTCTTCAGTCACTTCCAGGTCGATCCAATCGAGGCAATCCACCGGGCAACTCGCCGTAGCCTCGGTGGGCTGGCCGTTGGCTTCCGTAATGGCAACCTCCATCGTATGGCTGCCAATAGAAACGGACACAGGAATCTCAAGGGTGGCGTTGCCGAATTGTGGTAAGGAGCCCTCCCATTGGATCGTTTGGGTCTCTCCATCCAAGGTGGCATTGATCACCATAGAGGTCAGGGTCTCGGTACCGATGTTACCCAACGTCACTTCAACCACTTTCTCTTGGGTACAGGTATAGCCTTCCATCACATTCATGGCATTGACCATAGGAAAGATAGGCTCGTTGGATCCTTGTGCCACTTCCAGTTTGTTGCAGTTAAGGACAGGACGGGTCGGTGTCCCTTGGAATCGCTCCGAAACCCATGCGATGAAATGGATGTTGTCCAGGTCCACATCAACCGGATTGGGATTGCCGATCGACGCGGGAATCGTATATTCATACGTCTTGGTGATCAGGGTTCCTTGGGTGGTAGGAGAAATGACATCGCCCCAAGTGGAGGTAATCATGTCGCGGAACACATGCAGGTGAACATACTGTCCGTTGAGTATTTGTCCGGGATTGCTGGAACTGCCCGATTGAGAGCCAAGAATGCTATCTTGGGTCATGGCGATCGAGAGATAGTTCTCACTCACCGAGCTATTGCCGGTATAATACACTTCGACCGTGATGGTAGCGACCCTCGTGGCCGGGTTGATAATCACCGAGCCGCCCACATTGCATTCCGCAGCTTGGGCCAGCTGGGTATTGGTTTGAGAAGCCCATTGATTCCTGCCAAGGACCGTTGCCGTACTACGGTTGATGACCGCTGAAGGAAGCGAGGTGCAGTTGAATCCCGCATCGATCGTGGCACTGATCGACGTGTTCAGGTTCGGATACGAAGTGGGAGACAAGGAACTGACCGCGTGATACGCCACCGAAAAGACCCGACCGGGATGGTTGGCGATAATTTGGTTGGAAACCACATGGCCCTCAGGGCAATAAGGACAAGTACGTCCCGTGAACTCCTCCAGAAGCACATTCCGGTTGGCAGGTTCGGTAGACACATACTGTTGGGCTTTTACCGTAAAGCAAAGCGCCAACAGGGCTAATAGTGTAAAAGTGATTTTTTTCATAGTATATAGGTTTGATTTATAATATGATGCTTTTTATCCGACTACAAAAATAACAAATAAAAAAATTGCGCCGCAATACGCAGCGCAATTTTTTTTCATCCTACGCTTCCAAAGGATTAAATACCCTCGATCACGGTAGTCCAGCCGAACTCATCAGGCTCGGTGCCGTATTGGATGCCACGGAGTTTGTTGTAAAGCTTCTCGCTCCACGGACCGGGTTTTCCATCGCCAAAGGTATACGAGCGGTTGTTCTCCGGATCGTCGATGCGGGAAATCGGGCTGATGACGGCAGCGGTACCGCAAGCACCGGCCTCTTCAAACGTAGCCAGCTCCTCTTCTGCGATCGGACGACGCTCCACCTTCATACCAAGGCTTTCAGCGATCTGGATCAAGCTCTTGTTGGTGATGGAAGGAAGGATCGAAGAGGACAGCGGGGTGATGTACGTGTTGTTCTTGATACCGAAGAAGTTGGCAGCACCGGCTTCGTCGATGTATTTCTTTTCCTTGGCGTCGAGATAGAACTCGCAGGCATATTGGCCACCATGGCAGGCCTCGACATGCGGACGCATGGAGGCGGCGTAGTTGCCACCCACCTTGTAGATGCCGGTACCCAGCGGGGCAGCACGGTCATACTTGCGGGTGATGACATAGGGGTTGGCCATGAATCCGCCCTTGAAATAAGGACCGACCGGCGTGGCAAACACCACAAAGAGATACTCGTCGGCAGGCTTCACACCTACACGGGCGCCCGTGCCGATCAGCAGCGGACGGAGGTACAACGAAGCACCGCTCTCGTAGGGCGGGATGAACTCAGCGTTCAGCTTCACGCACTTGACGATGGCCTCTTCGAACTTCTCGGTAGGAAATTCAGCCATCATGATGCCACGGCTGGAGGATTGCAGACGCTTGGCGTTTTCGTCCATGCGGAACACGCGCACCTTGCCGTCCTTGCCACGATAGGCCTTCAAACCCTCGAAGGCTTCCTGTCCATAATGCAGACAGGTGGCTGCCATGTGAATGTTGATGGTGGTTTCTGAGCTGACTTCAAATTCGCCCCACTGACCGTTTCTGTAATAGCAGCGGACGTTGTAATTCGTTGGATAATAACCAAATGGGAGACTTCCCCAATCGATGTTTTGCATGATATTGTTGTGTTTGTTAAGTGTTATTCGAATGCGTTTCCACTCCCTTGAATCGGGATATCAAAAATACACATTATTTCGTTACCGGAATAGCTTTTTCAAGAAATTATTTCCAACGGTGTATTTGTAGACGACCAACTCCGTTTTGTCTTCCTTGGCTTCAACCGCATTCCAAATGAACATGTTGCTCCGTTCGTCAAAAATCGCGAAACAAGGCACGGAAGAAGCGACCACCTCGCCATCGATCTCCACCGAAGGCTTGCCGAGCTGATAGACGAGTTTGTGCAGTCCATCGTTCGACGACACCGTGACCACCCGGTCGTTTGCGAGGTTGTCGGGGAAATAGACCGAGGTCAGCAAAGCCGACACATCGGAGGTCTCCCCATTCTCATATTGCAGGAGACGCTCCCCGGTGGCAAAGCGGAACTTCAGTTTCCCCTTGTCGTCCAAGCCGAAATAGCAAACCGTCGCATTCCTTCGGATCACCTGGCCGTCGGCAACGACGGTCACGCCACGCGTCTCACTGCCTAGAGGAGCAGCCAAATAGCCGTAATGGCCATCGTCGGTCACCACAAAGTTGGTGATGGCATAACCCTGGATGGAATGGATCGTTCCGTCGAACCAATAGCACTCCTTCCCCACCGCCATCCAGTGCCGGCCGTCGTGTGAGAACGCCAGGGTCAATTCTCCTTCCTCGTAAGGCGCATGAAGCTCCACCACCTGATCGTCGACCACCAACACGCTATTCGGCATGTAGTCGTCACGGTACAGGTAGTAGTAATGGCCGTCGGGACTCTCATGATAGACGGCCCCCTTCTGCAAGCGCGACAAGGACGCCTTCTTCTCGGCCGTGAGCACCTTCGCGGGGTCCGTGTTCACCAACACCCCGTCGAACACCTTTTGCTCCAGCCACACCACAGGGACCACCTTGGGCATGTTGTCATAGACCTTCTTATAGGGGCTGTAGAAATAGCGGCCCTCCTTCAGGAAGACATAGCCGTCGTCGTTGAGGCTCACCACGGAGTCGCACACCGGATTCGGCACCCCGTAGGCGCGCACCACCTCCATGCCATAGCCGATATCCTCGGCATCCTTATCCTTGTTCTTCAACACAAAAACACACTGTTCCAAGGTAGGAGCAACGCGATAGGGCCGGACGGTCATGTGGCGGTCCCGAAGCAGGGGCCGGTCGCCCACCACGATGTTTCCCTTGTCCACAAACTTGTTCGAGGTCACATACACGTACGACATCCACGACCATTCCGATGTTTCCGAGTAGTCCACCGTTTTGCGCAGCTCTATCTGGAACTCGCCATCGGCAACCACTTCCCGTTGGGGGACGGTCTCCAGCACCACACGGGTCGGATTTGCATTCGACTGTGCACACACCCTTCCGAACAAGCCGACCACCATTACATAAAGGCATACTATTCTTTTCATCTTCCAATCTTATTTATAACTCGACCTTTTGAACGCACCCAAATGGAATCCGATTCCAAAATCAACGTATGGACGACGGCTTTCGCTGAAGAGGTCCGACTCGTGGAACATGACGGTCAAGGGGAAACGCCAGAGGTTGAGGATGACGCCCGCCTCGGCACCGATGCCGAGAAACTTCTTGTCCAAACCCACGAGGTTCACTTCGGCGCCCACACCGACACAGACATCGATCAAGCCGTTGACAGGGGTGAAGAGCACACCGCCGCTGGCATCGATGTTTCGGGCCACCGCGTCCTTTGATGCCACCTCCGACTGGATGTAGAGGGCTTTCAGATAGGCACGGGCCTTCTCGCTGCCCAGGTCGCCGAACATCACGCCCTTGCCACCGACGGCGGGACGCATGACGTAACTCACCGACCACCACCGGCGGCTGTCGCTGGCGCAATAGCCGAAACGGTCGTCATAATAACGTTTCAGGTATCCTCCCACGCCGAGGAGCATTCCCGTGGACTGCTGACCGGCAGCCGATCGGGTGGTGTAGAATCCCACGGACAACATGACGTTCCTGTACAGGCCCATCAGTCCCGCTTCATAGTCCAGCCCGACCAACGGAACGCCAGGGTTCATCAGGTTCCGTCCGCCATACGTCCCAAAGCCGAGTCCGGCATAAATCCCAAGATACGGGACAGGACAAAACACGGGACCGAACGATAGATGATAACCCGTCCCTGCATACGCCTCGGTATCGAACGCCTTGGTCATCGGCATGTCGGCCTGGAAACGGGCAAAGGCTCCAAAGCGGTTGGCAGCGACAAAACCCGTCATCAACCCATAGCGCTTGGGACCGCGTCCGGAATAGGTCAGCTCGGCAAAACGAAGTCCGGGACGGAAGACGATGTCCTCCTGCTTGTCGTTCAGCAGGGATTCCCTACGCTCGAAGCCCATCAGTAAGGAATGGTGCTCGTAATCGACATGCATCGGGAAAGGCGTAAACCGCGTGATGGAGTCGTCCACAATCACCCTGAGGTGCGAAGGCACACTGCTCACAAGGATGTTTTCCTTGTCGCTGGCATGGAGGTCTCCTAGCTCGGAGGCCGGCATGGTAAACGCCGTCACGTAGGCCGCCTGATGCACTTCCACCTGTGCGGTCTTCGTCCCGCTTTTAAGGCGTACGAGGCCATGGCGGCTGAACACCGACGGGTTTTCCTGGACGGTGATGGCTACCGCACCCGGCTCCTTGGACACTTGCATCCAGGTTTCGGAGGATTCCACCCCCCATCCCGTCACGTTGCTGGTCACCGAAACGTGTGCGGTCCCTCCCTCCGTAGGAAGGGCAACCGACTGTTTTTCAGCCATCACCACCGTGTCGCCGGGCAACTGGCGCACCGTATAAGAGAACGACTGTCCCGATACCGACAGGACAAGCGCACCTGATTTCAGTTCAGAGGAAGCGTTGTTTCGACTGGTCACCATGAGGGTATCTTCGCGGCGAACCGCCTCCAACCAGCCGGGCGTCTCTTCCACCTGCCAATCGGGCGCATTGGTGGTCACTTGGACGCATCGGGTCTCCACCTGGCTGTTAAACACCAAGACTTCGGGGTCGAACGTCATCTCCAAGTCGGCCGAACGCTGTGCCACCTCCAAGACGGCGGACTTGCCGCCTGAATAAATGGTGATGGTGGTCTCGCGAGGCGTCACCTCCTCATTGTCGTTGCACGACACATAGAGCATCTTGCCCTGTTGGGTCACCCGACACCAATCCGGGGTGGTTCCCACACGAAACGACTTGGCGTTGGTGGAGACTTCAACACATTGTTCCTCACCGCCTGACGCGGCAAAGTCAAGCCGTCGGGGCGAAAGCCGGACCACGATGGTACATTTGGCGATCCAAGCGTCAAGGTCGTTGTTTGCAGGAGCATCCGTACACGACTTGGCGGCGACAAAGTTCTTTGACGCCGCAGCGTAGTCTCCTTGGTTGTAAAGCTGAATCCCCTTTGTCCGCTGCGTCTCATAGCAGTTCACCTGTGCATGCAGCATGGTCACGCAGGCAAAGAGCAGGACGGGGAGCAGAAAGCGAGTAACTTTCATCATACGTTCCATTCTTGTATTCAATCGTGCAGCCTACGGGCGATGGATTCCATCTTGGTCTGATCCGCTGCCCGTGCCAGCACTTTCGCATTGTTGAATCGATATTGGGCAAAATCCATTTGGTCCACATCCAAGAACTTGGTTGTGGCATCCAATTCCGTTGCGATCCGGTCCTTACGAAGACGTTCCAACGAATCGACCTTCCCTGCCAGATGGATGGAATCCATGGCATATTCAGGATATTGCACCACCATGGATTGGGCCGAGTCAAAGCAGGCCACCGCCTCCATAAAAGCGGCGAAGTCCTCTGGCGTAGTGGGATTCGGCACCCGTTGCAGCAGGCCGTCTCCTTTCTCAAGCCACTCCGAGAAGGACGCACGCACACTCCGCTCCCGAGCCAGGGCATTGTCTTCTTCGGAAGGTTCCTCCGCTACCGCCGGTCGGTTGGCCAGCAGCAAGGACAACCCCACAACAAGCACGGCAAGCACCGTCGAAGCAACGGCAATCAAACGGGTACGATGCTTCTTTTTCTTTTGTCGGGCTGCCAGCAGGTTCTCCTCAATTTTGTTGATGGAGGCGTTTCGGTACTCATGCGACCAGAGAAACACCTGTTTTTGCGGCAAGTCACGCAAAGGAGCCGGAAGCAGCTCCGGTTCGGGCATGACGAATCCCGGCAAAGAAACCCCGATGATGTTCTTGTCGTATTGTTCCGCCAATAGAATCTCGCGACGGACCCAGTCGTTCTCGTCCGAGCAACGGTCCAGCATCCCCGGAGAAAGAATCAGCAAAAAATCACGGCATTCCTTGATGGCGTTTTCAATCTGTGCCGGGAAGGCACCACTCCCGATGTTGTCCACATCGAGGAACACCTTATAGCCACGCTGTTCCAACTTGGCTTGAAGCTCGCCAGCCACGCCGGCCCCAGCGCCCTTTCTCCGATAACTGATAAAAACATCGTATGCCATCTCTTTCTGCCGTTATGCCTTTGACAAAACCACGCAAAAATACGCTTTATTCCCCAACTTTCAAAACAGTTTCGAGATAGTGTATTTTTATTCCGTATTGTTTTTTTAACTGACTGATCTGTTGAAGGATAGAATCACGATCCACCGGCTTGTCCGACTTCTTCCCGACCAACAACACGTTTTTCGGCGTATGCTCCATCTCGATAAACTCCATCACCTGGGTCTTGTAACCGTAATATTCGAGAATCAGGGCCCGGATCGTGTCGGTGATCATCACCGCCTGACGTTCCAGGAAGATGCCGTAGCGCGTGATGGCGTCGACCAGACCTGAGCGTTCCATCTCCTGTCGGATCTGCTTGTGGCAACAGGGAGCGCACACGATCAACTGAGCGCCCGCCTTGATGCCCGAGGCGATGGCGTCGTCGGTGGCCGTGTTGCAGGCGTGCAAGGCGATCAGCACATCCAGCTGTGCTGGATGATAGGCCTCGATGCTGCTTTCCACGAATTCCAAACCCTTTAAGCCATCGGCTTGGATGATCTCATTGATTTTCAGCACCAAGTCCGGACGAATCTCCACGCCTTTGATATCGACCTCAAAATGCAGCTTTTGAGTCAACAGCTCATGCAAGGCAAAAGTGAGGTAGCCCTTCCCTGCCCCCATGTCGGCGATATGGACGGTACCGTCGAAGCGCATCGGTTTGACGAGGCTCTCCACGATCTCGGCATATTTGCAGATCTGCTTGAACTTATGCTGCATGTCGGCAGTGATCTTACCCTCACGCGTGGTCAGTCCCAGCTGGTACCACCACGGGTTGGCGGGGTTGATCAGGCGGTTTTTCTGCTTGTCGTGTTCCAGGTTTTGCTCACGGCATTCCTGCACCTTCTTTGTTTGGATCGTCGCTTTCCCTTTCGACGAGACCAGCAGCGTCACGTCCTCATTGACCGTGAACAGCACAGCGTTCAGGAAACGCTGCGGGAGCATCTCCCTCAAGACTTCCAGCATTTGTTCCGCATCGTAGTTCTTCACTTCGTCGCGCCGTTCATAGTGGTAGGTGAATGCGAAGAGCCTCCGGTCCTTGATCAGGACCGGCTTCACATAGACATTCCGCAGGTCGTCGTGTTTCTGCACGGGCTTGCTCAGCGTCATCTTCACCAGCGTGCTTTGCCCTACCGCTTCGGCTACACTAGTTAGGTATTTCTCAAGGTTTTCCGACATGGCTGAAATTTTCGGCAAAGATAGCAAACTATTTCATTGCTCGAGCCAACCCAGATCGAAGTTGTAGAACACCATCGAATAGCCTAAGGTGTCGCCATCGGACTCCTCCACATAAAGGCCGATGCTGTGGTCGGGAAGGATACAGAGTGAGGAGTAGGCTGAGGCGTATGGGACAACACATTTGCTCACAGGCCAGGTCTTGCCCTCATCGTAACTGACATACACCGTTACGTTCTCGCGACGCGCTGGGCCAGGCAAGGAATGCAACAAGACATCCTTCTCATCACCCTCAATTACAGAAGAATAGCGGATAATGTCGCCATTGCAGGCGGTGGCAACCAGGTCGTTCCAAGCGGAGGTCTCGGGAAGCCAGGTCTCGCCACCATCCTCGGAGAGGTTGTACCAACGTTCGCCTTCGTGGCGGATGCTCATCAAGATGCGGCCATCGGAAAGCTCCACCACCTTGGCCTCGTCGCCACGTTGCGAGGCACGGCCTGAGATATGCCAGGTCTCGCCATTGTCATCGGAATAAACCGCATAGTTGCAGGCGGCCCATTCCTCGGTATCGCGCACCGCCAACACAAACAGGATACGCCCTGTCGAGGTCAACAGACCATTCCCCGAAGCAAAGAAGGCCGACCACCAGGTACGGCTCACCTCATTGTTGCATTTTGCGCCATACAGCTCATCCGTGATATCCTTGGGTTCCGTCCACGTCTGTCCATTGTCGTAACTTCTTGCGATATAGGTACGCAAAGGGTTCTCGGGTCTTCCCTGCCAGAAGCCGCAGCCACCCACGAAAGCCGCCAAGAGGCCACCTTCGTCATTGGTGCGCACCAAGGCACAATCACCATAGCCCTTCCCCACTCCTTGTCCTTCCATAAGGGTGTAGGGCTCGCTCCAGGTCCGGCCACCGTCGGTGCTTCTGTTAATCAGAATATCGATATCCTCGGGCAGGTCCATGTCGTTGTTTTTCCGCTTGTCGGTGGCGATAACCAGCGAACCGTCTTTGGCCGTGATGATAGCGGGGATGCGGTAGTTCTTTGAGTTGTAATCGCCTGGACGATAGATCACCGTGCGCAAACGGATGGAATCGGGTTCTGGATCGGATGTTTCGACCGGTTGGCTACTATTGCCACAGGAGGCCAGCACAAAGCCTAAGGCCATTACGAATAGTGAAATGCGGAATTTCATATGTGTAGTATTTAGGCCTCAAAAATACAAAATTCTCCGTATCAGCGCTGTAATACGGAGCATAAACGCCCACAGCAATCATTTAAACACCACGGCAAAAACCGTCAAACTGCTATCGCTCTGTTCAAGGACGAGGTTGCCGTTATGCTTTACCATAATTTGTTTCGACAGACTCAAGCCGATGCCCGTTCCATTCGGTTTGGTGGTGTAGAACGGAATGAAGATTTCCTCGGTCTGGCGTAAGGGGATCGCTTTCCCGTTGTTGGCCACACGGAGGATGGTTTGGTCCTCCGAGTTGAGGTCGGCGGTGATGCGGATGGAAGTGGCACCTGCCTGCACAGCGTTCTTAATCAGGTTGTTGAAGACTTGCATGATTTGACCCTCATCGGCATAGATAAGCAAGTCGGGAGTATTGGCTTGATAGGTCAAAGTGGCACCATGTTCGGCTATCTTGGCTTTGTTGAGAAGCAGCACACGGTCCATCAGTTCGTCCACCATCACCGCCTTGCGTACGGGCGGCTGAGATTGCGTCATGCTACGGTACGACTCCACAAAGCGGATCAAGTCCTTGGATGAGGCCGAAATGGTTTCCAGCCCCGCTTTCACGTCCACGCCTTCCTCTGAGAGAAGCGCATCGCTCAAGGAAGCGATGGGCGCGACGGTGTTCATGATTTCGTGCGTCATCACGCGAAACAGCTTGTTCTGCGAGGACTCCTCGTTGGCTGCGTCGCGCCGCTCGAAGATGCCCTTGATGCGGTTGAGGGCTCGGTTGAGGGCCGACTTCTCCTTGAAATGGAAGTTCAACTCACCGTCCTCCAGGGCATCCATCATGAAGCCTACCTTTCGGGCATCGTTTCTGCGCACGATGAGTGCCGTCACCACAATCGTTGCGACGACGGCCACCACTACAACCCATATCCAAATCCACGCACTCATATTCCGTATTCCTTTAGGCGGCGGTACAAGGTCGGACGGCTGATTTTCAATGCCTTGGCCACTAGGGTCAGGTTGCCGTTGTAGGTCTTCATTGCGTTGCGTATGACTTGTTCCTCAGCGCTTTCGAGGGTTTGGTTTTGCGGTTTTGGCTTATCTTCGTCCATCAGTTCCGAGGCGCGGAGTTGGAGGTCTGCGGCGCGTATGAGTTCCGCCTCGGAATAGATGACCGCCTTCTCGATGCAGCCTTGCAGCTCGCGGATGTTGCCGCTCCAACGGCAGCGTTTCAAGAAATTCATTGCCTCATCTGAAAGGCCTTGTGCCTTACGGTGGTATTTCTCGGCATATTGCTTGACAAAAAGCTCTGCCAAAGTGACGATCTCGTCGGGACGCTCGCGCAAGGGCGGCAGGTGAAGTGTCACTGTGTTGATGCGGTAGAACAAATCTTCGCGGAAACGTCCTTCCTTGACCATCGTCGCCAGGTCCATGTTGGTGGCGCAAATCAGGCGGATGTTGATGGGGATGGATTTCGTGTCGCCCACCTTGGTGATGCTGCGGTTTTGGATGACGCGTAGCAGTTTGGCCTGCTGTGCCAGCGGAACATTGCCAATCTCATCGAGAAACAGCGTGGTGCCGTTGGCCTGCTCAAACTTACCGATATGGTCGGCATGGGCATCGGTGAAGGCCCCTTTCACATGACCGAATAGCTCGCTCTCGAACAAGGTATCCGTGATGGCTCCGATATCCACGCCCACCATCGGCTTGGTGGCGCGATTGGAAAGTCGGTGTATCTCATTGGCCAACACATCCTTACCCGTGCCGTTCTCGCCCGTGATGAGCACCGTGGCATCAGTGGGAGCCACTTTCTCCACCATCGTGCGGAGTTGCTGCATCGCCTCGCTCTCACCCCAGCGCATTAGGGGTGCAGAGGCTACGACAGGCTCCTTTCCTTCGTTTTTACGATGTTTCATACAGGCCTCTTCGAGGGTGGCGAGCAGTTTGGCATTGTCCCAAGGCTTCACCACGAAGTCGAAGGCGCCGCGTTTCATGCCTTCCACGGCGAGGGCGATGTCGGCGTAGGCCGTGAAGAGCACCACCTCCACCTCGGGGAAGTCGCGTTTCAGTTCGGAGAGCCAGAAGAGGCCTTCGTTGCCCGTGTTGATGTCGGTCTCGAAGTTCATGTCGAGCAGTACCACATCGGGCTCGAAAGTCCGCATGGTCTCCATCAGCACCTTGGGCGAGGCGATAAGTTCCACCTCGGCGAAGCGCATGGGCAGCAATAGCTTCAGCGCCGACCGGATGCCGGCGTTGTCGTCAACGACTAGGATTTTGGATTTGAGTTTGGACATAGCTATTATACTTTATGACGAAACAAGCCAGTCGGCCAAATTGATGATTCTGATACCCTCGTATTGGAATTCCTTCTGACGGGTTCTTGCCAGGAGTATTTTTGGATAGGCATCTTTGATTTTTAAAAGCGCCGAGACTTCGCGTTTAAACGTTTCTTCATTTGTTATATCGTCCGCCACCTGAAAATAGATTTTCTCGTTTTGTTTCATGGCAACAAAATCTATCTCACCGTTGTACAAAGTCCCAACATAAACCTCATAACCGCGCCGCAAAAGTTCAACAGCCACTATATTCTCAATGACTCGACCAATGTTGAGGTTCTTGGTTCCGAGTCTTGCATATTTAAATGAATGATCCGAAAGATAGTACTTGTCATCGGTTGTGAGATACCTTTTCCCACTGATGTCGTAACGGCGGATACGATAAAAGGCAAAAGCGTTGCAGAGATAATCAATGTATTTCCCGACAGTCTTGTCGTTCGTCTTGATTTTATTTGAAGTCAAAGTGTCGGATATTTTCCTAACCGATGTGATGTTACCGATATTATCCATCAGAAAATCAACGAGTTTATTGAGCAAGTTAACATTCCTAATTTTATATCTTCTGATAATGTCACGGACAATAAGGGCATTGAATACCTCATCGTTGATATAAGAGTATTTCTCCTTGGTGGTCGTGTAAAGATAAGAGCCAGGCATGCCTCCTTCCTCAAGATATGAATCAAATGCAGAGTTGTAATCTGTAGATTGATAATACCTTACATATTCATTAAATGAAAATGGAAAGAGTTTCAGCTCAAAGGTTCTTCCAGTAAACAAAGTCGCCAAATCGCTGCTTAACAGAAAAGCGTTGGAGCCAGTAACAAAGATATTGTATTTTTCGGAAGCATGCAGGCTGTTGACCGCTTTCTCAAAACTCTCACACATCTGGATTTCGTCAATCATAACATAATTGTCTTTCCCTTCCTGATAGGACTCTTCAATGAAATCATGAAGATCATGGTATTCCAGCAATGGTTCGAACTTCAGCAGGTTGAAATCAACATGGATGATATTGACATTGTTTTCTACTGATTCTATCTTTTTGGCAAACATCTCAAGCAGTTTCGATTTTCCACTTCTTCGAACGCCTGTAATAACCTTTATGTCTGGAGTGTTTTTCGTATGCTCCAACTGTTCAAGGTAATTATCTCTTTCTATTAACTTTATGTTAACCATAACTTTACATATTTCTATTTCGCAAAAATACAACTTTTTTGATTTTGCGAAGTAAAAAATGTATTTTTCTATTACCGAAAAACATAATTTGCAGTTTTACTCCTTCTTCAAAGCCTCCGCCGGATTCGTCCGCGCTGCCTTCAAAGTCTGCCAAAGCACCGAGAGGAAGGCCATCAACATGCCGAGGACGGCCGCCACAGCGATGATCCAACCGTAATGCTCAATGCGATAGGCGAAACGATCCAAATAGTGGCCACAGAACCAAACGGCGAGCGGAATGCCGATGAGTGCCGCGATACCAACCAAAACCATGTAGTCCTTCACCGTGCGCCACAACTCACGCTGGACGTTGCTGCCAAACACCTTGCGTACGGCGATGCTCTTGGTGCTTTGCTCGCTGTAATAGGTGCTCATGGCCACAAGGCCGAGCAAGGAAATCAGCACCGAGAGCAGCATGAACAATTCCAGCAATCGCATGGCCATTTTTGCAGGTTGAAGCAACAAGTTGTTCAGGTCCTTCACATAGCCGTTTTGCGCTGGTTCCACGTAGGTGCCGTTCTGGGTCTCGGAATAGTCGGCGTAGGTTTGCAGAATGGCCTTTTCGGTCTCTTTGTAATCGCCTGAAACATCAATCATTACACCATTGCCCCAAGCCAGGTCTTCCGCCTTGGCAATGATGACAGCCGAAAAACGGTCAGGCTCGGAAGCCGATGCTGGCAATGTCGGAATGTTTTCGTAGATGCCGCCCACGGTCTCAGGACGACTGCCGTTGATGCGCATCCGACGAGCATAATACGAAGCCGTCGAGTCGTTCACCGAAAGTTTGTTGGCCAAGGCCTTCGACATCCAGACCGAGTTGGTTTTGGGTACGCCGAAATCTTCAACTACCTGCAAACCAAGCATATCGAAATAGG
>JAEFAE010000026.1 GCA_016291135.1 Bacteroidales bacterium
CCGAACAGAGAAGTTAAGCCCGGCAGTGCCGATGATACTGCATCAACCTGTGGGAAAGTAGGTCGCCGCCCACCCATACGGGAAGCCCTCCGGGAAACCGAGAGGGCTTCTTTCGTTTTTAGCTCCGCGGGAACGCTTCCTGCGGAGTCTCTTTTTCGCGAGCGGGGGACCTCCCTGGGCACTACGCAACTCCCTTCGGTCCGTTGCTGAGGTGCCCGGAGGGCCTCCCGTCACGCTAAAACACCCCCTCGGGGGGTGGAGGGGAACTCCGTATGGGTGTCCGGCGTGGGGAATGGAATGCAATGGAATGCAATGGAAACAAACCTTCGGTCCGTTGCTGAGGTGCCCGGATGGCCTCCCGTCACGCTAAAACACCCCCTCCGGGGGTGGAGGGATACCTACTGTCTGAAAAAGTCTTCCTTGAAATTGACGAAATAGAGCGTCTCCTGCGCTCGGGTGAGTGCCGTGTAAAGCCATCGCAGGTCTTCTTTCTCCAACGTGTCTTTCAGGTTGAATGCGGAATCGACGAACACTTGTTTCCACTGGCCGCCCTGGGTCTTGTGGCAGGTGAGTGCATAAGCGAACTTCACCTGCAAGGCATTGAACCAGGGGTTCTTTTTCATCTCCTTGTACCGTTCCTTCCGGTTGGGGATGTCCATGTAATCGGCCTCCACTGCCTGACGCAGCCGTGTCTGTTCCTCTTCGGTGAGGGAGGCACTGTTGCTGTTGAGCGTGTCAAGCAGGATCTTGACGTCGAGATCGGGAGCGTCGGGGTAGTCGGGGAAATGCAGGGTCACCTCGGCGAATCGAAAGCCGTACAGTTCCTCGTAGCGGCTGATCTTCTGAATCTCCGCGAGGTCGCCGTTGGCGATGAAGCTGAACTGCTGTTGGCCGTCCGCCCAATAGTAGTTGTTCTTCACCACCATAAGCAGGTCGCCCGTGGCAATCTCTCCTTCGATGTTCAGGATCCGGCTTCGGATGGCCTGGTTGAAGAGGTTGGCGCGCTTGTTTGACTTGCAGACGATGACGGACTCGTAGCGTTGCTCGGCGTCGAAGGCCTGGAACAGGAGCTCCTCAAAACGTTCCGGCTGGATGATGTGGGTGTCGTCGAAGTGGAGGTCGAAAAAGGGCGGCGCATACTGCATTCGGTCTTCGAGCAAGAGTTGGCGCAAGTGGGTCGCGTTGCTGAGGATGCCCGACTGCAAGGCCTGGCGTTTCACTTCGGTGAGTTCGTAGGTGGCGATGGTCAGGGGGAAGGCGCTTTTGAGGTAGTCCAAGTCGAGGGCCGGACTCTCGTCGCTGCCTACAGGCGGCAGCTGGGCGGTGTCGCCGATCAAAAGCAGTCGGCAGCGTTCTCCGCCGAAGACATAGCTGATCAGGTCGTCGAGCAGGCTGTGGGTGCCGAAGGCGTGTTCCTCGCCGATCATGGAGGCCTCGTCAACGATGAACACCGTGTCGTGGTGCTTGTTCTGACCCAAGACCATCCTGAGGCTCCCGTCGGGAAGGCTGGCCACCTGATAGATCTTCTTGTGTATGGTGGAGGCGTAACGCCGTGTGTAGCCGCTCATCACTTTGGCGGCGCGTCCGGTGGGTGCCATCAGCACATAGTCCATGCCTATCTGGGGCAGGGTCCGAACCAAGGTGGTTACCAAGGTGGTCTTGCCCGTACCGGCATAGCCGCGCAACAGGTAGGTGGGGTTGGGCTTGCTTGAGAGAAGAAAAGCCGCCAGGTGCCTCATCACCTCCGCCTGACCATCGGTGGGGGTGAAGCCGAAGGCATCGCGCAGCAGTCCGGTGAGTTCGGTTCGGTCCATCATCAGAAGGGATAGCCGATGTTCAGCACAGGATGGAGGTCGAGGATTCCCATGGACTTCAGGTTCCAATGGTTGCCCTGCGAGTCGGGGTAGGGATAACGCAGCGGCATGGCGAGGTCGAGCCGGATGATCGCCACCTTGAAGTCGAAACGGGCGCCGATGCCTGCATCCAAGGCCAGCTGCTGGTAGAAGGTGTTGAAATGGAAGGCGCCTCCAGGCAGCAGGTCGTTGTCATGGTAGTTCCAGATGTTGCCGAGATCGGCAAACACGGCGCCATTGACCGAGCCGTAGATGGGGAAGCGGAATTCGGCGTTGCATTCCAGCTGGATGTCGCCGATGCGTTCGATGTTGGGCGTGTTTTGTGAAGGGACATAGGCCCCCGGTCCCAGCCTTCGATAGGTCCATCCTCTCATGCCGGTGGAGCCACCTGCATAGAAGCTTCGTTCAAAGGGCATGTCGTAGGAGTTGCCGTATGGGACACCGACACCGACAAACTGACGGAAGACCAACAAAGAAGACTCTCCCATGCGCCAGTACTGCCTGAAATCGATATCGGCACGGAGGAACTGGGCGTAACGGATGCCGAGCAGCTCGTGGTGGTCGTCGTTTTGGGAGACCAGCTTGGTGTTGTTGAACAGCGAGAGCAATCCGCCGCTGGATTCGATGCTTCCGCGGAGATAGACATAGTGCCGAGGCTTGGTAAAGCTGTTCTGCGTGTTGTAGATGAAGGTGTATTTGCCGCCTAGGATCAGGTGGTTGGTGTATTGGTCCTTCAGACGTTGGTTGCTCTCCTGGTCCAGCAGCGCCTGGAACTCAGGCGAGGGGTTGACCTTGACGGAGTTGAGGTAGATCGGTGTCAGGATGAACTGAAGCCTGGGATTGGCCTTCCAGTCGTAGCCGAAGCTGCCCATGGTGATGTAACGCGAATAGGCGTAACGCACCTGCATGGAGCTGCCCAGCGAGAAGGTGGTCCGGGGCTGGTAGTCCCAGGCAAAGGTCTTGAGGGGGATGGGACTGAGGAACTTTGGGATGAAGAGGCTGGAGTTGAAGATCAGCTCCCCGGTGTTGAAGAGGTGTCTTCCCTCGTCGAGATCGTCCAGTTCGGCGATGTTTTGGGACTCAAGTCCGCCCTTGACGCTCACCTGAAGCACCTCGGCGCCATGGAAGATGTTCTTGTTGGTATAGGTGACACTGCCGCTGATGCCCAGGTCACCTCCTGTATTGGTGCCTTCGGTCTGCACCTTGAAGGCGCGCTGTTCCGCTTGCCGCATGTAGATGTTGCAATTCAGCAGGTAGAGCGAGTCGTGGCTGGGCACGGTGTCGAATTCGATGCTGGTGTTGCCGATGATCCTCAGGTTGGAGAGGGCACTGTAGGTCTGCGACACTTGACGGAGCCTATACGGTTGACCCTCAATGACTTGAATCATCTGGCTAAAGGTGCTGGGACGGATGCGGGGCTTCTCGTGATAGTAGAAATGCAGGGTGTTCGGGATGTCGCGGTATCCGGTGGTGAGGGAGAGGCTGGTGGAGTCGATGGGTGGCAGGCTGCCCAAGATGGGACTGTGGTTGGGGTAGATGTTGATCCGGTTGATGGTGTAGCGTCGATGGGGATGGGTCTTCCCGCTTTCGCGATCCACGGCATCAGCTACCTTCATGGTGATCTCCAAGGTGTGGTCGTTGAAGCTGCTGTCCACCTCGTAGGTGATGGATTCCTTGGTGAAGAAGTAGTATCCCGCGTTGCGCATGTATTCTGTGATGAAGGTGCGCTGCTCGTCGAGGGTGTAGGAGTTGTAGATCTGGCCCACTTGCGCAGGGAAGCGAGGCTCCAGTCGCATCAGATGAGGCGCTAGGACGGTGTCTTCGATATCATAGTTGATTTTTCGGATCCGGTACGGCTCGGTAGCTTGGATGGTATAGGTGGCGCGTATCAAGTGGCGTCGCATCCGGCTGACTCGCTTGGCTTGGGTGGTGACCTTGGAGTGGAAATAGCCTCGGTTGTTGAGATATTGCTCGATCTGCCGGGCAGAATTGGCGGTGGCGTTGGGGTCGTAGTATTCGGGCTGCTTTCCCAGATGATGGTTGATCCACTTGGCGAAACCGCTTTGCTTGTGTTCGGTGATGTAATAGAACCAAAGCGGCACTCGGAAGGGGAACTGGGTCCGCACGGGCTTCTGTTGGATGTAGCCGCTGACGTCCGATTTCTTGAAGTCCACCGGGCCGTTCTTGATGACGACCTTGTTTTTGTTCAGCAGATAGGATCCCTCCGGGACGAAACGCCGGATGGTTGTGCAGGACGACAGTAGGACCGCTGCCAGACAAACCAGGACGATATGGAGGATGCTTTTCCGCACGAGGAGATGCTTTGGTCTGGCAAAAGTAATAAAAAATCAGACAACTTCTGCGACAATGAAGTTGGATCCGCCCACAAAGACCACATCGTCGAAATGGGCGGCGTTGACGGCCGATTGGTAGGCATCCCGTACCGAGTCATAGACCTTGCCTCTCAAGCCGAGGTCGAAGGCTTTCTGTGCCAGGATGTTGGCATCCAGCCCACGTGGGATGTCGGCTTTGCAGAAGTAGTATTCACAATGGTGTGGGAGCAGCTGGAGCACGTGGTCGATGTCCTTGTCGTTGACCATGCCGAGGACGAAGTGCAGCTTGTTGTAGCTCATCTCGGCCAGCTGGAGGACGACTTCGCGGATGCCGTCGACGTTGTGGCCCGTGTCGGCGATGGTGAGGGGGTCGTCGTTGAGGATCTGCCACCGACCCATCAGGTGGGTGTTGCGGATTACATTGGCGATGCCGTCGCGGATGGCGTCGTCGTCAAGTTGGAACGGCTTGCGTAGCAGGTCAACGGCGCACATCACGGTGGTGAGGTTCTTGCGCTGGTAGTTGCCCATGAGTGGGAGGGAACAGGCTTCCAGGTAGAGCTCGCTGTCCTTCCATACATCGTATTGCTGCATGCGATGGGATTCGATGTGGATCTTGTCGCAATCGAAGCGTTGGTCCGCAAAGAAGATGGGGCTGTGGTGCGCCTCGGCCGTTTCGATGAACACCGGCTGGGTCTCGGGCTGGGTCTCGCCGATGACGACGGGGACGCCATCCTTGATGATGCCTGCCTTCTCGTGGGCGATCTTCTCCAACGTGTCGCCGAGATACTGGACGTGGTCGAGGCCGATGTTGGTGATGACGCTAAGCTCCGGGGTGATGAGGTTGGTGGAGTCGAGCCGTCCGCCCATGCCCACCTCGACGATGGCGATGTCGACTTTTTCGCTGGCGAAGTAGTCGAAGGCCATGCCGACGGTCATCTCGAAAAACGAGAGCCCCATGGTCTCGAACTGCGACCGATAGGCTTCGATGAAGGCGGTGACCCGGTCTTCGGGGATCATCGTGCCGTTGATGCGGATACGCTCCCTGAAGTCGCGCAGGTGGGGCGAGGTGTAGAGTCCCGTCTTGTAACCCGCCTCCTGGAAGATGGAGGCCAGCATGTGGGAGGTGGATCCCTTGCCGTTGGTGCCGGCCACATGGACCGACTTGAAGTCGTTTTGCGGGTTGCCCAGCAGGTCGAGCAGGGCGATGGTATTGTTGAGGTCGGCCTTGTAAGCGGCAGCGCCGATGCGTTGGTACATCGGCAGCTGGCTGAACATCCAATCGAGGGTTTCCTGGTAGTTCATCGTGATGGTATGATAACGGTTATCGGTTCTGTACGAAAGTGTAGGTGATGCTGCCCTTCTGTTCCTCGGGGGCGGTAGGGTCGGGGCTGAACTTGGAGCGGCGTGCAGCTTCGAGGGCCATGTCATGCATCTCCTTGTTGGTGACGTCGGTGCCTTTGGCGATCTCGGCGCGCACGACGTTGCCTTCGCGGTCCACCCAGATGGCCACCACGACGTGGCCTTCCTCTGGGAAGTCGGTGGAGGGACGTTGCAGCGACTTGGCGCCACGTCCGCCCAGGCTGTAGCCCGGTCCGTTGCCTTGGCCTCCCTGTCCGTCGTATTTCTTGACGTCTTTCATGCCGTTGGGGTTGCCTTGGTCGCCGGGTTGTCCGGTGATGCCTTCCGAGCCGCCGTCCTGCGATTTGTTGGGGCCTTTGAAGAGGGCCCGTTGGTTGACGGTGGGTTTGGGCGTCTCGACGGGAGGCTCGGGTTGCTTCTCCGGTTTGGTCTCCGGTTGTTTCTTGGGCTTCTCCTCCTTCACCTTGGCGATGGCAGGCACCTCTTCGGTGTCTTGCGTCACGAGTTCTTCCTTGCCTTTGTCGGCGTCTTCCTCCCGGGGAGGTTCCGGGGTGGCAGGTTCGGGGATGGCGGGCTGGTCGGGCTGGACCATTCCCATGCCCTGGTTGTACAGGCCGAGATCCACTTCCACGCCCTCTTCGCCGGGCAGCGGCAGTGGGGTGCGGAAGGCCATCAGGAAGAGCACCAGCAGGACGAGGGCGTGGACCAGCAAGGTGCCGATGGCGGCGATGGTTCTATTTTTCTTCTCGTTGCTCATTTTTTGGGTGCGGTGGCCAGAATCACCTTGTGGTTTTGCTGGTTGGCGTTGTTGATTTCGTTGACGGCGTCGATGACGTTGACCACATACTGCACCGGAACCGACTTGTCGGAGCGCAACACGATGGTGGCGTCGGATTCGCCTGCGATGCGTGCACTGAGGCTGCCGGCCAGCTCCTCGTCGGTGACGGGGGTCTCTTCGACGTAATATTGATAGAGGTCGTTGATATATACGGTGACGGTCTGCTTGGCCATGGTCTTGCTGCTGCTCGAAGGCAGGAGCAGCTTGATGGCGTTGGGAGCCACCAAGGTGGAGGTCAGCATGAAGAAGATCAAGAGCAGGAACACCAGGTCGGACATCGACGAGGTGTTGAAGCTCACACCGATCTTGTTTCTTGTCTTGATAGCCATGATGCGAAAAGATTAAGCGGGTTCGTTGAGGACGTCCATGAATTCAGTGGTCTTGGCCTCAAGGAGGTTGACGACATCCTGGATGCGGGCCACGATGATGGTGTAGAAGATGTAGGCGATGATGCCCACGATGAGGCCGCCCACGGTGGTGACCATAGCCTCGTAGATGCCCGACGACAGCAACTCGATGTCGATGTTGTTGCCGGCCATGGACATGTTGTAGAACGCACGGATCATGCCGGTGACGGTACCCAGGAAACCGATCATGGGCGCGGCGCTGGCGATCATGGAGAGGATGTTGACCCCTTTCTCGAGCTTGCCGACTTCGATGTTGCCCACGTTCTCGACGGCCGTGTTGATGTCGTTGAGGGGACGGCCGATGCGGGAAAGGCCTTTCTCGATCATCCGGGCGATGGGGGTGTCGCTGCCGTGGCAAAGGGCACGGGCACTGTCAATCTTGCCGTCTTTCATGTATTCGCGGATGCGTTCCATGAAGCTCTTTTCGATCTGGGTGGCGCGTTTGACGACGATGAAGCGTTCGATGAAAATGTACACGGCGATGACGGAGAGCACGGCCAGCACGAGCATGATCCATCCGCCTTTCATGGCCAGGTCGAGGATGGAGAGTTTGATTTCGGTGGGCTGGGCGACGGCTTCGGCGGGAAGGGCCTGGGCCACGGCGCCGTTGGTGAGGCTTTGTAGGAGAAGAGACATATTCGTTGTGTGTTGTTTAAAGATTCACAAAAGATAACATAATAACCAAAATGATGCCAAATTATTGTTCGTGGAGCGGTTTCGGATGCCAAATCCTGCCGCTGCAGGAGTCGCTCGGTGCTCCGGTGACGGAACAGAGTACGTTGGTGTGACCTTCGAGCCGCAACAGGCCGAGGAGGGCGAAGATGAGGGCCTCCTTGTAGTTTACGGTCTGACGGTCGGGGACGACGACTTCGTGATGGGTGTGCCGTTGCAGACGTTCGATCAAGTAGGTGTTGAGGGCGCCACCTCCGGTGGCGAGGAGGGTCCCTTGCGGGACTTCCCCGACGGCGTCGGCGATCTGGAGGGCGACATGCTCAGTGAAGGTGGCCAGGGCGGTCCCGGTATCGTAGCCTTCAAGCAGGGGCCGTTGGAAGGTCTCGAAGAACTCCCTGCCCAGCGACTTGGGGGGTGCCTGACGGTAATAGGGATGGTCGTTGAGCTGTTCCAGAAGGTCCGGGTCGACCGTGCCGTTGCGTGCCAGCATGCCGTCCTTGTCGTAGTCGAGGCCTTCGCGCTGGGCCAGCCAGTTGAGTGCCTGGTTGGCGATGCAGAGGTCGTAGGCGATGCGACGTCCGTGGTGTTCGTACGAAACGTTGGCGATGCCGCCGATGTTCAGACAGAGGGCATAGCCTCCGAAGAGCAGCCGGTCGCCGATGGGGACGAGGGGGGCGCCTTGCCCGCCCTTGCCCACGTCTTCGCTTCGGAAGTCGTTCACGGTGAGGAGGCCGCAGTGGTCGGCGATGGCTTGGCCATCGCCGATCTGCAGCGTATAACGCTGCTCGGGCTTGTGAAAGACGGTGTGTCCGTGGGAGGCGACGAAGTCGGGCTTGACCCCGTGCCGTTCTACGAATCCCCGGATGCAGTCGCCCAGGTAGGCGCCGTATTCCAGGTCGAGGGGCCCTAGCGTCTCCGGCCGGGCCAGGAAGGCGTTGGCCAGCCGCTCGCGCCAGGCATCCGAGTACGGAAGGGTCTCGGCGGCCTCGATCGTGTAGCCATACCATCCTTCGTCGCTGGTGAGACGTACCAGGGCGAGGTCGATGCCGTCGAGCGAGCTGCCCGACATGAGTCCGATGGCCAAAGCGGTTTTCATTGGATCAGGGGCAACACTTTCTCGAGATGGATGCTGTGCGAGCCTTTGACCAAAATGGTCCGGTGCGCCACAGGATGGGCTTGGAGGTATTCATTCAGGGCTTCCACGTTGGGGAAGGTCCGGTATTCCGGATGGTCGTTGTATTGGCTGAAGCAAGCGCCGACAAGGAACGCCTCGCGGAATCCCAAGGTGGTGAGCAAGGCGAGGATGGCCCGGTGTTCCTGTTCGGAGGCATCACCCAATTCCCGCATGTCGCCCAAGATGAGCAGCGCGTCGTCGCCGGCGATGTTGCGGAAGTTGCGGACGGAGGCGTTCATGCTGGTGGGGTTGGCGTTGTAGGCGTCCATGATGATGCGGTTGCGTCCTTCGATGACCTGGGAGCGGCTGTTGGTGGGCTGGTAGGTCTCCAGGGCCTCCCGGATGTCGGCTCCATCGACGCTGAAGAAGTTGCCCACGGCGATGGCGGCCGCCACGTTCTCAAAGTTGTAGGCGCCGACGAGTCGGGTCTGGAGGTCGCCGAGCCGTTCGGCTGTGACGGCAAGATAGGGGGCGCTCGATTTCGGCTTGACCAGGCAGGCGGCTTCCACGCCACTGCCGTAGGTGTAGTGGTCGAGATCGCCGATCAGTCCCATGAGCAGTTCGTTGTCGCTGTTGACGAAGGCGGTCTTGTGATGGGCCCTCAGGTGGTCGTAGAGCTCGTTCTTGGTGCGGATGACGCCTTCGAAGCTGCCGAAGCCTTCCAGATGGGCTTTGCCGATGTTGGTGATGAGTCCGTAGTCGGGACAGGCAATGTCGGCCAGGGTCTTGATCTCGCCGGGATGGTTGGCGCCCATCTCCACCACCGCGATTTCGGTGTCGGGGGTGATGCTGAGCAGGGTGAGGGGCACTCCGATATGGTTGTTGAAGTTGCCTTGCGTGTAGGTGACCTTGTATTTGCGGCTGAGGACGGTGGCAACCAGCTCCTTGGTGGTGGTCTTTCCGTTGGTTCCGGTGATGGCGATCACCGTCAGGCCTTTCATCTGCTGGCGATGGTAACGGGCCAGGTCCTGCAGCGCTTTCAGGCTGTCGTCCACCTTCATCAGGCGTGGATGGTCGGGAAGGGAGGGCCGGTCGCATACCACGAGGCTGGCAATCCCTTGCTCCGCCACCTCAAGGGCGAAGTCGTTGCCGTCGAAGCGTTCTCCCTTCAAGGCGAAGAACACGGCTCCAGGCGGCACCTGCCGGCTGTCGGTGGTCACTTGGTAAGTCTTGCGGTAACAATCGTATAAAAGCATGCTTTACTTGAATTTAAAAAAGCCGTTTGAGGGGTCAAACGGCTTTTCGGGTTGTTTCTTTTTTAAGGGGTTATTTGGCAAAGGAGCTACCCACCTTGTTCATGGCACAGCGGAAGCCGATGGAGGCCGACGACTGGTTTTGGTTGAGGTAGCGGCGTGTGCCGGGACTCAGGAAGTACGGACCGTCGGCCCAGGAGCCACCTTTATATACGCGCGACTCGTCGTTGATGAGGGTGGTACCCGGGGAGTCGTTGGTGGCGTAGTCGTACATGTCCTTGGTGAAGTTGCTCTGGTCTTCCTGCGTGTCCGTCCAGTTGCTCCGGATCGACGACATGTAGTCGCCGTCGGCATAGTTCGAGTTGAACGAGGTGCGGTAGTTGTGCCGTCTGGCAGCCTGCTCCTGCGGGATGGGCTCCCTGCGGATGCGGCCCAGCGAGTCTTTCTGGGCGATGAAGCCGTCTTCGTCGAGCACCTTTTGGGTGAACACGTTGCCACGGAAGGGGCTGTAGTCGGCCACGTCTTCGAAGGTGAGCGGGCGATACACGTCAGCCACCCATTCGGAGACATTGCCTGCCATGTTGTAGAGGCCGTAGTCGTTGGGCCAGTACGAACCCACCGGGGCGGGAAGGGCGGCGCCGTCGTTCAGGTTGCCGGCCACACCCATGTAGTTGCCCGGGCCTGCCTTGAAGTTGGCCATGAAACTGCCACGGTATTTGCTGTTGTCGGTGCGCAGGCCGTCGCCGTTCCAAGGATAGACCTTACGTTGGGATATGATGTCGTTGTTGGTGTTGCCGATGAGGCCGACGGCGGCATATTCCCATTCCGCTTCCGTAGGAAGACGGTAGGAGGGAAGCAGGATGCCGTCCGCCATGTTGACGGTGCGGAGTCCCTCGCCGTTTTGCTTGCTGAGGTCTTTCTTACCCTTCTTCACGTTGCCGACATATTGTCCGGCCAGGTAGGCGTCGGTATTGAAATTCTCCTCGTCCTGCTGGTTGGGATCCCAGTCGAGCACACCGGCTTGGATGAGCATGAGCTCGTTCACGCGGTCGGTACGCCAGGCGCAGTAGTCGTTGGCTTGCACCCAGGTGACGCCGACCACCGGATAGTCGCTATAGGCGGGGTGGCGGAAATAGATCTCGATCATGGGCTCGTTGTAGGTCATGCGGCCACGCCATACCAGGGTGTCGGGCAAGGCGTTGTTGACGGCCATGGGGTAGTTTTGCCCATAGACGCGGTTCAGCCAGTAGATGTATTCCAGATAGTCCACGTTGCTGACTTCGGTACGGTCCATCAGGAAGGAGGGGATCGTGACCTTGCGCGGGATGTTGTCCCAGCTGTACGTCAGGTTGTCGGTAGTGCCTCCCATGACGAAGGTACCGCCTTCGATGGCCACCAGGCCGGGGCCGATCTGTTGGTCGTTGATCTCAGCCACTTCGAACCCGCCGTTGTTGGGGTCGTTGTAGGCCCAGCCGGTAGTTTGGGAAGTCTGCTTGGGGCAAGCGGTAAACACCGTCATTGCCGTAAAACAGACTGCCAATGTCTTGATTCCTTTCAAAAATCTCATCGCATAAAATAATTTGGTGCTCTAAAAACTTCGAACTTGCCCGTTTATTGTGTGGGAGAGAAGTTTTTTTTCGCCTTATAATAAAAAAGTTGTATTTTCGTTCTTTGTTCGTATTGTATGGTTTTGAATGCATTGATTCTATGCTGAAAAGATTTCTCGTTTTGGTTGGGCTTTGCCTTTGGCTGTTGCCCGTATTTTCCCAGTCGGAGGGCCGGCCCGGTAGGGACGGCTACACCTCCCATTCCGTATTGTCGTCGGGGAATTGGTATCAGGTGGCGATGGACACCACCGGGGTGTTCCGGCTTGGCTATTCCGATTTGGCCGACTTGGGTTTGGATGTGGATCGTCTCGACCCCAGGAATCTTCGCGTGTACCATAATGGAGGCGGGCTCCTCAACGAGCTGAATGCCCAGTCCCGTTTCGATGACTTGGAGGAGCTCTCCGTGTTCGTGATGGGCGAGGAGGATGGCAAGTTCGACCGTAACGACTACCTTCTTTTCTATGCACGGGGTCCGGTCACATGGCAGTACAAAGCCACGGACGGCGTGTTTGAGCACCGCCCCAACGCATACGAGACCCGTTCCTATGCCTTCATCACGGCCGACTTGGGTCGGGGCCAGCGCATTGCCCTCGCCGTCCCGCCTTCGGGCGACGACCTGTTGGTGACCGAGTTCCTCGACAGGCAGGTGTACGACAAGGACAACTACAACCTCATCAGCGGAGGAAGGACCTACTATGCCGACATCATTGAGGGCAACAATGCCCTCGTCTATCCTTTCACCTTCCCGGGCATCAAGAACAACCGCTGGTGTAACGTCAAGGTGGAGCTGGCAGGTCGGAACTTTTCGCCGGCCAGTTTCCAGTTGCTCATCAACAACAACCTGCAACAGACCATCAACATCCAACAAACCGCCCCTGGATCGGACAAGGCCTTTGCCTATGCCGTTTCGGGGAAGTCACATGCTACCTGTTCCAACCCCAGGGTCGAGGTCACCCTCCGACATGTGGGCGTGCCGGGTACCACTTCGTTGGGCTATGTGGATTATATCTCAGTGAATGCATGGCGTTCCCTGTCGATGGTGGGCACGTCGATGGGCTTCCGCAACCCGGAGGCGAACGATCCTGCCCGGGCGTATCGTTACCGGATCGGCAACGTTCCTTCAGGGACTTTCGTCTGGAACGTCACCGACTCCATCCATCCGGTGGTGGTAAACGGCCAATGGGATGCGGGTACCTACGAGTTTTTGGTCCTTGGCGACCTACACAACGAATTCATTGCCTTCAACGCCGCCTCCGCACCTGCGCCTGTTTTGATGGGGAAGGTGGCCAACCAAGACCTCCATGGCGACCGCGACTACGACTATCTGATGGTGGTCTATCCCGACTTCCTGGCTCAGGCGGAGCGCTTGAAAGCCCTCCATGCGCACTACGATCCCGACCTGCGCATCAAGATTGCCACCCCGCAGCAGATCTACAATGAGTTTTCCTGCGGTGCCCAGGACGTCACGGCCATCCGCGACTATTGCCGGATGTTGTATCACGATGCACGTCCGTTGCGTTACCTGCTGCTCTTCGGCGACGCTTCGTTCGACTACCGCAACCGCAAGGGCACGGCCACTTTCGTTCCCACCTACGAGGCCTGGACGGCGACGAACATCAATACCAGCGTGGTCTCGGACGACTATTTCTGCTTCATGGACGAACACGAGGGCGACCTGTTCCTCTCGGTCCCCGACATCGCCGCCGGCCGTTTGCCGGTGAGCACCGTGGAACAGGCAGAGCAGATGGTTGACAAGATAGAACGCTACCTGGCCACGGACGAGAATACCATGCAGCCGTGGCGCAATGTCATCACCTTTGTCTGTGACGATGGGGAGAGTAACGAATTCTTCGTCCATTCGGAACAATATGCCCAACAGATCAAGCAAACCGGTGGCTATCACTTGGTGGTGGACAAGATCTATCTCGACGCCTATCCCCAAGAAAGCACGCCCAGTGGGCAACTGGCTCCCGAGGTGAATGCCGCCATCAACAAGCGCATGGACAAGGGTGCCCTGATTGTGAACTATGTGGGTCATGGCGGTGAGGTGCAGCTGTCCGAAGAACGGATCCTCCAACGTGCCGATGTCAACTCCTGGCGCAATGGACCGCGTTGTCCGTTGATGATCACGGGCACGTGCGAGTTCAGCCGTTACGACGACCACACCCGGACCTCGCTGGGCGAATATGCCTTCCTGAACGAATATGGAGGGATGATCGCCATGTTCACGACCTCCAGGGTGACCTACGGAAACTACAACAAGCGTTTCATCAGCGGTGTGTACAACCACCTGTTCGTCATGGAACAGGGGCAGCGCCGGCGTTTGGGCGACGTGTTCCGCATGGCCAAGAACCACCCCGACATCCATGACCGGAAATACGTCTTGTTCGGCGATCCCGCATTGCGCCTTCCCATGCCTACATGGACGGTGGAGACCACGGCCATCGACGATACGATCCGGGCCCTCCAGCCTACCACCTTGGAAGGCGTGGTGCGTGACCAAGAAGGACAGATCGCTACGGATTTCAACGGGTTGGTGTACGTGAGTGTGTACGACAAGGAAACCGTCTATCATACCAACGGCGACCACGGCGTCTCCTCACAACCTTTTTCTGTTCGTAACAGTGTGATATTCAACGGAAAGACGGAGGCTGTCAATGGGCATTTCTCCCTTTCGTTCACCGTTCCGAGAGACATCTCCTATTCCTTTGGACAAGGCATGGTGAGCTATTACGCCACCGACTACACCCATGAGGCGGCTGGCAAGTTCGAGGATTTCGTCATCGGTGGCTTCTATGAGGATGCCGTCTTGGACGAGCAGGCGCCTTTGGTGCAACTGTATATCGACGATGAACGCTTTGTTGACGGCGGCATCACCGGCGACAGCCCGATGCTGATTGCCTACGTACAGGACGAAAGCGGTATCAATACCACCGGCACGGGCATCGGCCACGACATTGTGGCGACCCTGTCGGGACCGACCAACACCTCGTTCGTCTTGAACGATTATTTCGTGGCCGATGCAGGCACCCAGGGCAAGGGGGTCATCCGCTATCGGATGCAGGACTTGGAAGCGGGTGATTACACGCTCACGCTGAAGGTATGGGACATCTACAACAACTCCGGTACCGCATCGGTATCGTTCCGCGTGGTCAACAGTGACATGATGGAGATCGAGAATCCCCTATGCATCCCCAACCCGGTGGTTGACGAGGCGGGCTTCAGCTTCGGCCACAACCAGATCGGAAACAACATGGACGTCCGCATTCGCATCTACGACTTCATGGGCCGGATGGTCACCGAACTCCACGAACAGGTCTATGGGGTCTCTACCCGGGCGAATCCCATCCCCTGGAACGGTTGTGCCTCCAACGGCAAACGGCTGCCTGCAGGGATCTATGTCTATGTCATTACGGTCACCAACACCCAGCAGGAGACCGCCACGGTGTCTTCCAAGTTGATCATTAACCATTAAAGCCTGCCTCATGAAAACAACCAGACTTCTACTCCTTTTTTTGACGGGACTGCTGTCGATGCCTCTTTGGGCACAATGGACGGACCAGTCGGTCTTGCGCGATGGTACCTGGTACAAGGTGGGGGTGCTCGAAGACGGCGTGTATGCCATCGACGGTGTCTCCCTGCAGTCGGCAGGTGTGTCGATCGGCCAAGTCGATCCAGCTCGGATCCGGCTCTTTGGCAACGTGGCGAAGCCGCTTCCCGAGTTGAATTCAGATGCCCGTTACGACGACCTGACCGAGGTCGCCATCGAGGTGACCGGCGCCGACGACGGTGCGTTCGATGCGCAGGACCGCATCCTTTTCTACGGGCAGGGACCGGTGACCATGACCTTGGGCCTGACCAACACCTACGCCTACGAACGGCATCCTTATACCGATACGATCTTTTATTTCCTTTGCGTCGACGGCATGGAACCGGGGCTGAGAATGGAAACGGCCCCCGCGGCGCAAGCCGCGGAGGGCGATCCCCATATCACCCAATTCCCTGACTATTGGAACCATGAGAGCGAGGAGCTTTCCCCATACGCCTCGGGAAGGACCTGGTATGGCGACATGATCACCGCCCAGGAGGGTTCCAAGACCTTCCACTATCCGATGCCGGATTATGTGCGTAACAAGCCGGTGCGGCTGTATTCGAAGGTGCTGGGACGTTGTGTCTCCCCCTTTACCTATTCCATGTCGTTGAATGGGACGGAAGTGGTGCAACAGGCGACCATCGATTCCTTCAAGAGCCATGTTTTCGGGATTGAGAAGGTGGTGGACCGGATCCTTACCTTGGACCAGGAAGGCTTTGCCCTTCGTTATGAGGTGCAGACTACAGGCCAGCAGCCGTTGCTGTATATCGATTATTTTACGGTGAACTTCTGGCGGGAGCTTCGCTTCGAGGAGCGCGAACTGGCTTTTCGTGTTATCCCGGCCCAGTTGACCGCCCCTACCGCGGAAGTGGTGGTGGAGGGCGTCTCCGACGGGGTGTGCTGCTGGGAAGTGACCGACCCCTTGCATCCGCTCAAACAGCCGCTGCAACGGGACCAGGCTACTGGTTCCTTCGGGGTGGAAGGCCAACGGGAGCGCCGTTACCATCTCTTCGACGCTGCCGGGGTGAAGCCGGTGGCTTCGCTTCGTGGTATTGCCAACCAGAACCTTCATGCCCTTGCCGGAACCGAGTATCTGATTGTCACGTCGCGGCTTTTCTGGGAGCCCGCCCAGGCCCTGGCCGCCTTCCATCGTGAGGAAGACGGACTGTCGTGTCTGGTGGTCGATGTGGAGGAGATCTACAACGAGTTCGGTACTGGCACGCCGGATCCCACGGCGTTGCGCGATTTCATCCGGATGCTCTACCTGCGCAGCAATGCCCAGCTGCGCTATGTGTTGTTGTTTGGCAAAGGCACCCACGACTATCGCGACCTTAAGGGACGGCACAACAACTTCGTGCCCACCTATGAGGTGGCGGACCAGCCTTGGTATGAAGTCGCCACAACGAATTCCGACGATTATTTTGCCTTGATGGACCCCCAAGAAGGCGATCGTTGTTCTGGAAAGGTGGACCTGGGCGTGGGACGCCTGCCGGTCACTACCTGCCAGCAGGCCGAGGAGATGGCGGAGAAGATCAAACGCTATGCCGACCGGTCTGTCACCCACGGGCCTTGGCTGAACCGCCATCTGTTCATGGCCGATAACGACAGTAAGTCCTATATAGACTATGTGGAGATCCTTGATCGGACCTTGGATACCGCCGGTCCCAACCAGACCAGCCAAAAACTCTATGTGGACGCCTATCCTGTGGTCAACACGCCGGCGGGACAGCGGGTGCCTGAGGCGCATGATGCCTTGCTTGCCTGTTTCGAGGAGGGTTTTGCCGTGTTGAGCTATACCGGCCATGGCGGCATCAAGGGACTGACCGAGGAGAAGGTGCTGACCAACTCCGACATCCAGGCGATGACCAATGGCGACAGGTTGCCTTTTGTGCATACGGCCACCTGCGAGTTCAGCAAGTTCGACAACCCCAATGTGGTCTCGGCCGGTGAGTTGATGATCCTGAACCCGCATGGCGGCGCCATCGGAATGTTGACTTCCTTGATTCCGACCTATTCGCAGAACAACCAGAAGCTGTCGAGGGCGTTTACCGAACATGTCTATGACCTGGACCACGGGGAGCGGCTTCGATTCGGTGATCTCTATCGGTTGGCGAAGTCGGATCTCAACTATTTCCATTCTGGCAACATCTGTTTTGTCCTCTTTGGCGATCCTGCCTTGCGCCTGGCCTGTCCTTCGGATGAGGTCCGTACGCTGCAGGTCGACACGGAACACGGACACTCCTATACCGTGCCAGCTTCGGGCATGGTGACCCTGACGGGATGTGTGGCGATGATGGGGAGGGGGGTTGACACCCTGTTCAACGGGGTGGTCGATGTCCGCCTCTACGACAAGAAGTCGCGCTTCTCCACCTTGGGCTCGCATGTGTCGCCGGTGCAATATTCCTATTACCACGACGTGCTGTTCGAGGGGAAGGCCTCCGTGACCGAAGGGCGGTTCTCCATCACGATCCCCATTCCTTCGGAAATCAATTTCGGCAGTGGATCGGCCCGGGTGTGCTATTATGCCTACGACTCCCTCCGCCGCCGGCATGCCGGCGGCGTGTTCGACCAGCTGCAGGTGGTCGGGACGGATTCCAGCCTGGTGCCCGACTTGCAGGGTCCGGAGATAGCGTTCTATTGGGACCATCCCTCCTTTGAGAGCGGGGATGTGGTGTCGCGCAAGGGAACGCTTTGCGCCGACCTGTTCGACGAGCATGGCATCTACCACTACAATGTCAGCATCGGACGAAACATTGTCTTGCGCAGCGATGTGCCGGAATACGACAACTGCATCCTCAACGACCACTATGAGCCGGCTCTCGACGACTATCGGCGCGGACGCATCCTGCTGCCTGTAGGAGAGCTCGAGAGCGGGACCCATGAGTTCATCCTCAAGGTGTGGGATACCCAGGGCAACGCCTCGGAGAAGACCATCGTGGTGGTGATTGAGGATGGCGTGATGCTGGCCCAGGTATACAACTACCCGAATCCCGTCGTCGAAGGCACCTATTTCAACCTTCGCCATGGCGACATGAGCGAGGCCTTGCGGGTGCAGGTGGAGGTGTTCGACCTCCTTGGCCGTCAGGTAGCCGGCTTGGAAACCGCCACCCAGTCCTCGGCCGGGGTGGTGCCTCCCATCTATTGGGATGGCCTCGGCAGCAACGGCCAGCGCCTCCGCCCCGGACTCTATGTGTATCGGCTGACACTCACCGACGAGAAAGGAAACCATCGTTCGGCTACCGGACGGATGGTGATGCGTTGAAAAACTTTTTTCGGGTACACAATAAAGCGTTGCCGGTCTCGTTATTGATTCATGTTTTTAGAATAATAGAATAATCACAGTATGAAAACCAAACTTGTTCTTTTGGGCGTTTTGCTCCTTGCCACAGGGCTCCGTTCGTTTGCGCAGAGTTACCACACCTCCGAAACGGGTCCCAATGTAATCACCACTGCCGTGCCTTTCGTGTCGATCGTGCCTGATGCGCGTGGCGGTGCCATGGGTGACTGCGGCGTTGCCTCCGAAGCCGATGTGTTCAGTATGAACTACAACCCCGCCAAGTACTCCTTCCTGAAGGAGGAGTTTGCCGCGGGTCTGGGCTACAGCCCTTGGCTGCGTCAGTTGGCTCCCGACATGAACCTGGGCTACCTGGTCTTGGCGCGGAAGCTGAACTCCGAAAGCGCCATTGCCGGTTCCTTGCGTTATTTCAGCTGCGGTGACATCCAGTTTACCGATGCTACCGGTGGTGACCAAGGTACCTACAGCCCCAATGAATTCGCTGTCGATGTCACCTATTCCAGAATGTTGACCGATTACCTCTCAGGTGCCGTCGCGGGTCGTTTCATTTTCTCGAACCTGACCCAGGGCATCGGCGAGGGATCCAATCCGGGATGGTCGGTGGCGGCCGACATCGGTGTCTACTACAAGCGCCCGGTGGAGTGGTTCCGTGACATGGATGCCGACTTTGCCTGGGGTATCAGCATCTCCAACTTGGGTTCCAAGGTGAGCTATAAGAGCATCAACGACCACCGTGACTTCATTCCGACCACCCTGCGTTTCGGTCCCAGCCTCAAGCTGGAACTCGACGAGTACAACACCTTGAGTTTCATGGTGGAAGGTTCGAAGCTGTTGGTGCCCTCTCCGCAAGTGAAGGGCGGCATGATGGTCGACGGACAACTGGTGGATACCGTGATCGGCATGTCGAACGAGGTGTCCGTGATGACCGGCCTGATCCATTCCTTCTACGACGCTCCCGGCTATGCCCTCGATGAGGACAACATGCTTCAGTACATCGGTCGCGGCTATGAAGAGCTTTGCGAGTACAATGTGGGTGTTGGCGTTGAATATTGGTACAACAACGTCTTTGCCGTCCGTGGCGGCTATTTCAACGAAACGGCCAGAAAGGGCAACCGTAAGTACTTCGCTTTGGGCGCTGCCTTGAGATACAATGTGTTTGGGCTGGATGTCGCCTACCTGGTTCCGATCGGGGCCGTGAGAGGCACAAGTCCGTTGGAAAACACCTTGCGTTTCAACCTGACGTACAACTTGGGTGGCGGGAATTGATCCCAGCACTTTCATGAAACAGCAATCTGCCCTAGGCCGTCCATCGGTCTAGGGCAGATTGATTGATAGGGTCCGTTTTAGGAAACTACGGCTGGCATCTTGTGGCGGCGGGTCGATGCCGAGATAGAAGGTGAGTCCCGCTTCGATGCCCCAGTTGCGGATGACGACCCCTTGTTCCTTGAGTTCCTTCCTGGCCAGGTTGAGCAGTCCCATGCGTGCTCCGACGTCGAACTTGACTGCCATGGGGAGCAAGCGGGTGGGTATGGTGAACAGGGCCCCGGCGCCAACCGAGAGGGTGACATCGAGGAAAGGAGGATTCCAGGCCATGGTGGTGTCGGTGGTTTGGGATCCGACGGTTTCCGTATAGGTGACGGAGGCCGGGGTCAGCGGCTGTCCGAAGAAGGCCTTCAGGTTCTCAGCCTCCAGGTTCAGACGCTTAGGTTCGTTGAAAGGAGATGACTCAATGCCTGGAGCCACGAACAGGTAAGGGGAGACCTTCCGCTTGTTCGGTGGCAAGGGGTACCAGGTGATCGGAATGCGCGCCGTGAGTACATCGTATTTGATGGCGGTTTCGAAACGCATCGTATCGTGGTCGTGCAGCGAGGACTGATAGGTGCTTTGGCCCATCATCCGCGTGCCCCTTCGTGCCCAGAGGAGCTCCGCCCCCACAGACAGTGACTTGAAGTTGCGTTCGGCACTTAGACCGAATCCGTATCCGAAATGGCCCAGGTACGCCGGGTCGATGTCCGATTTGGTCAACAGGTTCCAAGGGCATCCGACTTTCAGTCCGACATGCCAGTCTCCGAACCGGGTGTTTTTGGCTTGATAGTCCTTAAGGGGCTTCCGGAAGCGGGGCTGGGCCATCCCCGTCGACACGAACGCCGAGAGGAGCAACAGCAGGAGCAAGGGCTTTCTAAGGTTCTTCATGGCGTCAGTGGGTGGTTGGTTGGAAGTCGGTGTCCCATGCTAGGGCAGGACAGAGGCCTTCGTGTAGTTTGACTTCGATGGTTCCGGGCGCATAGGAGGGGACGGCCGGGTGGTGTCCGTATCGGAGGATCTTCTTCCCGATACGGTAGTTTTCGATGCCCTTGAATACGGTGTCGTTTTCCCAAACGATGGTGCCGGAAACAATCACGGCGTTGACGGGGTTGCCGGAACTGTACTCTTGGATGGAGTCAATATAGTAGGCGGTGAACTGGTTCCCGTTGCCGATAACGAATACCGAGTCGTTTTCGCGGAGGAACTGGTTGTTGGAGGGATCGATGGTCTTGAGTCGGTGTCCGGAGAATCCCTTGCCGGCGTTATAGAAATGGTGAAAGTACCGGGTCATGTCCATCGGGGGCATCGCGGCCTGGGAGGGCATGGGCGTGCCGTCCGGGCCAAACACATAACGGAGGGCTTTCACATATTTCAATCCGTCCACCTTGAAGGAGAGCTCCTCCAGCGAAGGCGGGTTGGGACCGAAGTGGAAATGCTCCTCGCCAAAGGCTTCGACGAGGTCTTCGGGGACGACCCCCAGGATGCTGTCCAGCTTTGGTGGTTCAAAGAAATCGAAATCAATCCCGTCATGTTCTTGACAGGCGGTCAGCAACCATCCGCAGAAGAGCAGGAGGAGTATGGGGAGTGTGCGTCTCATGGGCTTGTTATTTCACGATGACGACTTTTTTCATGAGGGTGCCTTCGCGACCGGTGAGGGCGAAACTATACACGCCGGGGGCACATCGGCCAGCCTGATAGGTGCCGGAATTCCCTTGCAGTTGGAAACGGTCCACCATCCGGCCGGTGAGGTCGAAGACCTTGACTTCGACGTCGCCTGTCATCCCTTCGCACACGATGCGCATGGTACCGTCGTTGGGGTTGGGGAGGATGTCGGCGTGGGCGGTCTGCTCCATGACGTCATAATAGCCACAGTGAATCCAGATGGACCGGGTGTCGTTGCCGCAGTTGCAGTCACTGAAGGTGCGGGCGACCAACTCGATGGAGTCGGTCTCAAAGGTATAGATGTAGAGGGTGCACGAGTCGTTGTTCGGCCCGTGGGTGACCAGATCCCAGCGCTTGAAGTCGGGGTCGCCGAAAGACCATTCCGTATGGTGCTTGGCCTTGGGGTCGACGGCAGTCCGATAGGACTCGATGCTGTATTGGAACTCGGATCCGCCGACGACCCAGGTGTTGCCTTCCAGTTTTTGGATGTCGGGGCTGTACTCCAGATGCAGGTTCAGGACGGCCGTGCTGTCGCATCCCTGGGTTGTGGGGACGGTTTCCGTATAACCACCGGCAGGCGAGGACTCGGTGTAGGTGCGGGTGAAGGCCTCATAGTGGTTGTTGCCAGGGAAGGCCCAGGTGTAGCTGTCGCAGCCTTGTTTGGTGATGGAGGTGGTATAGGAGGGCAGCAGGGTGAGGTCCAACTCGACGATGCTGTCACAGCCATAGAGATATGTGGGACGGTTGATGGTGTAATGCCCTTCTTCGGTAAGGGGTTGTCCGAAGAAGTCGTAGGTGTCGCCTTCACAGATTTGGTCTTCAAGCATGACATGATAAGAGGGCAGCATGGTCAGTTCCAACTCGACAATGCTGTCACAGCCGTATAGCTGGGTAGGGAGGTTCTTGCTGTAATGACCCGGGGTGGAGAGCGTCTCTCCAAGGAAGTCATACGAATCGCCATGGCAGAATGTTGCTTCGAGGGAGACGTGATAGGGTTGGCCTACCGAGAAACTCAAGCTCCGTTCCACGGAGGTGTATCCGTCGGTAACGGTGCAGGTGTATTGGTGCTCTCCCGTTCTCGTGGGCGTGGCCACGGGATGCTGGGCGTGTGGGTCGTCGAGGCCTTCGGCGGGGCTCCAGGTGAACTGAATGTTGGGGGCTCCGTTATGGGGATAGGCATGGAGGGTGGTCTGCTCACCCAGGCAAAGCAGCTCGTCGTCGGCTGCGACGGTGGCTGTCATGCCACTGCCGGTGATCCACACGTTGACGGAGGAATGGTTGGAGCAGCCGGTTCTGGTATTTGTCACCAACAACGAGAATCGGGTGTCTTCGATGAGCGGGATCGTCTGGGTGGTTCCTGCGTTGGGGTCGACGACTTTGTCGGCGGGTTCCCAGCGGTAGGTGAAGGCGCTCATGGTTTGGCTGGAGGAGAGGGTGGCGGCAGTGCCGTAGTTGATCTCTTGGGGCATAGCCTGGGCTACCGCCGTAGGTGGGTCGTTGACTTCGACATGGGTGTCGGCACTGCTGGTTTGCCCGTTGAGGGTGATGGTACAGGTATAGGTGCCCGTCATGGCCGGGGTGGCGTTGGGCAGGCTGACCTCAGCTCCGGTGGCCGTCCATCCGTTGGGGCCCGACCAGGAATAATGGGCACCCGTTGGGGCGTTGCCCGTCAGATGGATGGTCTCTCCCGTGCAATAGGGGCCATCGTTGTCTACCAGCGGGGGCATGATGGAGCAGTCGGTGGTGCCGACGCCTGAAGTCTTGCTGAACGTAATGTTGCAATGCTGGTCGGAATAGTTGGTGATGACCAACAGGTAGTATTCGCCCGTTTGGGCGGTGGCGGGGATAATGCAGTTTTCTGAGGCGTTGTCGCTGTAGCTGCAAGAAACCACTTTATTGCCGGTGAGTTCGTAAGGACAGGGCGCAACAGGATCGTCGAAAGGACCCCAGCAGCAGAAGTCGATGTCGTGCGAAGGGGTGCTGTACATGTGAATGGTGAAACTCCCTGGTGCGGCAATCCGCATGTAATACCAGGCAGGATTGGGTGTGGTATAGAGGCACTGGTACTCGGGTCCTGATTCGGCATTGGGCGTGCCGGTTCCGGCAGGAAACATGTATTCGTCGTTGTCCGTACAGAAGGGGCTGGCACCGGAGCAGAGGTTGTTTTCCCTGGATTGGACATAGACCTCCATCATGATGGACTGGAATACGTCTTCAGGCAGGGCGCTCTTGCACTGCAGGGCGGCTTCGGCTTTTTCGACCTTATCCAGCTTGGCCAGGTTCGCCTGGCAGGTTGCAACAAAATCGTCGAAGGCTTCCGTAAGGTCCATCTCCTCGAAGGCCGTACCGGCACTGACCATCAAAACCCCAGGTTCATCGACGGGGGTGACGTAAAAGCGGGGATCGTTCACCAGCTGGTGGGCAAAAAGGACCCGTTCGTCGAAACTGGCGATTTGTCGCAGGTCGTAGTCGATGGCGAGGGGACGGGTAGGTTGTTGCCCCCAAAGCAGTCCTGTGGAGCAAAGCATCCAGCAGCAGAAAAGGATAGTCTTTATCGTGCGTTTCATGAGCAGTACAGTTTCAAAATAGATCAAATGTAAACTACAAAGATACACATTCTCCGAAAAATAGGTTGTTTTTTTTGCTGAAACGGAAAAAAATCAGGGCGGCTGGTCGCGACCAGCCGCCCTGACAGCCTATCATAAGGTTGAATGGATCAGACGACGCCGGTGAATCCCATGAAGGCCAGGGCGAGGATGCCCGCGGTGATCAGGGCGATCGGGGTGCCTTTCATGCCCTTGGGGGCTTCCATGAGCTCAATGTGCTCGCGGATGCCGGCGAAGATGATCAAGGCCAAGGCAAAACCCAGGGCGATGCCGACGGCATACACCACCGACTCACCGAGGCTTAGCATGTGCGCGACACCTCCGTAGTTGAACTCCTTGGTGACCACGGTCAGCGACACGCCGAGGACGGCGCAGTTGGTCGTGATCAGCGGCAGGAACACACCCAATGCGGTATAAAGCGAAGGACTGATCTTTTTCAGGATGATCTCCACCATCTGCACCAAGGCGGCGATGATGAGGATGAAGGCGATGGTCTGCATGAACTTGTCCAAGCCCAACGGAATCAGGATGTACTGGTTCACCAGCCATGTCACGAGGGTGGCCAGGGTCAGCACGAAGATGACGGCTGCGCCCATGCCCAAAGCGGTCGAGGTCTTCTTGGAGGTGCCCAGGAAGGGGCAGATGCCCAAGAACTGGGAGAAGATCACGTTGTTGACCAGAATGGTCGAGAGGATGATGATCAAGTATTTCATGGCTTAGTGACTTTCTTTTTTGAATTGGTTGACAATCGCGATAACGAAGCCGAGGCAGATGAAGGCGCCGGGAGGCAGGATGAAGACCAGGATGTTGGCCGTCTCGGGCAGGATGGTAAGGCCGAAGATGGAGCCGCTTCCGAGGAACTCGCGGAGGCAGCCCAGCAGGGTCAGCGCGAGGGTGAAGCCCAAGCCCATGCCCAGCCCGTCGAGCATCGAGGGGAACACCGGGTTCTTCGAGGCGAAGGCTTCGGCACGGCCCAGCACGATGCAGTTCACCACGATCAGGGGGATGAACAGACCGAGGGTCTCATAGATGTCGGGCACATAGGCCTGCATCAGCAGCTGTACCAGGGTCACGAACGAAGCGATGACGACGATGAAGCAGGGGATGCGCACCTTGTCGGGGATGAAGCCCTTCAGCAAGGAGATGAAGATGTTCGACAACACCAGCACGAAGGTGGTTGCCAGGCCCATCGACATACCGTTGATGGCACTGGTGGTCGTTGCCAAGGTCGGGCAGCAGCCAAGCAGCAGCACCAGGATCGGGTTTTCTTTGATGAGGCCTTTGGTAAAGGTTTGCAGGTTGTTACTCATTGCTTTGTCCTCCTTCCGTAATTTCCGTTGCTTCCTCCGTTTCGGGGACGACCGTTTCGGCGGGAGCATGGTTCATGAATTGGCCCTTGTTGGCCTCGAAAGCCTTGTAGGCCTTGTCCACCGCTTTCGAGAAGGCTCTCGAGGTGATGGTGGCTGCGGTGATGGCGTCCACGTCGCCGCCGTCTTTGCTGACCGTAAGCTTGTACGAGGCGGGGTTCTTGTCGACGAACTGGTCCTTGAACTTGCCTGTCATGTTGGCGCCGAGGCCCGGGGTCTCAGCGTGTGAGAGCACCGAGGTGCCTTTGATGGTGCCGTCGGCGAGGAAGCCGACCATCATGTCGATCTTGCCACCGAAGCCGCCTTCGCTGGTCTTGACAGCGGCGCCCAGGAAGTTGCCGTTGGCATCGAAGGCCAGGTTGCAGGGGAAGCTGGTGGTGACGCCGTCTTCGGTAAACGTCAGGGTGTCGGCCTTGAAAGTGAGCTCGCCCTCCAGGGGAAGCACCGCCTTGATGGCCGCCTCATTCTTCTTCATGTCGACCTCGGCGATGGTGTCTTTGGTCATGCCATAGACCAAGCCGAGCACGCCGCCCGACACAGCCGTGATGACGAACAGGGCCAGGAGCATGTTGATCAATGTGGATTCTTTTTTCTTTGCCATGACGATTACTTTTTAGCGGGTTTGACGACACCGAACACATAAGGTTTGAAGGCCTTGTTGATGAGCGGCGTAAAGGCGTTCATGATGAGGATGGCGAATGACACGCCTTCGGGGTAGGCGCCCCAGAGACGGATCACCACGGTGATGACACCGACGCCGAAACCGAAGAGCATCTTGCCTCGTAGGGTCATCGGGGTAGTCACCATGTCGGTGGCCATGAAGAAGGCACCGAGGATGAGACCGCCATAGACGAGATGGTACCAAGGCGCGATATAGACGGTGGGGTCGATCAGGTAGCAGATGCCGGTGAACACGAACACGGTCAATAGGATGGTCAAGGGCGTTACGAATTCGATGACCTTGCGGGCGATCAGGTAGATGGCGCCCAGCAGCAGGGCGATGGCGCAGACTTCGCCGAAGGCGCCGCCGCGGTTGCCCAGCACCATGTCCACAAACTGCATGTGGTCCATCTGCTGGATGGTCTGCAAACCGGATTCCTTCAGGATGCCGAGCGGGGTGGGACCCGTGACGGCATCGGCAAAGAAGCCTTTCTCAAAGATGGGTTGGGCTTGGGGCCAGGTGGTCATGGCGGTCGGGAACGACACAAGCATGAACACACGGCCTACCAGGGCCGGGTTGAAGGGGTTCTTGCCCAAGCCGCCGTAGGGCATCTTGCCGATGCCGATGGCGACGACGCTACCCACGATGGCCATCCAGATGGGAAGGTTGGCGGGCACGTTGAAAGCCAGCAGCAAGCCGGTGAGGGCGGCGGAACCGTCGTTGATGGTAAGCGGTCCCTTGATGAGGAACTTCTGAATCAGCCATTCGGTCAGCATACAGGCGGCCATCGTGATGATGGTGAGCCTGAGGGCATACCAGCCGAAATAATAAATGGCTACCAGCAGGGCGGGAACCAGCGCAAGGATGACCCGATACATGATCTTCCTCGTGTTTTCCGTCGAGTGCACGTGCGGTGAGCCGGATATTGTGTAATTTGCCATATCTTTTTGTTCTAATTACTTACTTCTTAACTTCTTACTTCTGGTTTCTCGCCCTAATGATCGCTCCGGTTTTCGCTTTGCCGTAACGGATGTAGTCGAGCAGCGGGATGTTGGCCGGGCAGGTGAACTCGCAGGAGCCGCATTCGATGCAGTCCATGATGTGGTTCTTCTCGGTCTCGTCGAAGTTGTTCTGCTTGGCGATTTTGTGGAGCAGGAAAGGCTGCAGGCCCATGGGGCAGGCTATGGCGCAGCGTCCGCAGCGGATGCAGTTGGTCTGGCGACGGTCCTGGGCTTCGCGGAGGGTCATCAGCAGGATGCCGGAGGTGCCTTTCATGGTGGGGAAGCTGGTCACAGAGACGGACTTGCCCATCATGGGGCCGCCGTTGATCACATCGGTGATGTCTTCGGGCATGCCACCGGCGGCTTCGATGAGCAGGTCGGCCGGCACACCGAAACGGCAGCGGAAGTTCGAAGGCTTCTTGACGGATTTGCCGGTGACGGTGACGATGCGCTCGATCAGCGGCTTGTTTTTCTGCACCGCCTCGTAGATGGCGTAGGTGGAGGCCACGTTGACCACCACGCAACCGGTCTCGATGGGCAACTTGCCCGAAGGGACCTCGCGGCCGGTGATGGCCTTGATGATCTGCTTCTCGCCGCCTTGCGGGTATTTGGTCTTCAGGGGCTGCACCTCGATGCCTTGGAACAGGTCGGGATGCTCCTTGATGGTCTTGTCGAGCAGCTCGATGGCGGGCATTTTGTTGCATTCGATGCCGATGATGCCCTTGTCGGTGCCCACGCCTTTCATCACGATCTTGACGCCGACCAGGAATTCCATGGTCTTCTCCAGCAGGAGGCGGTAGTCGCAGGTAAGGTAAGGCTCGCATTCGGCGGCGTTGATGATGACGTATTCAGCTTTCTTGCCTTCGGGCACCATCATCTTGACGTGGGTGGGGAAGGTGGCGCCGCCCATGCCGACGATGCCGCACTCCTTCACCTTGTCGATGATGGCCTTGCCGTCGAGTTTGATGTCGGTGATCAGCTCGTCGGTGACGAGGATGCCCTCGGCCCATTCGTCGTTCTCTTCACGGTCGATGAACACGGCGGGCTTGTAGTAGCCGGTGTGGTCCATCACGACGTCGACTTTGGCGACGGTGCCGGTGGCGGGGGAGTGGACGTTGGCGGAGACGAACCCCTTGGCGGTGCCGATGAGCTGGCCCGTCAGCACGCGGTCCCCTTTGTTGACGATGCATTCAGCCGGTGCGCCAAGGCACTGCCCCAGCGGGACGATGAGCTGCTTGGGCATCGGGAAGTCTTGTATGGGCTGGTCTGCCGAGAACTTGTTCTCCTCGGGGTGGACGCCGCCCTTTTTGAAGGTCTTTATTGGATTCATACGGTGACAGGGATTTCTTGTTCGACTTTTTCGACTTTAGGCGCTTCGGCAGGTTGTTCCTCCTTGGGCTTGCGAGGCGGGAAGTTGACAGCGTGGATGGAGCCGCGCGGGCAGACTTCGACGCATTTGCCGCAGGCTTTGCACTTGGCCGGGTCGATGTAGGCCAAGTTGCCTCGCATCTCGATGGCTTCGAAGGGGCAGGTCTTCAGGCACTTCTGGCAGCCGATGCAGCCGACCGAGCAGTTTTTGACGACGAGGGCACCCTTGTCGGTGTTGGAACAGCAGACATAGACCCGACGGTCTTTCTTGCCACGGGGGCGGATTTCGATGATGCCGCGGGGGCAGGTCTTGGCACAGACGCCGCAGCCGACGCACTTGTCGGGATCGACGACGGGCAAACCGGTCTCCGGGTCGATGTGCAAGGCACCGAAGTTGCATTTCTTGACGCAGTCGCCCAGTCCCATGCAACCTTTGGAGCAGCCACCCTTGCCGGCGTAGAGGGTGCTGGCGAAAGCGCAGATGTCGGCGCCTTCGTAATGCACCTTGGCGGGTGAGTTCTGGCAGCTTCCGTTGCAGCGTACCACGGCGATCTTCGGTTCGAAGGCGGCGGCGGTGAGCCCCAGGACGGCGGCCACCTTGCCCATGTCGGTGCCCGGACAGGCGAGTCCGTCGATGTTGCCTTTTTCAGCGGCTTGTTTTACGCAAGCCTCGGCCAAGGCACGGCATCCGGCAAAGCCGCAACCGCCGCAGTTGGCGCCCGGCAGGCAGGCTTCCGCCTCATCGATCAGCGGGTTCTCTTCGACCTTGAACTTTTGGGCAACGATGTAAAGCACCACCGCCAATACGGCACCAAGGATTCCGAGAACCAGTAAGGATACTAGCAAAATGTTACTCATTATGAATTGGTTTAGTTGATTTTGTGTCGGTTGTAAAATGCTCGTATTTCCAATACAAACTGCAAAAATACGGAACTTCACTTTTTGAGCCAAGGTTTTTTTGCTTTTTTTCTTGCTTGGTGTTCGCCCGAAAAAGCGTATCTTAGCCGCCGTTATGAGAGTCTCTGTCATCACCATCACCTACAACGCCGAAGCCACGCTCGAAAAAACCATGCTCAGCGTGTTGAACCAGTCGTGCCATGACTATGAATACCTGATTGTCGACGGTGCCTCCACCGACGGCACCTTGGCGCTGATCCGGCAGTACGAGGCGCGGGTTGCCCAGGGGGAATTCGGCATCGCTCCGGAGCAGTTCCGGTGGCAGTCCGAGCCCGACCATGGCTTGTACGATGCCATGAACAAAGGCATGGAACGGGCCCAAGGCGATTTCGTCTGGTTCATCAACTCAGGCGACAAGATCTACGACGAGACCACCTTGCAACGCATCGTCGAGGCCTTGAGCGAGGCGCCCGATGCCGATGTGGTGTATGGACAGTCGATCATCGTCGATCCCGACGACCGGGTCCTGGGGGAACGGCATCGGATCGCCCCTGCCCAACTGACCAAGCGAAGCCTGCTCGATGGGCTGGTGGTCTGCCACCAGTCGATCCTCGCGCGGCGCAGCAAGGCGCCGCGCTACGACCTCCAGTACAAGCTGACCGCCGACTACGACTGGGTGTGCCGCCTGCTCGAGGTGTCGGGCCGCAACCTGTACGTCGACGCCTACCTGTCGCGTTTCATGTCGGCCGGGCTTTCCTCCCAAAAGCGCAAGCAGAGCCTCAAGGAGCGCTTTGTCATCATGCGGCGGCAGTTCGGCTTGTTCCCGACCTTGTGGTCGCATCTGCGCATCCTGCTGAAATATCCGTTTGTCACCAGAAAACACGTCTATTAACGATCCATCCATGAACGAAACTGTTTCCCACGAAGGCGTCATCACCAAACTCACCGACACGGAGGTCGAGATCAGGATCGTCTCGATGAGCGCCTGTGCTTCTTGCCATGCCCAAAGTGCCTGCACCATGAGCGACAAGGAGGAGAAGATCCTGACGGTGCCTCGGCCCGAAGGTCAGCCCTTGCGGCTGTTTCAAAAGGTCAATGTCAAGATGGGGGTGGGCCAGGGCAACCTGGCGGCCGTGTTGGCCTATCTGGTTCCCTTGGTGCTGCTGGTGGCGGTGCTTTTCGCTGCCCTGGGCCTGGGCGCGGGCGAGGGACTGGCCGCCCTGATCGGCATCGCGGCCTTGGTGCCCTATTATCTGTTGCTCTATTGGAAGCGGGACAAGCTGAAACGCCGGTTCCGCTATGAAATTGAGCCCTGCCCGTAGCAACGAAAGGGTTTTTTGTATTTTTGCGACATGATTCTATAATATAAGGTGAACAAGTTCAAAGCGAAAACGGAAAACGTCAAGAACAGCGTGGTCGACACCGGCAAGCGGTGGTACCACAAGCTGGAGAACGTCTTGAGGCTCGTCGTGATCCCGGGATTCAAGGGAATGCCGCTGTACGATGTGCTGGTGTTTTTCCTAAAGAGCTTCACCAAGGGCAGGCTGATGGACCGCGCCGCGGCAGTGGCGTTCAACTTCTTCCTGGCATTGTTTCCGCTGGTGCTGTTCTTCTTCACCTTGATACCGTATATTCCGATTCCCCATTTATATGAAAGAATCATGGATATGTTGGGGAATTTCCTGTTGCCTTCGGGTACCTTGACCTTTGTCACCGAAACGATCGATGGCATCATGAACCAGCCGCACGAGGGCTTGCTGTCGGTCAGTATCTTGCTCTGTTTCATCTTCGGCACCAGTGGGGTGTCGGCCATTTTCAACGGTTTCAAGAACGCCTACCTGGACTATGGCTCCTACGGATGGCTGAAGCAACGGCTCAACTCCGCCTTGCTGCTGGTGCTGGTCGGCTTGCTGGTGATGGTGTCCATCGCCCTCATCTCGTTCGGCGATTCGGCCATCCGCTTCATGACGCTGCCCGAGGTGGCCAAGCAGGAGAAAATCGAGAAATTCAAGAATTTCACCAGGGGCGAAGGCAGGCTTTCGGAGAAGATCATCACCTACCAGCAGGGATCCAGCTATGTTCCCACCCCTGTGGTGCTGAACCCCTTCGATCCCGATTACGACGCCGATTCGGCCTACATGGCCATGATGGGTCCCTTCCCGCTCGACCCCAGCCTGCTGGAGGAGGTGGAGGGTGAGGATGTGACCGCCCTTCGCAAGGCGCGGACCTGGATGTATTGGGTGCTGACGGTGTTCCGATGGCTGCTGGTCACCTTCATCATCATGCTGAGCATGTCATTGCTCTACTATCTCGGCAACGTGCCCAAGGAACGGTATTCGAAGCGTTTCAAGATCTTCACCCCAGGGTCCATCTTGGCTACCGGCTTGTTCATCCTGGCTACCATCGGGTTCAACGTCTATATACGCAACTTCTCCCGATACAACGCCTTGTATGGGTCCATCGGCACCTTGATCATCCTGTTGATGTGGCTCTGGGTGGTCGCCATCGTGATCCTATGCGGCAACGACCTGAACATGAGCATCAAACTGGCTGCGGAAGACGACTTTGACAATCCCATCGTCAAGACGATGAAAGCGCATATCAACCAGCGGAAGGAACGGCTTTCGAAGATGCAGGAAAAGAAGTAGGAGGTCGGCATGGGCGTGATTGCGAAACAGAGTATCCGGGGAACCTTCGTTACCTATCTGGGCGTGGCCATTGGGGCCTTCACCACCTTCGTGGTGCTCACCCATTTCCTGACGGAGGAGGAGATCGGCCTGACCCGGGTGCTGGTGGAAGCCGCCACCATGGTCTCCGGCCTGGCCCAGCTGGGCACGAGTGCCTCCATCTTGCGGTTCTATCCCTACTTTAAGGATGGTGAGCGTCACGACCACGGGTTTTTCTTCTGGACCTTGGTGGTGCCACTGGTGGGCTTCCTGATCTTCAGCCTGCTATACCTGGCCTTCCAGGTGCCCATCAAGGGCTATTTCGAACAGAACTCCAAGCTCTTCAACGACTATTACTACCTCGTGCTGCCCTTGGCGTTCTGCCTGGTCTATATGACCATCTTCGAGTCGAACGCCAATGTGTTGCTCAAGATCGTGGTGCCGAAATTCGTTCGCGAGGTGCTGGTGCGGGTGCTTTCGTTGGCGGTGTATGTGCTCTATGGGATGCGCGTGCTGAGCCTCGACGGCTTCGTGATTGCCTTTTGCGGGGTGTATGCCATCGCCATGCTGGTGGACCTGGTCTATCTGTTCCGGATGAAGCGGATCTCGTTGAAGCCCGACATGGCCTTCCTGTCCAAGCCCTTGCGTCGGGATTACGCCCTGTACACCCTGTTTTTGGTGGTGGCGGCCGTGGCGGTGACAATCACCCCCTTCCTGAACACCTTCTTCGTGAGCGGCATGCTGGGCCTCAAGACGACCGGCGTGTTCGCCATCGCCGTGTTCATCGCCAGCGTGGTCGAGGTGCCGTTCCGTTCGTTGGGTGCCATCGCACAGCCCCATATCTCGCAGGCGGTGAAAGACGGCGACATCCCTGAGGTGAACTCGCTGTGCAAGAACGTGTCGCTGCACCAGCTGCTGGTGGGCGGGCTGCTGTTTTTCTTCATCTGGATCAACATCGACGTGATCTACGACGTGTTGCCCAACGGCGATCGGTACCGCGAAGGCAAGTGGGTGGTCTTTTTCTTTGGGCTGTACAAGCTGGTCTATTCCACCCTGAATGTGGGCGCCACGGTGCTGAACTATTCCAAGAAATACTATTTCTCCTTGATATTCACCTTCTTAATGACCCTGATGGGCATCCTGTTCAATCTCTGGTTGATTCCCCGATGCGGCATGGTGGGCTCGGCCATGGCCACGCTGTTCGCCAACATCCTCTATTATGCGCTGATGCTCGGCTTCAACCGTTGGGTCATCAAGACCAACCTCTTCTCCTGGAAGCAGCTGGTCGTGCTGGCCCTGATCGGGGTTTTGTTCGGCCTTGAATGGCTGTGGACCCGCTTCCTGACGCCTTTTGCCTATCAATGGGTGGCCGACGGGTTCTGGGCAGGCGTATTCGACGCCGTCGTCAAGTCGGCGGTGCTGTTGGCGCTGAGCGGGGTGATCGTCTATCGCCTGAAGATTTCCTTGTCGGTCAATGACTTGATCGACCGGGTTTTACGGCGAGGAAGATTCCAAAAAGCATGATGAGGATACAAGCGATGGAGGCGATGTTGCTGATCTTGCCTCCCAGCACCCGTGCATGCGGCGTGTAGTGGAAGTCGATCTCGTGCTTGCCGGCCGGCACCGTCATGGCGCGCAGGATGTAGTCGGCCCTGAAATGGGGAACGGGCTGTCCGTCGAGGGTGACGTCCCAGCCGCCTTTGTCGTAGAACACTTCCGAGAAGACCACAAGTTGGTCGCGGCTGCTGTTGTATTGGTATTGCAGGTGGTCGGGCTTGCACAGGGTGTTGACGATGGAGGCCGTGGAATCGGGTTCGAAGCGGTCGCCTTGGAGCCGGTCGCGGTACCGTTCGTCGACGAGGGCGACATGCTGGAGGTCGGTGTCGGCCAAAGCCAGGATCTCCTCATCGGCGTTGGCTACCCAACGGACCTGGTTCGGGAACCAGGCGTTGCCATAGCGGTAGGGGTTCTCCACCGGAACGGTGTTGCCGTCGGAACCCGATAGGATGAAGTATTTGGTGTTCAGCATGTTGAGTATCTTGATGACGTCAGGATCCACTTGCGTCATCCGGCCCTGGGCTTGGGCGATGGCGCGATATCCCTGGCGAATCTCATCCTGGAGGTAGAAATCGATCAGGTCTTGGTAACGGCGCAGCTTCACACCGCTGTAGCCACCGATGGACTTGTGGTGGTAGGAGGTCTGGGAGTCGTTGAAGGTGTTGCCCGCCAGGTTGGCCACGCGGTAGTTCAGCTCCTGGTCTTGGCTGATCAGTCGGTTGGCCTGGGTGGCTTCGAGGCCGCTCTCGGCTTTCTTCTGGGTCAGGAAGCTGCTGTTGTTGAGATAGCGTTGCGCCACGGGCCACAGGTCGACGAGGACCAAGGCCGACAGGAGGACGACGGGGATCCAGGTCTTCTTTAGGATGTTCTTCAGGTAGAGGGCCAAGGTGCCGAAGGCGAGCAGGATGAAGACGATGGAGCGGATGGCGTCTTTGATGAGCATGGACTTGCGGTAGTCGTGCAGAATGTCCATGATGGCGTTGGTGCGCCCCTTGTCGAAACCGGCCGAGAGCAGTTGGTTCATGAAGTTGCCGTCGTTGGCTCCGTCGTAGGAGAACACGGTGGCGCCGAGGAGGATCAGCAGCAGGCAGAGACCGCCGGTGATGTAGAGGCTGATGCGGGTCCATTTCCAAGCTTGCTTGCGCTCAACGGCTCCGCTGAAGAGCTCCTTCAGGCCGAGCAGCCCCAGCATGGGCATGGCCACCCCGGCGATGATGAGAGCCATGGAAGGCGCCCTGAACTTGTTGTACAAGGGGAGGTGGTGGAAGAGCCACTCGTTCACCGGCATGAGGTTCTTGCCCCAGGCGAGGACGAACGAGAGGACGACGGTGACCAGCAGGATCCACTTCTCCGGTCCTTTGACGACGAAGAGGCCAAGGACGAAGAGGAAGCAGACGATGGCTCCGGCATAGACGGGCCCCGAGGTGAAGGGCTGGGCGCCCCAGTAGGTGGGCAGGTAGGTGGAACCGTAACCGTTTTGGCGCAGGGCCTGGGCGGTGGGATCGTTCTTGTCGAGGATGGTGTGGCCACTGCCGTAGAGGTTGGGCACCAACAGGGTGAAGGTCTCCGCCTTGCCATAGCTCCAGGCGTAGGCATATTCAATCTCAAGGCCGCTTTCGTTGGGGGTGTTGTGGGTGTCCTGCAGGCCCTCGCCGGGCTTGATGCTCAGCTCCGAGCCGCCACGCATGGTGTCTTTGCTGAAGACGTAGTTGGGGTAGAGGTTGCCCAGGTTGGGCGTGGTGGCGAGCAGGGCGGCCAGCAACAGCAGGCCGCTGGCTTTCCAGAAGGGGGTGAGCGACTCGTTGTGCTTGCGGTGCTGCACCAGGTAGTAGATGAAGTAACCGATGACGGCTACCAGGATCATCAGGCCGGCATAGTAGGTGATCTGAAGGTGGTTCTTGGCCAGCTCGATGCCCACAAAGATCAGGGTGACCAGGAATCCGGCCAGGTATTTCTTGCGATAGGCGAGGATGACGCCGCCCAGCATGGGGGCGATGAAGGCCATGGCGTAGCCTTTGGTGACGTGGCCGGCGTCGATGATGATGAAGTTATAGGAGCAGAAGGCATAGGCGATGGCGCCCAGCAACGCCAGCCAGGCACTGGATCCCATGCAGAGCATGAAGATGTAGAAGCCGATGAGGTAGCTGAACATCATGCCGGCGGTATGGTAGTCGAACCCGCCGCGCAGGACCACCGAGAAGGTGTCGAAGATGTTGAAGGGCTTCTTGGTGTACATGGCCTCGGTAGGCATGCCGCTGAACATCGCGTTGGTCCATCCGGAGGCGATTCCGGTCTCGTTCTCGTAGTCCACCAGCTCTTTGGTGACGCCTTTGTAGTTCAGCATGTCGCCTTGGGTCAGCATCTTGTTGTCGAAGCAGACCGGACTGAAATAGACGGCGGTGAGCAGGTACATGACGGCGATGGCGCCCACATGGGGCAACAGCTTCATGATCAGGGATTTCCAGTTTATTTTTTTCATGATTGCTTAGATAGTGTTTCGTTGAGGAATTGATAAATGCGCTCCGAAGGCAAGGTGCCGTCGAAGAGGTATTGGTGGAAGAAGGCCTCGCGGTCTTCGCGCATCGGGTCGTTGCCGCCGAGGACGGTGTCGGTGAGGAAGCGCTCCACGGCTTCGATGGATTCCGCATGGTAATGCTGCTCGAAACAGCGTTTCCCAAAGGGATTCCAGTGTTTCTCCACCTCGGGGTCGCGGACCATGAAGAGGACGGGCTTGCGGGTGAAGAGGTATTCGGCGGTGAAGGAGGCGCAGTCGTGGATGAGGGCGTCGGAGCCCAGGAAGAGGTCGTTGTAGTAGCCTTCCTCCAGCTGGGTGTTGGGCATCTCGGCCCAGCGACGGTAGTATTGCTCGGTTTTCTCCTTGCCCCAGAGGTTGATGAGCTTGAACTTCAACACGGGATGGGGCTTGAAGGCGAACTGGATCTGGTCCTGGTATTTCTCGGCCAGTTCCAGCATCGGCTCGCAGTAGTTCAGGAAGTTGGAGAAGTTGAACAGGTAGTCCACGGTATGGTGGGGTGCCCAGACGACCCGTTTCTTGGGATGCTCCTGCGGTTTCCACACCTCGGCGGGCCGGTAGTCGGGATCGACGAGTTGTTCGCTGCCCAGCGCACCGACGACGAGGGTGTTGTCGCCCTTGCAGAGGGAATACTGTTCGGAAAATTCTTGCTGGAACTTGGTCTCAACCAGGAACTTCCAAAGCAGGTTGTGGAAGGGGAGGTTATAGCTGATGCGGTAGATGTCGATGCAGAGAAAACCGTATGGGGTATAGAGGGAGAGCTTGTCCTTGAAGCGATAGAGATGGTATTGCGGCAAGGTGTCTTTATAGGGTTTGGAGAAGAACACGACGTCGGGATTCAGCATCTTGCGGATGTTTCTCCATCGCTTGTTTTCGAAATCGTAGGCACAGGTGGCATCGTAACCCTGCTCGAGGGCAAAGGCGAAGGTCTTTTCCATCACCTTGAGGCATTCCTGCTTGTCGTAGTAGAGGTGGACGTTGTAAGGCGAGACCACCACATGGGGCTCATAGCGATCCGAGTTCTTCAGCTTCCAGTACAGTTTGTCGTATTTCCAAATGGAGCTGGTTTGCAGGAAGAACACCACCGAAATGCGTTCCTTTTGGCGTACGTTGCGCAACGCCTGTTCCTGCCGTTTCCGGATGCGCTTGATGCTCCGTTTCTGGATCCAGGGGGAGGCGGTGATGAAGAAATCGCCAAAGGTCAGGGACTTGTATAGGGTGTCAAGAAACATGGCTGAAACAGTTTTTGATGAACCCGATGCCGTAGCCGAAGAGTTGGCAGTAGGCGGCGGGGATGGAACGCAGGGCGACCCCAAGGTTCCTGTTTTTCAAGAGCGAATCCGCAAAGACCAGCAGGCAGTACAGCACGATGGGGGCCAGCCACAGCAAGGCCCAGCACGGGTGGGTCCATTTCAGGAAGACTGCGAGGAGCAGGTGGATGACAAAGGCAAGGACCAGCAACACGTTGCCAAGTACGAAGGCGGCTGGGAGCAGGTGGACTAGCTTGAAGGTGTCGGGATAGCGCTGTTTCAGCATCACGCGGGCCTCGCCCGAGTGTTTCACCTGCCGGAAGAAAGCGCCGAAAGTGACGCGGCGCTTGTGATAGACGTAGGCCTCGGGGAAGAGCCGGCAGTCGCATTCCGCCTGGAAGAGGCGGGTGCTCAGGTCGATGTCCTCGCCATAGCGGATGGGGGCGAAGCCGCCCACTTGTTGGAACACCGACTTGCGAATCCCCATGTTGAAGCTACGGGGATAGAACTTGTCCATCTTTTTCTTGCCGCCGCGGATGCCGCCCGTGGTGAAGAAGGAGGTCATGGCGTAGTTGATGGCCTTCTGGATGGGCGTGAACGAGGCATGGGCCCGGTCGGGTCCGCCGAAGGCATCGGTGGGATGGGCCTTGAGTTCGTTGTCGATGGTCAGCAGGTAGTCCGGGGGAACGATGACATCCGAGTCGAGGATGATGAGATAGTCGCCGTTGGCTCGGTCGGCGCCATAGTTGCGTGAGGGTCCGGGGCCCGAGTTGGGCTTGAAGTGGTAGTGCAGGTCGAGTCGCTCTTGGTAGCGTTCGCACACCGTGTCGCTCTTGTCGTCGGAGCCGTCTTCCACCACGATGACCTCGAAGTCGGTGAAGGTTTGGGCGCACAGGCTTTCCAGAAGCTCTTCGACTTCCTTGGGACGGTTGTAAACGGGAACGATGACGGAGTAGCGCATAAGCCGGTATTTGTGGGCAAAAATAGCGAAAAAAACAATGTGAAGCGAAATTGGA
>JAEFAE010000027.1 GCA_016291135.1 Bacteroidales bacterium
CGTCGAGCGGGTCCTGCAGGTTGACGGCACACAGGGCGTTCTCGATGACGGAGCCTTCCCGGAGCTCCAGGTATCCCTGCAGGTACCTGCCGTCCACCTGCTGCTGGTGCGCCGTGCTGTCGCCCCACACCTCGATGCCTGGCCACCACTTACCGTTCATTCCCGTCATGGTTCCTCCGTCAAGAACGAGTCTAGCACTAACGGGGACGATAGTTCTGGCTTCGGGACTTGTTCGGATTTGTCCGGTGACAGTGACCACGGCGTTTGTATCGATGATAAAACCGTCGGATAGGGCCGTACCCGAGACGGTGGTGGTTGGAATGAGCAGGTCTATCTCCTTCGAAACGGAATAGTGATTATCGCAGGAGTAGGCAAAGGTAAAGGTTATTTTCGCCTTGGTCGTCAGTTTGGGTAGCGCGGTTTTATAGGCGAGATTGGCTGTGCACCCTGTTCCCGAAGCAATTTGGAACATTTCGGCAGGCTCTACAGTCCATATACACGACGAAGGTGTGACGTCGTGATTGAACTGATAGGTTCCGGAACCATGGAAAACATCGGGGCCAGTGATCTGATTATTAATGATGCGGCGGTAATACTCATAATATAAATAGCCTTGATTGTATGATTGTGTCAAAAGGTACAAACTATCTTTGTGATGTTTGGCAAGAGGACCATCTCCCCATTTTGATATTACTGTATCTTGGCTATAAACAACACTGGAATGAGGAGAATCCCATTGACTGGAATTGGTATATCGAAGAATCGCGATATCTCCCTTCTGAGGAGAAGAAACCATTGAAAAGCCACCATAAGTCAAATCTTCTGTCCAATAGATATTGTAATTGTCGGAGCCCTGTATTATTCCAAAGGTATAACCGTGGCAATTGTATGTTTTTGTAGGATCTTCAAGGATGATGTAATCAGGATGATCGTCCCAAAAATCACGATGAAGAAACGTTTTTTCTGCAAATGTCCACTCCCGGTCGGATCGAATTGTCACCCACATATTAGAGTTGATTTCATGGTGTTCACCCGGATTAAAGGTATCACCAGAAAGGGTGCAATAATTTACAGGAATGCCTTCATATATTTGGGCGAAACAAGTTCCGGACAAAAATAGAAGGATGATCAACAAAGTGTTCTTCATGGTTAATTCAGTTTAATTGCGTACTCGTAGTTTGTAATGGCTTTCTTTTCGCCATTTTCGTCGATTCGGTATTGGCTTATTACATATCCATCCTCGTCGCATTCGCACACAAAATCACTGTCGTAGGCAAACCAATTTCGCCACAGAGGTTCTGTTAAATAAGGGTTGCCATAAAAATCGCCACTGCGAAGTAGATAAGGCATGGTGCTTTCTGGATGGATGGCATCTATATGAAAACCATTACATTCCCGTACCAACTCGTCTGTTCTAACCGAATACACCGCCGTCACATTATCTCCATCCCATTGAAAGCGAGATCCACCCAACCCCTCATCCGTATCATAAACGGCACCGACAAGATGTCCCAGTTCATCGTATTGGTATAGCTGGGTGGACTGGAAAACGGAATTGAAATAATAATCTATTGAAGAAATCCTTCCATCACTATTAAGATGACAAGTGTAGTCAGTAAACAACACCAGTGCCCATCCATCCATGGGTTTTGAAAGATGGACCTGGAAACTATCCACTCCGTAATACTCAAAGTCGAAGTCAATTTGATAAGGAGTGTTTTTTTTAGTGGTAATATGGAGGATGCGGGTAAAGTCATCATCCCATTGTATTAACCTTATGGCCGAAAGCGTGTCGGGCTCATAGGGATGATATTCCCCGACAAGATATTTCTTTCCCGACAACGCTGTGCTGTCAGGCATTTCATTGTTATCAGTGGAATCAGGTTCTGGAACGGGGTCTGGCTTGCAAGCGAAAAGGAGGATGCTTAAACCGACACCAAGTAATAATAATAGTTTTTTCATATCTCTAATCGTTTGTTGAATTACTCTTGAACAACTCTCTAGCCTTGTCAAACAAATACAGGAGATCTGTATTGTTGATGATATTCTTCCCTTGTAAGAAAGAGTCAAGCGTGTTCCTTTGGGAATCGGTCAAAAAGCCGCACTGTTGGAAACAACGGCCTATGGCGAGTGCGGTGATCGGGAGGGACACGGAGCTGAAAATGCTTGAATAGAGGCTTTTTTGATCCATTTTTTGAACTAATAGATATGCGATCTGTTCACTTTGACTCGGCGAAGCCAATACGGCTGCATCTGTAAACAAATACTCCATCAATTGAAAGTCGAAGGAAAGACGACCTTTCTCATAGTCAACTGTCATCTGTTCAACTAATGATACTTCTCTGCTATTATATAATTCGATAAGACATTGAACGAAGTCAGGACGACTGAGTAACACCGAATATCCGTTAAATTGATTCTTGATTTGCGCATAACCCATCAAATGGTCATCAAAGGCAATGATATCAATGTTGAATGGATAATATAAGCACGTTTCCAACAACCTTGTTGTTGACATTTGGTTCAGTGTGTCTGAGGGCACTTGAAGTGACTCCACCCTTTGTGCGTAACCTAATTGCTTCCACTCGTTGGTACCAGGAACAATGGGGAATTGATATCCATGATAGGCGATAACACCACTTTTATAGGGCTGGAATGATTGTGCTTTTGCCGCTCCTGTCTCGAGCAAGAAGGTAAACGTCGTAAGGAGAATCATGATGGAAGTGGTGATTAGGTGTTTCATACAGTTTTCGTTATTGTTTATTGTTCTTGTTTTTTGATAAGTTCGATTCTTTTTTAATTTCTGACTTCCAGTTTCTTCAGGTCGCCTTCGCTGTAGCCTTCGTTGGTGTTGGTATGCTGTTCCATGGTGATGGCGTAGTCTTCCAGCTTCTCGGGCTTTTCGCCCTTTTTGTTCTTTTCGATGATCTCCTTCACCTTGTCGACCGGGATGGCCATGATGTTGTTTCGGTCGGTCGTGTAGGAATACCACATGATGCCCTTAAAGACGTCGTTCTTCTGGTGCACCGCATCGCCGTTCTTGAACTTGAGCGAGATGTTGGAATCGGGGAATTCCTTGAGGGCCTCCACGTAGGCGTCGTACTCGTAGTTGAGGCAGCACTTCAGCTTGCCGCATTGTCCCGCCAGCTTTTGTGGGTTGGGCGAGAGCTGCTGCACGCGGGCCACCGTGGTGGTCACCGACTGGAACTCGCTGATCCATGAGGCACAGCACAGCTCGCGACCGCACGACCCGAGGCCGCCCAGCTTGGCCGACTCCTGACGCACGCCGATCTGGCGCATCTCCACCCGCACATGGAACTCCTCGGCCAGTTTCTTGATCAGCTCGCGGAAGTCCACGCGCCCGTCAGCCGTATAGTAGAAGATTGCCTTGGTCTTGTCGCCCTGGTATTCGATGTCGTTGAGCTTCATCTCCAGCCCGAGGTTCTCCGCGATGGTGCGGGTGCGATACAACGTGCTGTCTTCCAAGGCGATGGCAGAGAGCCACTTCTCCACGTCGTTCTGGCGGGCCCGACGGTACACTTTCTTCATCTCTTCCAGCGGGGTGCGATAGCGCTTGCGCTTCATCTGGCGTACCGCCAGCGCTCCGGTCAGGGTGACGATGCCGATGTCGTGTCCGATGGCGGCCTCGACGGCCACCAGCTCGCCCTCGTGCAACTCGAGCTCGGCCGGGTAGGTATAGAAATCCTTGTGGTCGTTCTTGAACCGGACCTCGGCGATGAGCGGGGTCCCTTCGGGCGTCTCGCCCTCGAAGTCCTTCATCCAGTTGAACTCGTTCATCTTGCATCCCCTGGGGTTCAGCACCGTCTGTCCGGGGGTGTATTCGCCGCGCATCTTGCAGCATCCCCGGTTAAAGACGGGATCCTTCAAACTGGGTTTGGGTTCGTTTCCGTAGGTATGATATTGTTCTTCAGACATTTTCTGTATTTGTTTAAAATTGAGATTAAAACTTGCAAAGATAGGAATAATCTTGAAAAAAATTCGTTTCTTTGTACCAGAAAAATAACGTCCGACCATGAAACTGTTTGCAATCGTGCTCCTGTGTGTTGTCGCAACGGCCTTCCAAGGCTGTGGCGACCGTCCGAAACCGGCAGACGCCCAGCAAGGTGCTGATTCCCGTACGGAGACGGTGACTGACAACCCCCGTTCTACTGCGGGCATGCAGCTGAAAGGCCCCGTCAAGACGATGACGAAACATGTCTATACCGCCAACCTCTGGATGGAGACCCTATATGAGTTTGCCGAGGACGGCCATCTGACCACGATCGTTGAGGACCTGTCGAGCTGCGGCGACCAGCGCACCGTCCGTTTCGACGAGAAGGGTGCCGTGGTGGACACCACCTATCATCTGGAAGGGTGTTACGACCCTGACGATGCGGTGGAACTTGAGCCCGAGGCTCCGCAACGCTATACGGGCGAGTATTCCGAGGTCACCGACGACTACCTGATTGGCGCCTGGTTCAACGACCAGGGCTGCATGACGCGTTACCACCTCAACAACGGCAAGGACTCGTTGACGATGGACTTCGTTTACGATGCGGACCAGACCACCCTGACGAGGATCTCCTACGACTTGGTGCGCGAGGACGGTGCCACTTCACGTGTTTTTGTCTTCCCCCAGTGCGACGAGTATGGCAATCCGCTCCAATGGGCTGTGTCCGCTCCGAGGGAGCCTTTCCCGGCCGAGGTGGTCGACATGGTCGAAGAATTCATTCCCGCACTTTTTGTGGAAGTCGCTTCCTATTCCTATTATAAACAATAACCTATAGAAAAAGAATTATCAATAACAAATCAAAAGCATTCATACCATGAAAAAACTAGGTGGACTTATCGTAGTGTTAGTGGTCCTCGGCCTTTTGGTGCTGTGGGGGATCCGTGTTTACAACAATCTTGTCTCCAAGCAGGAGACGGTGGAGCAGGCGGTGGGCGACATCAACGCCGCTTATCAGAAGCGTGCCGACCAGATCCCGAACGTGGCGGCTACGGCCAAGCAGTATTCCGACTATGAGGGCGAGGCCTTCCAGAACATCGTCGAAGCCCGTGCCAAGGCTACCTCGACCAACCTCGACATGTCCAACATGAGCGAGCAGCAGATGGCCAACTTCCAGAAGACCCAAGACGAACTCATGAAGACCATGCGGGCCAACCTCAACGTCATCGTGGAGCAGTATCCCGACCTCAAGGCCAACACCCTCTACCTGAATCTCCAGGAGAGCATCGAGAGCTGCGAGAACCAGATCGCCAACGCGCGTCGCAACTTCAATGAGAAGGCCCAGGATTTCAACCAGTACCTGCGCCGCTTCCCGAACAACATCATCGCTGGCTTCGGACACTTCGACAAGATGCCTTACTTTGAGGCTTCCGAAGGCGCCGAGACCGCTCCGAACGTAAAGGAGCTGTTCAACGAATAACGTTATAGATCTTCGTAACGGGGCGAATAGGTGTCGCCCTGTTTGATGTCACCCGTGGTGTATCCTTTCTTGAACCAGCGCAACCGTTGGTCGCCACGGCCGTGCTGGAAGGTCTCCGGGGTGACATAGCCTTTCCCTTTCTGTTGCAGGTAGTCGTCGCCGGCCCGCTCGGTGGCTAGCAGCGCCAGTTCGATGTCGCCGTCTTCCAGCGACCCGAAGCGCGCGTTTTCGTGGTGTGCCCAGAGCCCCGAGTAGAAGTCGGCTTGCAGCTCCACCCGCACGCTGGCCTGGCGGTACTGGGTCGACTCCGCGCCGTATTTGTACCGCTTGTAGTTCATGTCGTCCATCTCTTCCAGCAGGAACTGCACATGATGTCCCACCTCGTGACCGATGACGTAGGCGAGGGGGAACTCGCAGTTTTCCTTTCCCAGACGGTCCTGCAACCGCCCGAAGTACTCCAGGTCGAGATACAGCGTGCCGTCCATCGGGCAGTAGAACGGGCCGATGACCCTGGCGTTCTCGAAGCCGCAACCGGTGGTGACGGTGTCGCTATAGACCACCATGTCGACCGGACGGTAGTGTCGGCCCATCTTTTGGAACTCCTCGGTCCAGAAGTCCTCGGTGCTGGCCAGCACCTGGCTGCAGAACTTCACCAGCTCCTCCTGTTTCTTCTCGGTGGTGTAGCTGCTGGCGGTGCTCTGCACGGTCTCCACCATGGAGCCGAGGTCGGGGGCCTGGCCGCTGAGGATCCAGCCCAGGATGGCGATCACGACGCCGCCGATGCCGATGCCGGCCGCCTTGCCGACGTTGGCTTTCTTGCGGCGGTCTTCGAAGTTGGCGCTCTCACGCCGGCCGTCCATCTTCATGGCAATTCGCTGTTAGGAGGTGGTTACAGGGTGTTGTAGGCAGGGGAGAAGGTGTCGCCCTGTTGGATGTCGCCGGTGCGGATGCCCTTCTTGAGCCACTTGGAACGCTGGGCCGAGGTGCCGTGGTTGAAGGTCTCCGGCATGGTGCGTCCGTAGGCCTGTTTCTGCAGGTAGTCGTCGCCGATCTTGGCCGCAGCGTTGAGGGCCTCGTCGATGTCGCCGTCTTCCAGCGAGCCGAACATCTTGTTGTCGTGGTAGGCCCACACGCCGGCGAAGAAGTCGGCTTGCAGCTCCAGACGCACGCTGGTCTGGTTGTATCCGCTGCTGTTCTTGCCGTACCGGGCCATCTGCTGGTGCGCCTGGTCGAGGATGCCCAGCTGGTTCTGCACGTGGTGACCCACCTCATGCGCGATGACGTAAGCGTAGGCGAAGTCGCCATCGGCTCCGATCTGACGCTTCATGCTCTTGAAGAACTCCAGGTCGAGGTATACCGTCTGGTCGGCCGAGCAATAGAACGGTCCGCTATCGGAGGTGGCGTTGCCGCAGCCCGAACTGACCGCGCCCGAAAAGATCACCATCTTGGGCGGCTGATAGGTACGTCCCAGTTTTCTGAATTCCTGTGTCCACACGTCTTCGGTGCCGGCGAGGATCTGCTTGCAGAACTGCATCAGCTCCTGGTCCACCTGGCTGTAGTCCTGGCCGTCGGTGTATTCGGTGTTGCCCCCCGAGGGGGCCATCTGCTGCAGCATGCCTGGGTCGGGTGCCCGGCCGGTGAGCAGGTAAATGAGTCCAACAATGATGATGCCGCCCAGCCCGATGCCGCCAGCCTTGGCGACCGTGCCTTTTCCACGGCGGTCTTCCACGTTTGTGCTTTCTCTACGTCCGTCTAGTCTCATGGTACTTGATAATTTAGTGATTTGCCTACAAAAATAAAAAAAATTCGGGGAACCAATAAAGATATGTGTTATTTTTGCTATTCATACAAATCCTTTAAAACACCGCTTTTATTATGGCTTATCAAGAAGTAAAAAGGACCTCCTACGGCAAGAACGTGGGGAACTCTTTCAAAGGCATTTTCACGGGATTGATCCTGGTGATCGTGGCCACCATTTTGATTTTCTGGAACGAGAACCGCGCCATCAAGACCTACAAGGCCATCGGACGCGCCCAGGACGCCTGTGTGGAGATGCCCGACATCAACACCGTGTCGCCCGAGTTCGAGGGCAAGACCGTCCACTGCACCGGCATCGCCTCCACCGCCGAGACCGTCGAAGACCCGCTCTTCGGCATCAGCGAGAACGCCCTCTGCCTCTCCCGCAAGGTGGAATACTACCAGTGGGTGGAGCACTCCGAGACCAAGACCAAGGAGAAGTTGGGCGGCGCCACCGAGGAGACGACCACCTACACCTATGAGAAGAAGTGGGTGTCGTCGCCCCAGGCCAGTTCCAATTTCAAGGATCCGAAATACCAGAACAGCAACTTCGTGTATCAGGTCATCGAGGAGAAGGACTTCACGCCCGAGCACGTGGGCTTCGGCGCCTATCAGCTGCCCAACTTCATCTTACGCTCCATCCGTGGCGACGAACCTGCCGTGGTGAAGATGGACCAGGCCACCCACGACGAGTGGAACAACGCCGTCAAGCGCCAGCTTGGCCTGAGCGAGGATATCGAGGCCGACTATGTCTTTACCCGCGACAACATGGTCTATCTGGGTGCTTCGATGGACCGTCCCGATGTGGGCGATGTGCGCGTCACCTTCATCTACGTTCCCAACAACCAGCAGATCTCGCTGATTGCCAACGTCACGGGCAATACCTTTGAACAATATGTCGACCTGAAGAACGGCAAGAAAGTGTCGTCGGTCCAGATGGGCGTGGTGTCGGCCGAGCAGATGTTCGAGAACCTGAAGCAAGGCAACAAGACCCTTACCTGGATCGTCCGGCTGGTGATCCTGCTGGTCATCATCGTCGGCTTCCGCAAGATCTTCGGTTTTGCACCGACCCTCCTCAAGGTGCTCCCGTTCCTCGGCAAGGGCGTGGGCTACATCGTGGGCTTCGCCTGCACCATCCTCGGCATTGTCTGGACCTGCGTGTTCACCGCCATCGCCTGGATTGCCGTGCGACCCGTCCTCGGCATCAGCCTGTTGGTCGTCGCCGTCGCCCTGATCGTGTGGCTGGTCCGACGCAGCAAGCAAAAGCAATCCACCGACCTCGAAACGGCCGGCAACGAATCCTAAAACACCATCAACATGATTGTCTTTGTCAACGATATCCCGGTCAAGACCTACTACGGTGCCAAGGTGAAATCGGCCATCATGGCCTACTTCAGGGACCACGACCTCTCTCCCAAGACGGAGATCAAGGAGGTGCGCGACGCCTACGGCCACCGGATTGCCCTCGACGGCTCCATCCGCTCCAATGCCCGGATCTATTTCAAGATGTGAAACGAGCACTTGGGAAGCGCTTTCCAGGCCTTCATCCCCCAATTGTTCCGCTTCATTCCTTTTGACGTGGTTTGGGCCCTTGGTGGAATGGAATTTGCAAAAAAACGACCGACGTTTAACCCTTAAAAACAACAGCATCATGAAAACCAAGAAATTCTTAATGACCACCCTGTTAGTGATGGGGATGGTCATCGCCAAAGCAGCGAACGGCTTCCCGCCAGAATTGGTCTTGGTCTCACAGCCCGTGTTGACCTACAACGCCAATTCGGTCACGGTCTACTACGATGTGCAGAACATCGGCGATTACACCTACAGAGGCAACATCTTCGTATACCTGGATCCTGACGACGGTTACTACTATGCCAAGAAATGGGTCCGTGTCTGCCCCGGTAGAATCAAGAGGGTGGCCATCACCATCCCTGCCTATCGCCCGAATCCCTCGTGGGTCTATACGGTGATGCCCTACTATGAACTGGGGAACGAACTCTACAGCTTCACGGTCTTTGAGTACTTCGAGCCGGTGTGCTTCCACTGGTACGGCTACCGCAACGAGCCCTGGGTGGTCATCCACGTCGGTCCTCGTCCGCGCCACTACCACCGCCCGTACCCCTACCGCTTCTACTATGACGGCTACCGTCCCATCCTGCCTCCGCCTCCGGGTGGCTATCCTCCGGGATACTTCGACCACATGGCTCCGGTGAACCCCTACCACCACACCTACGGTTATCACCACAGCCACGGCGGCTATCCGGCCAACTACCACCCGACCCAGGTGACGCCCGGTTACCACCACGTCAACGACGCCACGGCTCCGCAGGCTACGGTCCGCCCCTCGAGTGGCACCTCGGGCAGCATGAGCGGCAACGGAAGCGCCAGCAGTTCTTCGAACAACAACGCCACCACCCGCCCCTCCAGCAGCGCCACCTCGGGCAGCATGAGCGGCACAGGCAACGGCAGCAACGTACGCACCGAGACGGGTACCATAAGCCGCACGGGCAACGACAACCGCACCAGCGGACGTACCGACAGCGGTAGCTCCAGCAGCCGTACCGACAGCAACGGCAGCGTCAGCCGCCCCAGCTCCGACAGCACCCGCACCGGTAACAGCGGCTCCAGCAGCCGGGTGAGCGGCTCCGACAACCGCACCAGCGGTCGCAGCTCCGGAACCTCCAGCAGCTCCAGCAGCGGACGCAGTAGCAGCTCCTCGAGCTCCAGCAGCCGCGGATCGTCGAGCGCCAGCAGCTCCAGCTCCAGCCGCTCCAGCGCCTCGAGCAGCAGCTCCAGCAGCCGGGTGAGCGGTTCCGACAACCGCACGAGCGGTCGCAGCTCCGGCACCTCCAGCAGCTCCAGCAGCGGACGTGGTAGCAGCAGCACCTCGAGCTCCAGCAGCCGCGGAAGCAGCAGCGCCTCCAGCTCCAGCAGCTCCAGCCGCTCCGGCTCCGCCGGCGGATCCTCCCGCACCAGATAATGCTTCTCATCATAATTGTGAAGATCCCGCCAAGAAATTGGTGGGATTTTCTTATTTTTGCCCATTCATCAAGCACGTATCCCTATGATCGACAACATCATCAATACTGTCAACGGGTGGGTGTGGAGCCCGGCGCTGGTAGGCCTTTGCCTCCTCGCCGGCCTGTATTTCTCGTTTGGCACACGGTTCGTCCAGGTGCGTCGTTTCGGTGCGATGGCCCGCCTGCTGTTCTCTACCGACAAGACCCAGAAGACCGGCATCACGTCGTTCCAGGCCTTCGCCATGGCCCTTTCGGGCCGGGTGGGTACCGGCAACATCGTCGGTGTGGCCACCGCCATCGGCTACGGCGGCCCCGGTGCCATCGTCTGGATGTGGATCATCGCCTTCCTCGGCGCCGGCTCCGCCTTCGCCGAGGCCACCCTCGCCCAGATCTTCAAGGAGAACCACAACGGCGAGTTCCGTGGCGGTCCCGCCTATTACATCGAGAAAGGCCTCCGTGCCCGTTGGCTCGCCATCATCTTCGCCGTCTGCGCCGTGGTGGCCTGTGGTCTCTTCCTGCCTCCCGTGCAGTCCAATGGCATCGCCATGTCGTTTGCCAACACCTTCCGTATCAATCCCGCATGGATCGGGTTGGGGGTGGCCGTGCTCATCGGCATCGTCATCATCGGCGGCGTCAAGCGCATCGCCAATGTGGCCCAGATCGTCGCGCCTTTCATGGCCATCCTCTACATCCTGCTTTCCGTCGTGATCCTCGTCATCCATGCCGGCGAGGTGCCCGCCGTGTTCGGCGACATGATCCGCAGCGCCTTCGGCCTGAACGAGGCCTTGGGCGGCATCCTGGGCTCCACCATCGCCTGGGGTGTCAAGCGGGGCATCTATTCCAACGAGGCAGGGCAGGGCACCGCTCCCATCGTGGCCGCCGCCGCCAAGGTCAGCCATCCCGTCAAGCAGGGCCTGGTGCAGGCCTTCTCGGTATATGTCGACACCCTGCTGGTGTGCACCGCCACTGCCGTGATGATCCTGTCCTGCCAGACCTACAACGTGTACGACGCCCAGGGCGGGTTGCTGGTGACCTCCACCGTGGCGGAGCTCGGCGAGCCCGACGTGTCTTACACCACCGCGGCCATCAGCACGCTGCTCGGTCCCGGCCTGGGCGGCCTCGTCGTGTCGTTCGCCTTGTTTTTCTTTGCCTTCACCACCATCATGGCCTATTACTACTATGCCGAGACCAACCTCGTCTATCTGTTCGGGAATGGCCGCAAGGAACATGTCTGCATCTGGGTCTTGCGCATCGTCCTCATTGCCGCGGTGTTTTACGGCTCGCTCAACAAGGCCAGCCTGATGTGGTCGTTGGGCGACATCGGCGTGGGCACCATGGCCTGGATCAACATCGTTTCCATCGTGCTCCTCTCGGGCATCGCCTTCCGCGCGTTGCGTTCCTATGAACGTCAGAAGAAGGCAGGGAAGGAGCCTGTGTTCGATCCCGATGAATTGAAGATCAAGAATGCCGATTTTTGGAAGAAAAATTCTTAATTTTGCGCCGCTAAATACAAATACCATGGAAGTCAGAACAAGATTCGCCCCCAGTCCGACGGGCTACATGCATATCGGAAACCTCAGAACGGCCCTCTATGCCTATCTCTTCGCCAAGTCGCAGCACGGCAAGTTCGTGCTCCGTATCGAAGACACCGACCAGAAACGCTATGTGGAAGACGCCACGCGGGTCATCTACGAGACCCTCGAGACCGCCCAGATCCACCACGACGAAGGCCCCGATGTGGGTGGCGACTACGGCCCCTACGTGCAGAGCGAGCGCAAGGCCATCTACAAGGAGTACGCCCTGAAGCTCATCGAGAAAGGTGCTGCGTACTACTGCTTCTGCTCCAAGACCGAGGACGAGGCCGACGAGGCCCACGAGGGCGAGGAGGCCAAGGAGAACCCCTTCGAGAGCGACTGCCACTGCCGCAGCCTCAGCGCCGAGGAGGTTCAACGCCGTTTGGCCGAGGGTCAGTCGTATGTGATCCGCCAGAAGGTGCCGCATGAGGGCACCACCACCTTCAACGACCTGGTGTATGGCGAGATCACCGTGGAGAACGAGACCCTCGACGACCAGATCCTGCTGAAGAGCGACGGCATGCCCACCTATAACTTCGCCAATGTCGTCGACGACTACCTGATGGGCATCACCCATATTATTAGAGGTAGCGAGTACCTGTCGTCGAACCCGAAGTACATCCTGTTGTACCAGGCTTTTGGCTGGGATGTGCCTTGCTACATCCACCTGCCATTGATTAATGGTAAGAACCCCGATGGCACCGTCAGCAAGCTCTCCAAGCGTCATGGCGCGGTCAGCTTCCAGGCGCTGGTGGAGGAGGGCTACCTGCCCGAGGCCATCATCAACTACATCGCCTTGTTGGGCTGGTCGCCCAAGAACGAGCGCGAGATCTTCAGCATGGACGAGCTCTGCGAGGTCTTCTCCGTGGCGGGCCTGCATAAGAGCCCGGCCGTGTTCGACTACCAGAAGCTCGACTGGGTCAACGCCCAGCACCTCCAGGCCATGCCCGTGGAGAAGTTCGCTGCTTTGGCTTTCGACTACTCGGGCGTGAAGGGCACCTTCCTCGAGCCCAAGTGGAACAAACTCGCCGCCCTGATGCAGCCCCGTGTCAACAAGCTGTCGGAGATCCCCGGCAAGCTCGCTTTCCTGTATGAGGTGGCGCCTTACGAGGTGGAGCTCTATGTCAACAAGAAGAACAAATCCACGTTGGAGACCTCGGTCGATCTGTTGGAGAAGACCATCGCTGCCGTGGAGCGCATCGACCGCTGGGACGAGGAGACCTTGAGCGAGGCCTTTGCCCAGGTGGCGGCCGACAACAACATCAAGTACGGTCCGCTGATGTGGCCTTCGCGCATCGCCTTGTCGGGCCTGCTGGCCACCCCGGGTGGTTCCACCGACATCATGTATCTCCTTGGCAAGGAGGAGACCTTGAAGCGTTTGCAGGCTGGATTGGAGTACATTCGGGAGCATCAATGATCTTTTTTTGTGTTTTTTTCCACTTTTTTGTTGTAATTTCAAAAAAGTGTTGTATCTTTGCAATGGTTTAAGCAACCACCCGAGCCGAATTGCGGTTTCAGTCCGAAGGCTCAATGAATAAAAAAGAGGCTCTAGGGCCTCTTTTTCTTATAATAGACCTCGTATCTTTTTTCGAAAAATACCTGTTTTAATATCTCTTTTCTCAAGTTCAACTAGTTTTCCATACTTGTTCATCAGTATTAGGTTGCCGTATGGGATCTCATTACGTAATATGTAGCCGATCGCATCCTTGAATACGCCGGCATCCATGTTTCTTAGTTTGAGCACTACCAAACTGGCTTGCATGAATCCGTGTTCTAGTTCTTTAGCCAAGGTGTTTGAGTTCTTGGTCACACAATACTTGAAGTCAGCAAGTCTATAGGTGTTTCGTATTTTGAGCAGACTATCTGCGCAGATGAGGCCGTCAGTCTCTGTGAGGAATGTCACGTCAATTCCCGTTTTGTTCAGTTCGAACGCCATTTTTTTTGTTTGTCCCCAGGTGCTAGTCCTTGGACCTTTGCTTCCCGGAAACGCTATGGTCTTTTTGCCGTTGGTTTCGAAAAGAGTGGTGGCTCTTGAATCTGTCATGATAGACTCAAGGAATGTGTTCTTTTGTTTTCTGTTGTTAATCTCTCGAAGGCGTTGTTCGATGTATATGGAGGTCGGTAAATCATGGTTTTTCAAAACAAACTGTTTTTTCTTTATATAAAAGTTCACATCGGTTGATGATTTCGTTGGCGAGAAGCAAGCCGTCTTGGCTGACGCTTTTTCTATTAATTAAGGTACGTGCGTTTTCTACGTAGCGGCGTGCTTCTGCAGCAGGTGTCAGTTCGTCTTTTGGTTCGGTTGCTCTCATGGTTTTGACTACTTTGAGTGATCGGTTTTGTTGTATTCTTGATGCAAAGATAGAGAAAAATTTTATATTGGCAACTAAATTCCACTTTTTTGTTGAAAACTTAAAAAGTGTTAAATAATTTAGAATTTAGTGAAATAATGTAAAATTTTTTATTAATAATACAAGTCGAAGAAATTATCGCATTCTATATTATACTGGAAATCAAACTTTTATGATTTATATTAAAATAATCGTGATTTTTTATTACGTTTTATGTAAATATTTATTACTATCTTTGAGAGAAGATTAATACAGTGAACCTTATCTTTGCATAGTCTAGCACAAGTAAGAGCATGGACGAGAGATTTCATATCGGTCACTTGATCAAGTCGGTGTTTGACGAGAAGAAGATGAGCGTATCGGAGTTTGCAAGGCAGATCCACTGCGAGCGGACCAACGTTTACACCATTTTCAACCGCCCAAGCATCGACATCGATTTGTTGGCTCGGATCTCCAAGGTGCTCGACCATAATTTTTTCCAGGATGTGATGCGGGAATACGGGCTCACGCAATTGTTCAGTCCCCATCTGGACGTGCACATCAACTTGACGGAATGCAATCAGGAAGAAGCCGATCTGTTGATGCATTCACTGTCGCAGACCATCGGGCGGAAACACGCCTGATTTCGTTACTCAAAATCACGTTATCCGTGATTTATTACAACGTAATATTATTAAGAGATAGGTGTGCAAGTTGTAATTTTGCAAACTATTTATTGGCTTTGAAGCCCTGTGAATCAACCACTTCGGTTTCTTGGTACTAAAGGGTTTTATTTGTGAAAATTCAAATTATACAACAATGAATAACAAAATTACAAATCAAATGGTCTCGAATAGACAAAAGAAGAAACGTCTCTTCGTGAGGACGTTGGTCATGACCCTGTTCATGGCCCTATTCACCCAATTTGCGCAAGCGCAAAACAACGTGTATATGCACACGGGTTCCAGAACGTTAACAACTGGAGAAACTGTCAATTTCTATGACTCCGGTGGCGAAGCATCGGGCCCGAGCTACTATTGGGAACGTTGGTTCCAACGTGACGAAGACTACACCTTCACTTTCAAGGTTCCGAACGGCTATAAAGTGAAGGCTACCTTCGTGCCTTTTGTGGGCTATACCGACAACAACAGTTCCACGGATCCTCATGCCATTGGCGCAAACGATAATCCTCCTGTTGAAAAACAGTGGGCGTTGCGTCTGAACACTGCAAAGCTTTCGATTTATGACGGTATGACCACGGAAAACCTCATCACCACCTATACGGGTAGCATCCCTGCCAAGAAGAATGGTAATACTTTTGAGGGCTTCACCGTCGTTTCCACTGGCGCCATGACCTTCCGCTTTGAGTCTTTCGGCTATCGCGAGGAAGGTTGGTATGCCCAAGTGGAATTGGTTGAAATCACAGAGGCGGCCGTCAAACCCGAGAAGCCTGTAATCAGCTTTGAGGTGTGCGACGATTTCGTGGTGATCAATGCCAACAACAAGGACGCGCAACTTTATTATACGACTGACGGCAGTGACCCCGATGTACCCAACAAAGACCCGCTCACGACGGGTACGGCCTATACAGCTCCTTTCCAAGTTGCCGTGGGTACTGAGGTGAGAGCCATCGCTGTATTGGGCGAGGGCAACAACCAGCAGATCAGCTCTGTGGCTAGTTTGACCTTTACGCAAAATGATGCCACCCCCACTCCTGGGAAGCCTACCATTACCCGCCAAGGCAATACCATCACGATGACTCCTGCCAACTTGACGGCTGATATTAATGAGACCTACGAGGTGTGGTACACCACCGAGGAAGACGGTGCCTACACCAAATATACCGCTCCTATCGAATGGAGCACCCCACACACCACCTTCTATGCCATTACGCGCGCGAAGTCGTGCTCCGATAAGGAATCGGAGGAGGAGACCCTTCTTTTTGATAAGGTACAGGTGCCCGATCCCACCATTACTTATACGGTGGATAACCAGAATACGGGAATGGGTACCGTCAAGATTGACTGCCCTGATGGCTATGTGATCAGCTACACCACCAACGGTAGCGATCCTGCCACTTCGGGAGGCACCACCAATTCGGTGACGCTGAACAACGTGGCTCCCGGTACCACCATCAAGGCCATCGCCTATAAATCAGGTAATACAACCGACTATGAATCTTCCAACATCGTAACCCTCATCTGCATCCCTGGCGGCGATGGACACTCTGGTGCCTTTGGCAGTGTGGTTCTCCTCGACGATCGTGAAGACCACAGCTGGAGCTATTATAGCGATGGCGACCAGCCGATTCATAAGCTGAAACCCGCCGATGTGAAGATTACTTATTTTGGAAACAGCCCCGCGGGACGTACTACGATGACGAATGCCGATGAAAGCGGTGCGGAGCCTAATAGCTTTAGTGCTACTGCGAGTGGTGTTAAAGTGAACGTGAACGAAGATGGAGATCAATTCATCTACTTCAAGACCCTCGAAGCTGCTAAAGAAGACGGCTCAGGAGGATATCCCTATACTGCCATTTCTAACCCCTTCCAGGTGAGACCCATGGCACAGAGTGGTACTGGACAAGTTGAGGTTACGACATATAATAAAGTGACTACTGCTCCGAGTGACTGGAGTGGTACCTATTTATTGGTTAATGAGAGTAATAGTATTGCTTTTGCAGGAACAGTTGGCACCTCATATTCCGGATATGGTGATGCGGCCTCTGTCTCGATAAGCAATAGCACTATCAGCGATCTTGGCAATGCCGCAGAACTTACTGTTGTTGCTATAGGAAGTTATTATTATTTAATGATAGGTAACCAATATCTTTACTATAGTAGTAGCTACAATGGTGGTTTGGGATTAAGTACAAGTTCAAGTGGTAATAACAGACAATGGTCCTTGTCATATAACAATGGTTACATTAGAATCCAAAATAGGGATAATTATTATTTATATTGTTTAACGAGCTATAATCTATTCTATGCTATAAATAATTCAAGTAGCGTCAATGTCACCTTGTATAAGAAAACCACTACGACAACCACAGCTACAGTCCCTGGTTACCGTGGCTTCTATGCTTGGCGTATCAAGAGTTTGAGCGATGGTCTTACCATTGCTAACAAGCAGGTGGGCGATAAGGTTTATGCCGATGAGGAAATCACCTTTAATACTACCAAGGAAGAAGGTAATGAAGTGGAGTTTGAGGCCTTGTGGGCCCAGGCCTATGTAGGCGAGAACACCTATTCTGGACTTAATTCAAATGTGTTCTATGAACGTAATTTCTTGGTGCTAACTGGTGACGCAGGAACTGTGTATAGTGGCGTGGCTTCCAGTATTCCGATGACAATTAGTGCGATCTATCCCAATGGTACCACCGATGGAACTACAACAGCAACCTCTATTCCTGATGTTGGGTTAGCAGGTGATTTTTCTGCTCAAAGCGATACCAAGTTTGAAAACATCTTGTTGTATAACTATTATCAAAACAATAACCAATGGGTTGAAGGCGTCACTTATACCGCCAACAACCATAATATGTTTTTCGGTCGCGGTATTTCCGAGGGAGTGAACCGTGTTTGTGGTAATACGAATACTGGAACTATTAATGGTGCTGTGGCTTATACGATTCGTATGGAAAGCGGCACTTACAACGAATTCGACTTGCTCAACAACACTGGTGGCACTTATGAAAGCACGGTTAGTGCAAAAGCGGTGATTGGCTGCGATTATGACCGTGCAAAGGGTGATAACGACAAGTTGCATCTTGCTCCCAGCGGACCGGTTTACGCAAAGAGCGGCCTTTCTGGAGCGACCCTTGTCTTTAATGGCTCCGTCAATAGGAACAATGTCACATTTGATTGGTACGTCAAGAGCGGTAAAGTCCAGGAAAACCTGCTGGGAAGCGCGGAAGGCGGCGACCAGTCCATTTATTTGGGATCCACGGCAAGCGGTAACCAACTCAAATACTTTGGAAAACGTCATATAACTGTTGAAGGTGGTGAATTGGCCAGTATCGCTGGCGGTGTGAATAATTCTGCTAGTGGTTATGGCGATTATGCCGTTACTGATGGTGATCCTTCTGTTTTGGTCCGCATGAAAGGCGGTACCGTGCGCGGTGCGGTGTATGGTGCCGGTGAATATGGTGCATCATCAGGTGATGTCCGCTTTGTGTTCACTGGCGGTACAGTCAACGGTTGGATTGCTGGCGGTTGCAACGGTACACACAACGATGGCGGTGAGCTTTACGGCATTACCTATATCTATATGGGTGGTAAAGCCAAGTTGGAGCCTTCATCCGATGATCCGTATATTGGCACTACCTATTCTTCTTACGGTAAAAACGGTGCTTACGGTGGCTACATCTTTGGCGCCGGTTGCGGTCTTGCACCGACGGGCTTCGACGAGACGGCTACCAATCCTCAATGGTCGCTATTGGAATCCAACAGCGTAGGTAAAGTGTTTGGTTCGCGCATTGTCATTGCTGACGAATGTGAAGTGGGTCGCGATGTGTATGGCGGCGGCAACTTCGGTTTTGTGGCTGATGCCAGTCTCACTGGTAACACCGACATGAAGTCGGAGATCTACATGCTGGGTGGTACCCTTCACGGCGACATCCAAGGTGGTTCTAACAACAGTAACGGCCAAACGGTCAATATTTATATAAAAGGTGGCGAGCTGGTAGGCCGTGACTCTGAAAACCCCAATTTCCCGGACGACCCGCTTGAGGGTTCGGTGTATGGTGGCTCCGATGCATGGGGCGTTATCAACGGCCCGGCTACCATCACCATGACGGGTGGCCACCTCCACGGCTCCGTGTTCGGCGGCGGCTACGGCTCCCATACCGACATGAAGGCTGGAACCTTCATCAACATTTCTGGCGGCACCATCAACCAAAACGTTTATGGTGGTGGTGAAGAAGGTACCGTTTCCAGTGGAGATACCCACATTGAGGTGAGTGGCGGTACTATGAAAGATGTCTTTGGTGCTGGTAAGGGTGCCACTTCTGAAGCGGCTAAAGTCACCGGGCAGACCCATGTCACCGTGAGTGGTGGATCTGTGGTCAACGTGTTTGGTGGTGGCGAGGCAGGCGATGTGGATGGTGGAACTACCGATCCTACCATCAGCACCGAAACGGTGACGATTGGCTTCGAAGATAACAGTTATACCGATTATATTACCTCTACTGGTAATTATGCTTGGGAAAGAACTCAAACGAATCCTCAAAGTGGTTCTTATTGCTTCCGTTCCACAAACCATCATAATGCAGGCACAAACTCAAGCTTTACAATGACCTACAATTTTGAGGTCGACCAAACAATCAGTTTCTATTATAAAGTTTCATCAGAAAACAACTATGACTATCTTAACTTCTATGTGGACAATACACTTGTTAATCGATGGTCTGGTACTGTTGCATGGACACAATATAACTATAACCTTTCTGCAGGTAATCATACATTAGAGTGGAGATATTCTAAAGATAATTTGACTAATAGTGGTGATGACCGTGCTTGGGTGGATAACATTTCCTTTAAGAAAGTGACTTCGGTTACTCCTGGCGAGCCTCTTCCCGCTTCCTATGTCACCATCTCCGGCGGTAATGTGAGCGGCGATGTGTTCGGCGGCGGTAAGCTAGGTAAGACCACGGGTAACGTTCAGGTGAACGTCGAGGGCGGTAACGTCCGTGGTAGTGTGTTCGGCGGCGCCTATGGTGAAGAGGGCTCCGTGTTCGTGGCTGGTCTGCACACTGTCAATATCATGGGAGGTCGTGTGTTCAGCAACGTGTATGGCGGCTCGCGTAACGCCAACGACGCTTTGGCGTTCCAAGGCTATAATGAAAACGAAACGGCGACCAGTTCGGTGATCAACATCAGTGCCGGTCAGATCGACCAACAGGTGTATGCTGCAGGTTACTACGGCAAGACCTTCGGCTCGGTGTATGCCTTCATCGGTACCGATGCTATCCTTAAAGCGCCCCACAACAACCCGAGCTTTGGCGACAACAACGAAACCGAATACAAGGCAGGTAACCTCCGTATCGCCAACAATGTGTGGGCCGGCGGCGACTGGGGCGTGTTCCAAAGCGGCTCCTTCGGCGCCCCCACTGTGTCGGGTTACTCCAATATCTATGTGGACGGCGAAGGATATAATACGGAGACCACCAACGAAAGTGCTCCTACCTACATGAACATTGCAGGAAGTATTTACGGCTGCGGTACCTCGTGCGATGCCGGTAAGCAAGGCCGTACCATCATGGTGCGCAACTACGGTAAAGCTAACAGCAGCAGCAAGGAAGAGTTCACCGAACCCTACACCGATGCCACTCGTACGTTCTATTCCATCCAACGGGCCGATACCTTGATTATGGCCAACGCTCATCTGAACTTTACGGGTCAGGCCAAGATTTACAGTTTGGATGCCACCGAGAAGTATGCCTTCGTCTCCTTCGACAAGACCGTGCGCATGACAGGAGGAAGCTCCCTCTTCTTGAACGCCCCCGCGTCGCAAATCATGGACTTCTGGAGTGCCAGCTGCGATGACGTGTATGACGCCGAGGCCACCTATACTCCTGTGGCTTACGATGAGGTGAGCAGCACGCCCAACAAAATCAGGGTGAACGGCGGTAACTATATCGAGATCTATCACAACAAGATGATCGGCAGCGGCAGTACCGCAACAGGCGGCTACGGAATGCTGAACGGTTTCGCTTATATGATGGTGAGCGACAAGAGCTCCGAGAACACCTGCGCATACGCCCGTCCGAAACAATGCGTGCCCACTCCTATTGCCGACAACCTCGACAACCCGACTGATGGTGGTTGGGTGAGCTACAATCCTGATGAGAATACATTCTCAATCGGAGCCTATAGCGAAGGTGCTTGGACTACCATTCCGAACACGGGTGGTTCAGACCAGATTCCTTACGAAAACCATGTGAACCAGACCAAGAGCGGTGAGCAGTACTTCCGTATCTGGCGTTGTGGTGGCGAGTACAGCGAACGTGAGGCTGTGGTCAACATCCTCGCCAACGGCCAGAACACTTTCGATACAGCGTATGTCTGTATCAAATTGCCGGCTTGGAGAGATGCCCAAAGCTACTATAAATTCGAGACCAAGGGCCAGGGTGCCAATCTCAACACCACCATCGACTATGGTGCCGATGTGATGATGTACAACTCGGCGATGACGGCTCCCAACACTTGGATCCACTTCGACGAACAAAGCCAGACCCAACAAAGCGGTTCACTCGAAAAACCGTTGAACGATATCCGTGAAAACCCGAATGTCAACTTCGGCTTGGTGGCTATGCCTGGCTTGGCCATGGCAGGTAACAACCTGATCGTGTGCAACGAGTCGGATGCCTTCCTGGCCAAAGTCTCTGGCACTCCTCTTGCTACGGTGAACAAGTTCACTTGTGATGACTTTGAGAAGAATCCCGAGATCAAGCTCTGCTTCACCTATTCCAACCTGATCAGTACTAACATGACCTGGGATCCGATGTACATCACGCTGGTCCAGGTGGACAAGGACGGTAACCCGAAGGATATCGTGAAGATTGCTGTGAAGATCAACGTCGCTACCACCATTGACCGTGAATTCATCACGCAGACCTACGCCGTAATGAACGGCACGGGTGCGCCGAACGATGAGTATGTGGCCAAGGTGGTGCTTCCGACCTTCGACATCTTCAACCCGTTGGCCGAACACCTTTCCCAGTTTAAGCTGCAAAGCGTCACCTTTGAGCCACAACCTAATCCGGATAACGTGGCCATCGATGCCTTCCAGGAAAGTTGGGTCAACCGCGGTAGAACCTATGACATCAACCATTTCGCCATGGAGGTGGGCGCCGCCAGAAACGAGGACAACAGCGACGGTTGGAACGGAACATCAACCAATATGCACGATTCAAAGGCTACCATTCCCGAGGGCGGTTTGCTCCTGGGTGAGACTGGCGGCCGTAATCCTTTCGCCTTCGACTTCCGTCTGATCTATAAAGGAGACATCGAATATACAGGAGATAATCCTCGTTTGGGTGTGCTGACCTTCAAAATTACCTACGATAATGTGAAGGTACAGACGGGAACAGATACTGAGGGTAACCCGGTGTACGGCTCCACCACCAAGACACTGATTGTTAAGGTAGAGGTGATCCGTCGCGCCAAGGGAGAACACTTCTATCTTGACGGACAGCATGGCTCCAACGCCAACAACGGCCATTATCCTGATCAGGCAGCCTTGTCGTTGAGCACCATCTTCAACCGTCTGGGCTTCCTGCCTGGCGACATTATTTACATCGTCAACGCTGTCGATGTGAACGAGGAGTTGGAGTGGAGCGGCACGAAGTACAGCGGAGTCACGATCTACCGTTATCCTGGCGGTCATCCGCTTTCCCAGACCCAGATGAAAAACGAAAACGGTGAATTGCTTTATCTCACTGCATCGGGCGATACAGTCACTACGCCGCAGACCGACGGTGTGGACAACACACCGATCATGCTGACGGGCGAGATTGTGGATAACGAAGACAACTTAGCCTACGAAGGTGCGTTGGTCAATGTGAAGGAAAAGGGCGACATGATTATCCGCGACATCACCTTGGATGGCCATAAGTCGGATCGCACGAGTCCGTTTTCCACATCGCAAACTCCGCTTACCGATGCCGGCGTCGAGGCAGAGGCCCCGCTCGTCAACATCATTAGCGGCGGCCAGCTCACGCTGACCTCGGGTGCCACCTTGCAGGAAAACAACAACTCCACCAACGGTGGCGGTGTGGTGGTTGCCGACGGCGGCAAGCTGCTGATGAACGAAGACGCTGCCATCGTCAACAACGTTACTGCCGGTGATGGCGGTGCGGTCTATATGGCTGGTACGCTGATCGTCTCCGACTATGTCCAACTGGTGGACAACACCAAGGATACCGAAGCCAACAACGTCTATTTGGCTGGTGAGGATAAGGTTGTCCAGATCGGTACCACTGTCGAAGATGAATTCGGCCCGCTCTCGGCACCGGTTCAGCAAAAAGACGACGAAGGCAGACCTCTCTATTATACCGATGCCAACCAAACTGAAACTACTACTACTGAGACCGATTATCCTGTGATGATCGCACCTAAGATTGGCGTCACAAAGACCCTCTACGGTAACGTGGATGGTTACACTGAGGTGGTTTATGTGGAAGAACGCAACGACATTGCCTGGCTTGAGTTGCCGTTCAACGACACCCCGAACAGCATCATCTTCCACGATGGCGAACTGTATCAGCTCGAGAAATACAACGATCCTCAGTACCTCTACTGGATCGGTACCTGGGTGACGGTGCAATACTGGAACCCCAATTATGAGAGTGACGAAGCGGAAGACTATGATGCCAATGACTTCGATCCGGGTGACATCAAGACCACCCAGGAACTGGCCTGGCTGATCAGCTATGTCAATGGTCTGAACGGCGCAACGGCTCACCCGACCGCCAATGCCGTCATCAAGAACGATATCAATATGGATGCTAGTATCTGGGTGCCGATCGGTAATGCCAACGCTCCTTTCAAGGGTACCTTCGAAGGTAACGGCCATGTGATCACGGGCATCCACAGCATCCTGTTAAACAACAACGCCGGTATCTTCGGTGTGACTCAGGGCGCCACCATCAAAAACGTGGTGGCTCAGGTGGCATTCGATGGCAACTCTGTCAACAAGGGCTCCATCATCGGAACGATGATCGGCGGCACCTTGATGAACGTGGAGGCTGCCGGCGACCTTGTCGGCAAGGAGAACACAATTAACATGGGTGGTTTGGTCGGCTTGGCCACCACCAGCGACCAGGTAACTACGCATCCCGTGATCCAATCCAGCTTCGCGGTGAACACCATGAAGGCTGAGAAAGCCGCCACCGTGATGGGTGGTCTGGTCGGATCCTTGGGCAGCGTGAAAGAAGTGACTACTGAGGAGAATGGTGAAGTGACAGTGACGGTGACAAATTATTACGCCGACCTCTACAACTGCTACGCCGACATTACCTTGGGCTCCGACAACGCGGCTACCGTCATGGGCGGCCTGGTCGGTGTGAACAACAAGGGTTGCACCGTGGAGAACTGTTACGTGATCAACCCGATTGGTCCAGCCTTTGCCTATACCAACGACGGCACCATCCAGTTCTGCTATGCGGCCAAGGGAACGGAGAAGTTTGTGGGTGACGCGTCATCCAATAACAAACCTCTTGGCCACGGCACCTATGATGTTGTCCTCGATCGCAAAGAGTTGGGCTATATGTACGGTGACAACAAAGTGACCAAAGTGGTTGAAGCCGATGAGAACGCCTACATCACGGAGAAAGACTCCATCTATTATGCTAACTACCAGATCCTGAAGTGGAGAGGTCTTCTCAGTACCCTGAATCAATGGGTGGTCGCCAATCCGAAGTCACTGAATCCTGCCCCGACCTCGTGGCTGCGTCCGACCACTCAAAACCTCAACGGTGATCTGCCGATTCTGGCCTTCGACAAAGACAACTGCGTGGGCAACTGCGTCAATGATGACGGCAAGATGCTGCGTTACAGTGCTTACGACCTCACTTCAGGCAACTTTAACAATGGTCTCGACAACATGCTGATCGCCTACAAAGACAAAGCTGCCAACATCTTCCTCTATGGTAATGCCACCGAGGTCGAAGAAGTTCCGACAAAGAATTTGTATGTGTTCATCAACGAAGATGCCGTGCTGCTGCAGAAGCTACAGTCTGGTGGCACCAAAGCCAACGAGGCGAACTTCATCAATACCACCGTGGGTGTCACCTTCGACAATTCAAGCAAAAAAGCTAAAGACTACTTCGGCACCCTGCTCGAATACGACTGGCACTTGATGTCCACCCCGCTGGCCGATGCCAAGCTGGGTATCACCTATACGGGGTCGAACATCGGTTATGGCAATGATGCCGACTGGAGCAAGGTCGAGGACAGCTACATGCCCAATATGACCAACGGTAGCAAAGGTGATGATGATCCCGAAGCCGAGGAAGCCGACGCCGTGGCATGGGACTTCTACACCTACTTCGAGCCCCAGTACCACTGGATGAACTTCAAGCGCAGCCAAAACAACCACTGGCATTACGATGAGCCGCACGGCAACATCGACTACACGGGCACGGAGCAGTCCTCAGGCAAGCTCACCCCGGGTCGTGGCTACATGATGGCCATCAACCAAGACAGTTACGTCAACCAGACGGGTACGCTGAACAATGGCGACGTTACCATTAATCTTACCATCTCTGGGGACCAAAATAATGATCCTGCTCCTACCAAGGATTGGGGTAGCAACCTGGTGGGTAATCCCTATCAGGCCTATCTGAACCTCGCTAAGGTTGCCGAGGATAATAGTTTTGGCGGCTATGCTGCAGCCAATGGTTTCTATATCTACGATGCCGACAATGGCACGTATGGACCGTACATCACCAATGCTTCGGTCAACACGGCTGTTCCGTCGCAGTTCATCCACCCCCACCAAGCCTTCTTCGTAGTAATTGAAGGAAATAAAGGATCGGAAAAAGAACTTAAGTTTACCTACGACATGGCTACCGCCACCCCGAACGTCTCCTCTTACTTCCGTGGTGAGACGCAACCGATGTTCCCGTTGGTGAACCTCTTCGTGGAGAACGAGGCGGGCAGCCGCGACTTGGCGATCGTCGAGTTCAACCGTCCCGAGTTGGGAGGTGTGCGTAAGGTCGACAACCTGCGCAATGCCAACTTCAAGCTGTACGCCCATTACGATGGCGGCAACTACGGCCTGTTGTTCACTCCTGAAGACGCAGAGCGTGTCCCCGTCCACTTCCGTACGATGGAAGACGGCACGTTCACGATGACGTGGCAGACGATGCACGGCACCTTCACCAACCTGATCCTGGTGGACAACCTCACGGGTACGCGTACGAACATGCTGACGACCGACCACTACACCTTCGAAGGCAGCGTGGACGACTATGCGGCACGCTTCTACATCACGTTCAACGTGACTGGCGTGGACGAGCTCAACGGTGAGAACGACGACTTCACCTGGTTCGACGGCAACGACTGGATCGTGACCGGCAAAGGCCAGCTCGACGTGATCGACGTGACGGGCCGCGTGTTGCGCTCGGAGCGTGTGAGCGGCGAACAGACCCGCCTGCACCTCGACGGTGTGGCCGCTGGCGTGTATATGATGCGTCTGACCGAAGGCAACCGCGCCAAGACACAAAAGATTGTCATCAGATAACGACGTGAAGCACGTTGGCGGGCCACGCGCCGCGTGGCCCGCCAACGGCCTCTCACAGGTACGATATACAAATGAAGTCAAACAATAAAATATATAGTACGATGAAAAAGAAAATGTTAACCCTGATGACGGTGCTGATGATGGCTGCAGGGAGTGCCTTCGCGCAGGTGATCATCACGGACGAAGACGTCAACCATAACCGCGCCACCCGGGATGCGGAAGAATTCGGTGTGATGGTCCCCATGCAAAAGTTTGACGGAGACCAATGGAAAGTGGCTCCGCTGGGCAACGGCATCCTGCTGCTCGCCGGATTGGGCGCCGCCTACCTGGTGAAAAAGAGAAAGAAATAACTACTGATCCAAATCAGTAATTTTATTTATTTGTATTCTGTTGAGACGGCCTCGTCGTGACGACGCGGCCGTTTTGTTGTTTATGCTCTTTAGAGTCTGTAAAGCGATTACAGATACTCGATGTAAATGGTCTCCTTGTCGACGGGCTCGTCGGAGGGGAAGGCACTCATGACGATGGGATAGTCGTCTTCGTCGTATTGGTAGGTGATTGAGAAAGTTTCGGTGTCATAGGAAGATTCAGACGCCGAGATCGTGACGATGTTGTTCTTCACGAGGCTGCCGCCTGTCTGGCCCAAAAGGAAGCCGTACACGGGGTTGTTCTTGGTGTCGTATAGGGCGGTGAGGGTGACGGTCTCGCCCATGCCTTGTCCGAGGACCTTGGTGATGTTGTCGCCATCCCAGGTCAGCTGGACGTTGACGACATAGGTCTGCTGGCCACCGCGTTGCGCCAGGTGGTCCTCAAACGAGATCAGGCGCTCGCTGATCGGACGGGGGAGCAGCATGGAGAGCGGGTTCATGGCAGGGAGGAGCTTCTTGGCCCCCATGATTTCCTCGTTCAGGGTGGCGGTCAGCTGGCTCATCTTTTTGTCTTTGTAGGTGACGTCGCAAGAGGCGACGAGCATGGTGCCAAAGTAGAGGCTGAGGTTGGTCAACTGCTTGTCGGTGTAGTTATAGAGCAGGCTGAGGTTGGCATAGTAGCAGTCGACACGGCTGATGCGGTCCTTGTCGGTGTAAGTGAAGTCGATGGTGAACAGCATGCCGCCGTCTTCGTCGAAGTTCTCGATGGATTCCACGAAGTCGTCATTGTTCCACTTCCAATGCTCAACGAGGGTTCTGTGGTTGTCTTCGTCTTGGTAATAGATGTTTGCGATTTTCTTGTCGGCGGGGGTCATCGTGTCTTTTTTGCAGGAGGGCATGGAGGTCAGGACCAACACGCCAAGAAGGAAGAGGGCCAGATTTCTTAAACTTTTCATGATGTAATGTTTTTATGGATTTTGTCTATTATTAGTTAATTGTTTGTATTTCACTATATTAAGACGATAGTCAACGCGGCTGTCGCTGAGCTCGTCGCGGCTGTGTTGGAGGAGGGTCTGTGCTTCGAGGAGGTCGGAGAGGGCCACCAGGCCGGCTTCGTAGTAGTCGGTGACCATCTTGAGGTTGGCTTCGGCGTCGCTCAGGGCGGTCTGGGCCATTGTGATGCGCAGCCAGCTCTGTTGCAGGTTGAACCAGGCCTGGTTGGTCTGCAGCTCCATCTTCTCCTCGAAGTCACGCCGGCTGTTCTCGGCGATCTCCAGGTCGAGGTTGTGTTTCTTCAGCCTGAAAGCGGTCTTGTGCCAGTCGGTGATGGGTACCTGCAGCAGGGCGAAGGCGACGGCGTTGGGCTTGGCGTGGTCGAGGAGGGTGTGGTAGTTGGCGCTTCCGCCGATGAGCAACGAGGGCAGGGCCTCGCCGAGGGTCATCTTCTTCTTGAGGCGTTCTGCTTCGACGGAGAGGTGGAGGAGGCGTGCCTCGTGACGGCCTGCCACGGCGTCGTGGGCGGCCTGGAAATAGGCGGTGGGTGCCTGCTCCAAGCCGAGGGTGTCGGTGAGCGCCAGGGCCTGCCAGTCCACCCCGATGTATTGCCCCAAGGCCATCTTCAGCAGGGTGATGCCGTCTTCGGCTTTCTTACGGTTCAGCTGGCTCTCGTTTTTCTTGATGGTGACTTTGTACTGGTCGGTGGGCATGGCCAAGCCGGCCTCGATGGCGCCTCTCAGGTCCTTGTCGAGGGTGTCGAGGAGGCGGTCGAGCTGGTCTAAGGTGACGATTTTCTCCTGTAAGGAGACGATTTGCCAATAGAGGCACTCGGTCTGGAGGCGGATCTCGTCTTCTTTGATGTCTTTCTGTAGCTGGGCGGCTTCGATGCCGAGGCGTGCGAGTTTGTTGCCGTTGCGGATGCGTCCTCCGGCATACAGCGGCTCGGTGGCCATCACGTTGGCGATGACGCCGTCTTGCACGAAGGAATATTCTTTTTGAAGGCCCAGGAGGGGCCCGTATTGTGCGTAGAGGTTATAGAGGGTCTGCCGTACCAGGGCGTTGTCGATGTCGTCGATGCCGAAGGTGAGGAAGGGGTTCGCGGCGTTGAACGCCAGTGCCTGGGCGGAGACGGTGGGGAGATAGGCGGTGCGGGCCTCGCCCTTGGTGGCGCGTGCCTTCTCGATCTCGAGCTGGGTGTTTTGCAGCTCAAGGTTGTTCTGCAGGGCCAGGTCGATGCAGTCGGTCACCGTAAGGCGCCGGCACGAATCGGGGGTCTGGGCGTGGGTTCCCAGAGCGAGGAGGAGGAGTGCTATGACGACGAAGTGCTTGTTCATGCGGGTTGGGGTTGGGTGGTTTTCTTGGAGGACCGGAAGAGCTGCCAGTACATCACGGGCATGACGGCGAGGATGATGACCATGGAGAGCACCACGCCGAAGCAGATGACGACGCCCATGGGCATCCACAGGGGGTTGCGGGTGATGATCATGGGGAGCACGCCCAGGGCGGTGGTGGCGGAGGTGAGGAAGATGGGCCGCATGCGGCGGCTGCCGGCGCGCATGGCGGCGTCCTTGGCGCTCAGGCCCTCGTCGACACGAAGGGTCTCGGCGTATTCGTACATCACGATGCCGTTGCGGACGATGATGCCGATGAGGCTGACGATACCCAGCACGGAGGTCATGCCGAAGTCGAGGTCGAAGAGCCATTCGCCGAAGAAGGCGCCGAACATGCACAGGGCGCTGGAGCAGAGGGTCAGCAGGGCGAGGTTGAGTTTCTTGAAGTAGGCCACTAGGAAGGCCAGCAGTACCAGGATGGCAGCGATGAGGCTCTTGAAGATCTCCGGGACGACCATGGTGTTCAGCGTGGTGAGGCCGCCGTAGTCGATGCTGACGCCATCAGGGAGGTTGGGCCGGACCTGGGTGTCGATATAGCGTTGGATCTTCTTCATGCTGGCGGTCTGCGACTTCCAGAACTTCATGTCGGCGGCCAAGGTGATGCAGCGCTTGCCGTCATGGTGGACGAGCTGTGCCGGATGCCAGTCGGGGCTGAGGTCGGCCACCTGTCGCAAAGGCACGTTGGTGCCTGGGATCATGGTGGGGATCATCTGGTTCTTGACCGACTCGAAGTCGTTGGGGTCGTAGTTGGTCGTGCCGTAGAGCCTGACGGGGATGCTGCGGCTGCCTTCCCATACGGTGGTCAGGGGCTGCCCGTTGAGGCTGCCGGCCAGGTTCAGCGACAGGAGGGACTTGGTGATGCCCAGGCGGGCGCATTCCTCGGGTTTCATGGTCACCTTCACGGAGGGAAGGAACTCGTCGTAGTCGGAGTGTACCCAGCGCAGCTCGTTGTCGAGGGTGAGCATGTAGTCTTTGATCTGCTGCGCCACGGGGGCGGTCTGGGTGTAGTCGTCGCCGAAGACGAAGATCTCCACGGGGGTGGAGACGGCCTGATAGTCGAGCTGGCGGAAGCGGACATGGGCTTCGGTGAAGTAATAGGAATAGCGGTCGTCCATCTCCTTGAGCAGGTCTTCGGTGGCCTGTTTCGAGGTGGTGTTCACGATGAGCTGCGACAGGTTGTTGGCGGGGATGCTGGGGGAGTAGGTGACGTGGAAACGGGGTGCGTTCTCGCCGATGAAGGCGGTCACGGCGGTGACCCGTCGGTCTTGCAGCAACAGCTGCTGTAGGGAGTCGCTGATGCGGGTGGTGGCTTCGAGGCTGCTGCCTTCGGGCAGACGGATCTCGACGGCGAAGCAGTCGCGCTCTGCGTTGGGCATCATCTGCACGTTCAACGCCAGAAACATCAGGATGCCGAGGACGATGGAGCCGATGCCGAGGCCGATGGTGAAGCCGGGGTGCCTGAAGCAGTGGCCTTGCATCTTGTCGTAGAGGTTCTGCAGGAGGCTGAAGAACCTCATCTGGGCCCGGAGGAAGCCGTTGCGGCGGGGCCGATCGGTCTCCGGCCGAATGAATAGGATCTCCAGGGAGGGGATGACGAGCATGGCGTAGGCCAGCGAGGCCATCAAAGAGAAGGCGATGGTCCAGGGGAAGAGCTGCACGAAGTCGCCCAAGAGGCCGGTGATGATGCCCGTCATGGGGAAGAACATGGTGGCGATGGCGCCGGTGGCGATGAGCATGGGCATGAACAGCTCGCGGGCGCTGCTGACGGCGGCGTCGAAGGGCTTGTAGCCCTGGCTCAGCTTGTCGATGTAGCCGTCGATGTTGATGATGGAGTCGTCGACGATCATGCCCAGCACCACGATGAGGGCGGCCAGCGTCACGGTGTTGAGCTCGATGCCGAAGAGATACATCAGGCCGATGCTCATGGCGGTGCAGACGGGCAGGCCGGAGCTGGCGATGAGGGCGGTGCGGAAGGGGAAGAGCAGCAGCATGACGGCGATGACGACGATCATGGAGATGAGCAGGTCGCGCAGGAAGCTGTTGACGGACTTCCGGACCACCTTGGGCTGGTCGGTGATGCGGTAGAGCTTGACGCTGTCAGGCAGGGTGGTGCGGAACTCGGAGAGGACCTTCTCCACGGATTTTCCGAAGGCGACGATGTTGAAGCCCTTGCGCATCTCGACAGAGACGATCAAGGCGTCGTGCCCGTTGAAGTTCACCACCTTGGAGGGGGCTTCGAGGCGGCGTTCCACGGTGGCTACGTCGCGTAAGCGGACCGTGTTGCCGGTGGGATCGGAATAGATGATCTGCTCTTCAAGTTCTTTCTCGGAGACCACGGGGTTCTTGATGTGCAGCGGGAAGTCGAAGGCGTCGGTCTCCATGGTGCCGCTGGTGGTCACGAGTCCCTGCGAGGCATATTGCAGCATCAAGGTGTTGGGGCTGATGCCGTAGAACGACAGCTTCTCCTTATCGACGGTGACGGCGATCTCCTCGGCCTGTTCGCCGATGACGCGTACGTTGCTCGTTTGGGGGATGTCGAGCAGGCGATGGCTGAGGTCGTCGGTGTAGCCGCGCATCTCGCGGTAGGTCTTGTCGGACGACTCCATGGCGATGAGCAGCGAGGAAGCGTTTCCGAAGTCGTCGATGACGGCGATGGCCAGCACGCCGGCCGGGAAAGACATGGCTTTGGACTCGTTGACTTTGTTGCGGATCCGGGTCCAGGCCTCGGTATAGTCGCTCTTGGTCTGGTCGAGCATCACATAGACGTAGCAGATGCCCTCTTTGCTCACCGAGAAGGTCCGCTCGCGATCCACATCGGGAATGGTGAAGATCAGCTCTTCCAGGGGCTTGGCCAGCTGGGTTTCCACCTCTTCGGAGTTGGCGCCGGGATAGATGCCTGCCACGATGCCCTGTGGGAAGGAGAAGGCCGGGAATTCGTCTTTCTTCATGTTGACGAGGGCATAGATACCGAATGCTATGATCACCAGCACCACGATCCAGACGATCTTCTGGTGCTTGATGCTTCCGCTGATGATGCCTCTATTTCCCTTGATTCTATTCACTGTTCACGCTCCACTTTTCACTTTACCTCCCATTCGGCCGATGAGCCCTTCGGGGTTTCACTTACCCGCATCTCCTCACTGACCTTCTGATACCCTTCCACGATGACCTTGTCGCCCGGTTGGAGGCCTTCGCTCACGATGACGCCCTCTCCGGAGTAGCCTGAGACGAGGATGGACCGGCGGGTGGCGCGGCCGTCTTCGACGACCCAGACGAACTTACCCTCGCTGTTGATCAGCACGGCGTTGGCGGGGATCACGATGCCTTTGTCGACTTCGTTGTGGAAGACCACGCGGGCGATCATCCCGGGATAGAGCTCCTTGGAGGGTTGCTCGATGAGCACCTTCACGGGATAGCTGTGGGTCATCAGGGAGGCGGTCATGCCTTTCTCGACGACCTTGCCGTTGAAATGCCGGTCGCCCATGGCGGGGATGACGATGTCTGCTGCCTCGTTGATCGCGAGTTGGTTGATCTCGTTTTCCGGGACGGAGATCTTCACGGTGATGCCTTGGGTGCTGATGATCCGCATGACGGGCTTCAGCGGGGCGACGTTCTCGCCGACTTCCGCGTTGAGGGAGGCGACGGTGCCGTTGAAGGGGGCGACGAGTGCGTTCTCCATGAGCATGGCGTTGGCTAGATCTACCGCGGCCTCGGCCTTCTCGAGGTTGGCGACCATCTCTTTCCATTTGATCTCAGGGAGACTGCCGTTGTCGTGTACTTTCTTGAGCCGGTCGTAGGCGTCCTGGGCCTGGTAGAGGGTGGCTTGGGCGGAACGCAGGGTGCTCTCCATCGAAGGCGAGGAAACCCGTGCGAGGGTCTGGCCCTTCCTGACGGGGCTGCCCTCCTTGACGGGGATGGCCTCGACGATGCCTCCGTATTTGAAGGCCATATCGACGGACTGGCCCTCTTCGAGGTTGCCCGGATAGGAGTTGCGGACCATGCCGCCGATGGAGTCGATGGTCATGACGCCCACGGGGATGACCCGTTCCTGCTTGCTGCCTCCGATGAGCTTCTCCTTAAGCTGTTGCGGGTCGCTGCCGTTGCATCCGGCGAGGAGGAGCGTGATGAGGATCAAAAAGAGGGTTCTTTTCATGGCTTCAGTTTCTGTAGGCGACCATCTTGACGTCTTTTTCCTTGATCTTATAGTCTACCGTGCCTATGGAGGCCTTGCCTTTGTAGGTCATGTCGAATACGATCATGTCGTCGTACATCTGTCCGGTCCCGCTCACCAAGATGGAGAAGCTGGAGAACAAGGAACTCACCGAGACGGGGAGCACGTTGCGTTGGAAGGTGCTGAGCTCGAGGGTGTTGCCGTTGCAGGTTCCCGAGGTGACCACCACGTCGCCGTTCAGGTAGTTCATCACGACGACGACTTTGCCGTCCTTTTTCTCGGAGGCGCAGATGTTGAGTTGTCCCACATCGTTGGCCAGGCTCACGTCGAGGGAGGCCGGGATGTTGAGGTCGATGGTGTCGATTTGTCCTTCCACGGTGATGGAGATCTCGCCCGAGGTCTTGAAGGAATAGTCGCCTTCGAAGAGGCTCACTCCGCTTTTATGGCAGGAGGCCAGGGCGAGGGTTGCGATGAGGACGAGGAAAAGTCTTTTCATGACGCAGGTTGATTTAACACAAAACGTTATTACAACCGCAAAGGTACTCAGTTTTTCCCCATCTGGGTTGTTTTTTGGAGTTAAATTTCTGAAATGCCTCCGGGAAAAGCAAAAAAAAGGTGCAGTTTGGGCGCTGCACCTTTTTGCATTGTTTGTTTCGATGATGATCGCAGTCTTGTGCGATGGTTATCTCACGACGCTGACCCGTTTCACGAAGTTGCCGTTTTGGGTGGAGACTTGTACCAGATACATCCCTGCTCCGTAGCGCGACAGATCCAGGTCGAGCGCGTCGGTGTCGGCGGAGGCGTCGTAGAGCACCTGTCCGAGGGTGTTCATCACGGTGACATGATGCATGCCGGGAGCCGCAACGGTCACCCGTTCTTGCGTCGGGTTGGGGAACACGGCGACGTCGCTTCCGGCTTCGCCCAGCAGGTCGTATTCGTCCACGAAAGCCCAGAGGATGAAGCTATAGCCACTGCCGCCCTGTGCCTGGTTGACGTCGATCCACATGCCGTAATCGGGCAGGCCCACCCAGCGGCTGTTGGGGTCGCCCATGTCTTCCATCACGAAGGCAGGTCCTTGCACCGAGCCGTCTTGATACAACGTGACCCAGATGTTTTGGTCGCCATCGATGCGCACGGGTTCATCCAGCGCCATCGTCACCACGGTGCCCGTACCGGAGGTCACGGTAAACTTTTGGGTGCAGACCAGTTTGCCGGGACTCATGTCGCCACCCACCCAGATGTTGATGGAGTATTCGCCTGCAAAGTCATCGCCGCCGCCTTCAAGATAGGCTACCTGGGTGATGTACTGTCCTGTATAATCCGCAACCATGGCAGCAGGAAACATGTAACCCCAGTAAAACGCCAAGCCGCCGAAACCGGCATTTCCAACCGGAGTGACCGACGTCGAGGCATACGACAGGATGACGGGTCTTTCGGTCAGCGAAACCACCGGGGAGGTCTCCGGGTTGACCGTCATCGTAAACTCGTTTTGTGCCATGCCGCCGCATACGATGGCGAAGAGGCACACAATCATAAATAGAACTTTTCTCATAGACATAATATTAAAAACACAATCATCTAGATTAGATGATGATGTCATGGAGAAAATAACGAGTTAAATTTCTTTAACAGGAAGGGCCTTCGGGTGGCTTTATTGTTTTTGTTTGTTGAATAGCCAATGGAAGATCCCTGGGGTGGAGAAGGCTTTATCCCAGCATCCATGTCCCTCATTGGGGTAGGTGACCAGGATGGCTTCATGGTTGCCGGCTTGCTTTAATGCATGAGCCATCCGGAGGCTTCTCAGGGGCATCACCACGGGGTCTTTCATTCCGTGAAAGATCATGATGGGGAGGTCTTTCATGACGTCGGCATAGGTCGGGTCGCCACCGCCGCAGATGGCGATGGCTGCCGCAAACCGTTGTGGCCGTCGCTGTAGGGCATCCCAAACGCCGAAGCCGCCCATGGAGAGGCCGCAAAGGTAGATTTGTGTTGAATCGACGGAACCGCTTTCGACGAGGCTGTCGATCAAGGCGAAGACGCTTTTCAGCTCCGTGGTGGGTTCCTGTTCCATCTGATGTTCCGGCAGGCTCCAGTCGGTGTTCACCCAGCGTTTCCCTTCGGGGCATTGCGGGACCATCAGCAGGAAGGGATAGCGGCTGGTGATGGTATCGTCGAGGAAATAGCGGATACAATGTTTCAGTGGTGCGGTGTTGTCGTTGCCACGTTCGCCGGCGCCGTGCAGGAAGACGACCAGGGGCAGGGCTTTATTGGGGGATTCGGCTTCCAGGGTCGCCTCTGTTTCCGGAGTCGCCTCTGTTCCCGGGGTAGCGCAGGCTTTCTTTGAGCGGTAGAGCCGATAGGGGAGCGTGTCGTTGCCTTCAACATGGAGATGGGCCTCGAACAGGGTCGTATCGGGGAGTTGCGCAAAGGAAGGCGCGGAGAGGAGGCACAGGGCAAGGAGCAAGAAGGATTTGAGGTGGTTTTTCATTTTGCGTTGGATGATGCAGGATTGAAGGCAAAGATAAACAAATTCCCCTTTCATGGGGTTCAATGGTTTGAGGCGGTAAAAATACTCATTAAGTCATGTTGCGACGCAGCGAACACTACTTTCCCTCTCGGTTTTGATAGGGTAGGCGTACGGTGGGATATGTTTCAATAGGGATAGTAAAGTGCTTATCGCTGCCACAATGGCTCTTGCTGCCATCCTTGTGGAAATCCCATGGCCGCATGGTCAATGGAAGGATAGTCGGCCAGCAAATGTAGCATTTTATCGCACATGTCATTCTGAGGAGAGATCACATCAAGAAAGTACTTGATGATGCAAAGGTCAAAATAGACACGCATTGGGTCGGTGGGGAGAGTTATCCAAGTACCACTCATGCGATTGGGGATCATAGGACGAATGGTGTTTTGTTTGTTCCATACACGGGCATGGTGACAACAGTAGTTACGTGTCAGCGCGACGATGGTAAGCCACGATTCGAATGGAGCCACATGTAGGCCGAACTTTTGAGCTATGCTTTTTTTGATGCGATTCTGCTTGATATTGCTATAAATATTGGTCATCACACCGAAAGGCAACACCTCGGCCAATATCCATGCTGGCGGATAAGTGTCTGAATATGTGCGCTTGAAATGGTTAATGAAATCCTCACGTGAACGGTTGATTTCGTTGTCGATCAGCGACATCGTGTGGACAAACTTGCCTTGATCGGTAAAGTTAGCTCCATCGGTCATCCAAAATGGATTGCCTGTAAGTTCGCTGCCTACGTTGACAATGGCACTTCGTACGGCCACCTCAATCTTCTCAATTTCGTTAAAAATGAACAATCGCAACTTCTTATCGAAGCGGTAGAGCGTCATCACTTGACCAAACGAGCTTCCAGGCTTGTATTGATGTTGCTCCTTGGGTATCCGAAGCAGTGGGTACATGTAAGCTGACAAACGGTAGTAGCCGATGTAATCGAGATAACGCTCGGCTTTGGAAGGGTCGTTGACGGTAAGACCGCGCGACTGAAGTAATGCAACAAGGTCGTGCGAATTAGTATAGGTTTTATGGAATGGTATTCGGTTCGGCATAATAAAAAAAACGACCCGCACATTTGAGCATCGTTGAGAGGCTTGGCGGGTTCTGGTGATGCAAAAGTACAAATTTTTTTTATTCCGCAAGGGTTTTGATGAAAAAAATTAAAATCAACAAATACTCTGCTTACCAAAAAGGATATAACAAAAAAAGGTGCAACCCTTTCGGATTGCACCTTTTTGATTGTTTAACTCTCAGAGGATTATTTTACCTCCTCAAAGTCGGCGTCGGTGACGTTGTCGTCGTTGCCGCCGTTGTTGCCATTGTTCTGGCCGGAGTTGCCGCCTTGGAAGCCGCCACCCATGTTGTTCGGGTCGAAGCCGCCTTGCGGGCCGCCCTGGGCGCCACCGGCGTTGCGGTACATCTCCTCGGAGGCCTTCTGCCAGATGGCGTTCATCTCGTTCATGGCCGTGTCGATGCCGGCGATGTCCTTGGCCTCGTGGGCGCTCTTCAGCTTGGCGAGGG
>JAEFAE010000028.1 GCA_016291135.1 Bacteroidales bacterium
TGTTTAAGAACAAAGTCAGGACGCTATTCAATGCGTATGTGGCTGTTTCCTACACGGCCTTTGCGTTCATACAGAACATCGCTGTTACCGATCAGTATGGATTCAGCGTGGTGACCATCAATTTTGCCATGTTCCTGTTTGTGGCATACGTCTGGATTAGGGAGACGTTTAGCCCTGATAACAGCTATGAGTTCAAGCCGTTCCAATGGAAATATGTTTGGATGATCGTGCTTGCCTTGTTCGCTTTTTATTGTCCATTTACCAACCATGGAGAAATGGACTGGAGTTTGGCGCATTTCTTCGCAAGGAACACGGCAACGGCTTTCTGCCTGACGACACCTTTGTTCCTGACGATATTGACGTTGAACCTGCCTAATGTGAACATCGTAACCTACCGAATCACAGCCATCATCGGCGTTATCATCGGGCTGTATAATATGATGAACTTCCTCAACCCGCACACGGTCTTTCTTGGCGTGATTCATTTGCCGCTGCTGATCATCTCGCTGTACAGTGCTATTCTGAGTTATGGATTAAAAAGAAAAGCATGATGACTATCGATACATCCAACCTATGTTCACACCTGTGGAAGAAGCTGTTCGAAGAGGACGGCGAATACCACCGTCTTTGGATGACGGTTCAGGACGATCCGGAACTGACCGCCGTGGTTCGCTCACGCCAGCTACACATCTACCGCAACGACAAAAAGGTCCTGGTGTTGGCTGGGAAGTCCGCTCCAAAAATCATCAGGGAAGATCGGATTTGCGAGTTGTTATCCGAGAACTAGAGTTGCGTTTACTACTCGCTTTTGTTCCAGGAAGACGAATAGTAAGTGGTTACTGGTAGGGGAATGGCTTGCCTTTGTGACGGTATTTCTTTGTTTATAAAAAATAAAATTAAAAAAAATATATTTTTATTGTCTATGAACAAAGAAATTTATATCTTTGTGGTTGAAAAACGACAAAGAAAATGGAAGTTCTCACCAGAAAACACTATGCCGATATTGTCGATTCTTGGATAGGCAAAGGCAATATCATTGCCCTAACCGGCTCACGTCGTGTCGGCAAAAGTTTTATCCTTAAAGACTTCATACAGCGCCATAAAGAAGAGCCCGATGCCAATATGATTTTTATTGACAAGGAGAAGAAAGCTTTCAAGGATATTAAAAACAAAGACGATCTTGATAAGTGGATTGAGGCGCGGTTTGTCCCTGACAAGCACAACTACATTCTTTTGGATGAGGTCCAAGAAATAGAGCGATTCGAGGAAAGTATATGCAACTGGTACACGGAAGAAAGCACAGACGTCATTATTACCGGGAGCAATTCCAAGACGCTCTCCGGAGACCTGGCTACTTTGATTGCAGGCCGCCATGTGGAGGTGCGTGTCCATCCGCTAACCTACGCTGAGTTTTTGGAATTTCATGACCTTCCTGATAGTGACGACAGCCTCATGACTTATCTGACATACGGCGGCCTTCCAGGGCTCAGGAAAGTAGGCCTTGACAGCGATGAACAAGTTTGGGCTTACCTCACGAGCGTTTTCAATACCATTGTGCTTAAGGACATTGTCGAACGCCATGATATCCGTAACATTCCGTTTTTGAACAATCTCATTGCCTTTTATGCCGATACAACCGGTAAACTGACCTCTGCCAACAGCATAGCCAAATACATGAAATCGCAGCAACAGAACGTTTCTACCAATCTTATCCTTCTCTATAGAGGGTTTCTGGCGGAGGCCTTTCTGATTGATGTTGTCCCTCGATACGATATTCACGGGAAAAAGATTTTTGAGTCCAACGAAAAAGTCTATTGGGATGATTTGGGACTCCGGAACCTCAAAGCTGAGGGTGGGATGGATGCCTATATTGAGAAGGTGATGGAAAATGCTGTTTACAAGCATCTCTGTTTTCTCGGCTACGAAGTGAAGGTGGGCGTGCTGAACGCTGGAGAAGTGGATTTTGTCTGTACCAAGCCTGGCAAGACCGTATATGTTCAGGTGAGTTATGTCATCGCAGAGGAATCCACACGTAAACGTGAATTTGGCCCTCTGGAGAAAATCCATGACAACCATCCGAAATATGTCATTAGTGCCACGCCATTGTTGACTTCGAGAGATGAAAATGGAATCATCCATCTTTCCTTGAGAAAATTCTTTATGGAGGGAATATAGACAGACTGAATCGATACGAACAAAATGGCACATCTACAATAGGAATATAAACCATGAAAGACAAGAAAACAAAAAAACACATCGTGCGCTGGATATTGCTTGCGCTGTTTGTAGTGACGCTTGTGATGGCATGTATTTTCTCGCATTTCGGGGGTTTCGGAACGGGGAAATGCGCCGACACCGAAGCGTTTGCGAAATATGCCGGAAAGATTTCGGACATTTCCGTTCCTGCACAGGCACGGGTCATTGGGCTGGGAGAGGCCACACACGGCAACATCGAGTTCCAGCAACTCAAATTGGAGGTTTTCAAGGTGATGGTCGAAAAATACGGCGTGCGTGCCTTTGCCCTTGAAGGCGACTACGGTGGTTGCGAGGTAGTGAACCGGTATATCCATGGTGGAAGTGGAACGGCACAGGAAGCGGCGGCAGCCATCGGTTTCCCCATCTACCAGACGGAGCAAATGGAACAACTGATTTCGTGGATGCGCGAGTACAACACCATGGCAAGCGCGGACGACCAGCTTTGCTTCTATGGCTTTGACATGCAGCGCTATGAAAAGAACTGCCATTTTTTGCTTGAAGTCGCAAGAGAACTTGGCATGTCCGTTTCTGAATTGGAGCAAATCTGGGACGATGAAAAGGGGTGTTTTTCCGAAACATACGATTCTGGGCAGTGGACAAAAGTCCTTGAGGATGTAAAACGTGAATTGCAGCAATGCGACGCCCCCCAAGCGGTTCAAGCCGTGCATTTTGCCGACATCCTGCTCCAAAACCAGGAGATCGGGAAGGTGATGGATTCCATGGCTAATGGGATTGTGCTGCGCGACAGGTACATGGCCGACAATGTGTATTGGGTCCTTGACCAGGAAGCGGCGCGCGGTAATCATCGCATTTTCGTTTCCGCCCACAACGGCCATATCGAGAAGCGTCACGAATACGGGACTTCAGGAAAAGCCATGGGAAACCTGCTTGCCAACGAACTTGGCGAGGGCTACTTTGCCATCGGCACCGATTTCTTCAAGGCACGAGTTAGTTTGCCCAAAGGAGAAAGTCATATCAACAGAAGCAATCATACCTTCTATTCCTACAATCCGTTGGCCAAGGCCTCAAAAAAATGCGGTTATGGGATGAGCTGGCTCGATTTCTCGAGAATCCCCGACGATTCCCCACTCAAACAAATGGTCACGGGCTACCTTTGGATGGGTTCTGTGGGCGAAGGTTACTCCCCGCTCATGGCCATCATGCCGATGGCTTACCGCGTATGGAGTTCGCCTGCCGAGCTTTACGACGGGATGATATTCGTTTCAAAAGCGCAGCCAATCGTGGTACGCAAAGATGTTCTTGAGTGAAGCCGCTGCGGGTGCCAGAGGCACATTGTCCACATTATTGTCCATATAAGGTTTTCGTTTCGGAACGGATAATGCGCTATTTTTGCGGTCGATTTGATATGGAAGAGTAAGGTTCTTACAGGTTTAAAATCACATCGTTATGGAAATATCAAATTGGTTTAAGGGATTCGAGAAAGGCGTTGCACAGCTTTCACCAGAACAACGGTCAGTTTTCTTCGCGGAATGCGGAAAGAACTGTGTGAAAGGTGGTACGCTTTCGGTTTACCAAAAACTCTATGAGGACGCTAAAGGTGACATGGATGTTTTCTTTGAGATGGCCAATGATTTGCCAGGAGTGAAAGGTGAGGTTGTCGAAAAAGGTCGTGTCTATCGGCTGGTTTTTTTGGAATGCACTTGTGAATTGTGCAAAAAAGGATATGTCACAACACCTTTGCTCTGTGAATGTTCGCGCCAAAGCGTGATGTATTCGATGCAAAGTTTGTGGAAAGGCAAAAACTTCAACGTAACGCTTTGTCACTCCATCTTGGGTGGGGGAGCGGATTGTGAAATGAGAATAGAAGTTGAAAAATAAACTCAAAAAGATGAAGACACTGAAATTGATAACGCTTACCGCTGCATTGCTGATGACGGTTTCAGCATTGGCTCAAAACCAAAACCTGGTCGGCCACATCACCGATGAAAACGGCGAACCTATGCCTTTCGTGAATGTGATGCTGCTTTCGCTTCCCGACTCGACCTTTGTGCAAGGAACGGTGACCGATGAGCAAGGTTCATTCAATTTGCCGACCGACAAAAGAGACGGCCTGCTGAAAGTGTCGTGCGTGGGCTACCAAACCCAATTTGCAAAGCCTACAAACGGCCTGACCATCCAGATGACGATGGATGCTCAACTCCTCGGCGAGGTGGTTGTGAAGAGCCAGTTACCCCAAACGCGGCTGACAGGTAACTCGATGATTACCACCATCCAAGGTTCGGTGCTTGAGGATTCGGGGACGGCACAAGAGATGCTGACCAAAGTGCCTGGAATGACGGGCAGCGAGGACGGCCTTGAGGTCTTGGGCAAAGGCGCACCGATTATCTATATCAACGGGCGGCTGATGCGCGACGACACTGAACTGCGCCGCCTGCGCAGCGACGACATCCGCGATGTGGAAGTCATCAACAACCCGGGAGCGCAATACGATGCCACGGTGAGGGCCGTGGTCCGCATCCGTACCAAGAAACAACAAGGTGATGGCCTCAGCCTCGACCTGAACCTGACCGATGACCAAGACTTGCAGTACGGTTGCAACACGCCCCGCGGAAAACTCGGCTTGAACTACCGCAAAAACGGGGTCGATGTGTTCGGCTCGGTGTATTATAGGCATACGGACTACCGCCAATACAGCAGTTTGGAGGAAATCGCCAACACCACCAAGGTGTTCCGTCAGGCAGGTCCTTACACCATGACTTGGAAAAACGACCAACTCGTTTATACCGCTGGCGCCAACTGGCAAGTCTCCGACAACCATTCCTTAGGCATCCGTGCCGACCTGACGCATTATCTCGGCGGCGAGAACAAGGTCATTTATGATGAGGATGTCTTCGAAAACGACGTCTTCCTCGATCATCTCTATAGCGTGCAGACCAGCAAGGAAACCAAGCCGCTCGGCATCCTCACCAACGCCTATTACAACGGCACAGCGGGCAAACTCGGCATCGACTTCAATTTCGACTTCCTGAACACAGCCACCAACACCGATCGCGAAAACGTGGAGCAAAGCCTGATAGAAGATGACTTTGTCCGAAGTAGGTCGGGAGCGGAAAGTAGGCTCTATGCCTCCAAGTTGGTGCTTTCCTATCCCGTTTGGAAAGGCAGCATCGAGGCAGGTACGGAGATGACCTTCGCCCAGCGTCACAATACCTATTGGATTGACAAGCAGACCATTGCCAACACCGATGCCGACATTATGGAAAACAACATCGCGGCCTTTACGCAATACGCCTGCGACTTCGGGATATGGGGACAAGCCAGCGTGGGGATGCGTTACGAGCACACCTTATTGGACTATAGGGATGTGACCAACAGCGACTTCTTGTATCGCCCGCAGGACGAGTTCTTCCCGACGGCTTCCTACGCTGTTGCCTTGGGTAAGGTGGAGCTGGGCCTGTCGTATGGCATCAAGACCAACCGTCCGAGTTTCTTCGCGATGAACGATGCCGTCACTTACATCAGCCGCTATTCGATGCAGGCGGGCAACTCGCAACTGCTCAATGAACGTATTCAGGATCTTACGCTGAATGTGGGCTACCAATGGCTCGCGTTCACGGCTTCCTACGGGCATTGCAAGAACCCCATCACGCAGTGGGCCTACCTCACCGATGGCGATGCCGCACTCATCAAGCATATCAACCTTGACAAACCTGTGAATACCATCGGAGCCTATATTTCGGCGACGCCAAGAGCGGGTATTTGGTCGCTTAACGCCACCGCAGGCGTGGAGAAACAAGACCTTTGGCTCGATCTTGAGGACATCCATGTTCCGGAAGGTACACGCAGGGTCTTTTTCAACAAGCCTGTCTTTACCTTCAACGCCTTCAACACCTTGAGTTTCAAGCACAATTGGAAAGTTGACCTCAACTTTATGTTCCGATCGCACGGCCATCAGCTGAATTTCTACAACGATTACAACTACATGAACCTTGGCGTTGTCGTGCAGAAGAGCTTCCTGAAAGACAAATCGCTCACCATCCGGGCAGCGGTTCTCGATATCCTTCAGCGCTGTGGCATGAATGAATACAGCGACATGGGCTACTACCAAATCCAACAGAACAATGTCTTCTCGACGCACAAGTTCCAAGTATCGGTATATTATCGCCTGAACTCGACGCGCAGCAAATACAAGGGCACGGGCGCGGGAAAAGATGCGCAGGAAAGAATGAAATCGTAGGATGGAGGATGGTTCATCACATCCCCAATTTGGCTTTAAGCGTTCCATTTCAACCCATTATGATTTTCATTTTGAAACGGAGAAAACTGTATTTTTGCAGACGTTTAGATGTAAACTATTTAGCCATGGAACAAAAGTTTTGTCAGAGCTGCGGAATGCCGCTTACTAATGAAATCCTCGGTACCAATGCCGACGGTAGCAAGAACGAAGATTATTGTATCTATTGTTACAAGGATGGCAAGTTCACCCAAGACTGCACGATGGATGAGATGATTGAGTTTTGTGCCCAGTTTGTGGACGAGGTGAACAAAGGGCTACCGCAGCCTATCACGAAGGAAGAATACATCGGCCAAATGAAGATGTACTTCCCGCACCTGAAACGATGGCGTAAGGCTTTGACAATCAACGAAGCCACTCCTGAGAACCCTGCTTTGATGGGTGTTAAAGACCTTATCGCCAAGATGGCCGACACGTTGCCCATCACCATGATATCGTCGGTCGATGAGGAGGGGTTCCCTTGCACCAAGGCCATGCTGTCGCCTCGGGTCCGCGAAGGTATCAAGGTGTTCTATTTCACTACCAACACCTTCTCGCTCCGAGTAGCCCAATACAAGGCCAACCCCAAGGCCAGCATCTATTTCTGCGATGCCGAAGGCTTCAAGGGCATGATGTTGCGCGGCACGATGGAAGTGCTGACCGATGCCAAGAGCAAGGAGATGATTTGGCGCGAGGGCGACACGGAATATTACCCAGGCGGCGTCACCGACCCGAACTATTGCGTGCTGAAGTTCACCGCCATCGATGGTCGTTTTTATAGCGACTTCTACCCGAGGAGCTTTGTGTTGTGAGATGAAAATGGCATCATTCCGATGAATCCTATTGCCATCCGTCTTCTCAACCAACAACTGGTTGCTCCTCGGTTTGACGACCCCGTCGAGGTGGTCGGTCATCTGGGTGCCATACAGGCTCAAGAATATCGTATGATGCGCTGGGCGGTTTCGATGCGAACCAAAAAGCCCTCAGCCAAGGCTTTCAAGGATGCCTTTGACAACGGGAGCATCATCCGACTTCACCTGATGCGAGGTACCTGGCAGCTTGTGACCGCAGAAGACTATTGGATGATGATCGATCTTTGTGCGGACAAGGCTCTGGCTGTCACCAAAGGATGGATGAGCAGCAACAACATCTCCATTTCTGATGAGGAAATAATACGGATTAGGGAAGTCCTTGTCCGAACGGCAGGTGATCAAGGGAGCGTGACGAAGGAAGACTTTGTCAGGTCCTTGTCCAACAAAGGTCTTTTAATGGATGAACATCGCTTGTCGTACCACATCAGGTTGGCTGAGTTGTCTGGAGTGTTGTGTAGTGGCGACTTGTTGCCGATGAAAGCCTCCTACTCACTTGCTCTTGACAAGGTCGGATCCAGGGTGAAGGTGGATCGTGATGAAGCCTTGATGCGCTTGACACGTAAGTACTTCCAGAGCAGGCAACCCGCAACGTTAGAGGATTATGTGTGGTGGTCGGGTTTGAACATCAGTGATTGCCGAAGAGGTATTGCGCTTTTGGGCGACACGCTCCATGTGGAGCGTTGGAAAGGTCGGATCTTTTACCTGACCGACGATTGTCGCACAAGGGGGTTCAGGAAGGGTAAGTTCCTACTGATTCCCCCGTATGACGAATACCTTATCGGCTACAAGAGTCGTGATATTGTTTTGCCTGCGGAGCATCGGCACCATGCCCATAGCAACAATGGTATCTTTCGACCCATCGTCGCTCGTGATGGCGTCGTCTGTGGCAACTGGTTTCCTTTCAATGAGAATTGTCAAGTGACGTTTTTTAATGGTGAATATCGTGTGGAAGACGTCATGGACGCTTGGATGGGTTACAAAAGAGCCATGAAGAAAGATTGATTTGTCTTCGTGTGCGTTTACAAGCCACAGCTATTCCTGATCCTCCCCAACGCCTCCTTCACGATCTTTCGGGGACAACCGATGTTCATTCTGACGAACCCTTCGCCGCCTTGACCGTAAGCGGCACCGTTGCTTAACACAAGCCCAATGTCGTTCGTGAAAAAACGCATGAGTTGCTCTTGGGAGAGGCCCAGGGCACGGCAGACCATGCCGACAGCAGCCGCATCCTCGCTGACGCTGCAAAACGGGGTGTGTACTCCAAGTCGGCATTCATTCCGTCTCCATAGCGATGAGACCGGGCGGATAGGATTCAGTGAAGATTAGTCGAGGTTTTCTTCTCTCCACTGCTCACTCATCCGATTGCAAATCCCCTCTACCTCATCACGCTTGGCCGCATATTCCTTGTCGCTCAACGAAGCAGAGAGGGTGTAGTTGTATTCCAAATCAGCACCTGCGAACTTCATCAGATCATTATGCACATCGATCGTTCCTTTTTCTTTGTCATAGTTGACATCATCACAAGTGCAGACATAATGTAATGAGTTGTCGAGGATGTCGACGTAGAACAGAAGCGATGTCTCCATTTCATACGAGCATTCGGTATGGATCATCATAAACAAACGGTCGCCGATAAGCTCGGAACTTCTGTAATCCAGATTGAAGCAATGGTTGAAGCTGCTGAATTCCTCGTCCTTGTCATCAACGAGTTCCCCCCATATAAGATATTCATTGATCCGCTCCTCGTCGGGCAGGAGGGATTGGGTTTTGTCCGTTGCATAATCATGCACCAAGATGTTGTGGATGGGATGGACGCCTTCGGCTTCCTGATTGGGCTCAAGATAGAACACCTTCTGTGCAATGGTATCTATTCTCTCGGCAATCACTTTGTTGCTTGGGTCCAAGGCTGCCTTGAATTCGGTGGCTTTTTTCTCGAATTGGGCCAACTTGTTCCCGTTAGAATGGCACGAATAAGAAGTCATCATAGCTGCCGCACATAGCAGCAAGGCCAACGTTTTAATCGCATTTTTCATATTTGTACGTGTTTTGTTGTTCCATAAACAATGTCGAAAGCCCGCTCCATCCTGGGCATGATGGGGGAGAAATGGGTCCCTTCGACGCATTCGAAGGTGACGGTGGCCTGACTGCCCGTTTTCAGGAGGCCTACTGCAGCCATGGTTTGCTCCTCCACGGAAGCCATCCGCTTTTCTTTGGCGTTCTTCTCCTTCTCACCCAGGAGCATGCATATTTTTTTCAGCCGAGGCGACGGCGTCTGTCCTTTCATCCAATCGGTGAATCCGTCATACCACAGCGATCCGGAGAGGCTGATGAGGTTGGTGAAGGCATCGGTGTTGAAAGCCGACCATATCGCAAACAGGCCCGATAGCGAAACGCCTAGGAGGGTCCGTTCGGCATCCTTAATCCCTAAATGTGTTTCGGCTTCGGGAATCATCGTGTCGGTCAGTCTTCCGAGAAAGGCGGCCGCTTTCCCTCCAAAAGGTTTCGCTTTCTTGAACACGCCCACCGCAGGCCAGGGTGTCAAGTCGTCGTTCCAGTTGGCTCCATCGATCACGACGATGGACACGGGTTGCTGCTCCGAAAGCGTTTTCAACCCATCGGACACATCCCCTCTGATTCCTTCGGGAAGGATCATGTAGCAAATCTTGTCGGTGTCTTGCTTGAGGTAGTCCATTGGCGTTCCTTCGATAAATGGCTGTAAAGATAGAAAAAAATAATTATCTTTGCCCCATTGTTATTCACCTAATCATCTTAACAACATGGAAGCAAAAGAACAAGTACTGAAAGCCATGCGCGAAATCGGCGAACCTGTGAACGCTGGCAAGATCGCTGAAATCACCGGCCTCGACCGCAAAGTGGTTGACAAAGCCTTTGACGCACTGAAAAAGGAAGGCGCCATCGTGTCGCCCATCCGCTGCAAGTGGGAGCCCGCAAAATAACCGGTCCCCTCCAGGAACACAAAACACCGCATGGTCGCACCATGACTGCAAAAGCGCATCGGCGTATCGACGAATTGGACTTCCTGAAATGCATCATGATCGTACTGATGGTGGCATTTCATCTGGTCTATTTCGAGGAACTGTATCCTTATGCGAAACAGGTGGTCTATACGTTCCACATGCCGGTGCTGCTGATCATTTCTGGCTACCTGACCAACATCGACAAGTCGCCCTTGCGTTTTTTGAAGGGGATCCTATGGCTTTTTGTGCCTTATGCCATCATGGAATGCGGCTACATCTGGATGTCCTCGCTGCTTCCGATACGCGACCATATCGATCACCTGACGGCTTCGGTGTTTCTCGACAAGCTCTTTTTGCATCCCTTGGGCCCGTATTGGTACCTTCACGCTTTGATCCTCTGTGGATTGACCTATTACGCGGTCTTCAAGTGGTGCCCGATGCGAACCATGTCGCGTTGTGTCTTGTTGGGACTCCTCTTTGCAGGATACGCCTATCTGGGGATCCTCTCCCTTTCGAGGGCGTTCTATTTCCTGGCCGGCGTGGTTGTGCATCAAAGCCGTTTCTCGTTCCTCGAGGTGTTTAGGCCTTCGTGGTTGGCGGTGGTGGGACTGGCGTTGCTCGTCATCCATCCGGAAAACCTGCATACCGACGTGGTGGGAGGGGTGCTGATCGTCTACCTGGTCATGAGTTTCTGCCTTGCGTTGTATCCGGTGGTCCGTGGCCGCCTGCGCACCTTCATGCTGTTTCTCGGGAGAAATACGATGCCGATCTTCGTTTTCTCTCCGATCTTCACGATCCTGTGCAAGTTTCTTGTTCCCTACCTTGCCTTCGACAAGACGGGGCTACTGTTCCTGGTCATTTCCTTGACGGTGAGCATCTCGGGCAGCCTTGCCATCGGTTGGGTGATGGATCGGCTTCGGGTATCGCCGTTTTTCTTTGGCAAGAAGGCCATTGATCGTCCATAGCATCGGATGGAAGGCCGTTTTGGACCGTTTCCATGAAAATGTCGTTTTTTTGGCGTTGTCATTTGTTGTAAAACACTATCTTTGCCCTATCATTTAGCATTTGGAACACTATGGATAACCCGAAGATCATCATTACCATCAACCGCGAAAGCGGAAGTGGCGGCGGCGAGATTGCCCGTCTGCTGGGAGCGAAGCTGGGCCTTAAGGTTTACGGACGTGCCCTGCTGCAACGCATCGCCGAACAGTTCGACATGACACTAGAAAACATGGATCGCGTCAAGGCCCAGAAGACCAGTTGGTGGGGCGACTTTTGCCGTTTTTACCGGCAGTTCGACACGGTCAGCCAATCGTATGGCGCTGGGTCAGTGCCTCCTGCGGCCACGCCGCTGTCGCTTTACTATGCCGAGTCGCGCCTGTTGCGGGAACTCGCCGAACAGGAGAGCTGCATCATCGTGGGTAGGGCCGGCTTCCACATCTTCCGGGACCACCCCAATGCCCTGCACCTGCTTATCATGGCCGATCGTGACGCCCGCATCGCCCGTATCGCCGCCAAGCAGCATCTCAGCGACAAAGAGGCTGCCAAGGTCGTCGACAGCACCGACAAGGCACGCGACAACTTTGTCCAGACCGTCGCCGAGACCTCGCGCTATGATGCCCGCAATTACGACTTCACGCTCAACGTCACGGGTTTTTCTGCCGAAAGCGTGGCGCAGTTTCTGGCCGACAACATTTTGAAGAAGTTCCCTTCACTCAAGACGGAGTAATGGGAAATAACGGTCGCTTGGGGGCCGTTTCCGTTATTCGATTTCAAACAGGTTCAAGAATCCTGTCATCATGAACACACTGCGGATGTCGTTGCTGATGCCTCGTAAGACGATTTTGCCGCCTTTTTCGGCAGCGGCCTTGCGTAGCATGAGGAACAAACGAAGGCCGGAGCTGGAGATGTAGCTCATCTCGGTGCAGTCCAGGATGACGGTGCCCGAGGCGGCTTCAGCGAGTCCCTCCATCGGTCCCTCCACCTCCTGTGCCGCCAGGGTGTCGAGGCGGCCTTTCAGGTAGGCGGTTGTCCCTTGTTGCTGTTTTTCGACGATTACTTCCATATTATAGTTTCTTTATCATTGTTAAATAATTCTTTTCCTCTTTTCTTTCATAGTGGACGGTGTCCATCAATTGTCGTACCAAATGGATGCCCAGTCCGCCGATGGGCCGGTTTTCGAGCGGGACGTTCAAGTCGATTTCGGGAGCGGCCGTGGGGTCGAAGGGGATGCCGCTGTCGACGACAAGGAACGTGATCGAATCCCTGCGCAGGATGGCTTCCACATCGACCAGGCCGTCCGTTTCCTTGGGGTAGGCATACAGGATCACGTTGCTTACCGCTTCTTCGAGGGCCAGGTTGATGCCCATGGCCATGCTCTGGCTCAGCTGTTTCTCTTGGGCGATGGTCTCCACGAAACCGGCCAGTTGGGGGATCTGCTGGATGTCGTTGTGAAGTACCAGGTGGCGCTCTTCGAGAAAGCGGTCTTCGTTGGGGAGGTAGTGGATGAAGAGTGTCGTGAGGTCGTCGCTCTGGGGCGCCCCGTCCACAAACTCCGTCACCGCCGCCTGCAACGCTTCCAGCTGATCCTGGGAGTTGCGGCGGGCATGGAGCACCGATTTCACCCGCTCGACACCGAATTGCTGCAGCTGCAGGTTCTCGGCTTCGGTGAGGCCGTCGGTGTAGAGCAGCAGCGAGTCGTCGTAGTGGAGCTGCAGGTCCTGCTCGTTATAGACAAAGCCGTTTTGGATGCCCAAAGGGATGTTGGCCTGGACAGGCAACGGACGGATGTCGTCGGTGAGGATGAGCGGTGGGTTGTGGCCGGCATTGCAGAAGCGCAGGTGGCCGGTGGCCAGGTTCAGCACGCCGCAGAAGAAGGTGACGAACATGCTGCTTTCATTGGTCTCCGACATGGAGTTGTTCATCGAGGTGATGATCTTGGCCGGGTTGTCTTCATGGGCCGACATGGCGCGGAACAGGCTCCTGGTGACGGCCATCACCAACGAAGCCGGGATGCCTTTGCCTGAGACATCCCCGATGCAGAAATACAGCTTCTCGTCGCGGATGAAAAAGTCGTAGAGGTCGCCCCCCACTTCCTTGGCGGGGACGATGGAGGCGGCAAAGTCCAAGTCGGTCCGGTCGGGGAAGGGCGGGAAGGTCTTGGGAATCATGGCCATCTGGATCTCGCGGGCGATATGGAGTTCGTTCTCCATCCGCTCCTTCTGTTCGTTCATGCGCAGGTATTTCCCCTGGTTCTTGGCCACTACCCTGAGGATGACAACGAGCATGGCCAGTCCCAGCAACTGCAACAACTTGACGATCATTCCGATCCGGCGCACACCGCTGTAGAGCTCTTTTTCGGGAAGCACGATCGACAGGGACCAGCCGGTTCGGTCTACGGGTGAGAAATAGACATGGCTGGTTTCTCCCCGGTAGCGGACGGGCATCTCTCCCGACTGTCCGGAAAGCATGGCCTGGTTGACTCGGTTGAGTGCCTCATAGTCTTCGGATTCCAGGGCGATCTGGTCGATGGTGGATTGCATCACCAAGGTCTCGACGGGGCATACCACGATTTGTCCGGTGCGGCTGACGACCATGTTGAAGGCATTGGGATACACTTTGATGTCGCCGATCAGGTCCGTGAGCCAGTCGAGGGAGATGTCGGCGGTCAGGATGGCGGCCACCGTGCCGTTTTTGTCTTTCACTGGCATGGAAAAGGTGGTCATCAGGATGTCGCCGCCGTTTTCGTCGAAATAGGGCTCCGACCAGTAGCTGTCTTGCAGTTTCAGAGGCTTGACAAACCATTCCGAGGAGGGGTAGTCGTATGCTTCCGTGGCCAGCGAGAGCATCCGGATTTCGCCGGTCTCCAAGTTTTTAGCGGCGTAAGGCGCATAGAGGGGATGGGAGGCGTGGTAGCCGGGGACAAGGGCCATGGTGGATCCCACTACGACGGGGTTCTCACTCACCACGCGTTGGGGGATCCGTTCCAGGCTGTCGGGATTCTCCAGACACCATTCGGCCACCCAGATGCTGTTGCGGACGGCAGCCTCGGCTTGGTTCACGACATCCATGATTTTGTTCTCGGCGCTTTTCAGTTCGCTTTGGGCGCGGAGCGAGGCCTCTTTTTTGATTTCCCGTTGGGCATAGATATATTGTATGATGGAAGTGGCCTCCAGCGTGAGGGCCGCCACGATCACCAGCATCCAACTCGCTCTTGTCGAGATGCCCGGTTTCTTGTTTTCTTTTCTGTCGGATCTCATAGGATGGTAGTTAATGCGGCCCGGAACTCGGGCATCGGCCGGTTGGTGTCTCTTTCCACGATCAAGGTCTTGAGTCCGGCAAAGGGACGGATCAAGGCTTCAATCTCCTTGAGCGGAATGCCGGTTCCGAAATAGGCCGGCGCAAAGCACTCCCAGAACCGGATGGCCAGCGCCTTGGACATGTGGAAGGTTTCCTGGATGAAGGCCTCGTCGCTAAGGCAGCAGCATAGATAGACCATGCCCGTGTCAAAGAGGTGGTTGCCCCAGCAGAAGTCGCCCAGGTCGATGAAATAGCGCCGGTCGCCCGTAAAGATGGCGTTGCTGTATTGGAGGTCGCCATGGATGGCGGTGTCCTCGTCGGGGGTGTCGGCGATGAAACGGGTCAGTTTGTCTTTTTCGTCGGTGGTGAAGAAGGGATTCTCCTTTAGCAGGCGGTAGTAACGGTCCTTGACGCTCTCAAACAGGTTGGTGTCCACGTGGGTGGCGTGGAGCTGGAGACACATCTGTGCGAATTCCTCGGCGAACTGCATCACCTTTTCGGGATTGTCCGCCGTGGCGCGCGAATAGGATTTCTTTCCCAGGATGCGTCTGAAACGGATGCCGTAGCGGCCGTCTTCGGTGACGACATATTCTCCTGGCGCTGGCGTGGGAATGCCCGTGTCGTACACCTTTCGGGCCAGGTTCATCTCGTCGAGGGGCTGTTGGATCTTGCCTGGGAAGTAGAGTTTGAGCATCACCGACGGATCGGTCTTGTGGTCGTAGCTCTCGCCGTTGGCGCCGCCACCCGAGAGCACATAGTCGTTGAGAGATATTTTGATAGGTTCCATTAGCTGAACACTTGGTTGATGAGTCGTTCGAATTCTTGAAAGGCAAAGGTGTTTTCCAGTTCCCGTAGGGCATCGGCCAGGCCGCGGTAGTGCCACGCATGGTCTTTGGGGTCATGGGCGTGGAAGCGGTTCCATAGGGCATCGCCCAACTCGGCGTAGTCGCGGGCGATGGCCCGCATGTTGGAGAGCTTGTCGCCGAGGGCTACGGTCTTGGCGTCGTGCGATGCCTTGGCGAGGCGGTCGATGGCGGCCTGTTTGCGGTCGTGCCAGCTGTCCTCTTCGCTGACGCCTTCGGGCAGTTCGTCGCTCTCGTCGGCCACCAGGGCGGCAATCCTTTCGCCGAACTCGGCGCGCAGTTGTTCGATGGTCACCTCCGTGTCTTCCACGGTGTCGTGAAGGACGGCGGCAGCAAGCAGCGCCTGGTCCGAGGTCATGGTGGCCACGATCTCCATGGCTTCCATGGGATGGACGATGTAGGGGAATCCCTTCCCGCGGCGTTCGGTGCCGGCATGGGCGCGGACGGCGAAAAGGATGGCACGGTCGAGCAGTTCCGTGTTGAGAGGGTTGTTTGCCATGGCTTATTGATTCATGAAAGGTAAGTCTTTTGTTTGTTCCATCAGGAGTTCGGCCATCGCCTTGTTGACTTCGGAGGGGCCGTTCAGCGTGTCGAGCATCCACAACAACCCAAGGCCGCCGCCTCCTTTTTTAAGGATGTAAGCCGTGCAGAGGTTTTGGGGAGCCACGGATGACGAGAGGATGTCGATGTCGGTCAGGCCGATTTGGAAGCAGGCAATCTGATAGGCTGCATCGGAAAAGTCGCTCACAAGCTTGTCGATATCGCCCAGTGTTTTGAATCCCATGGCTTTGAACAGGGGCAGGTAGGGGGAGAGGTCTGTCGGTTGGATCTCTGCCTGGTTGATGGAGGCGATCTTTCGCATCAGGGCATCGAAGGGCCCGATCTGGAGGTAGCTCTTGAAAGAATCGCCGTCGAGCTGCACCTCGGCGAGGTTGCCCGAAGCCACCAGGTTCTGCACCTGCCGGCGGTAGTCGGCGAGCTCGTGACGGATGCGGCTGAACTCGTCGTCCACCAACTCGAGCATGCCGGCCAGTCGGCTCAGGTTGCGCAGATATACCTTGGGAATCTCCACGCCGCTCTTGTAGCCGGTGTCGTGGTTCATGTTGGCCCAGGCATGTTGGAGGATGGTTCGCATCTGTACTTCGAAACGAATCTGGTTCAGGACGGGGTGGTCGGGGTCGGTGTAGGACGTCTCAGGGATGCGGCAGATGTAATGCAGGGAGCGGTAGCCAAAGCTGTCGATCTCGTGTGCCTTGCGTTTGTCGATGGAGTTTTCCCAGTCGATCTCAAAGAGCCGTTCCAGCACCGTGGCCACTTTGTCCACATCGTCGTTGTAGAAGGTGATCACGCGGATGCCCACCACGTCGGTGACGTCATGGATGTTTTGGTATTTGCTTCCTTTGAGTTGCAGCTTCCCAGCGAGGGACTCCTCCTTCTTTACACGGTGTTCCATGGCGGCAACCACCACGCCCGCATCGTTGAAGAATCCCCTCAGCTTCTCGGGGATGACGGTGGCCATCTGTTCGTAGATGGGCAGCAGCTCGTGGTATTGCGCCATTAGTTCCTGTGCATGCAGGTCGAGGTGGGGGTTGCTCATGGTTTTACAATTAAAAAAACAAAGATAATACTTTTTTTATACCTTTGTCAGTCCTAAACTTGTTAAAAATGAAAAAACTACTCTTCTCACTCTTTGCGGCCATGTTGCTGTTTTGCGGCTGCAACCAATCGAAACAGTTCAAGGTGACACTCAACCTCGACAATGCCGAAAACAAAAACGTCTATCTCGTCAAAGAAGTGGATGGCCAACAAATCGTTCTCGACACCGCCGTCTTCGAAGGCAAGACCGCAGTGCTGACCGCCGACCCAGACGATCCTCAGACGTGCTACATCATCAAATTCGACAAGGATGCCGACTGTGGCGTGTTCCCGTTCTTTACCGAGAACCAAAACACCACCATCACGGGTGATCTCGAAGCCATGGAGAAATGGACGGTGAAAGGTTGTCCCAGCATGGACGCCTTTAACGCCTACCGTCAGGAGATGCAGCCCAAGGAAGACGCGATGCTGGCGCTCAATGATGCCTTGATGGAAGCTTATATGGCGGGCGACACGGCGAAATGCGAGTCGCTTGTCAATGAAATCACCGCTTCCATGGAAGCCTATAAGAACGACCGTCTCGACTATATCAAAAACCACCCCGACAGCTATCTGGCGCATTTCATGCTCGACCAGGACAAGGAAGAATTCGAGATGGACGAGGTGAAAGAGGCTGCCAGCCATTTCACCACGGAGTCGATCTATAGCAAAAGGGTGAAGGAATACATCGAGAAATGGTCGCATTTCATCGACTTCACCTTGAAGACGGCCGAAGGCACGGACGTCAAGTTGGGTGAGGTGATCCAAAACAACACGGTGACGCTGGTGGACTTCTGGGCCTCGTGGTGCGGACCGTGCCGGCACGAGAATCCCAACGTGAAGGCGGCGTATGAGAAATACCATGAGAAGGGACTCGAGATCGTAGGCGTCAGCGTTGACACCGACGAGGCGGCCTGGCTCAAGGCAGTCGCCGAGGATGGCCTGCCGTGGATCCATGTTCGTGACGTTGACCAAAGCGTCGGTGCGACCTACCATGTGCAATACATTCCCACCAACTTCCTCTACGACCAGAACGGAACGCTGCTGGCCAAGAACTTACGCGAAGAACAGCTTGAGGCAAGACTGGCCGAAGTGTTGAAGTAGGCGTTAAGCTAATAATTGCGAGTCGTTTGTGATTTCAATGCCTAAAATCCCTATCTTTGCAGGCAGAAAACGACCATGAGAAAAGTTGTAACGAATTCGGACCTTAAAAATGCCTTGGGCATGAAAGGCTTTTTCGGCACGTGTGTGGCGGGGATGGCCTATGGTTATATGCGCTTGGGCAAGATCAACCGGCTCTTCGACGGAGCTGCCGATTATCAGGGCCGTGAGTTCTCCGACCACCTCCTCGAGAACATGGGCATCACCATCGATGTCAGTCCGGAGCAGCTTGAAAACATCCCCAAGGAAGGCGGCTTTGTGGTGGTTAGCAACCATCCATTTGGCGGCATCGAGGGGGTGATGCTCCACAGCGTCATCGCCAAGGTGCGTCCCGACTTCAAGATCATGGCGAACTTCATCCTTTCCCACATTCCGAACCTCAAGGAGGCGTTCTTTGCCGTGAATCCCTTCGAGAACAACCCGGAGTGGAAGAGCAGCGTGGGCGGCATCAAAGGCGCCATCCAGCATATCGGCGAAGGTCATGGGCTGGGCGTCTTCCCTGCCGGTGAGGTGTCGCGTTACCACGGGCACGACTTTCCCGAGGACCTGCCTTGGAGCAACTCCATCGCACGCATCATCAAGAGTGCCGGGGTGCCGGTGATCCCTGTGTTCTGGGAAGGACGCAACTCCAGGTGGTTCTATACGGTCGACAAGATCCATCCGATGATGGGAACCGCCCGGCTGACCAAGGAACTCATCAACAAGCACGACACCTGCTTCCAGTTGCAGGTGGGCAAGCCCATCACGGCAGCGGAGATCGCCAGCTACGAAAAGCCGGCCGACCTGGCCGCTTACCTCCGCAGCCGTTCCTATGCGTTGGAGGCGAACATCAAACAAGGTCAGCCTGTTGCCGTTGCCAATGAGAAATGGGCACCTGTGGAACCGCCCCGTGACCGGCAGCTGCTGATCCAGGAATTGGATTCCATCCGTGAGAAGGGGTTGCTGTTCTCTGCGTCGACCTATGACTGTTTCCTTGCCGATTACGACGAGATCCCGAACCTGATGCACGAGTTGGGTCGGCTTCGCGAGGAAGCCTTCCGCTATATCGGCGAGGGGACAGGGAAGAGCCTCGACACAGATGTGTTCGACACCTACTATAAACACCTGATCCTGTGGGACAACAAGAAAAACCAAGTCGTGGGTGCCTACCGCCTCGGCTTTGGCAACGAGATCGTCCCCAGCAAAGGCATCAAGGGCTTTTATGTCAGCACCTTGTTCGGATTCGATGCGTCTTTTGCCGACACATTGAAGAAGACCATCGAGTTGGGCCGATCCTTCGTCACGGTTGAATACCAACGCGAGGTGTTGTCGCTGGTGCTGCTGCTTCGCGGCTTGGCGGTGGTGGTGACCAAGCACCCCGAGATCGAGCATTTCATCGGGCCGGTCAGCATCAGCTCATGGTATCCGAAGTTCTATCAGAGCATGATCGTCCGCTATGTTACCGAGAACCATCCCGTCAACGGTGACCTGGCCACGGTGGCAACGCCCACGACGCCGTTCCATGAGGACTTCCTCAAGGTGGATCCCACCGCGCTGATGAAGGAGAACATGGGCTCCATCGACAAATTCGACAAGTTCATGTTCCGCCTGAGCAATGGCGAATACCGCCTGCCCACCTTGTTCAAGAAATACCTGAAGCTGAATGCCAAGTTCTTGTGCTTCAACGTCGATCCGGACTTCAACGATACCCTCGACGCCCTGCTTTTCCTAACGTTTACCGACTTCCCTGAAGACGAGGTGATGCCCTTGTTCAGGGATGGCAGTGACGAAGAACAACAAGCGGTTCGGAAACGTTTCGGATATCTCTAGTGCAAGAGCGGATGGTGCCCAGGTGGGGAATCTCCTCACTGGGACCCTCCTCCTTGCTTATTCCTCATCCGTAAAAGTCTGTGCAAAGAAAGTGAAGTTCACTTTGCCGTAGTGGCGTTGCTCCATGAAATGGGGATGCTCCTCAAATTGGACATATTTGCTGTGCTCCAACACGAAGAGGCCGTCGTCGTTGAGCAGTCCGTTGTCGAAAACCAGCCGGACCAGCTGGTCGTACTCCTGGCAGTCGTAGGGCGGATCGGCAAAGATGAGGTCGTATTTCATCTTGTTGTTGGCCAGAAACCGGTACACATCGGAGCGTACGGCAACCAGTTCTTTCATTTCGAGCCGGTTGGCGGTCTCGCGGATGAAACGGATGCAGCCGTTGTCCTGATCGACGCTGGTCACCTTGGGGCAGCCGCGCGAGACAAGCTCGTACGAGATGTTGCCTGTACCGGCAAAGAGGTCCAAGGCGGTCACCTCCTCAAAATCCAGGTAGTTTTCCAAGATGTTGAACAAGCTCTCTTTGGCCATGTCGGTCGTAGGCCGCACCGGCAGGTTGTTTGGGGCGACGATCTGGCGCCGTTGGTACCTTCCTCTTATGATTCGCATGACAGGGATTGATAGGGGATGTAATAGTATTGGAAAGGCGTTCCGTTCAAGGCCATGTCCACATTGACGCTGCCGTTGGGACGGGCAAAGCGGATCCGCTTGATGTAACGTTCGCACAGCCGGATGATCTCCGATTGGTTGGAGACAAGTCCGGTGAAATGCACGGGGATGTCCTGGCCGGCCAAGCCCTGTTGCTCAAGGGTGAAGAGCAGGAAATAGGCGAAGTCATCCTTCGTGTTGAATCTGAAATTGTTGAAGAAGCGGATGCGACCTTCGTGGATGAGGGCCAGGTCGAAACTGCGGCTGTTGACGTTGACGTAGGCGTTGGTGTCGCATTCGTAGGGTTCCTCCTTCAAAACAGCCTGCAACCATTGGGACGCCTGATGGGTGATGACCGCCTCGGGCCAGACCTTGCGGATACTGTCGGCCTGGTGCTGCGGCATGGCGAAGACCATCACGGCCTCGGCGGTAGGAATGGCCTGATGGAACAAGGCGTAGCGGGCGGGCAGCAGGTGGTTGAAACGCAGGTACGACTCGCGTTGTGCTTCGTCGAAGAGCGTCTCGGGCACCAATACATAATAGGGGTTGGCCATCAGGAACCGTAGGGAGCGGAGCGGTTTGCCGTAAAGCCCTTTCTTGAAGAAGGTCTTCTCCAACGCTTCGAGGATGGTGTTTCCGTCGGCGGTTTCGGAGGTTTGGTAGAGTTCGATGTCGATGATCTTGTTTTCCTCGTGGTGGTGCACAACAAAACAAAAACCATCCAATGCGCATTGGATGGTTATGTTGTACAACGTACTTTTGGCGGGATCGATCATCAGAGTTTCTCCCAGTTGCCGTCGGTGGAAGCTTCCTCCAAGGAACCGACTTTCAGGCCGGCGTACTTGTCGATCTGCTCCATCTCAGCCTTGATGTTGTTCACGCGGGTTTCCCACTCCTTTTCGGTGAACTTCTTGCCCGGCTTGGCCAGATACACCTCGTAGGGGGTCTTGACTTCGAACACGGGGACGGAGATACCGCCACGCTTGATGATGCTGTCGTGGATCTCGAACTTGGTAGCGGGATCGCTGAAGGGCACCACGCCGAGTTCGTTGATGTTGAAGTGCTCACGCTTTCCGAAGAGGGAGTCGAGGACTTTCACGTAACCCAGGGTGTCGTTGATGGTCTTGGTGAAGGTGGTGTCCTCCGGGTCGGGGACCATCATGACGATCGGAATCTCATACTTGGAGCAGAAGTCGATCAGCGTGTCGAAGTTGGAGCAGTACTTGCTGTGGGCCTGCTTGTATTGGACTTCGATGTCGCGGATGTCTTTCAGGCGCTGCACGACCTGCGTCTCACGCATACTCTTTTCATTACCGAAATCAATAGGAGCCTGGATGCTTTGGATGACCTTGATGGCTAAGAAGACCACCACGGCAAACAGCACGATGTTGATGAGAATACTTTTCAGTTTCATTGTTGCTTATTTTTTCTGTTTATTATTCGCTATTTTCAGATGTGCCGCAAAGGTAATCTTTTTTTCGTTTCGTCCGAACATTTTTTTTCGGTTTTATTTTCTTATCTTTGCAAAAAAGTATCAACACGATGAAAACCAAGAAAGAAATTGTGGAGAATTGGCTTCCCCGATACACGGGATTGCCCCTGGACCAATTCGGCCAATACATCCTGCTGACCAACTTCCAGAACTACGTTGACAAGTTCGCCGTCTGGCAGGGAGTGGAGGTCGTCGGCAAAGACAAGCCGATGTCTTGCGCCACCGACGGCGAGATCACCATCATCAACTTCAGCATGGGCAGTGCCAACGCGGCCACCATCATGGACCTCCTGGGGGCCATCCATCCCAAGGCGGTACTCTTCCTCGGCAAGTGCGGCGCGGTCCGCAAAAACCGTGTGGGTGACTTCATCCTGCCCATCGCGGCCATCCGAGGCGAAGGTGCCTCCAACGACTACTTCCCGCCCGAGGTGCCTGCGCTGCCGGCATTCAGCCTGGAGAAAGCCATCTCCACCACCATCCGTGACTACGGACGCGACTATTGGACCGGAACCGTGTACACCACCAACCGGCGCGTTTGGGAGCACGACGACGATTTCAAGGACTACCTGCGCCGGATCCGCTGTCTGGCGGTCGACATGGAGACGGCCACACTGTTCTCGGTGGGGTTCTACAATGAGATTCCCACGGGAGCGCTGCTGCTGGTCTCCGATGAGCCGATGACCCCCGAAGGGGTGAAGACCGCGGAAAGCGACAAGAAGGTGAGCAGCAACTTCTTGGGCGACCACCTGCGCATCGGCGTCGATTCGCTCCGCCAGCTGATCAACAACGGCATCACCGTAAAACATTTGAGATTCGACTGATGACCTACGAACAGATTCTTGCCGACATTCGCCAAAAGAAATATGCGCCCATCTATTTCCTGATGGGAGAGGAGCCTTATTTCATCGACATGATCTCCGACACCCTGGAAGACGAGGTGCTCGACGAGACCGAGAAGGCGTTCAACCAGATCGTGGTCTATGGACGCGATGTCGATATCGACACGGTGGCCACCCATGCCAAGAGCTTCTCGATGATGGGAGGCTATATGGTGGTTATCGTCAAGGAGGCCCAGGACCTGAAGAACATCGAGGACTTCGACAAATACCTCGATTCGATTCCGCCAACGACCATCCTGGTGTTCGACTACAAGTACAAGAAACTCGACAAGCGCCGCGCCCTGGCCAAGAAGATCGACAAGATGGGGGTGTTGTTCGAGTCGAAGAAGCTGTACGAAAACAACATACCGGGCTGGATCCAGTCGTATCTGTCCGACAAGGGTTACGGCATCACGCCCAAGGCCGCCCAGATGCTCACCGACTATCTCGGCACCGACCTGCACAAAGTCCGCAACGAGCTCGAGAAGCTGATCATCGCCCTGCCGAAGGCGAAGAAGATCGACGACGGCGACGTGGAGCGCAACATCGGCATCTCGAAGGACTTCAACCCCTTTGAGTTGCAGAACGCCCTCGGAAGCCGCGACGTGCTCAAGGCGAACCGCATCGTGAACTATTTTGGTGACAACGCCAAGGAATATCCCTTGCTGGTGACGGCCATCACCTTGTACGGCTTCTACACGAAGCTGCTGAAGCTGCACTATGCCACAGACACCTCGCAAAACGCCCTGGCCAGCGTGTTGGGAGTGAACCCGTTCTTCGTCCGCGACTACCAGGCGGCCGCGCGCAACCATTCCATCGCCGAATGTGTGCGTTGCATCGGAGTGTTGCGTGAGTTCGACCTGAAATCGAAGGGTTACCAGGTGGGTGACGTTTCTCCCAAAGACCTTTATCGGGAGATGATCTTCAAGTTGTTACACAATTAAACGAACAGACGCTCGATCTGGGCCTTGTAGTGGCGTTGGATGACGTCGCGGCGGATCTTCAATGTGCTGGTGATTTCCCCCTTGTTGGCGCTCCATTCCGAAGAGAGCAGCTCGAAACGCTGCACCCGTTCGTAGTCGCCCAGGCTCTTGTTGAGGCGGTCCACCTCCTGCCGGAACAAGCTGATGACGGCCTTGTCCTTGATCATCAACTCGTTGTTGATGAAGGAGAGGTGGTTTTCGCGGCACCAGATGCTCAGCTGGTCGAAGTTGGGGATGATCAGGGCGCCGGCGAATTTCTGCCCTTCGCCCACCACGATGATGGAGCTGATGTAGGGCGACTCCATCATGGTGTTCTCCACCAGCGCGGGGCTGACGTACTTGCCCATCGAGGTCTTGAAGATCTCCTTTACACGGCCGGTGAGGCAGAGGAAACCCTCGCTGTCGATGACGCCCAGGTCGCCTGTATGGAAGTAGCCGTCGGCGTCGATCACCTCGGCAGTCAGTTCCGGCGCACGGTAGTAACCCTTCATGACGGTGCTTCCCTTGACGAGGATCTCGCCGATGTCGGAGATCTTGACGTCCACGTTCTCCACGGGGAAGCCTACGGAACCGATCTTGATGTTTCGGGTCACCGGGCTGTTGACGGCGATCACGGGGGAGGTCTCGGTGAGCCCATAGCCTTCCATGACCGGCATCTTCATGGCAGTCAACAGCTTGGAGATCTTGGGTTGGATGCTGGCACCGCCCAGGATGATCACCTCGATGCTGTTGCCCAGCCCTTCGCGCACCTGACGGTATACCAGGCGGTCGGCGAGGCAGAGCTTCCAGTTGTAGAAGCGGCTGTTCTGGTGCTTGTCGTTGAATTGGTACCCCAGTTCGATGGCCCAGTGGAAGATCCACTTCTTGAGGCCCTTCAGTTTCTTGCCCTTGAGCAGGATGTTGGCATGGATCTTCTCCAGCAGTCGGGGGATGGTAGTGAACACATGGGGCTTCACCTCGTTGATGTCGCTGACGATGGTGGCCATGTTTTCGGCATAGTATACGATGGCTCCCAGGTTCATGTAAGCCATCGTGACCTGTCGCTCGAAGATGTGCGACAGGGGGAGGTAGCTGAAGTATCGGCATCCCGGCTTCACCTCGAAGAGGGTGTCGAGACACTTGGTGTTGGAAGTGAGGTTGTCATGGGTGAGCATCACGCCCTTGGGGGTGCCTGTGGTGCCCGAGGTGTAGATCACCGTGGCCAGGTCGTAACGGTCCACCCGGGCCTTGGCTTCCTCGAGGCGCTCGGGCGAAACCGTCTTGCCCAGTTCGAGGAAATCGTCGAAACTTTTGGCGCCTTCGAGGGTCTTGAGGGAGATGACCCGTTGAACGGTGGGCAGTTCGTTGCGGATGGTGTCGATCTTGCGGAAGATGTTCTGTCCGGAGATGAACACCAGCTTGGCCTCAGCATGGTTGAGGTTGTATTTGTAGTCGTTCTCGCTAATGGTGGTGTAGAGCGGCACCGTGATGGCTCCGATCTGCTGGATGCCCCAGTCGATGAAGTTCCAATGGGGACAGTTCCGTGAGGAGATGGCCACGCGGTCACCTTGTTGGATGCCTATGGCGATCAGCGAGCGGCTGATGGCATCGACAATGCTTCTGGCTTCCCCAACGTTGTACGTCCTCCAATCGCCGTTTTCCTTTTCGGCGAGGATCGGTTTCTCTTTACCATACTCCTGTTCCAGCTTGGGGAGCAGGTCAAAGGTCCGCAAGGGGAGACCGTCGTAAATCGTCATTGTTTCTCGTTTAAAGCTGTTTTTCTGACCAAACAGGCGGCAAAAATAAAAAAATAAACACTACCTTCGCAAAAAAATAAGAAAATGAGGATTGTAGCACAACGGGTATCACAGGCTTCGGTGACCATCGCCGGCCGTGTCAAGTCGCAAATAGGGTTGGGGATGCTGCTGTTGATAGGTATTGAGGAAGCTGATAATCATGAAGATGTAGAATGGCTTTGCGCCAAGTTGTCGAAATTGCGTATCTTCGATGACGGTCATGACTCGATGAACCTCGACATCCAGCAGGTGGACGGAAAGTTCCTGGTGGTGAGTCAGTTTACCCTCCATGCCCTCACCAAGAAGGGCAACCGACCGAGTTTTATCCGGGCCGCCCGTCCCGAACAGGCCGTGCCGCTGTACGAATTGTTCCTGAAATGCCTGACCGAGGTGTCGGGCCGCGAGGTGCAGTGCGGGGAGTTCGGTGCGATGATGGAGGTGGCCCTTGTCAACGATGGGCCAGTCACCATTTTGATGGATTCGAAACGCCGTGAATGAAAAAAATGCCGTATCTTTGCCGACCCAAATACGATTCATTGAACAACTGAAAAACCGATCTTATGGACTCAAAAAGGTTAGATAGAGTTAATAAACTGATACTCAAAGAGTTAGGAGATATTTTCCAAAGAGAGTTGAAACCGGCGGTGCCTTCGCTGATGATCACGGTGACCCACGTGAAGGTGACTTCCGACCTGGGGTATGCCAATGTGTATCTGAGCATCTTCGGCGTGGACGACAAGAAGAAGGTGGTGGAAGAGGTCAACGCCAACGCCAAGGCCATCCGCGGTCTGCTGGGCAACCGCATCCGTCACCAGATGCGCGTCATCCCGGAACTGCGTTTCTTCGAGGACGATTCCCTGGATTACATCGAGAACATTGACAACCTGCTGCACGGAGACCAGTGAGACTGCCCCTGTTCATAGCAAACCGTTACCTGCTCGCCAAGAAGAGCCACAACCTCATCAACATCATTACGTGGATCTCGATCGTGAGTGTCAGCGTGGGTGCCTTTGCGCTGATTGTGGTGTTGTCGGCCTTCAACGGGCTGGAGCAGGTGGTGTCGTCCATGAGCAACTTGCTGGCGCCGGATGTGCAGATCACCGCCGTAAAAGGCAAGACCATCGACTTGTCGGCGTTTCCGACCGAACGGATTGAGGCTATCCCAGGGGTGGAACAGGTGGTTCCCACCATCACCGAGGATGCCCTGTTCCGTGCCAACGACAAACAGCACATCGGTCAGGTGAAAGGGGTGGGGCTGGCCTACGAACAGGTGGAGCGACTGGGCAACGTGGTGTTCGACGACGATGCCTTGGTGTTGCACGACGACGAGGCGGATCTGGCCCTTCCCGGTGCTGGCGTGGCCTGGTACCTGGGCATCAACGCCTACGACCCCTATACCCTGTTGCGCATCTATGTGCCCAAGCGGGGCAACGCTTCCTCGATGAGTCTGGAGAATGGTTTCAACTCGGGTGTGCTGACGGTGCGGCGGGTGTTCGCCACCGAGCAGGAGATTGACCAGAAAGTCGTGTTGGTGCCTTATCCCTGGCTTGCTGAGTTGCTGGACTATGACCAAAAGGCCACCGCCGTGGAGCTGTTCCTGTCGTCCCAAGCCGACGTCGGTCGGGTGAAGAAGGAACTCAAGCCGCTTTTGGGAGAAGGCTATGCGGTGAAAGACCAACAGGAGCAGCAGGTCACCCTCTACCGGGTGATGCGTTCCGAGAAGTGGGCGGTCTACGTCATCCTCACCTTCATCCTGATCCTGGCTACCTTCAACGTGGTCGGCTCGCTCTCCATGCTGATGATAGACAAGCGCAAGGATACCGGCATCCTGAAGGCCATGGGGGCCGACAACCGCCTGATCAAGCGGATCTTCCTGAACGAAGGGCTGCTGATCTCCGTGGCGGGCGGCCTTATCGGGCTGGTGCTGGGAATCGTGTTGGTGCTGCTGCAGCAGCGGTTCGGCTTCGTGAAGTTCGGGACGGGAGGCAACTATGTGGTGGAGGCCTATCCGGTCCTGCTCAAGTTCAAGGATGTGTTGCTGATTTTCGCCACCATCGTGGTGGTGGGTGGCACTTCCGCCTTCCTTACGGTACGTCGGGCGATGCGGAAGATGGCGTCCCAATCCGATTCGTCAAATCAATAAAATCCCTTACCGACAGCTGTTCTGGGCGCAGGTTGAAGACGGCATCTCCGATGATGTCGGGATTGAGCATGCTGCGCAGGGAGTTGCGCAGGGTCTTGCGTCGTTGGTTGAAGGCTTGCTTGACGATGCTTACGAACAGTTTTTCGTCGCAACCCAGGTCGGTGACGGCATTGCGTCGCATCTTGATGACGGCCGACTTCACCTTGGGGGGTGGGTTGAATACGTTCTCATGCACGGTGAAGAGGTAGTCGATGTCGTACCAGGCCTGCATCAGTACGCTTAGGATGCCGTAGGTCTTGCTGCCTTCCTTGGCGGCCATGCGCTCGGCCATCTCTTTCTGTACCATGCCGACCACCTCCACCACCTGTTCCTTGTATTTGAGCACTTGGAAAAAGATCTGGCTGCTGATGTTGTAGGGGAAGTTGCCAATGATGCCGATGTTTTGTTGGCCGTAGTCGGAGAGACGGGCCTTGAGGAAGTCGCCGTGGATGAGGTGGTCGCCCAGTTCGGGATAATGCGACTTCAGGTAGTCGATCGATTCGGTGTCGATCTCGATGACATAGAAACGGTCGCGGATCGTGTCCACCATGTATTGGGTCAGCACGCCGGTGCCGGCCCCCACCTCGATGACGCACTCCAGTTCGGGGGAGAGCTGCTCCACAATCTTACGGGCGATGTTTTGGTCCGTCAGGAAATGCTGTCCCAGGGCTTTCTTCGGCCTGACGTCTTCGGTCTTCGGTCTTTTGTCTTCTCTCTTCATAGTTTCCGATAGTTCTTCTTGGCTTGGGCGGTATAGAGACTGGTGGGATACTGGTCGATGAGCATCTCGTAATGCTTCTTGGCGGCCTCTTTGGCCTTCAGCTGCCGGTGTTCAATCAAGGCGGCTTGCATCAGGGCGTCGTCGGCCATGTAGCTGTCGGGGAAGGTCTGGACGATCTGCAGGTAGAGGCTGTCGGCTTCGACGTAGTCTTCGCGTTGTGCCGCGATCTCGGCGATCCGATAGAGTGCGTGGGGTTTGCTGATGATGTTGCCGTCGTGCCGAATGGAGTCGAGGATGGACAGTGCCTCGTCTTCGCGGTGTTGATAGATCTTGAAGTCGGCCTGGGCCAGACGGTTGAGCTCGGTGCCCGTGGTGTCGTATTCGAGGTTGTCGTCGATGATGAGGGAGAGGGTCATGGCATCGTTGGCGATCAACTTGGAGGTGGCGGCTTTCAGCACCTTGAGTTGGGTCTGTGCCCAGTTGAACTCGCCGATGAAGTAACGCAGCTGGGCGTTGCGGAACCGGGCCTCGTGGCCGAGGGGCTCCTCTTTCATGCTTTTGTCGACTTGACTGTAGAGCAGGGTGGCTTCCCACACCTCGTCGGTATAGAGATAGATGTCGGCCAACTTGAGTTTCAGCCGGGCTTGGGTGAACTTGGCGTTGGTCTGTCCGATGGCTTGCTGCAGGAGGGCGACGGCTTCGGGTACCTGATGGAGGTGGTAGGCCATGAGGTCGGCCTGGATCTCCACGAGGTAAGGGTATTCCTTCGAACCGATGTTTTGATAAGCCTCGTCGATCTTATGGCTGAGCCGCTCATAGGTGCGGGTGTCGGTGACGTGCCGGTCCAGGCACAGCTGGTTCTCGGTCTCGATGGAACCGACCAGGGCCCTTCCGTAAAAGGGGTTGACCTTGCCCTTCTCGAGGACGTAGTCGAAGGCCTCCTTGGCTAGGTCGTACTGGCGGTTGTCGAGGCAGATGTCGGCCAGGTTGATGATCTCCTCCGACTGGTCGCTGTGACGGCGGTCGATGCTCTTGCATTGGGCCAAGGCGATGTCATAGTCTTCCTCCTGAAGGGAGAACCATACCAACAACTTGGCGTACTCGAGGTTGTCGGGCTGTTGCTGGGTCTTCTCCAACAGGGCGATGCGCATCTCGTCGGCGATGCTTTTGTTGACGTCGTACAGCAGCAGGGTCTGGAACCGGTTCTTGACCAACTTGTACTGGTCGGGCTGGGCTTCCAGCTCCTTGAAATAATAGACGAACGCCTCTTGGTAGTTGTTCATGGCCTGGTAGAGGCTTGCCTTCTCGACATAGAAGGGATAGCCATCGCTGCTGATCTGTGCGCCCCGTTCGAGGATCGCCATGGCGTGGTTGTTGAGCGAGCGGCTCCGGAACATGTTTTCGAGGTTGAGGATGCTGCTGCGGTTGTCGGGGATCCCTTTCAGGATCTCGTCGAAGAGCTCGTCGGCTTTCTTGGTGTTGCCTTCGCTTTGGTAGGCGTACACCAGGTCCACCTTCGCCTTCCAGTGGTTCGGGTTGCTGCGGATGAAGCGTTGGAGCTCCTTTTCCGCCTGGGCGAATTCGCCCAGGCGGAAAAGGCATTCCACATACTGGTTGAAGTACTGGGACAGGCCTCTCTTTCGATACAGGTTGTGATACAGGTCGCGGGCCTCCTCATATTCTTGGCTTTGGAAACGCTTGGATGCCAGTTGCACCTCCACTTCGGTCTGGGCATCTTTCTTGTTTTGGGCGCTGACCGCCAGGGGGAGCAGCCAGGCCATCAAGACGAGGAGGAAGAGTCGTTTCATTTCGATACGGCTTTACCGAGGTCTTTTCGGGTTTTCTGAAGCGCTTTCTCCTGTTGTGCCAGCCGGTCCTCGAAGTACTGGATCCGGTAGTGCAGGGTGTCGGCAGCGGCCTTTTCGTCGTTCAGGTATTCTTGGGCGAGCGAGTCGCTGAGGTAATGGGTGTCGATGTCCTTCTGGAGGAGGTCCAGCTGTTGGCCGATGTAAGACAGGTCGTTGCGCATGACGGGCAACAGCTCGTCGAACTGGCTGAGATAGGCTTGGGTGAGGTTGAGGACGTCGAAATAGTCGTTGACCTGCTCCTCCGGCACGAAGGCCAGCATGGAGTCGCACCAGCGGAACTGGTCGCGCAGCGGCACCTGATAGCGCTCTTGGAGCGCTTGGAGGGCGATGCTGTCTTTCTTCAGCTGGGCACGGATGCCTGGGATGGAGCCGTCGGAAGTCGGTTCGGTCCTGCTCCCGCAAGCGGCGAGGAGCAGGACCGAACCGACGGCGATGATCAGATTACGAAATGATATCAAAGCCGGTGTATTTTTGGAGGGCCTTCGGGATGCGGATGCCCTCGGGGGTTTGATGGTCTTCGAGCAGTGCGGCCACGATGCGCGGCAGGGCCAGGGCGCTGCCGTTGAGGGTGTGCACGAGTTGGATGTTGCCGTCCTTGTCCTTGAAACGGAGCTTCAGGCGGTTGGCTTGGAAGGTCTCGAAGTTGGAGACAGAGCTGACCTCCAGCCAGAGCTGCTGGGCGGCCGACCACACTTCGAAGTCGTAGGTGGTGGCGGAAGTGAAGCTCATGTCGCCACCGCAAAGATGCAGGATGCGGAACGGCAGCTCCAGCTTGCGGAGCAAGCCGGCCACATGGCTCTTCATGGCTTCGAGGCGGTCGTAGCTGCCGACGGGGTTGGCGATCTCGACGATCTCCACCTTGTCGAACTGATGGAGGCGGTTGAGGCCACGGACGTTCTTGCCGTAGGAGCCGGCCTCGCGGCGGAAGCAGCTGGAGTATCCTACCGTCTTGATGGGCAGCTGTTCTGCCTTGACGATGGTGTCGCGGAACATGTTGGTCAAGGGCACCTCGGCGGTGGGGATGAGGTAGAAGCCGTCGAGGGGTACGGCATACATCTGGGCTTCCTTGTCGGGAAGCTGACCGGTGGCGTAGGCGGAGGCTTCGTTGACCACGACGGGCGGTTGCGTCTCGTTGTAGCCGGCGGCGCTGGCCTCATCGAGGAAGAAGTTGATCAGGGCGCGCTGCAGCTTGGCACCTTTCCCTTTGTAGAAGGGGAAGCCGGCGCCGGTGACCTTGTTGCCGAGGTCGAAGTCGGCCAGCCCATAGTCGGTGAGCAGCTCCCAGTGCGGCTTGGCGCCTTCGTGGAGTTGGGGCATCTCGCCTTCCTGATGCACGTTGACGTTGTCGGCGGCGGAGGTGCCGCGGGGCACGTCGATCCGGGGAGTATTCGGGATTTCCACGAGCTTGGCCTGGATGGTCTTCTTGATTTCCTCAAGACGGTCGGCCAAGACCTTGGACTGTTCTTTCATCTCGTTGTTCTTTGCCTTCAGCTCGTTGGCCTCGGCGGCTTTGCCTTGTTTGTAAAGGTCGCCGATGGTGCGGGCGTTGCCGTTGAGGGCGGCCAACAGGTCGTCGCATTGCCGTTGGGTGGCACGGCGCTCGTCGTCCAGGGCAAGAATCTCGTCGATCAGGGCGACGTTGTTGAAGTTCTTGATGGACAGACGTTCGATCACCTCTTCTTTGTGATCACGGATGTAGGATAATACTAACATTTACTACGCTGTTTAATTGGTTGCGCAAAAATAAATGAAAAAAACCGGCTATCAATCGATAGCCGGTAAAAAAATGTATGTTATGAAAAAATTATTCGGCGATTGTGCCTTCAACGGGGACGATGGAGACGAACGACTTGTTGTCTTTCTTCTTCACGAACTCAACGATACCGTCGCACAAGGCATAGAGGGTGTGGTCCTTGCCCATACCGACGTTCTTGCCAGGATTGTGCTTGGTGCCGCGCTGACGGACGATGATGTTGCCTGCAATGGCTGCTTGACCACCGAAAATTTTCACTCCGAGTCGCTTACTAGCTGACTCACGACCGTTCTCGGAACTACCGACGCCTTTCTTGTGTGCCATATCTTTTCTGTTTTTTTCGGGTTTTTACATGATGATGTTGTCAATAACGACCTTGCTCAAATACTGACGATGGCCGTTGGAGGTTTGATAACCTTTTCTTCTCTTCTTCTTGAAAACGATGACCTTCTTGCCCTTGCAGTGCTCCTTAATCGTCGCCTCGACGTTGGCACCGGCAACCGTGGGGGCGCCCACTTGGGTAGCGCCGTCGTTGTCAATCAATAATACTCTGTCGAAAGAAACCTTGCTTCCTTCTTCACCTTGCAGTCTGTTGACGAAGATCTCTTGACCGTTCGTGACCTTGAACTGCTGTCCAGCGATTTCTACAATTGCGTACATGTCTCTAAATTTTCGGACTGCAAAATTACAACTTTTTTTGATTGTACAACCATTTCGCAGAAAAATTCCGAATTAATTTTTCATCAGCCCTTCCATGACCTTACCGACATCCGCTTTGGTAAAGCCAATCGGGAAGATGTGACTGGGTTGGAGACGGTGGATTTCATGCGTCTCCATGAAGTGTTTCTCGCCCCCTCCGGTGATGTTGAGCATGATAATGTCGTCAGCTTGCACCTTATTATTATGGATGGCTTGGATGAGCGAGGCAAGGGCCACGGCGGCGGCATGGTAGATGTCGATGCCTTCGGTCGCTTCGAAAAGTTGCTTGGCGGCATTGGCTTCCTCGTTGCTGACGGCCAGGATGTCGCCGTCGGTATCTTTCAAGGCGTCGTACAGCCCTCCCGCCAGCGAATAAGGTGGCTTGCGGTTGGAGAGTACCGGGGCACAGATCTCCGCGGCATCCTTGCGGGCTTGGTCGGGATCGTAGGGCAGCAGGGCCCGTGAGTCGGCACGCCAGGCGTCGTACATGGGCACGAAGGGCTTGTTTTGCGATACATAGAGCTTGGCTTTCTTTTGGCCGAAACGCCCGTCTTCGAGAAAACGCAGGTTGGCTTCCCAGGCGGCGATGGCGCCTGTGCCGCTGCCTACGGCCTGGAAATAGAAGTCGGGGATTTGGCCGATGAAGGTCACCGCCGACATCATGGTGGTGCTCATGCCGTCGCGACGGGCGATGTTCTTGGCACCGCCTTCGGCGAGGAAGCCGGGCAGCTCACAGACGTAGTTTGACAGTTGGATGGCATCGAAGTAGTCGCTGCCCGAGGCGGTGGTGATCAGCTTGACACAGGGGTTCAAGGGCTTGTCGAACCACAGCGCCCCGATGTTGTCCTGGGGCACGCAGAGCAGCAGTTTGATGCCGTTGTCGGAACATACCTTGGCAAACGCTCTGGCCGTATTGCCTGCCGAGGCGACCACCAGCACCTTTTCCTTGTATTCTCCACTTAAGCGTGCGCAAACCGAATAGGCTTCCGTTTCCTTGAAGGAGCAGGTGCTCATTTGGGCACCGATCTTGGGCCACCAGCCGCTGAAGGTGATATACAAGTTGTTCAGTCTCAGGTGTTTGGCAAGCTTCTCACTTTTGTAGGTAACAGGGCAGGAGGGATGCTCCAACATCCGTTTGACAGGCATCCAGTCGGCGAATTTATAAAGGCCGAGACGCTCATCGGTCGCCACATGCAGTTGCTTGTTCTCATACATGGCTCTCACCATGCTTGGCGTGTTGCCCTGAGGGTCGTCCAAGGTCCATCCCTGGTCTTCGAAACGGCGGCCGTCGGCCACGTTCATCAGCTGATACTTTCCCATGATTCCAGTTTTAAAACTGCAAAGGTAAAAAAAATGGTAAATATACGTACTATAAATACCGATACTTTTTAAACGGGGAACCTGTATGGTCTTTTTTTTTACGGATTTTTTTGGGGTGGAAAGTTTTTTTTTCTACTTTTGACACCTTAATAAATATTATGAAATTTCAATCGCAAAAACTATGAAGAATAGACTACTCCTTTTACTTGCTTTGACGCTCTCCATCGGCTGCTTGTTTGCCGGTCCAGTGGATCTGGTCACAGCACGGAAAGTGGGTGCGGGCTTTGCCCAAACCGCCCTTTCACAGTCGGTGAAGGCCGATGCGTTGCAACTTGTTTCCGCTACTGACCACTACTACGCTTTCAATGTCGGCACCAACGGGTTTGTGCTGGTGTCGGCCGACGACCGTTTCCGCCCTATCGTGGGCTACTCCGATGAGGGGTGTTTCCCGACGGAAAACGCATCGCCTGAAATGATGTATTATCTCGACAACCTCAGCCAAGGCCGTCAGATGCTGTCGCGGGGGGTCGCTTCGGCCGAACCGCAGGTGGTTGGCGAGTGGGAGGCCCTGCTTCGTGGGGAGCGCCTTCCCTCCCGCAATGGGAACCGCGCGAAGTTCTACCTGTTGACGACCAAATGGAACCAAAATGCACCTTATAACAAGTTCTGCCCTGGCAACTCCTACGCGGGTTGCGTGGCCACCGCCATGTCGCAGGTGATGAACTATTGGAAATATCCCACCCATGGATGGGGCCATCACAGCTATTACCATTACCAATGGGGGGAACTGGCAGTCGATTTCTCCTCGTCGGTGTACGATTTCGACAAGATGCCCAACGGCATTGCCGCCGATTCGGATCCGGAGTGCATCGATGCCATTGCCAAGTTCATGTACGATTGCGGCGTGGCGGTCGATATGGACTACTCCACCGATGGGAGCGGCGCCTACTCGCAAGACGTGCCCGATGCGGTGCTCAAATACTTCGGTTATACCAACCGCTGCCGGATCTATTCCCGCGATGCATTCGACCTTGCCGAGTTCCATCAGATTCTGAAAGACCAGTTCGACTTGGGCTGGCCTTGCTACTATTCTGGCTCCGACACGGAGGGCCAGGGCGGCCATGCCTTCGTTTGCGACGGCTACGACGAGAACGACATGTTCCATTTCAACTGGGGCTGGAGCGGCTCGGGCAACGGCTTTTTCGCCATCGACGAACTGAATGTGTCCGGCTATATGTTCAACTCCGGCCAGGCGGTGATCACCAATTTCGTCCCTCCGTTCGTGTTTGAAAACACAGCCAAGGCGCCTGACTACCTTACGGCGGTGCCCAATGGCGACGAGGATTTTTCCGTGACGTTGTCTTGGGTGAATCCTACCGCTACCCTCGACGGCCGTCCGTTGGAGGCCATCGACCAGATTGTGGTGGAGCGCGATGGCGTTGTGGTGGGTCTGTATGAGAACCCGGTTCCGGGTGCGTCCGTAACCCAGGTGATTCCGACCCGACTCCCGGCCATGGTGAACTACCGCGTATATGCTGTCTGTAACGGCTATTCCGGACGGAAAGCGCATGCCGATGGCATCAACTTGGGCCCCGTGTGCGACTGGCAGATCCGCTGCTATTCTGCCGATCAGATCGAAGGGAGTCGTGGTATGCTTACCCTCTTCAACGCTGCGGGCAACAAACTGGGCGAATTCGTTCCTGAGACGGAGGACCGCAAGGTGACGATGGAAGTTCCGCAGGGTCGCGTGACCATGAGTTGGGCCGCTCCGGCCGACAGCATGGACGTGGCGATCAGCATTCTGGATTCAGAAGGCCAGACCGTGTTCGACTATGCCGGCCCTTCGGTGAATATGCCGACCGGCATTTTCTTCGAGACGGTGAACACCTGTGGCGGCGTGGGCAGTTTGGTCCATCCTTCCGACCTGACGGCGGAAGTCGAGGGCGAAAACGTGCTGCTGCATTGGACGGGCATCCCCGATCCGGGCTATGGCTACAACATCTATCGCGACGGCTATTTCTATAACATGGTGCCTGACACCACCTCTTTCGTGGATGTGGGAAATGCGGCTGTGATGCACAGCTACTATGTCACTGCCTTCTGTCACGAAG
>JAEFAE010000047.1 GCA_016291135.1 Bacteroidales bacterium
GGCTATGGCTACAACATCTATCGCGACGGCTATTTCTATAACATGGTGCCTGACACCACCTCTTTCGTGGATGTGGGAAATGCGGCTGTGATGCACAGCTACTATGTCACTGCCTTCTGTCACGAAGGGGAGACGGATCCTTCCAACACGTGCTGCGCGGTGATTGAGACGGAGGGGCTCAGCCCTCGTGCCTTCGAAGGTGAGATGACCAACAAGAAGATCGTGTTCCACTGGGAACTTCCCGAACAGGCCGAAGGAATCGATGCCTTAGTGCTCTATCGGAAATATCCCGGTGAGGAATACAAGCAGGTCAAGATGTTGCCTGGCACGTCGACCAGCTATACCCTCAACAACCAACAGTTGGGGAAACGTTATTTCTTCAAGTTGACGGCGCTTTACGGCGAGCAGGGTGAGGTGGAGTCCTCGCCGGCACGCTCCGCCCTCCACCCGGAACTGTTTTACTTGGAGATCAATGCCACCCATCTTCCTTCGAACTTGCGGCTCGATGACCAGGGCGACGGCACGGTCCTGCTGCAGTGGGATCCTGCCTTGCTGGCCGAGTCGTACAACCTCTACCGCAATGGGGAGCTTTACCGCGAAAACATCACGGATGCCCAGTATGCCGATACCCTGTCGGCCACGGAATCCATGGTGGTGTATCAGGTGACCGGCATGCTGAAGGGCGTGGAGTCCAGTCGCTCGAACCGGGCCTGCTGGGGCAATGTGTCGGTCGGCGAAACGCCGACCGAAGCGCTGAGCGTCTTCCCCAACCCGACCGACGGTACGGTTTGGGTACAGGCCGATGGGCTTAGCGAAGTGTCCGTCTTCAATACCGCCGGACAAATGCTGATGCACCGTCGTGCCGAAGCCTCGGAGATGCGGCTCGATTTGTCGGGCTGCCCGCAAGGGATGGTGTTTCTCCGTATTCAGACGACCCATGGCGTCCAGGTGCGTAAGGTGGTCGTAATGCAGTAACGGATCGTAGAATCAATAACAGCGTACAATCATGAAAAAGATCCTATTATCGATGATCCTGGTGGGACTGATGGTCCCCGCGATCGCTCAACAATACAACACGCCCACGGTGTTCCATAACCAGTGGGAACGGATGCAGTACCAATTTGCGCATCCTGAACTGTTATCCATGCAGGGAGTGGCCTCACAAGGCAGGGCCGATTATGTCCAAAAACTCGACAGTGTGATCGGAGCCGACGACTTTGACCGTACCCGCTGGAAAAACCTGTACACCTATTCCGAAGGTGGCAAGGTGGAGACCTCCTACCTTTGGAAAGAGGGAGAATGGCAACCCGACCTGATGACGGAGACCACCTGGGAGGACGACCAAGACCTGGTCTTGGTGAGCCGTTGGAGAAACGAGGCTTGGGAGCCCTATCAGCGGGTCCGCTATCAATACCGCAACACCGAATCGGGGAAGCTGCTTGAAACGGTACTCACCGAAGCGCCCGAGAACACCGAGTGGGTTGAAATCAACTATGCCGTCTATGAATATAACGAACAGGACCAGCAGGTGCTCTATGCCTACTACAACGGAAAGGACGTATCCGGAGAATGGTTGCCCTCGATCAAGACGGAGCGGGTTTACGGCGACGAAGGCCAGGTGGTTTGCCGTATCACTTACAACGGCCGCAATGGTTCTTGGCGCGAGACCCAGAAAGACTCGCTCTTCTACGACGACAACCAGCGTTGTGTGGAGCTGATGATTTACCGCAAAGGCGGATGGGGGCCTGGAGCCAACCAATGGAGGGTCTCCCAACAGTTTCAGATTGCCTATACCGATGCGGGCCAGGTGGCCTCGGAGACGTGTTATTCTGCCGGTTGGATGGGGTCGGACTTGAACCTGGACAACAAGACGCAATATTACTATGACGCCCGGGGCAATGCCCAGAAGAAAACGGTGAGCATCTTCAACGAGGAAGACTGGGTGGTCCGGGACGTGTATGAGAATGTCTTCGATGCCTCGGTGAACGCCAACGAAGTGCTTGGCCTGTCCGAAAGGTGGAGCTCCTTGATGCAAAGCGGCATGACTTCCGTGCTGGAAGGAGAACTGCCCTTGTACACCGGCTGGCGAAGCTGTTCGATTGCCTCCAGCTACCTCGATACCCAGTATACCCTCTATTGTTCCGGATTCCAAACGGTAGGAGAGCAGCCGGAAGCTGCCTTGAAGGCTTGGGGAGACCAAGGCCGTCTCATCGTGACGAGCCCGACCGCCATAGAAGTTGCTGTTTATGACCTGACCGGACGTCGGGTGGCGTTGCGTTCGAATGTCACCGCCAGCGAGTTCAACTTGATTCCGGGCCTTTATCTGGTTCGGGGTGGGGACGAAGTCGTGAAAGTGATGGTCCGCTAATCGTTGTTGAAGTAATTTAAATGTTTTAATAATATGAGCAGAATCGTAAAGTTATTTTCTCTTATCCTCTTGATGGGGATCTGCCCGATGGTGTCGGCTCAGGAAGCCGGTGCCGAGGAAGAAAAACAACCGGTGTATCAAATCACGGAAACCCTCAATGTGCCGCATACGGCCGTTGATAATCAAGGCAGCTCTGGCACCTGCTGGTGCTTTGCCGGCATCGGCTTTGTGGAAGCCGAGATCCTTCGTATGTATGGCAAGGAGTTCAACCTCTCGGAGATGTTTGTCGTCCGTCAGGCTTGGGCCGAAAAGGTGGCCAAGTTCGTCAGGATGCATGGCGGCAGTTCGCTTAGCCAAGGCGGCGAGGTGTGCGACGTGCTCTACATGATCGACAAGTACGGCATGATGCCCGAAGCCGACTACAGCGGCAAGGTCATCGGTGAGGAACGCCACATGCATAGCGAGATGAACGAGGTGATTGCCTCGGTGGCCCGTGCCATTATCAAGAACGGCAACAAGAAGATCTCGCCTGCCGGCCCCAAGGCCGTCCAAGGCGTGCTCGACGCTTATCTTGGCGAGGTGCCTGAGAAGTTCACGGTCGATGGAAAGCAATACACGCCCAAGTCGTTTGCCGAAGCCTATCGCATCGATCCTGCCAATTACATCGAGATCTGCTCCTTCACCAGCGACCCCTACTACAAGCCTTGTATGGTGGAGATTCCCGACAACTGGACCTGGACGCCTGCCTACAACATGCCGCTCGACGAGCTGATGCAATGTGTGGACGAAGCCCTCGAACACGGCTATACGCTGGGCTGGGCCCAGGACGTGAGCAACAAGGGCTTCTCGGGCAAGACGGGCCTTGGCATCGTCCCCGAAGACCCTGAGGCTACGCTTTGGGAGGAGATTGTGCCGGAACTGCAGGTTACCGACGCACTTCACCAGCAGGCCTACGACAACTGGGATGCCGGCGACGACCACAGCATGCTGGTGGTGGGCCTCGCCAAAGACCAGAACGGCAACAAGTACTATAAGATCAAGAACTCCTGGGGCACCGAGCGTGGACCTTACAAAGGCTATTGGTATTGCTCAGAGCAGTACCTGCGCAAATATACCATCTTCTTCACCCTTCACAAGGATGCCCTTTCCAAATCCATGAAAAAATCGTTAAATCTTTAAATATCAAATTATCAAATCATGAAATTCAAACGTTTTCTCACTGCCGCTGCCGTGATGCTCAGCGTCGCCGCCGTGGCCCAACCCGGAACCCCGAAACCTGCTGACAAAGAAGAAGGCGAAGGCTTCAAGTTCGACACCATCAAAGTGTTGCCCATCACCCCCATCAAGGACCAGAACCAAGCCGGTACTTGCTGGTGCTACTCCTCGTTGGCGTTCTTTGAGTCGGAACTGCTCCGTATGGGCAAGCCCGAGTATGACTTCTCGGAGATGTACATTGTTTACAAGACCTATCTCGACCGTGCCGAAGCCGCGGTCCGTACCCACGGCGACGTCTCCTTCTCACAAGGCGGCTCTTTCGGCGATGTGCTCTATGCCATTCGTCATTACGGCCTCGTACCTGACTGCGAGATGCCTGCCGGTGCCATGCACGGCGACTCCCTGTCGAACTTTACCGAACTCTCCGCTGTGACCGATCCCCTGGTGGAAGGTGTCATCAAGAGCCGCAAGATCCAAATGGACAAAGACGGCAACCCGCTGTGGAAGAAGGCCTTGGCCGGCGTCTATGATGCCTACCTCGGCGTGCCTCCGACCGAGTTCACCTATAATGGCAAGAAATATACGCCCATGAGCTTTGCCGAGTCCACGGGCCTCAACATGGACGACTACGTCAACCTGACCTCTTTCACCCATCATCCGTTCTACGAGCCCTTCGTCATCGAAGTGCAGGACAACTGGCGTTGGGGACAGGCCATGAACCTTCCTATCGATGAGCTCATGCAAGTGATGGACAACGCCATCGACAAAGGCTATACCATCGCTTGGGGTTCCGACGTCAGCGAAAGCGGCTGGCTCCGCGGCAAGCAATCCGGCATCGCCGTCCTTCCCGACCTCGAGGCCAAAAGTAAGGACCTTACCGGCAGCGACATGGCTCACTGGATGGGCCTGAGCGCCGCCGACCGTCGCAAGGAAGCCATGAACCAGCCTACCCCGCAGAAGTGGGTCACCCAGAAGGAACGCCAGATTGCCTACGACAACTATGAGACGGGCGACGACCACGGCATGCTGATCTACGGCACTGCCAAGGACCAGATCGGCAACGAATACTACATCGTGAAGAACAGCTGGGGCGACGCTGGCCAGTATCATGGCACTTGGTTCGTCTCCAAGGCTTTTGTGCGCTACAAGACCTTGAACATCGTGGTGCACAAGGACGCCCTGCCGAAGGACATCGCCAAGAAGTTGGGAATCAAGTAAGAAGACACAAGTAAGAAGATGATGAAAACCATGATCGTACTAGCAAGCCTATTGTCGTTGTTCGGATGCGCTTCGCCCCTGCATTCGTCCAAACCCTCTGAGAACGATACCATCGTCCACTTCTCACTGCATGAGGGAGGCGGTATGGACCGTTTCTCGGGCTTTGGATATCTAGTGGAGGAAACCGAGGAAGGCAAGGTGCATTTCCTGTTCAACGAAGGCTTTCCCGACGAGACGGAACTCACCATCGAGGACCACAGTGTGTTTGACTCCCTGCAGGCCATCATCCTGAAGCATAAGGTGTATAAATACCAAGGCCATTACCAGCCGAAATTCGATGTGCTGGACGGTACCTCATGGGGCTTGTATGTGTCATACGCCTCCGGCAAGGATATCAGCACGGGAGGCTATATGGCAGGTCCTGCCGGATATAGGGCTGCGATAAACGATTTCATCCAATGTCTGAACCATTGGAAGGAACAGGCGACCATTGCCGGCGAAGTGGTGTCGTTCCACTATGAATATGGGTCGGATGTCTATGACTTGGAACGCAAGGATGACCGGATGGTGATGACTGTCTTTAATAAGGAGACGGGGAAACGCCAAGTGCTTGATCGGGAGCTGGAGCTGCTCGACCAACTTAGGATCCTCTTCAACGTCTACAGCCTGAAGATGAATCAAACCCGGGGAGACCTTGACTTTGAGTACACCCCTTGGATGTTTGAGATCACCTATAACAATGGTACCAAGTACCACTACGAGAGCTACGACACCACCTTCAAGTGTGGTTACACCGAAGCACTGCAGGAATTCATGTCACACTGCATGAAAGAAAAAGAAGAAAGAGACCGTTTTTATTTTTACTATTAATTTGTATCACTTAATATTATTATATTACTAAATCTAACAACTATGAGAAGACTTTTAATGATGGTCGCCTTGTTCCTCATTGGAGCAGCGGCCTTTGCCCAGAAGCCTGGTCAAGCTGTTGACCAGTACGGCAACAAAGTGGATGTGCAAGAAGTGAACCCCACCGAACGCGATGGCATTCTCGTCTTCGAATCCAAGGACAAAGCGTACAAATTCTGGTTCGACTCGCGTGTGCAGGTTGACTTCGGCCACTACTTCGGCGCCCAGGAATGGGCCGACCCGATCGGTGACGGTGCCAGCATCCGCCGTGCCCGTTTCGCCGTGAAAACCCAAATCACTCCGGATTGGTATGGTGAGGTGGATATGGAACTCGCCAACGGTTCCTTCGAGCTGAAAGACGCTATCGTCCGCTACACGGGCGTGAAGAACTGGCAGTTCAGCGTCGGTAGCCAGAAACCCGACTTCTCGCTGTCGCGCAACACCTCCTCGCGTTATCTCGAGTTCATGGAACGCCCGATGGTGGTCAGCGCCTTCGCTCCCAGCCGCCATCTCGGCATCTTCGCCAAGTACAGCAACAAGATGTTCTTCGGTAGCGCCAGCGTGCTCTTCCAGGAGATCGAAGGTCAGGAGACCCGCGACTTCGTGGAGGCCAACAACAAGGACTATGGCATGGATGAAGGTCTTTCCTACCTCGGTAAGGTTGTGGTCCGCCCCATCAATGAGGCCGACTATGGCATCCATATCGGTGGTGCGGTGATGTATGACGTCCCCAAGACTTCCGACGAGAAAGCCGGCAAGACCCCGTTCTTGCGTTACAGCTGCCGTAATACCACCAACATCAGCCGCAAGAAGTATCTTGACACGGACGATATCCAATATGCCGACCATGCGCTTGTCGCCACCGCTGAACTCGCTGGCCATTACGATGGTCTCCGCGTTGAAACCGCTTGGATGTCGAACTGGACCTACATGGATCCGGAGCATGTCGTTCTCGACAAGCCGTATCATTTCCAAGGCTGGTATGCCGAGTGCTCTTACCTCCTCCTGGGTGGCAAGCAGACCTACGACTCGGGTAGCGCCAAGTTCAACCGTGTTCGTCCTGGCCGCAGCTGGGGTGACTTGGAACTTGCACTCAAGTATGAGTTCCTTGATATGAACGACTACGAAGGTCGCGCTCTCAACCAAGCCGTTTTTGGCGGTTCTGCCGAACTCTATGGCGCTGGCCTCAATTTCTACCTTGGAAAGAACACCAAGATCGCCCTCAACTACCAGTATGTCAACAACGACCGTTATGCCAACGGCAAGGGCAAACTCATCTGTGGTCTTGATGCTGCCGGTAATCCTACCAACAACTTCGCCAATGTGGACGCTGCCGCTGGTGATGCCGGTGTCAACTATCACATGCTGCTGGCCCGTTTCCAGGTTGCTTTCTAAACAAACTCATTGTCTAACTACAAAAAAGGAATTAATATGAAAAAGATATTGTTTGCGGCATTAGCCCTGCTCGTTGTGATGGCTTCCTGCGTTAAGGACGAACCATACTATGGAATTACTGTTTCGGGCCTTTCATTTACCCCTAAAGCCATGACCGATGTCAATGACGTGACGGTTACGGCCAACATCGCCAGTTTCTATGATACGAAAGCCACCTTGTGCTATATCCTGGATGAAACTGACAAGATCAATGAAGTCCCCATGACCTTGGATGAGGCTACCAAGCTTTACACCGCAGTGATCCCGGCCCAACCCAACGACACCAAGGTGGTGTTCTACGTCAAGGCCGTTTCTGAAAAGATGGAAGTGACCTCTGAATCCAAAGATTACACCGTCGGTGCCGTCCCTCCGGATTTCAGCGTGATCGTCTTGAATGAATTGAATGGTACCGATAAGTTCATCGAACTTTACAACATGGGTGATATGGACCTGCCGTTGAGAGGCATGTACATCGAAAAGGATGCCAAGAAGATCGTCTGGACGGCCGATGAAAACGTCATCGCCCCTGCCCACGGCATTCTCCTGCTGTATAGCTCTGATGTTACTGGTGAAGGCGACGCTCATGAAGGTTATACCGAGAACTTGATCTTCAA
>JAEFAE010000029.1 GCA_016291135.1 Bacteroidales bacterium
CGGCATCGAATTGGACCGTCGAGGCGGAAATGTTGTTTCCAATCAGTTTCAGGTCCTGGCTTCCCGCCGTCATCTGCATCAATCCGGAGGGAGCTACGGAGATCTTGTGGTTGCTGTCCCGCAGACGGATGAATGTGGAGTTGGAGGAGGGCTGCTTGGGCTCCAAGATGATGCCAGCGTCCTCGCCGTTGTCCGACTTGATGTGGAGCTTGGCCGTAGGCGTCACGTCGCCGATGCCCACCTTGCCGGTCTTGTTTGTTACATTTTGGCTGTAATTATTCGGCGACGAAGTGACCGTCAGCGTTGGTTTGGTACTAAGGAAGCCAACCTGAAGACAATGGGTGGCGGTGTTGGCCAGCGGTGCGTCAACGGCCAACCCCTCACCGATGACGTAGGAGGGTGCTGTACCGCTCAGTGAGAGGTAACGGCCCAGGGCCACAGACCAGGAACTCGATACGGTGTTGTCGGCTCCGACCGTGAAGATGCCGGTATAGTTTCTGGTTACGGTGCAACGCTCGCCGAAGGCGAAGGAATGATTACCCTTCACATTGTTGTTGTTGCCAAAGGCACCGTTGCCTGCCTGCAACATCACGGCATTGGCAGTGTCTTGATAGATGTTGATCGTTTTACCTTTGAACAGGGTTGTGTCTGTGAGAATGACCTCGTTGTCTTCATTCTCGCTATTTTGCGCTGTCGCTGTAACATGGCATAGCATCGCTAATGCTGCCAGAAGAAAAAGTCTTCTTTTCATGGCATTGTTTTATTTTGAATTATGTATGGTTTATAGGTTTGCTTTTTGGACGCTATCGTTCAAATTCGCCTTCGGCGACGCCATTGTTGTTACTTAATACCAACGTATAAGTACCACTGGCCATGCCGTTGATGGGAATTACCACTAACTGCTGTACACCGGTGTTCACCACTCCGCTATAGATAAGCATATTATTTCCGTTATACAACGATAATGACACATTACCGAAGCTGCGACTAAAATAAACCTGAACCACATCTTCGTTGACAGACGCCCCTATATCATCGGGATTTGCTCCGGTTTCCAAAACACCTTGAAGTACGATTTCATCTCCATCCAAAAATGGAGTATTGCTGTTATGTTGCTGTCCCATTACAAGGGTACAAAACGCAATAACTAAAATAGAACACAAGATAGCAACTTTGTTTTTCATGACATTGATTATTTATGGTTTCACGGTTAAAGCTAACCAAACAAATCAGTGTCTAAAGCGGCATCCAAAAAATAATCCGAAATAAAAATCGTAACTATCTGGTTTATTTATAGATGCTGACAGCCCCATCCAAACTTGGACAGGGTAAAATCCAAATTATCAGCTCCTCTTTTCGGGTTTTTCCTGTGTTTTTTTGCGAACCCTTCCGCGTATTTTGTCAAGAACACTCACCCCCACGCCCAAGATGGAAGCCTCCTCGTCTCTTGTCAGTTTAAAACGTTGCAAAAGACACACCTTGCACTCCATCTCGCTCATCTCGGGGTACTTGTTCTGGATCTCTTTGTACGCACCAGGGTATAACATGTCAATAATCTGCATCATCTGTTCCAAATGGTCGCCGTCGGCAAATACCTGTGACTTCAATTCAGACAGCGCGGTAGCGTTTTTGGCTTTAATGAAAACCTCCAGTTTTTGCATGGTTTTGAGCTTCTCGGTCAGCATTAAGGTGAGATCCTGAATCACCTCCTGGTTTTTGCGTTCCTTCTGCTCGTTGTTTTGCAACAGTTCCCGCTGCTGATTCATCATCCTCACCAGAAGGGCGTCGGTTTTCGCTTCTTTCAGCTTTCTTTGGATCAGTTGGTAATAGATGACCAACAGGGCGGCGATCAATACAGCCAACAAGGCGATCAGGACAGAAGTCCACCGGTGATGGAGTAGGGTATCTTGATAAGCCATCTGGCGTATTCTGTCATAATCATACTTCTTTGCAGTGATGTATAACCTGTTTTGATCACGCTGTTTTTGCACTTTTGAAAGATACTTGTCATAATGATGGCGATAGTCCAACGCCCGGGGAGCATCTCCTATCAGCTCATAGTATTGTGAAAGCGCACGATAAGCGGATACGCTTGTTTCATCCTTGATGTCGGCCTCAGGAAGTATGGATTCAAGCTGATCGAAATAATAGCCTGCCGAATCGATTTGTCCTCCGCTGAGACATATATTGCCCATATTGATATAATAGATGGGGATTCGGGAAGGATCCGACAAGGCGCCGTCGATCCTCAGCTTCTCTTTCGCCAACTCATACTTACCCGTCAACCGAAGCAACACCGCGTAGTTGTTAAGAGCCTTGTGCCGCGCGTTGTCACACCCGCCCAATTCACTAAAGCGGATGGCTTGATCGAGACAAACCGCCGCGCTGTCGTATTCGGTCATGAGGATCAGGACGGCAGCCATCACATTCTGGGTCATGGCCCGTTCATCGTAATGGTCGCCAAAGTTCTGGTCGGCCTGGGAAAGCACGGTTAAAGCTTCGTTTTTGATTCCATCATCATATAAGGTCTTTCCAATCCAATACTGTGCCCGTGCTACGGTGAGAGTGTCGTTTGCGGCCCATCCATACTGTTCTGCTTTTTTGAACGCTTGCACGGCGGCGGCTTTGTCTTCACCCTCCAATAGGGAACGACCCTTATAGAGTGCGGTCAAGGCAGTCTTGCCATGGTCTTTTCGAGCGGCAAAATAATTGGGTGCGTCATCCAATTCGGGCAAGGGAACCACCATGGGGGGAATGGAACGTCCTTCGTCGGGACATAACGAACCGCCATACAACGCCTTACCCTGTAACAAGGCCATCTCTACGCGTTCACGGTCGGAGAGCTTCGCCTCCATACGCATCACCGAGTCGATTAATAGCAGGGTGCTGTCAGGATCGGTATCGAGCAACAGACTTCCTTGACGGATCAAATGGCGGGCATCACGGGTGACGGGGTCGCATGCCAGGCAAAACAGCAACATCCATAGGCTGATCCAACATAGTACGCTCTTATGCTTCATGACTTCACATTTTAGGGTTCCCTCAAGACCTCGTCCTTGTCCTGCTCGTAGGTCTCCTCAAAGAAAAGCTCGCCATTGTCGAGGTATTTGCGCCAGAGACCGTTGCGGATGCCGCCGGAATACTGCTGACGCTCCCTTAACTTGCCGTTGGGATAATAATAGAGGTGCTCACCATCGGGATAGCCGCCCTTGAAGCTGCCTTTGAAGGCCAAGTTGCCATTGGCGTAATACGAGACCCACTCCCCTACCTGTTTGTCGTTGCGGTACTCGCCCTCAGAAACGACCTCACCGGACTGTTCTTTCCATTTTCCGGTCTTCATCCCTTCAAAATAAGATCCCGAAGCAATCACAGCGCCGGTTTCGTCATATTCAACGTATTTTCCTTCAGGTTGGTTTTCAAAGAAATCCTCCTGTTTTTGGATCTTGCCGTCCACATAATACCAAGTCCACGTGCCATCCAACAGTCCATTTTTGTAAAAACCGACTTGTTCGAGCACCTCGCCAGGATAGTAGAAACGCCATTCGCCGGAACGCTTGCCATTGATATACAATCCCTTCGCCCGCATCGTGCTGTCAGGATACAACTCCACCCATTCGCCACGACGCGTGCCATCCGTGTCCATCACCCCGGATTGGACCAAACGGCCGTTCTGATAGACTTGTGAATGGATCACATTGCCCTCCTCGTCGAACTCCCTCCAAGTGCCTTCGCGACGACCGTTGCGGAACGAGGCTTCACGCTTGATGCGACCATTGGGATAGTACTCATGCTGCATCTGAAGCGGCTTGGTTTGGCTGTCGATGAGCTGCTCCACATCGTTGACGTATTTCTTAATGGTCTTCAGATTGCCTTTTTCATCGTATTCCTTGAAGAAACCGTCGCGGAGTCCGTGTTTGTAGTACTGCTCTAACTTCAAGGTGAAGTCGGGATAGAACTCCTTCCAGTAGCCGTGGCGTCGGCCTTGCCCATCGAAGCGGTTGATCACCTCACGGGTGTTGACAAAGCCTTTCCGGTAATTGATGATCTCAATCAACCTTCCAGTGGTGTCATAAACGGGTGACATCCCTTCCTCGTAGCCGTCCTTGATGGGGATGACCTGTAGCAGGCGGTGCTTGCGGTCGTAACGCCGGGAGGTTTCCACACGGAGGTCGTTGGCGAAACGGTCTTCCTGGATCTCATCGGAGAGGTAGACGCGACGCAAGCCGTTTTTCATGTCGTTTTGGTAATCGACCACCAAGGTGGTGTCGCCCGCTTCCGAATAGAAATACCACCGGCCGTCGAGCTTGAAGTCCTTACGGTTGCCCTCGGACTTCAGCCTACCGTTCCCGTAATAGGTCTTCCAATAGCCATCGGGCTTTCCGTTGACCAGCATACCTTCGCTCGAGATGCTGTCGTTGGGATAACGGAACACTTTGTGTTCCGTCTGCCCATGGAGCATCGGCACGATCAAGCCGCAGAACAGCAGCGTCATTATGACCTTATTGAGTTGCATCGTCTTCGATTGTCTTTTCAATCTGCAAAACTAATAAAAGTTCAGCATCCTGCATCGGCGTTTTCAACGCGCCATCATTAATCAACCATCAAAGAGGTTTTAAAAAATTTGGATGAACGACTGATTAATGGTTTGTGAACTGTTGGAAAACTTTTTCTTAAAAAACTTGCTTTTGTCAAAATTGCATTGAGAACAAAATAACCTTGTTTTTTGATTCCTTTTATTTTCAGGCATTTTTAAAAATACAAGAAAAAAAGCGAAAAAATTTTTGATGAAATCATTTCAATATCGAATTGGGTCATCGGGTGTTCATAAGGATCAAAAACAGGTTGAAAAAAAGGGTCGGAAAAAGAAATGAACACCCGATGAAACTCCTTGGGCGAGTTATCCTATTTTATCAACAGCCAAATTGTTGATAAGTTTTTTAAATAATTGATTATCAATAAAATATTTAAAATCTGTTGATTTTTTTAGCGGCTTAATCCCCTCATAAATAATGGGTTATTCTTGTGAACATTGAGATAAAAGGCTACCTTTGCGAAAGAATTATGAACAACCGTCAACATGAAGCAAATTATTCCTATAGCATCGGATCATGGTGGGTATGAAATGAAGGAGTTTTTAATTGAAAAACTGCTCGAAGCGGGCTATGAGGTGAAAGACTTCGGAACCCATGGCACCGAGAGTGTCGACTATCCCGACATGATCCATCCCCTGGCCAAGGCCATCGAAAAAGGGGAGTATCCCCTGGGCATTATTCTATGTGGTAGCGGTAATGGGGCTCAAATGACCGCCAACAAACATCCCCATGTGCGCGCCGCCCTGTGTTGGAACGAGGAACTGGCCAAACTGGCCCGTCAGCACAACGATGCCAACATCCTTTCCCTTCCCGGACGTTTCATCCCGTTCGACTTGGCTTGGAGGATGGTGCAGGTGTTTTTGTCCACGCCTTTCGAAGGAGGGCGTCATGCGAGAAGAATCGAGAAAATAGAACAGATAGAAGCTGAATAATGAGTAACTGGAGCGCCCAATTCAAAAAAGACTGCGAGATTGCCTTCAACGAAGAGCATTGGCAGAAGATCAACTACAATACTGGTTGTTACGAAAAACGCTTTGCCAACAGCCGCGACAACTATCGCAATGCGGAGCTGGAGAAGCAGCGTGCCTATATCCTGTGCAACAAGTCGTTGATGAATATGGAGAAGCTCCTGGTGGATTTTGAGACGCATTTCAACGAGAATGGCGGCAATGTGCTTTGGGCACGCGACATGGAAGACGCCCAAGAGATGATCTGGGAGATCGTCAACCGTCGCGACATCAAGGCTGTGATGCGATCCAACTCGGAGGTGTTGGACGAAATCGGACTCAACGCGTTCTTGGCCGGCAAAAAGAAACCGCTCTTCGAAACGCATGTGGGTCGCTATGTGCTGCAGCAAGCCGGTCAGGCACCCTATCATCCGGTGTTTCCGGCCATGCACCTCTCCAAGGAAGAGATCAACGGCATCCTCCATGACCGTTTTAAACTGAAACTCGACAGTTCTTCCAAGCAGATGGTGAATTTTGTGCGGCATCAGGTGTCGCAGGAGATTGAACAGGCACAAGTATGCATTACGGGAGCCAACTTCCTGCTTTCGGATGTCGGCGGCGTGGTGTTGACCGAAAACGAAGGCAACATCGTCAAATCGTGCGCATCCGCCAAGGTCCACGTGGTGGTGGCCGGTATCGACAAGGTGATTCCCTCGATGGAAGACCTGAGCATCTTGCTTCCCCTGTCGGCATCGCATGCCACGGGCTATCCCATGGCGGCCGTGAACACAATCACCTTCGGTCCCTCCCAAACCGACCAGGGGCCCCACGAGATGATCGTCATCCTGCTCAACAACGGCCGAAGCGACCTCTTGGGGAACGAAGTGGTGCGTCAGTCGCTGTCTTGCATCCATTGCGGTGCCTGCATCAGCGTATGTCCGGTTTTCAAGAACATCGGCGGCTATGCGTATGGAACTCCCTATAAAGGACCGATCGGGACGGTGATGACGCCCCTGATGCTGGGTCTCGACGACTATGAACATCTCACCACGGCTTGTTCGCTTTGCGGCCGCTGCACCGAGGTGTGTCCGGTAAAGATCCCGATCGAGGACCTGATTATTGAGAACCGTCGCCTGGTGGCGACGGAACGCATCGGCGACGCCAAGTTCGAAGCCTTGGTCAGGACCATGATAGGCCATTGCAAGTCAAGAAAGAAAATGGATTGTGCACAGTGGCTTAAACGACTTGAGATCAAGCAACTGGTCAACAAAAACGCCTTCACCAAACGCACCATGCCAGAGCTGGCGCCTCGTTCGTTCAGCCAGTTGAGCAAGGAAGAGGATCTGTAAGAGGTGAACTGGCAGGCGGCATCGGATCTGGCCGTTGCGGCGGCACTACGGGCGGGACAAGCCATCATGGAAGTCTATGCCCATCCTTTTGAGGTTTTTACGAAAGACGATGCCTCTCCGGTGACGATGGCCGATCTGCGGGCCAGCGACCTCATCAAGGAGACGCTGCAGGTGACGGGACTGCCTTTTGTCAGCGAAGAAGACCTTCCGGAAAGCCGTTCCGGTTTTGAGCGCTATTGGCTGGTGGATCCCCTCGATGGCACCCAGGAGTTTGTAAACCGCAACGGGGAATTCACGGTCAACATCGCCTTGATGGAACACCATCGTCCGGTGATGGGGGTGATTTATGCGCCCGTCCTGGATCGGATTTGGAAGTCGGAAGACTGGAGACAGCCCGTTGGAGCATCCGCTTCCGTTCCCTCTCGACACGCCCCTTTCACCGTGTTGGTAAGCCGCTCTCACCGTACCCAAGAAGTGGACGATTATATTGACAAGGTGTTGCGTCCGTTGCATCCCGACTTGGTGATCGACAGCCAGGGCAGCAGCCTGAAGTTTGCCCGTTTGGCGGAAGGCTCGGCGGATGTGTATGTTTGTTACAGCAAGACCAAGGAGTGGGACACGGCTGCCGCCGATGCCATCCTCACCGCCGCTGGGGGTCGGGTGCTGCGCATCAGCGACGGCCTACCGCTGGCGTACGACAAGGAGGATTATCCCAACCCGGCTTTTGTGGCCTGGGCGCCCAGAAGATAAAAGGCCCTCCTTCGGCTTCAGTAAAAATTTCGAATAAAAAAACCCCGCCATCGCTGACGGGGTTTTTGGTTGCTGACTTCAGACTGTGGTCTTATGATTTCAGACGTTGGTCTTATGATTTCAGACGTTGGTCTTCTGTCGTCCGACGGATTACTCTTCGTCCTTCTGGCTCTCTTCGTATTCCTTGAGCAGGCGCTGTTGCACGTCGGCAGGAACCTGGGCATACTCGGCATACTTCATCTTGAAGGTGCCACGGCCGGAGGTCAGGGAGCTGAGGGTGGTCGAGTAACGGTCCATTTCGGCGAACGGAACCTTGGCGTGGATGGTCTGGTAGCCATGGTCGCTGTCCATACCCATCACGATGCCACGGCGGCCCTGGAGGTCGGTCATCACCGCACCCATCAGGTCGGCAGGCATGCGGACGTCGAGGTCGTAGATCGGTTCCATGATCTTGGGACCGGCATTCTTGAAGGCCATGGAGAAGGCCATACGGCCGGCGATCTTGAAGGCCATTTCGTTGGAGTCGACCGGGTGCATCTTACCATCATACACGTAGCAGATGATGTCGCGGGCGTAGGAACCGGTGAGCGGGCCTTGTTCGAGGCGCTCGTTGATACCCTTCAGGATGGCGGGCATGAAACGGGCGTCGATGGCGCCACCGACCACGCAGTTGGCGAAGATGAGCTTGCCGCCCCAAGGCAGTTCGTACTCGTCTTTGGTACGGACGGCGAGTTCTTCGGGATCGGTATAGCCTTCATAGTAAGGAGCCAACCAGAGGTGCACCTCACCGAACTGACCGCTACCACCAGACTGTTTCTTGTGACGATAGTCGGCTTTGGCGGACTTGGTGATGGTTTCGCGGTACGGTACCTTCGGCGTGCTGAACTCGACGCCGATCTTGTAGACGTTGTCGAAATACCACTTCAGGGTGTTGAGGTGGTACTCGCCCTGGCATTGCAGGATGTTCTGGCGCAGCTCGCGCGACATGCCGGCGATGACGGTCGGGTCGGTCTTGTGCATGTCGTTGAGGATGCCGCCCAGCTTTTCGTCTTCCTGTGAGTTGACAGCCTTGATGGCGATCTGGAAGATCGGTTCCGGGAACGGAATGGGCGGGAAGGCGGTCTCTGCGATCTTGGCGTCGACGAGGGTGTCGCCCACGCGGCCGTCTTTCAGCTTGATGGTGCAGATGATGTCGCCGGCGTTGACTTTCTCCACTTCCTCACGGTTCTTGCCGCGGAAGGCCAGCAGCTGGGAGATGCGCTCCTTGTTGCCGGTGCGGGGGTTCACCAGGTCTTGGCTCTTGCTGAGGGTACCGCCGTAGACGCGCATCCAAGCCACGTCGCCAAGGTTCTGTTCCGTGGTGACCTTGAAGATCTGAAGGGCCGTGGGTTCGTCGTTGCTGTTGTGGAACTCGGTGCCGTTCTCCGCCTTGATGGCAGGAACGTCGGCCGGGCTCGGGCAGGCGTTGATGAGGAATTCGCAGAGGCGATAGACGCCCACGCCACGCTTGGCAGCGCCGCAGATGACGGGGAACATCTCACGGTTGATGATGCCCAGACGGATACCACGCTCCATGTCTTCCTCGCTCAGGGTCATCTCCTCGAAGAACTTCTCCATAAGGGCCTCTTCGCCTTCAGCGGCGTGTTCGATGAGGCTGCTGTGGAGCTCTTCGGCTTTGCCCATCTCAGCGGCAGGGATGTCCTGGATCTCAGGAGCGCCGTTGCCGTTCTTGAAGACCAACATCTTCATGAGGATGAGGTCGATGACAGCGTTGAAGTCTTCGCCGGTGGCGACGGGATACTGGATCGGGGTGACCTTGTCGCCGAAGTATTCCTTCAACTCGCGGATGGCATTGTCGAAGTTGGCGTTGCTGTGGTCGAGTTGGTTGAGGAAGAACACCACGGGTTTCTTGGTGGTGACGGTGTGACGCCAGGCGTTTTCGGTCGTGGCTTCGACACCCGCTTGGGCGTTGACGGTGAGGACCGCGGTATCGGCAGCGCTGAGGCAGGACACGATGTCACCTGAGAAATCGCTGAAGCCCGGGGCGTCGAGGATGTTGATCTTCTTGTCGTTGATGACGGTGTTCATCATCGTGGCATGGACGGAGATCTGACGATCCATCTCGATTTGACGATAGTCGGAAACCGTGTTCTTTTCTTCCGTGCTTCCTTTTCTGTTGATGACCTTGCCTTCGAAGAGCATGTTTTCAGCGAGGGTGGTCTTGCCGGACTTAGCTGCACCGATGAGGGCAATGTTCCGGATTTCGTTGGTCTTGAATTCCTTCATTGTTTATTGATGTTCTGTATTTATGAATAGACTATTTGAAAATCAGGGTGCAAAGGTACTAAAATCAAGTGGATTTCAAAGAAGATTTTTCATTAATTATAATTCTTCCAGTGTCTTGAAGATTTTTTCCCACCGTTGGTCGTCCATTTTGGCCCCGATCACCTCGATGATGTTGGCGGCCATGATGGCTCCCATGGTGGCGCATTGTTGAAGGGGTTTGCCTTGGATCAGGCCTGCCATGAACCCCGATGCCCAGATGTCGCCGGCGCCCGTGGTATCGATGACTTGGGCCGGGATGGGACCCACCTTTACCACTTCGTCGCCGCGTTGGACGTACGAACCCTTGGCGCCCACCTTGACGATGGCGATGTTGCAAAGCGAAGCCATGTCGTGCAACGCCTCCTCGGGATCGTCCTTGCCTGAGAACACCCTGGCCTCGTCTTGGTTGGCAAAGAGGATGTCGATGTAGTCACGTGCCAACGCCCGCATGTAGTCGCGGTTTTGTTCCACGATGTTGAAGCTGGCCATGTCCATGGCGATGGTCATGCCCTTGGCCTTGGCCATGGGGAGCACCGTGTCGAGCAAGGGTCGGTTGTAGATGAGGTAGCCTTCCACATAGAAGATGTCCCAGCCGTCGAGCAGTTCAGGCTTGATGTCGTCGCCGCTGAGTTCCAAGGCGGCACCCAGGTAGGTGGCGAAGGTGCGCTCCCCGTCTTTGGAGATGATGGCTTGGGCACATCCCGTAGGCGTGGGGGTTTTCATCATGAAAGGCTGGACGTGGGTCTGGCGCATGGCTTCCTCGAAGAACCGTCCACGCTCGTCGTCGCTCACTTTGCCGATGTAGCCGACCGTCAGGCCAAGCTTTGCGATGCCGCTCATGGTGTTGGCGGTGGAGCCTCCGGCAGCCATGGCGCTGCCATATTGTTGCATGGCCTCGCCTACGGCAAGGGAGCGTTCGGCGTCCACATGCTGCATGGTGCCTTTGGGCAGGTTGAGTTGTTCAAGGATATGATCGTCGGGGATTTGGGTCAGAATGTCGACCAAGGCATTGCCAATGCCTAAGATAGTTTGTTGTGCCATACGTGTTGCTTTGGTTGAAAATGCAAAGATACAAAAAGAAATTCATATAAGATAAAAAAATAAATCACTGAATAACAGTGATTTACGATTTTTGTAAAAAAAAGATGAAAAAAAATGCTTGCCAAGATGAAAAAAAGCCTTACCTTTGCAGCCGCAAATGTGAAACGTTCATTGACGTTCTGCCTCCTTAGCTCAGTTGGTTAGAGCATCTGACTGTTAATCAGGGGGTCTCAGGTTCAAGTCCTGAAGGGGGCGCTTTCGTGAGAAAGTCCAAAGATTACGTAGTGTAATTTTTATGTTTCATGTTATTAGTTTTTTGAGTAGGTAATTCGCAAGAGTGACCTACTTTTTTTTTATCCCTTCATGGATTCCATGTTGAGGATCGCCTTCACCCGAGGTGAGGCAATCCAACGGCGGAAGGGATACAAAAGCTTCACCGCCAGGCCCATCCACCAACGATAGTGTATCGCCAGATGACAATGGGATTTCCTGAACAGGAACTTTTCGATCAAAAAAGCTTGGATGTGGGAATGTTCGGTGATGCTGCGTGAGCCGTCGGTCACATATCGGAAACCGCGCTCCTGCAGATAATGCCGGTTCATGCTGTAAAAAAGGCCGTAATAGGGATAGGCGGTACATTGCCTTTTGTATTCGGGCAGGATACCGACCACGCCATATTCGACCGCTTCTTTCCAGACACGATTGGCGCAGAACCCAATGAACTTTCCGTTGGTTTTGTCATAAACGCCCCAGTAATCATACTGTTTCAGCTTACACCAATCCAAATACTCCTGAAATGTTTTCCGATTCATGATGCGATCGGTTACCGCATAGTCGTCGAAGGTGGCTTGCAGGATGGGAAAGCCTTCTTGTTCAATGGGCGTGATGTCGATGGGTTTGAATTCCAGCTTTTCGAGAGCGCGTCGGACTTTTTTTCGGGTATTGCCGGACAATTCTTCCAATCCACCAAACTGGTCTTTGATCAGGTTCCAGAAAGCGGTCTCCTCCTTGCAGTCGAAGTCGTAGGTATTGCGTACCAGCAGCCCACCTTTTTTCAATAGGGCTCTTGCCTCTTCCTTGTTCAGCCGGGGCTCCTCATGGGGGGCACCGTCGTAGCGCCAGGCCTTGCGGTACAGGTAGAAATCATCCATCAGAAGATCCTTTTGACGATGGCGTTGAAGGCGTAGCAGACAAAGCAAACGGAGGAACGAAACAGGGATAGCCCTTCCTGCTTGCGATAGACGAGCCATACATCCTTGGCCGCCTTCCATTTGTTGGCGGAAGCCGAGTCGTTACGGACCCGGTATAGCATGAGCACTTCCTTGATGGGATGGGCGAGATGTCCTTTCTTGAGGATGTTGCACCAAAGGGCCATGTCGTCGCTGGTGGCGCTGTCGGGCATGGTCAAGGGACCGATCTGTTCGCGATCGAGCATGATCGTACCGCTTCCGATAATGGTGTTGCGCAGGTACCGGTTGTAGGTGATCACCCCGGCGGTGCGGATGGTCTTGCCTTTCGGCGTGCCGTCTTCGCGCATCAGCTCATATTCCGAATAGGAGAAGCTATAGCCGTTTTCGGTCATGAACCGGACCTGTTTCTCCAGTTTGTCGGGTCTCCAGAGATCGTCGTTGTCGAGAAAGGCGATGAAGCGCCCTTTGGCTCTCGCGATGCTTTGGTTACGGGTTCCGGCGATGCCGCTATGTTCCTTCGCCACACAAAAACCGATGCGGGGATCCCTTTCGCTGAAACGACGCGCGATGTCTGGGGTTTCGTCGGTGGAGCAGTCGTCGGTGATGACCAGCTCCCAATGGGAATAGGTCTGCGCCAGCACCGACTCGATGCTTTGTGCGATATACCGTGCTGCGTTGTAGCAGGGCATGATGACCGATACCAGCGGCTGTTCTTCCACGGCGAGGCGTTTTTATTCTTTCAGACCTTCAATCCAGACCTTGATCTGCTGTTCGTCGTAGAGGCGGCATACCAGCAGGGAATGGTCGCGATAGGCCACCAGATAGTCTTCGAGGCCTTCCACCACGGCTTCGGTACCTTCTTCGATGTTGACGATGGTGTTGCGGTTGCCCACCGACACCACCTTGCCGCGAAGGGCGTTGCCGTCGGCATCCTTGCGGGCATGGGTGAACAACGATCCCCAGGTGCCGATGTCGCTCCAACCGAAGTCGGCAGGGATGGTATAGGTGTCGGGTGACTTCTCCATGATGCCGTAGTCGATGGAGATGTTTTGGCAGTCGAGGAACTTCTCGTTGATGAACGCCTGCTCGGCTGCGGTACCGAACGCCGCCTTGCCTTGGTCGAAGAGTCGTACCATGTCGGGCAGGTCGCGTCGGAAAGCCTTTAGGATGCCTTGCAGCGTCCAGAGGAAGATGCCGCTGTTCCAGAAGAAATTGCCCTCGGCCACAAAACGCTCGGCAGTGGCATGGTCGGGCTTCTCCTTGAAACGAAGCACTTTGATTACCGATTCCGACTGCTGTCTTCCGACTTCCGCCTTCTCCACCTGGATATACCCATAGCCGGTCTCGGGTCGCGAAGGCTTGATGCCGATGGTCATCAGCGCCTGTGGCTGCTGGGCCAGGAAGTCGAATCCCAACCGGATCACCCGTTGGAACGCGGTCTCGTTGGTGACGAGATGGTCGGCGGGCGTGACGACGATGTTGGCATCCTCGCACTGGCTCTGGATGCGGTAACAGGCGTATGCGATGCAAGGGGCGGTGTTGCGGCGGGCCGGCTCACAGAGTACCTGGTCGGGCTGCAACATGGGCAGCTGCTCCAGCACCAGCTGCTTGTAGGCAGCGTTGGTCACCACCAGGAAGTGGCGGTCAGGAACCAAGGGGCTGAACCGCTCGTAGGTGCTTTGGATGAAGGTCTTGCCGGTTCCCAGGATGTCCAGGAACTGTTTCGGATAGTTGTCTTTGCTAAGGGGCCAGAAACGGCTTCCGATGCCGCCGGCCATGATGATGCAGTAGTTTTGCATAAGGATTCGGGATCAATACATCCAACCGAAGGGATGGGGTTTGCATTCCAAGCGGGCCAAGGGATGGTATTCTCCCACCAGTCCGATGGGTTTGGCGTTGCGGATCTCATAGACGATCTCAATGCAGGGACGTGCTTCCTCGATGCCGAAGCCACGTCCGGCGAGGATCTCCTCGTAGCTCTTGGTATGCAGCTCGGTGAAGCCCTGGCTGAACTCGAACTCCTCGCCGTCGATGTTCAGGGTGCGGTAGGTGCGCTTCTCCCCTTCGACGGCATTGGGCGGCAAGGTATCGCCGTTGATGCTGAGGAAATAACGGACCCGGGCTTTCTCCAGTTCCAGGTAACCGGCCACGCGGTCGTGCGAAGCCACATGGACGATGTTCTGCTTCACAGGGCCGAAGATCCAAGTCAGCATGTCGTAGAAATGCACGCCGATGTTGGTGGCCACGCCGCCGCTCTTGTTGATGTTGCCTTTCCACGAGGCATAGTACCAATTGCCGCGCGAGGTGATGTAGGTCAGGTCGATGTCGTAGATCTTGTCTTTGGGACCCTCCTCCACCTTTTTCTTCAAGGCCTTGATCTTGTCGTGGAGGCGCAGTTGAAGGATGGTGTAGGCCTTGTGTCCCTGCCGTTCCTCCACCTTTTGCAAGGCGTCGATGTTCCAGGGGTTGAGCACCAGGGGCTTCTCGCAGATGACGTCGGCACCAAGGCGCAATCCATAACGGGTATGGGCATCGTGCAGGTAGTTGGGCGTGCAGACGCTCACATAGTCGATCTTTTGGCCTTGGTCGCGCAGCTTGGTGTTGTGGCGGTCGAAGAGCTCCTGCTCGGTGAAGAAGGCGGCGTTGGGGAAATAGCTATCCATGATGCCTACGCTGTCGCTCTTGTCGTAGGCGGAGACCAGCAGGTTGCCAGTGTCTTTGATGGCTTTCAAATGGCGGGGAGCGATGTAGCCGCCCACACCGATGAGGGCAAAGGTTTTCATGACAGGAAAGGGAAAAAGGGTTTATAGGTTGGCTTTCTCGATGTCTTTGAAGTACTTGACCGTGCCGTAGGTCATCTCGTCGCAGGCCGCGTCGTCGCACACGATGATGCCTTTGGGATGCATCTGGAGGACGCTGACGGTCCACATCTGGCTGACGGCGCCTTCGACGGCATGGGCCAGGGCGCGGGCCTTGCCGTGTCCGTTGGCGAGGATCATCACCTCACGGCTGTCCATGACGGTACCCACACCGACGGTGAGGGCGGTCTTCGGCACCTTGTTGATGTCGTTCTCGAAGAAACGGGAGTTGGCGATGATGGTGTCGGTGGTCAGGGTCTTGACGCGGGTACGGGAAGTGAGCGAGCTGCCAGGTTCGTTGAAGGCAATATGGCCGTCGGGACCGATGCCGCCCATGAACAGGTCGATGCCGCCGTAGCTCTTGATCTTCTCCTCGTAGCGGGCGCATTCGGCTTCGAGGTCCTTGGCGTTGCCGTTGAGGATGTTGACGTTTTCCTTCTTGATGTCGATATGGCTGAAGAAGTTGTTCCACATGAAGCTGTGATAGCTCTCCGGATGGTCTTCGGGGATTTGGACGTACTCATCCATGTTGAAGGTCACCACGTTCTTGAAGGAGACCTGGCCTTTCTTGTAAAGGCGAACCAGTTCCTTGTAGGTGCCGATGGGTGTGGAGCCGGTGGGAAGTCCGAGGATGAAGGGTTTCTTGGCGGTGGGTTTGAAGGCTTTGATGCGTTCAACAATGTGGTTGGCCGCCCAACGCGACATGGCGTCGTAGTTTTTTTCGATAATGACTCGCATAGTCTTGATATTTGGTATTAAAATTCAGTTTTCAGAAGGTTGTTAACCCGTTCGATAAAGGATTCGGTTTCCTTGCGGATTTGTTTGACAAAGCTCACCTCGTCGATCTTTCCGATGACCGCGATCTTTTCCGCCTCGTTGCGATAGGTGGCGTTGCGGAAGGGGTTGTCGTAGTCTTTCTTGCGGCTCTCGTAGACCTGGTCGCAGATGAACCGTTGGATCTCGATCGCATGCAAGAGGGTCTCTTTCCACATGGCCTCGGTGAGCACGTCGGTCTCGTCCTTATAAAGGAACATCAGCGAGAAATAGGCATGTCGGGTCTTCTCAATCTGGTAGCGGGTCCAGAGTTCGTCGTAACGATGATGGATCTCGTCCCAGCTGTTGAGCACGCCGTTGTTGATGTCGGTCCGGAGTTGGTCCACGTCTTCCTGGGGCATGGTCTGTCCGCCAAGGTTGATCCATTTGCGCAGGCGCTTGCCTTTCATCTGGTCGCTGAGCGTATGGATGGACTCCTCGGGATGCGTCTCCAGGTAGTGGAGGATGGTATTGACGGCATAGTAGGTGATCATGTCGCCATAGGCGTGATAGGCCTTCCGCGGCTTGAGGATGCGCACCTTACGGTGTCCCTTCTCCATCTGCTCGCCGAACACCTCCAAGGCATCGACGGTGGCGGGCTCGTGGTCGAGCAGCTGTTTGCCAAGGGCACGGAGGTCGTAATATTCGTGCGTGTCGGGATCCTCCCCTTTGGAACGGAGATAGGCCTTGGCTACCCACACCTCCAGGAGCTTGCGGGCTTCGATGGTCTCCTCCATGGTGTCGGGGGCCAGGGTCTCGAACTCGATGTTTTGGATCTTGCGACGGCGTTTGTCGCGGCTGAGGTACTTCGACGTGTTGCGGGCGATGGCGTACATGTTGTACATCCACCAATAGGCGGGCATCACCTCCAGCTCGTTGGCGGCCGTGTTGTTGTTGACCAGGCAGAACGGCAGCATGATGTTGAGCTCGTTGGGATAGTCGGCTTTCGAAAGTAGGGTGAAGGAAGCGAACTTCGAGGAGTGTTTGACGCTCGAGCAGAGGCCTGGCCAGAAGCCGCGCGAGGCGACGATCTCGCCGTCGGTGGCCCGGCTGTTGTGGTTGGAGCCGATGGTGGCGCCTGCGGCCATGTTGCTTTGGCCCATCACACAGGCGGAGATCAGGAACGAGTTGTTATGGTGCTGTTCGTGTGAGGGGAAGATCAGGTTGTTGAGCACCTCGCAGCAGGAGATGGTGGAGTTGTCGCCCATCACGGAATGGATGAGGCGCGCCCCGTATTTCAGGTTGCAGTTGTCGCCCAAGACGAAACGGGTGGCCACCACCGAATAGAAGATGCGGCAGCCAAAGCCGGTGACGCCGTTCACGAGGATCACGCCCTCGCCGATCTGGGAAGGCTCTTCTTCGGACGAGTTGATGGTGACGTTCTTCAGCTTGCTGGCACCTTTGATGTAGCAATGCGGCCCCACCTTGGCGTCCTTGAGGATCCAGCAGTTCTTGATCACGCACGAAGCGCCCACGGTGCCGTAGTAGCCACGGCGGTTGTCGAAGCTGTTTTGGGTGATCTCCTTGAGGCGTTCCTGCAACCGGTTGTCGTCGATGAACTTGGCCCAGAGGTAGGCGTCGGCGGTGGTCATGCCGTCGAAGGGCATGATCTTGCGGTTGCCGATCTCGTTCATCACTTCGAGCCAGACACGCACGTCTTCAGGCTCGCCTTCCTTGATGATGCCGTTGCCGAACTTGGAGTGGTCGGTGGTGGAGAGCTCGTGGATGTTGAACAGGATGCACCGGTCGCCGATGATGTAGTTGGCCATGTAATGCACGTCGTGGATGGCGCAGTCGTTGCCGATGTCGCAGGAGATGATGCTGCTGTTGGAGATGCCGATGGGGACCCGGAGATCATGGTATTGCAGTACCTTGCGGCTGATGCGGCCGATGCGTACCATGCCGAAGAAATGGTTGTTGTGCACCATGCTGGTGTCGAACTCGTCGGTGACCCAGATGTCGTCCCAGTTGGTGGCGGAGTTGCTGTTCTTGACGAGCCGCTCGATCTCGTCGGAATGCAGGTGTCGCCAGCCTCCTTCGGGCTTCTCCACCTGGAGGTTCCGGTAGTAATACTCATCGTGACCGTCGTGCAGGTATTTCTCGTCGATGAAATTCTTGTAGATACGGTCGTATTCAATAATCGTTACTTTGTCCATGGTATCTCGTTTTCCTTTTGTTACTGTATGGGTTTGAGCCGTTTCGTTTTCAACGGTCTCCATAACCTTCGGGGTTGTTCCGCTGCCAGTTCCAGGCATCGCGGCACATCTCCTCGAGGCCATATTGCGCTTTCCAACCCAGTTCGCGTTCCGCCTTGGCGGGGTCGGAGTAGCAGGTGGCGATGTCGCCGGCGCGACGGGGCTTGATGCGGTAGGGGATCGGGACCTGGTTCACCCGCTCGAAGGTCTTGACCACCTGCAATACCGAATAGCCTTGGCCGGTGCCGAGGTTATAGATGGCGCAGCCGCAGCGGCGTTCGATGGCCTTCAAGGCAGCGACATGGCCTTTGGCGAGGTCCACCACGTGGATGTAGTCGCGTACGCCCGTCCCGTCAGGCGTGTCGTAGTCGTCGCCAAAGACCCCCAGCTCCGGACGCTTGCCCACCGCCACCTGGGTGACGTATGGCATCAGGTTGTTCGGGATGCCGTTGGGGTTCTCTCCGATGCGGCCGCTGGGATGGGCGCCGATGGGGTTGAAATAGCGCAACAGCACCACGTTCCACTCGGGATCGGCCTTTTGCATGTCCATCATGATCTCCTCGAGCATGCTCTTGGTTTGCCCGTAGGGGTTGGTGCAGTGTCCTTTCGGACAGGTTTCCGTGATCGGGATCACCGCGGGATCGCCATAGACCGTGGCGGACGAAGAAAAGATGAGGTTCTTGCAGCCGTTGCGGCGCATCACGTCGAGCAAGACCAACGTGCCGCCGATGTTGTTTTCGTAATACTCCCAGGGTTTTTCCACCGACTCCCCGACCGCTTTCAGTCCGGCAAAATGGATGCAGGCGTCGAAACGATGTTGCGTCATCACCCGTTCCAGCCCTTGGCGGTCGCGGATGTCCACTTCATAAAACGGGATGCGTTTCCCTACCAGTTCTTCCACACGGTCGAGGGATCGGCGGCTTGAGTTGCTGAGGTTGTCGACGACGACGGTGTCGTGGCCGGCTTGGTTCAGTTCAACAAGTGTGTGGGAACCGATGTAGCCGGTTCCCCCAGTCACTAAAATGTTCATGCTTCTGTTACAGGTTGTTCTGCAGGTGGGTTGTCGTTCAGTTTCCTGCTGCAGTTCTTGATCCACGACAGCAGGGCATGGCTGATTTCGACGAGCTGGTTTTCCAGTTCCTGTACGACTTCCTCCTGGTAGTACCCCATCTGCTGCAAGAGGTTGAGCAGGCTGATGGCGGTGTAGATTTCCTCATTGGCCGACTCCAGATAGCTGATCTTCTTTTCCATCGACCAGAGGTCTCCGGCCAGGGCGATTTTGCTCGACAGGGCGATGCAACAGTCGGCCAGGCGGTTGGCCAGGTAGTTGTCTTTCTTTTGGATTTTTTGGGTGCTTTCGTACAGGGCAGGTGCCAACTCGTTGGTCTTCTGCCACACGTTCAGTTTTTTGTAATTTGATGATTCCATAATAGTAATGTGTTTAAAGGCACCACAAAAATAAACAAAAAATTTCGTTTGTCAAGCAATTTTATGGAATTTTTTTATCTAAAGCTGTACATAGCTTCGCCTCGTAAGTCACATCAACACTTACGGAACCGGTTCATTACAAAGGACAAAAATACAAAAATATGGGTTGTCCGTCTCTTTTTGTCCATTTTTTACCAAGGATCGCGCGCGTGTAGTAAATATTACTTATTTTTGCGTATCAAAGAATTGAAACCATGATCCTATGTCTTGAAACGGCTACGCCGACTTGTTCTGTGGCTTTGAACGATGGCAGCCGCACCCTGGCCTTGCGCGAATGCAAGGGCCAAAATGCGCATTCAGAGAAAATCACGATCTTCATCAAAGAGGTGCTCGACGAAGCCGGTATCGGCTACGACCAGCTCGATGCCGTGGCCGTGAGCCAAGGGCCGGGTTCGTATACGGGCCTGCGCATCGGAGTCAGCACCGCCAAGGGCGTGTGTTATGCCGCCGACAAGCCACTGCTGGCCGTCGACACGCTCGAAGCCATGGCCGTAGGCATGCATCAACGGCTGGGCGACGCCCTGTTGCCCACCGATTTGTTGGTACCCATGATCGACGCCCGTCGGATGGAGGTCTATTGCTCGGTGTTCGACGCCTCGTTGCGACGCGTAGCCGACACCCAAGCCCTGGTAGTGGACGTCAATGCCTTTGCTGACTGGCGTGAGGGACATCGCCTTTGGCTCTTCGGCGACGGGGCACCCAAGCTCCAGCCCTTGTTTTCCGACGCCCCGGCCCTCCGGATCGTGGACGACCTCTACCCTTCCGCCGCCTTTATGGCGGCGCTCTCCGACCAGGCGCTGCGGGCGGGCAGGCAGGTCGATGTGGCGTATTTCGAGCCGTTCTACCTGAAGGATTTCGTGGCAGGGAAACCGCATGTCAAGGGCTTGGTGGAAAACGGATAACCATTACGTGGAGGTCAGGAGATGAAAAGGATCTTGGTAACGTTAGCCTTGGTGTTGACCGGGATGGTTCTGTTCGCGCAGGCGCCGCATTGGGAGGAATACGACTATCCTGAGGTGCTTGAGGAGCAACCGCTGATCCGGGCTTTGATGGACAAGGTGTCTTCCGACAGCCTGACACACACCATCGAGCATCTCACGGCCTACCACACCCGTCGTTGGGACAGCCGTATGGTCTATCAAGTACAGGACTGGCTTTTCGCACAATACCGCGACTTGGGCTACGACACCGTGTTCCTGCACGACTTTCCGGTTTGGTATCACGACAGCCTGTGCGAGACTTCGGACAACGTCATCGCCATCAAACGGGGTGTGGTCCATCCAGATGAGTTTGTGGTGTGTGGTGCCCATTACGACTCGTATAACAACGCTCCTGGCCATCCCGACAGCCTGCGTGCCCCGGGTGCCGACGACAACGCCTCGGGGGTGGCCGGCATCCTGGAGACGGCCCGGATCCTGAGCCGGTGCACCTTCGACCGTTCGTTGGTGTTCTGCAATTTCGGTGCGGAAGAGATCGGCCTCATCGGGAGTGCCGCCTTTGCCAAGGACTGTGCCGACCGTGGGATGCGCATCGTGGGGTATTTCAACCTTGACATGATCGGCTACCTGGAAGCAGGTTCTGACATTCACGTTAACTTGCTTTACACCGGTCAGGACGCCCCGCTGGCCCAGTACGTCACCACGATGTCGCACACCTATTATCCCGACATGCGGATCTGGCAAGACTGGCTTCCCGGCGGTTCCGACAGCGACTACTCCTCGTTCAACCGCAACGGTTATGCGGCCATTCATCTCTTCGAGGATACGCACCACAGCTCTCCCTATATCCACACGCCTGACGATGTGCTGGGCTTGAGTGTCAACAACCTCGACCAAGCCAAACGGTTCACCGAGCTGCATCTGGGCTTGGTGGCCACCTTGGGCGGGTTGCGTTCCAACGACGTCGAAGAAACCCTTGTCGACGTTTTGACTTTGTATCCCAATCCTGCCTCGGAAACGCTCACAATAAGGGGTCTTGCCATGGACCGCATCTCGGTATTCAACTTGTTGGGTCAGCGGGTCCTCACCCAGCCTTGTGCAGGTGCTTCCACCATCGATCTCACCATGGGAAGTTGGGCTCCAGGCCTGTATGTCTTGCAGGTGGTGGATGCCGACGGCCGGGTTCATTCCGCTAAATTCCTAAGACGCTGAATTTTTGCACAAACCGTGCGCCATCTGGGTTTGCCGTTGAAACAAAAAAAGCGCCCCGAAGAGCGCTTTTGTCGGTTATAGGCCATGCACGTGAAGGCGATCAGTCACCCAAGGTGGCGACCATCACGGCCTTGATGGTGTGCATGCGGTTCTCGGCCTCGTCGAAGACGATGCTGTTCTCGCTTTCGAACACGTCTTCGGTGACCTCGATGCCGTTTAAGCCGAACTTCTCAAAAACGTCGCGGCCGGCCTTGGTCTCCAGATTGTGATACGAAGGAAGGCAGTGCATGAACTTGCACTTGGGGTTGCCTGTCTTTTTCATCAGTTCTGCGTTGACCTGATAGGGCATCAGCATATTGATGCGCTCTTTCCACACGCTGTCGGGCTCGCCCATCGATACCCAGATGTCGGTGTAGATGAAGTCAAGACCCTTCACGCCCTTCTCCACGTCGTCGGTGACGGTAAGCTTGGCACCAGTTTCCTTGGCGATTTCCTGGCACTTCTTGACAAGATCTTTGGCCGGTTGCAGTTTCTTGGGGGCGATGATGCGGATGTCCATACCCATCTTCACACCACCGACCATCAGGCTGTTACCCATATTGTAGCGGGCATCGCCGATATAAGCGAACTTCACCTGGTTGAGGGGCTTGTCGGTATGCTCCTGAATGGTGAGGAAGTCGGCCAGAATCTGAGTGGGGTGAGCTTCGGCGGTAAGACCGTTCCACACGGGGACACCGGCGTATTTGGCCAGTTCCTCGACAGTGGCTTGGTCGAAGCCACGATACTCGATGCCGTCGAACATGCGACCCAGCACGCGGGCAGTGTCTTTCATGCTCTCCTTGATACCAATCTGGCTACCGGTGGGACCGAGGTAGGTCACGTGGGCACCTTGGTCCTTGGCGCCAACCTCGAAGGCACAGCGGGTGCGGGTCGAGGTCTTTTCGAAGATGAGGGCGATGTTCTTGCCCGTGAGGTGGGGTTGTTCGGTGCCTGCATACTTGGCGGCCTTGAGGTCGGCAGCAAGCTTCAGTAAGAACTTGATCTCTTCCGGAGTGAAGTCCAACAACTTCAGGAAGTTTCTGTTTCTAAGGTTGAAAGCCATTACTTTATAATTTAAAGATTTAAGATTTAAAGATTCAAGATTCAAGATTCAAGAATTTGCTTCTGGTTCTTGGCTCCTAGCGGCTTCAACCGACAGCGTCATTGCGGACTTGATCCGTAATCTCCACGGCACTGGTAGCTGCCAGTAGCCGGAAGCTAATGGCCAGTAGCATAAATCGCTGCAAAATTAATCTTTTTCTTATCTCATCCAACCTTCAACGCGATAAATCTTTTCCAACAGTTTGGTTTCTTCTCCCGTTCTCGCGTTTTTGTGCCATACTTCGATACGTGCCGCATAGTAATCTCCCCAATCGCCTTCGTATATTGTGAAATGCTGTTTGTCTGCAATGGAACCAAATCCATTATGGCCAATCACTTTTACAGTCGACGCTTTTCGCAATCTCGATGGGGACAACTCAATGTTTTCCGTTACCTCAAAACAACGCAGAAACACTTCGCCATCAGGTAATTCGGGATAGTAAAAACTATATTGATACAAACCTCCTTGAAAATCGTTCCAGAGTAGTAAATACGCTTTTTCTGAAATACCATCAACGGATACCTCGACAGGAGCATTTCCCTCTAGTGGGATCTCGCATTCCATTCCTTCGGGTATGGGGTGTTCTTTGCCAAAGGGGTCAGGTTGCAAACTACTTGTTATTAAATAAATGAATGAAATGAAATAGAAAGCAATAAAACAAACCAGAACACCGATCGCAGCACCTACGGATCGCCACCATTCCTTTTTGCAAAGGCAATAGATGAAGATGATTCCTTGAATAACCAACAATACAATGAACACAATAAACAATGCGGAAGACAATCCCCATAGCTTATGGTTGGCAGCAGGTATGATCAACAGAGCACAAATCAGATTAACGATAGGAAAAACCCACCAAAATTTTACAAAAAAGTTCTTTTTTCTACATTCTTGTTTAAGGCGATTCTCGTTTACATTTTCCATTTTTCGTATACCTATAGTTATTATGGCAACGATTATTATTTCAGATTATTGTTTTCAGTATATTTGCGCCATGATTATCCTTGATAATGTAGTCGTCACCGACGGGTTTCTGAATGCCCGGTTCTGTTGCAACCTGCCGCGTTGCAAGGGATGGTGCTGTGTGGCCGGCGATGCGGGTGCGCCTCTCGAAGCCTCTGAAATAGCCCAGATTGAAGACAACCTCGAAGCCATCAAACCGTATATGCGCCCCGAGGGCATCCGGGTGATTGAAGAAAACGATGTTTACGACTATGACGAAACAGGCGAACTGGTGACGCCGCTGGTGAACGGTGCCGAATGCGCTTTCGTGTATTTCCATGAGAACGGCACGGCCCTCTGCGCCATCGAAAAGGCCTACTTGGAAGGCAAGTGTGACTTCTGGAAGCCCATCTCCTGCCACCTGTATCCGGTGCGACTGTTGGAAAAAGACGGCTTCATCCACATCCTCTATCACGAATGGAGTGTCTGTGTGCCTGCCAAACGCAAGGGTGAAACCGAGGGAATCCCCTTGTGGAAGTTCCTGAAGGGACCGCTTGTCCGTCGTTTTGGCGAGGCATGGTACGGACGCCTGGAGGCGGCCATCCAAGGGCGGTAATCGGCTTGGAGTGTCTTATCGCCTTGTCTCGAAAAATACTAAAAACGACGGCCATCCGTTAAATAAGGGTTATCTTTGCGAATGCTTTTGTGGCGTCATTAAATCAGGGAACTTGAAAAGACTGTTACTCATCTTGTCATTGTTGTTGGTCGGACTGCAGCTCTTCGCCCAAGGCGAGGATCGGCTCGATTTTGACGACAAGCTTCCCCTCTTGGGTAAGATCGTGACGTCGGACAGCCTGCTTCCTGTACGCAACACACATGTTATCAGCAAGATGGCACATTGCGGTACCATCTCCAACCGGGAAGGTGTCTTTTTCATTCCCGCCAAGACCGTCGATACCCTCTGGATCAGCTGCCTGGGTTTTCGTCGCATCTTGTTGCCCGTCGATTCCACCTTGAGCGACCTGGATACCTTGCTCATCGTGCTCCATCGCGACACCATCACCTTGAAGGAAGTGACCGTATTGCCCTTATACGACTACGAGACCTTCAAACAGATGGTCATAGAGATGCCCACCCGAGAGGTGCCCCGGGAGCTGCAACGGATGAACGAGGAGCTGGCGGGCATGAAGACCGGTCGGAAACGGAATCCCTATCTGAATGTGGAGAACGGCGGTATCACCGCCAGTCCGATCCAATATCTCTATGACCAATTCAACGCCAGCGCCCGGCTCAAGAAAAAGCTGATCCGCAACCGTAGGATGTTCAATGAGATCCTCAAGGAACAAGGACGTACCGACGAATTGTTGCCCGATTCGCTCGACTATCCGGTGGAATATCGTGTCTATGAATACGAAGATATAAAATAAATCGCTATATTTGCGGAAAATATTCCGTTTCTTATGCGATTATCGTTTCTTTATTCTTTCATTGATCTTTTTTATCCCTCCGTTTGCGCCGCCTGTGGCCGTTCCCTTTTCCAATGGGAGCAAGTCGTTTGCTTGCATTGCCGTTCGTTGCTCCCCCTGACGGGTTATGAAAAACAGGCGGAGAACCCGCTGGCCACCCTTTTCTATGGCAGGGTTCGGTTCAAGGCGGTGACAGCATGTTATTTCTTCTCGAAAGACGGCAAGGTACAGCATCTGATCCATGAGTTGAAATACCGTGGCAATGCCGATGCGGGTGTCTTTCTGGGTGAGGCACTCGGCAAGACGTTGCTGGAGGCGCCGCTGTTCCAGGGCATCGACTACCTTGTCCCGGTGCCGTTGCATCCCAAGCGCGAACGGCAACGGGGCTACAACCAGAGTCTGATGATTGCCCAAGGGGTCGCCTCGGTGACGGGAATCGCCATTGGCACGCAGTTCCTGTTTCGTTCGGCAAACACAGCCACGCAGACCCATAAAAATAAAGAGGACCGCTGGCGCAATGTAAAGGATATCTTTATACTGCGTAACGCCGATGTCCTGAAGGGGAAATCGGTGTTGCTCATCGACGACGTGTTGACGACGGGTGCCACCTTGGAGGCATGTGCCCACACCCTCTCCAAGGTGCCGGGCATCACGCTCAGCTGTGCCACCGCCGTCTGCGCTGGGCAATAAGGGGTTGGCATTGACGGGGTGACGGAACCCCAGAGGGGTTCGTTGTTGGTAGCCCAGGGATGGAATCCCTGGGTAACGGATGATATCGGTATTTTTTTCCCCATTCCTTTCCCAGGGTTTTTAACCCCGGCTACCGATAGGGCGACCCCTATGGGGTCTTATTTTCATTTTCAATCGTTAACCCACGGTTGAAAACCGTGGGCTACCGATAGGACAACCCCTAAAGGGGTTGATAATCCATTGGACAAGATGGTAATTAATGGATAGGAATGAAGATTATTCTTATTTTTGCTTCCAAATCACCGATGGTTGCCCCAATACCCTGTCATGATGTCTCAACCGCTTTTGGAAATAAAAAACCTTCGCATCGACTTCCTCCATGACGGCTCTTGGCGTGAGGTAGTTCATGGCATCGACTTCGATGTGTTGGCTGGACGCACCCTCGGTATCGTTGGGGAATCGGGATCGGGCAAGTCGGTGAGTTCCCTTTCGGTGATGCATCTGCTCTCGCCCAAGACGAGCCGTATCAAAGCCGAGGCTATGCGGTTGGAAGGGCTCGACATCAAGGACTTCGATGAAAAACGGATGGCCGACATCCGAGGAAAACGTATCGCCATGATCTTCCAGGAGCCGATGACCTCGCTCAACCCCGTCTATCGTTGTGGGCATCAGGTGTCGGAGATGATCCTCCAGCACGAGAAGGTGACAAAACAGGAGGCGCGCGACCGAGTGGTTTCCCTGTTCCGCCAGGTGATGTTGCCGCGGCCGGAAGCCATCTACGAAAGCTATCCGCATGAGCTCAGCGGCGGCCAGAAACAACGTGTGATGATTGCGATGGCCATCGCCTGCCATCCCCAGATCCTCATCGCCGACGAGCCTACCACGGCCCTCGACGTCACCGTGCAGAAAGAGATCCTGAAGCTATTGCGACAGCTGCAACGCGACACCGGCATGGGCATGGTATTCATCACCCACGACCTGGGCGTGGTGGCTGAGATAGCCGACGATGTGGCGGTGATGCACAATGGCGAGATCTTGGAGCGGGGCACCGTGGAACAGGTACTGCAACATCCCCTGCATCCCTATACCCAAGGCCTGCTGGCCTGCCGTCCTCCGATGAAGGTGCGGCTACGGAAGCTACCGATCGTGAAAGAGTTCCTCGACGGCCAATGGGCTGGAGGCAAGGAACAGATCCTCCGTGAGTTACAGATCACTGATGCGGAACGGAAACAACAATTGGAAGCCCTCTATGCCCGCGAGCCCATCCTGAAAGTGGCGCATCTGCAGACCTGGTATCCCCTCAAAAAAGGTATCTTCGGTCGGGTCTACGACCATGTCAAGGCCGTTGACGACGTCAGCCTGGAGGTGTATGAGGGCGAGACCCTCGGCTTGGTGGGTGAGTCGGGCTGCGGTAAGACGACCTTGGGGCGTAGCATCCTGCGGTTGGTGGAACCCACCGGTGGCCAGGTGTTCTTCGACGGCCAGGAGGTGACAGCCTTGAACCCTGCTGCACTGCGTGCCTTCCGCAAGCAGGCCCAGATCGTGTTTCAGGATCCCTATTCGTCGCTGAACCCCAGAATCCGCATCGGGGAGGCCATCGCCGAGCCCCTGAAAGTCCATGGCATCGAGACCGATCGGAAAAAAAGCCGGCGTCTCGTTTGTGACCTGCTGGAGCAGGTGGGGTTGGAAGCCGCCCATTACGACCGTTATCCCCATGAGTTTTCCGGAGGTCAGCGGCAACGCATCTGTATCGCCCGCGCCTTGGCGGTGAATCCCCGCCTGGTGATCTGCGACGAGAGCGTTTCCGCCCTCGACGTGTCGGTGCAGGCGCAGGTGCTCAACCTGCTCAACCGGCTGAAAGAGGAGCGCCACCTCACCTATATCTTCATCTCGCACGACCTCGGGGTGGTGCGTTTCATGAGCGACCGGGTGTTGGTGATGTACAACGGCAAGCCGGTGGAATACAACGACGCCGACGCCCTCTTTGAGCATCCGCAAAACGATTACACGAAGAAGCTGATTGCGGCCCTTCCGGGGAAAACAGAAGAATAAAACCCCTTTGTTCCAGGGGAGCTGCCCCGTGGCAACCGACAGGCGACCCCGAAGGGGTCGTCGTAGAACCCCAGCGGGGTTCTTTCATTTTTTAGGTGCCCTTTTTTCGAAATGCTGATAGTCTTTGGCAACCGTAGGCCAGTCTCCGGCCCAAATGAACCCATGTTCAACGAAGACTTTCTTGCACAGGTCGTTGGCGTCGATCTTATGGGGGAAATCCTTGGTCCGGTCGGCATACGGCCCGGCCGTGGCAGGCTGCACGACGCCGACGTCGACATAAGGGTTCTGCAAGGGGTTGACATCCACCGCCCGGCCCAAGGCATGTTGCGACAGCTGTTTGCTGCCTGCGATGGTCCGGTAGCAGAAACAGGACGTGTTGTTGGCCCGCATCGAAGTCTCGTCGTCGGCATCGAAGTCGTCGATCAGGCGGATGCTGCAAATGGGATACTGCGCCTCGAACAGGGTCTTGAAGATGTCCAACAGGTCGTGGGCGATGGCCTTGTTACACACCATCTCCCCTAGCTTGACCTTGCCCTCGAAGTCGTAGTACGGGATTTTCAGGTAGCGTAGGTCGTTGAAGGTCACCGTCGCATCGTCGGGCATCGACTTGCCGATCATCCGGGCCCGTACCCGAAACGGGATGGGCTGTGAGGTGAACACTTGCTCCCCACTGCGTAGCGTGTCGTACACCTGTGCGGCGCCTTGCAGGGTGAAGGCGAGCAATAAGAGTACAATGGCGGCGACCTGTCGCATTTTCAAGGGATTACATGGTTTGAGGTACCCGTTGGAACCGTTCTGTGATGTCTTTCACACGGCCGTCGGCCAGCCGCTTGATCATCCGCTGGTTGGTGGTGACGGAGTTGAGGGGGCCGAAGCGCGCATCGTAGCGACCGGTCTTGATATAGTCGAAGGTCTCGGCATGGAAGGCCTCGGGCAACTCGTTCTTGCCGGAGTACCAGGCCGTCTTCATGTCTTTGTATTTGTTTTTGACGTGCATGGCGAGGTTGGCCACGTCGTAGGGATCGGCGTCGCCTCCCATGAAACAGACGCAGGTGATTCCCGACTTGTACTGTTCCACCAGTTGGTCAAGTGCATCCTTGTCGAGGACATAGCCCACATCTTCCCAAAGGTACTTGCTGTGGCAACCCACGCATTGGTTGGGACAGTTGGAGATATTGATGGCTAGTGTGACTTCGTCAGGGACTTCTTGGAAAACAATATCAAAATTGGCGTATTTTAGCATCGATCGATTTCCTTTTTGCTGTAATACCTTCTGTGTGCTTCTTCTTGCCGGGCTTCGGAGAAATTGCTAATGCGTTTCAGGTATCCAATGATACGGGTTAGGTAGTCGATATTGTGGCTGTGACAGTTGGGACACTCTTTCAGATAGCGTTTGTCGATGTGTCCGCAGTCGTTACAGATGGTATTCGGGATGTTAAACGTGAAATAGTTGCAGCCTTCGCGTGCCGCCACGCGGAGGAGTTGCCGGTACTGCTCCTTGCTGAGGTGTTCCTCCAGGTTGCAATGCAGTGCCGATCCGCCGGTGAGGTGTTTGATGTATTTTTCCCCATGCAGGCGGAACTTGTCGAGGACGTTGGTGTTGGGGTCTTCGACAATGTAAAAATAGCTGTTGTAGCAGTCGCGGTGCACCTCATAGCCGTCTTCGCGGTCCCATTTGGCGTGTTTCACGCCCACGTTCTCGGCGGGGATCATCTCGCAGTTGAACATCAGTTCCTTGGAGCGGTACTTCTTGTTGTACTTCTCGATGAGGCCGAGCACGTCTTGCACGAAATGCTCGTAGTCGGGGTTGTCGGTGATCGGAATCTTGAGGAACTCCGCCGCCTCCACCAGGCCGTTGACGCCAATGGTGAGGTACTGACGCGAGAGGTTGATGTAGCCGGCATCGAACAGGGGCAACATGCCTTTCGACTGCAACTCCTTGAGGTTCTCGTTGTAGCAGATCTGCACTTTGTGGCAGAGGTCGACGATCTCCTCGAGGAAGGTGAGGTAGTGCATGTTGTTGCGCACGGCATACTGGATGCATCGGTTCAGGTTGATGGTGAGCACACTCTTCGATCCGGTCGAGACGCCGCCTGCGCCCAGGGTATAGCTGAAGCCGTTGTCCTGGATCTCGTTGCGCAGGCGGCAGCACGACGACAGGGAGTCGGCGTTGTCGCTGATGTAGGTGAAGAACGAATGGCCTTCGGCATACATCTCGGCGGTGAAGTCGCCCCATTCCTTGTCGATCACGTCGCCGTCTTTGGTGAGCAGCGCCATGGTCTCCACCGGGAAGGTCAGCACGCTGCGGAGGCGTTCCGCGTTAAACCATTTCATGAAGCGCTTTTGGAGCCAGCTCAGGCCCTCCCAGTCGGGCTGCGACCCATCGGGGAAGTAGAAGTTGCCGAACAGCGACTCGAAATAGTAACGGTCGTAGTAGGCGATGTTCCAGAATACCGATTGGTAGTTGCGCGCGCCGGCCGGTTGGTTGAGGGAGTAGACGATCTGCTGGAAGCAGTCGGTGATCACCTTGTCGAGGGTGCGGGGCTTCAGCGAATGGTCCACCACCTCGTCGGCCCGCTTGTAGTAGTCCTTGCCGTAGTCCTTGCCGATGAAGTAGTTCATGTACATGAGGAACTCCGGCGTGGCGCAAGCGCCCGAGAGCTGGGACGACACCATGAACACCATGTTGATGAACCCGCCACAGAACGAACGCAGCTTGGTGGGCGCCGTGGAGTTGCCTCCGATGGAGGCGGTTCCTTCGTTCAGCCAAGGATACATGGTGATCGAGGCACAGTAGTTGGCCAGCGAGGTCTCGTCGTTCTTGTAGATGAAGTGGTTGTTGAGCAGGTACATGTAACGGTCGGCGAGCTCCTTGCCATACACCTCCTTGATACGGTCGGTGAGCATGCGGCGGTTGATACGGATAAAGCTCGACTTGGGCAGCTCGCCCATCAGCGTGGCGATGTTTTTCTTCTCCACGTTGGCGTTGGCGTCGAACTTCGATCCTGTGGCGGCGTTCGAGGCGTTGACATAGTTGCTCAGGAACTCGATCTTCTCCCGCACCTCACGGTCTTCCGTGTGTTTTTGGCGATAGAGGATGTAGTTCTTGGCCACCGTGTAGTATTGTTCGGCCATCAGCGCCGTCTCCACCTGGTTTTGGATCTCCTCCACCGTGATGCCGTTGGTGATCCTCACCCGGCTCAGGATGGCGTTGAGGTCGTCGTCGGTGGCGTAGAAGCCCGATGCCAGAAATGCCTTGCTGATGGCGTTCTTGATTTTGTCAACGGAAAAGGCCTCTTCGCGGCCGTCTCTTTTTTTAATGTATAATCCGCCGTTGCTCATATAATGTGCTCGTTATCAAAAATTTAGCTAAATAAGACTTTTAGATTTCCCTCTCGGGATCAAGTCTTGCAAAATTATAGCTTTTTCAGGGTGCATTTTATTAATGAACGATTATTAATATATCAACAAAAATATCAACAAGCTAATTGTTTGATTTGACTATCTTTGCAACGGAAAAAATCCAAAATGGGATAAAAGTTAAATTCCTTTAACATTTACAAGCATGGGAAAGAAGAAAAAAGTGGCCAACAAGCTCAGTGTGTTTACCAACGCCATCCTCAGCATCTTTGGAGAAAACCCTTTCAAACCAATGAATTACAAGCAAATCTGCAAGGTAATGGGCATCCGTGACGCTGCGGGAAAAGACGTTGTTTACAACATCTTGGTCGATCTGTTCGAACAAGGCAAACTCCTTGAAGAACGCCCCTACCGATACGTACTCAACCCTGAATATCTGCAGGATTATGGTCCGAAGACCCAATATGTGGAAGGCACCGTGGACATGAAGTCGACGGGCAAGGCCTACGTCATCCTCGACGACGCGTCGGGCGAAGACGTCTTCATCGCGGCCAACAATACGGGCAAGGCCTTGCATGGTGATCGGGTCAAGGTGGCCATGTTCCCGAAGCGCAAGGACCGCAAGCCCGAGGGAGAGATCGTTGAGGTGTTGGAACGAAAACACACCGATTTCGTAGGTGTGCTCCACATCTCGCACGGCTATGTCTTTGTGGTGCCCGACGCGAACACCGTTCCGGTCGATATCTTCGTTCCCAAGGGCGAGCTTCACGGGGCCAAGAACGGGCAAAAAGTGGTGGTTCACCTGGTTGAATGGCCCGAGAACTCAGGCAATCCTTTCGGTGAGATCGTGCGGGTGTTGGGTAACCCGGGCGACAACGACGTGGAGATGGAGTCTATCTTGGCGGCCCACGACTATCCCCTCGAGTTTCCGGAAGCGGTGGAACAAGAGGCGGCTGCCATTGCTGTCAAGATCCCCAGGGCAGAACTCGCCAAACGCCGTGATTTCCGCAAGGTGTTCACCATCACCATCGACCCGGCCGATGCCAAAGACTACGACGATGCCGTTTCGTTGCAACAGCTGCCCAACGGCCATTGGGAAGTCGGTGTGCATATCGCTGACGTGTCGCATTACGTACGCCCTGGGTCGGCCATCGACCAGGAGGCCTACAGCCGCGGCACCTCCGTCTATCTGGTGGACCGCACCATCCCGATGCTTCCCGAGAAGCTTTGTAACAACGTTTGTTCGCTCCGTCCCGACGAAGAGAAGCTGACCATGTCTGCCGTATTCGAGATGGATGACGACGCCCGTGTGTTGAACCATTGGATCGGCAAGACCGTCATCAAGTCGTGTCGACGCTACGCTTACGAGGAGGTCCAGGCCATGATCGAAGGCGGCGAAGGCGATTACAAGGAACAGCTCCTGACCCTCCATCGTTTGGCCTCCAGGTTGCGGGAGCAACGCATGGCTAAGGGCAGCCTCAACTTCCATTCCGAAGAGGTTAAATTCATCCTCGACGAGAAGGGCAAGCCCATCGATACCTACATCCGGGTGCAGAACGAGTCGCACGAGCTCATCGAGGACTTCATGCTGCTGGCCAACCGCACCGTAGCCGAAACCTTTGGCAAACCCGACAGTCCCTTCCGGAACCACACCTTTGTATATCGTATTCACGACGAACCCAATCCCGAGAAGCTGAACAACTTCCTCCGGCTGATCGCGCGGCTGGGCTATACCATGGACATCAGCTCCCGCTCCAAGCTCGTGAAGTCGTATAACAAGCTCTTCGACGACGTGGAAGGCAGGGGTGAGAAGAACCTGGTGGAGTCCGTCGCCATCCGCACCATGGCCAAGGCCGTCTATAGCACGGAGAACATCGGGCACTATGGCTTGGCTTTCGACTACTATACCCACTTCACCTCCCCCATCCGACGCTATCCCGACCTGATGGTACACCGTTTGATTGAGCGTTATCTCCTTGAGGGTCAAGGCTCTGTCAACAAGAAGGAGTTTGAGGAGTACTGCGTGCATTCCTCCGAGATGGAGAAGCAGGCCGAGGAGATGGAGCGTCAGAGCGTGAAGTACAAGCAGGCAGAATACCTGCAGGACAAGATCGGCCAGGTGTTTGAGGGCTTGATCTCCGGGGTGAGCAAGTGGGGTATCTATGTGGAGCTCAAGGGCAACAAATGCGAGGGTTTGGTTCGCTATGAAGACATGCCAGGCGACTACTATTATCTCGATGAGGAGAACTTCCGTGTCATCGGCCAGGGATCGGGACGCATCCTTCAACTGGGCGATGAGGTAAAGGTCCGCGTAAAGGGCGTCGATCTGTTGAAACGCCAGATGGATTTCGAGTTGATCCTCTCTGAGGGCGCTCCCAAGGTGTCACGCAAGCGTCGCAAGAAATAATTTTTCATTAAACCCTTGCTGTTTCGACAAATATTGTTATTTTTGCAGCCGCAAAAGACGCCACTTTAGCTCAGTTGGTAGAGCAACGCATTCGTAATGCGTAGGTCGTTGGTTCGAGTCCGACATGTGGCTCAAAAAAAGGGTGACGGAAGATCCGCCACCCTTTTTTAGAATGAAAACGAGAACAAGCCAGTTACTGCTTGACCACTTTTTTCACGCAGCGTTGTCCGTTTTGGGTGCTGACGTCCTCGTCGATGCAGCAGATGTCGCTGTGGTTATTCAAATCAAATCCATCGCAATAAATTGTGACTTGGCCTCTATTTGAATATAGTAATTATATACGGAATTAAATCCAAGCTAATACCATAACTGCAGTCATCAACAATTGATAGTATGCTATAACCCAATGCCAAAGACCGTCATTCTTACTTGTAAAATAATATACTGGGAAAATAAATATAAGAAACAACGAAAAAAACACATTCCAAAGTCCCATGAACCAATTAAAAAAAGATTCAACGATCATATTAAAAGTTGGGACAAAATCATCATCAGACCAAAACGTCACTTCATCTTTGTTTGTAATTTCTCCAGTTGCAAGATCATACTGAGGATATATCCGGTGTTCAGGTAAATAATTTAGATAATTATCTTTGCGCCAAGATGTTCCAAAATAGATACATGACAATATGCTCAATAGAAAAAACAATTCAACAAGGATAAAAAACAAAATTTTTATAGTTCGATTCATAGTTATGAGGTTTCTAATCCGAAATAAGCATAATCAATAAAAAATAGGGGGTAAAAAACACCAATTGATAATAAGCGATAACCCAAGGCCATATTTTGTTCTTATTACCCATAAAATGAAAAATGGGAATAATTGATATTAGAAGTATTCCGAGGAAATAGATCTGGTTTTGGAATAACCAGGTTTCTCTCCAAGACGAACAGGGGGAGATAAATAAATTCAACATGGTTATAATAAACCATAATTCAACAAAAACAAAGAATAAAACCTTGATAATTCGTTTCATGTTATTATTATTTAATAAGTAACGCTGAACGGAATAAGTTTTCCCAAGTTGGATCGAGTTGATCCATGGTCATCCATCCGAATTGATAATTTGCAAGTGAAAAAGTTTTTAGAACCGCCCGATTAAACTTTGAAAAATAAACCTCTCCGTTACTTGCTATGATAGGTTGAGGATGATATCCATATTTTCCGGGAACTTTATACACTTTATCAGCGTATTTACAGGTTGCCAATCCGTCAACATTTACTTTTATTCCTTTATGAGGGTCTATTTTATATTCTCCAACACCATATTTACCATCTTCTGGTTTATAATATGCTACGTAGTCACTATTGTTAACAACTGTATAGTCATCCGCATCTAGGAACATTTCGGTTCCTCCATCAATACTTGCGTAATTGGAGGGAATGATATCATATTGTTTTGCGTTACCCGTAAAAAACTCTCTATGATTTATAACGGCGTCAATTCCACCACATATTCCGCCTATCACTGCACCACTTCCAAGTCCAACCACTCCTTCTTTCAAACCGTTTTGAAAGCTTTTTCCAAAACTATTCCCGGCAATCAACGAATTGCCTGTTCCCGAGATAATACCACTTGAAAATCCCGAAGCGGCTCCAGTACCTGCACCAGCAAAAAAACCAGTTGACGTTATCGTGGCAGAACCTACAAAACCAGATGCAAAACTTCCTCCTGCAATAGTGGCATTGATTCCACTTCCAACAGCAAGTCCTGCCGCGCCTGATAAAGCTCCAATACCAACTGCCAAAAAGAACTCACCAACATTATTAACATTGCCTGCCGCGATTTGAGAAAAACCATTAAAAATGGCTCCAAGGACAGCTGCGGCAATGATATCATCTATCCCAAAAACTTCTCCCGTCGGGTCGCTGTACATCACCGGGTTGTTCAAACAGTAGCTGTACCTGTTGTAGTTCTGTGTGAAGTCGGGCATCTGGACGTAGGGGTCGGGCGAGAAGAAGCGCCCAAGGACGGGGTCGTAGAGGCGGGCGTTGGCGTTGACGATCT
>JAEFAE010000030.1 GCA_016291135.1 Bacteroidales bacterium
TTTCGAGCAGTCGGGGCACGGCCGACATCATGGTGGGATGCACCTCTTTCAGGTCGCTGGCGATGGTGGCCAGGCTCTCCGCATAATAGACCGACATGCCCAGGAACTGGTACAGATAGACCAGCATGCGCTCGTAGGCGTGGCAGATGGGCAGGAAACTGAAGGCTGTCTTGGACCAGGGGGCGGGGGTGTGACGCAGGTTGTAGAGCTGGTGCATCAGGTTGCTGTGCGACAGCATGACACCCTTGGGCGTGCCGGTGGTGCCTGAGGTGTAGAGGATGGTGGCACAGTCTTCGGGCTTTACGGCGTCCATGCGCCGTTGCAGCTCCTCCGGGTGCGGGTGTGTCTCGCCGAGGGTGATGAGTTGGGCGAAATAGGGATATTTTTCGCGGTCGATGAAGGTATAGAGGTATTTCAGGTTCGGGATGCCCTCGCGTACTTCCTCCACCTTGTTCATGACAGCCACGCCCTCCAACACGACCATCTTGGCGTCGCAGTTGTCGAGGATGTAGCGGTAGTCCTCCTTGCTGATGGTGGGATAGATCGGCACGGTGATGCCGCCTATCTGGACGATGGCCATGTCGAGGATGTTCCATTCGGGGCGGTTGCCGCTGATGAGGGCCACCTTGTCGCCGGGCTCGATGCCGAGTTCGATGAGGGCGTAGCTGGCCTTGCGAGCCAGGTCCTGGTATTCGGCAGGGCTGTACTTGCGCCACTGTCCGTTTTCTTTTCTTGCCAAAGCGACCTGCTGTTCAGGCCATTTTTCGGTGTACACCGAAAGGATGTCAAAAATGCGGGTTTCTTTACACATGATGCTTTTGTTTGTCTTTATTTTGACGTGCAAAGAAACGGGCATTTCCTGTTATGGAATGAATAAAGTTGTTTTTGCCGCCGTATTGTGACAAAAAACGGCGTTTTTGGGATAAAACGCCGTTTTTTAGGGATGAAATTCGACCCGTTTGGGACAAATTCTCAAAACTCAGGGACGAAAAATATTTTCGTCACTCGGGTTTTTAGTCCTTTGCGAGGAAGGGATAGCCGTAGGCAGCCGCGGGAACGAAGGTGTTCTTGATGGCGCGTGGGCTGGTCCAGCGGATGAGGTTCCACAGACCGCCAGCCTTGTCGTTGGTGCCGCTGGCGCGGGCGCCGCCGAAGGGCTGCATGCCGACCACGGCTCCCGTGGGCTTGTCGTTTACGTAGTAGTTGCCTGCCGCGTGGCGCAGCTTGTCGTTGGCGATCTTCTGGGCCTTCAGGCAGTTGCCGAAGAAGGCGCCGGTGAGGGCGTACGGTGAGCTTTGGTCGCACACATCCAGCATCTCCTCGAACTTGTTGTCCTCGTAGACGTAGATGGTGATGATGGGTCCGAAGATCTCTTCCACCATGCTCTCGTAGTTCGGCACCTTGGCGAGGATGACCGTGGGCTCCACGAAGTAACCGACGCTCTTGTCGCAGTTGCCGCCGAAGACGATCTCGGCGTCCTTGCTGGCCTTGGCGCGGTCGATATAACCCTTGCAGTTGTCGAACGAAGCCTCGTCGATGACGGCGTTGACGTAGTTGGTGAAGTCTTTCACGTCGCCCATCTTGATGGTGCTCATCATGTCGCCTACGCGCTGTTTCACCTCATTCCACATTGAAGCGGGGATGTAGGCACGTGAGGCAGCGGAGCACTTCTGGCCTTGGTATTCGAAGGCGCCACGCACGATGGCCACGGCCACCTCTTGCGGGTCGGCGCTGTTGTGGACGAAGATGAAGTCCTTGCCGCCGGTCTCACCCACGAGACGCGGATAAGCCTTATACATATCGAGGTTCTGTCCGGTGGTCTTCCACAGGCTCTTGAAGGTGGCGGTGCTTCCGGTGAAGTGGATGGCGTTGAAGTTCTTGTCCTTCAGGGCCACGCCGCTGATCACGCTGCCCTTGCCAGGCAGGAAGTTGACGACGCCGTTCGGAAGGCCGGCTTCCATGAAGATGCGCATGTCGGTGTAGTTCGACAGCAGGGCGGTCGTCGAGGGCTTCCAGATGGTGGTGTTACCCATCAAGGCAGGGGTCATGTTCAGGTTGGAGGCGATGGAGGTGAAGTTGAAAGGCGTGATGGCGAACACGAAGCCTTCCAACGGACGGTATTCGGTACGGTTCAGCTGGTCGTTGGCCGAAGCGGGCTGCTCGGCATAGAGCTTGCTGGCGTAGTGGTTGTTGTAGCGGAAGAAGTCGATGGTCTCGCAGGCGCTGTCGATCTCAGCCTGGAAGCAGTTCTTCGACTGGCCGAGCATGGTGGCGGCGTTGATGCGGGCGCGGTACTTGGTGGCCAGCATCTCGGCGATGCGTGCCATGATGGCGGCGCGCTCGTCCCAAGGGGTGTTCTCCCAGTCGTGCTTGGCGGCCTGGGCGGCGTCGATGGCCATGCGGACCTCCTTTTCGCCGACCTTGTGGTAGCGTGCGATGACGTGTTTGTGGTCGTGGGGCATTACCACCTCGCCCATGTCGCCCGTGCGGACTTCCTGGCCGTTGATGATGGCGGGGATTTCCACCACCTCATTGGATTGACGTTCAAGTTCCTTCTGGAGTTCGATTCTCTCCGGACTGCCTGGTTTGTAGGATTTTACAGGCTCGTTGTCCGGCTTCGCAAAAGTAATCAGTGCGTTGTTCATTACGTTTTATTTAAGATTGAAAAGATTCAAAGATTTCAAAAGTCCTGCAAAAATAGTCATTCCGTTTTTAATTATCAAGAGATTCTTTTGATGACTTGCAGTCGATGGGTATGCTCGTTGCGTTCCTTGTTGAAGATGCCCGATTGGTCGAGGTAGTCGATGCGGACCTGCCCCGAGGCGTGGAGGATGCGTTCGGTGTCGAGCATCATGCCCACGTGGACGATGTGCCCTTCCTCGTTGCCGAAGAACGCCAAGTCGCCGGGCTGGATCTCGGGAAGGAAATACACCAGTTCGCCCTCTTTGACCTGCTCGGAGGCGTCACGGGGAAGGAGCTTGCCAGCCGCCCTAGCGCAGAGCTGCACAAATCCGCTGCAGTCGATGCCGAAGAGGGTGCGGCCGCCCCAAAGGTAAGGTGCCCCGAGCATCTTTTGTGCGAAGTCGAGCATCACCGTAGGGGAGAAGGCCTCCGGTACGGGGGAGGCGAAGTCGTTCGGCTCATACAGCAGCGTGCCGATGGAGAGGTGCTGCCCCTGATGATTGAGGATGGGCCGGTTGACGACATGCCACCGCTTGCCTTTCAGTGCCAGGTAGTCCTGGTCGCTGACGGGATGGTGCTGGATGCCTTGGATCCATCCCTCGTAGTGGTCGATCTCGGTTCGGATGAGGTCCCATCCCGACTTCTCGTCGAGTTTCTCGTAGAGTTCGTTGTAGAGCAGCTGGCTCACCATCTCGCTGGTATGGCTCGGCTCTTTCCTAAGGGGAATGACCGATAGGTCGCATTTTCCGAATGACATGGCTATGGAGGTTGAATCAGTGTGCTAAATTATCGAAACATTTTTGATTTTGGGGCCAAATTGCAGAAGAATGACGCTTTTTTTTTATTTTAGCCTGTGCAAAGTGCGCTATTGTTTTTGATAAAATACTGGTAATGAGTAAGATAAAGGATTTTTTCAACTTGTTTCGCCATCGCTATTATGAATTGGGCAAGGCCTTGATGTTTGTGCTGGCCATCGTGCTTATCTATTGGCAGCTGCCCAGGGTGGTGAAGTTCGGCTACGAGTATCAGCTCTTCAAACCTTGGCAGCATGAGACCCTCTATGCGCCGTTCGATTTCCCGATCTACAAGGATGAGGAAATGCTGAAGGTGGAAAACGAGGAAGCCTTGAAGTCGGTGAAGCCCATCTTCCAGTTCGACAAGGAAGCCACCCAGCAGTCGCGCGCCCGGCTTTCATCTGCCTTCGACCGTGAATGGCACAGCTATGGATTGGGCGCCGAAGCCAACAAGGCGGTTCTGCTGGAACTGTTCGACCAGATACAGGAACGTGGCGTGGTGGCCTACGACAAGGCCTTGGAAGGCATGGACGAAGCGACGGAGGTGCGGTTGGTGAAAGACAGGAAGGCTTCCGTCCTGACGTATGGGGACCTGTACACCATGACCACCGCCCGTGAGGCGGTGGAGCAGTGGATGAAGCAGCCGCATCCGGGCATCGATGTCCGTCTGGTCTCCAACCTTTTGTTGAATGAATTGCATCAGAATGTCAGTTATAATGCCTCGATGACCCAACAGGAACGCGACAAGGCCTTGTCGAAAGTGTCCCTTACGTACAGCATGGTCCAGAAGGACGAGCTGATCATTTCGGAAGGCGAGATTGTCGATGACCGGACCTTTGCCGTGTTGAATTCGCTGCAGCGGACCTATACCTCAGGTGCCTATGCCACGAACGACCTGCTCGAGGTGGAGCTGAGCCAGTTTTTCCTGGTCGCCTTGCTGATGGTGATGGTGGCGCTATACCTGAGGGCCTTGCACAACAAGGATGTGTACAGCGCGTTGAGCAAGATCAACCTGTTGCTGCTGCTGATGCTGATCATGGTGATCCCGTCCTATTGGATCATGAAACTGCATCCCTCGTACATCCTGATGATGCCGGTGGTGATGCTGACCATGGTGACGGTGACGTTCTTTACCCCGGCGCTGGCGTTTACCATCCAGGTGGTGACGGTGCTGCTGATCGCCTTGGCGGTGCCCAACCCCTTCCAATACATCTTCATGCAGCTGGTAGCCAGCATGATCGTGATCTTCATCCTCTCGCACCACCATTCCCGGAGGCATTATTTCATTGCCTCGCTGTTGCTTTTCGTGGTCTATTTCGCGGTGTATGTCGCCTTCACTTTCCTGACTTCGTCGAACATCCAATGGTCGGTGGTGGGACTGCTGGCCTTGAATGCGCTGTTTACCATGCTGGCCTTGCCGGTGCTGTTCTTGTTTGAGCGACTCTTCGGGTTGACCACCTCGTTGACCCTGATGGAGCTGAACAACACCAACACGCCCTTGCTCCGGCAGCTGGCCACCACGGCGCCGGGCACCTTCCAGCACAGTGTGCAGGTGGCCAACCTCTGCGACGAGGTGCTGTATGCGATCGGCGGCAACACCTTGCTGGCCCGTACCGGTGCCCTTTACCACGACATCGGAAAGGTGAAGAACCCCATGTATTTCACGGAGAACCAGCATGGTGGATACAACTCGCACAACGACCTTTCCAATGTGGAGAGCGCCCAGATCATCATCTCGCATGTGTTGGATGGGATCGAGATGGCGGAGAAGGCCCGGTTGCCCGAGCAGGTCGTCGACTTTATCCGCACCCACCATGGCACGCGTCGCACGGAGTATTTCTATGTCATGGAGAAGCGCCTGCATCCCGACGAGGAGGTCGATCCGACCGATTTCACCTATCACGGGCCGATCCCGTTCTCCCGGGAGACCGCGGTGTTGATGATCTGCGACTCGGTGGAGGCCGCTTCCCGCAGCCTCAAGGAGCCCGATGAAGACAACATCGGCAAGTTGGTCGACAACATCATCCAGAAACAGATGGATGATGGGCAGTTCCTGAACGTCGATCTGACGATGCGCGACTTCACCTTGATCCGGAAGGTGTTGAAGAAGAAACTGATGAGCATCTACCACGTCCGGGTGGCCTACCCGGAAAAATAAAAGGAAGTATCGCGAAAAAAAACACCCCGTAGGGGTGCCCTGTTGGTAGCCACGGGGTTGCGGTACGCAACCCCTGGAAAAAATGTCATCCGCATATCGGGGTTGGCCTTCGGGAAACCCCTATATCCCCTTAATAACATATAGATAGGAAAGAGCCTCCGGCCCTTCGTTGAACAGCAAGTCCAGGATGCTGAGGTCCGGGGCGAAAGGGTATTTGGCGCTGAACACCTGGTAGTATTCGGGCAGGGTGCCCGGCGCTGCCGGCTGCTTGGGGCTGAACGCCTCGCGCAGGTCGTGTTCCGTCGTGTGGACGTAGTCGGTGGTGTGCACGATCGCTTTCTTTGCCTTGAGCAGCTCCAGCACGGCCTGCAAGGCAGCGTCGTTCAGTTCGATAAGCCGCTCGAATCGCGTCTCGAACAAAGGGCGTAGGCGGTCGTAGTAATGGTCGAAATAGGGGGAAGCTTTGTAGGCAGATTCCAGACAGCGGCGGTGGATCTGTTGCCAAGGCTCCACGTAGCTGATGGCCACGTCGCGGGTCATGGTGTGGTTGCCGTTGACTTTGATCACTGGCACGCTGAGCGCCTGCACCCCGTTGGCCGTCATCACACGGCAACGGTTGCGGTAGGTTTGCTTGTGATAGGTTTCGTGGACCTCGATGACAGGTTGTGTCTCGTCGAGGAAACGTGCCATGTAACGGAGGCACGGGAAATAGGCGGTGCTGAAGAGCGTCATTGGATCAGGTGTTCCTCGATGACTTTCTTGTAACCCGCTTCCTGCATGGCGCCCACCTGCACCATGGGCTTCCCTTTCACGGGGATGAACAGCACCATGGGGATGCTCCTGACCTGGAAAGCGGCCGCCAGTTCCTTCTCGTTGTCCACGTTGATCTTATAAACCAGCAGCTTGCCGTCGTATTCCTTGGCGAGTTGCTCCATGATGGGCGCCACCTTGCGGCAGGGGCCGCACCAGTCGGCATAGAAGTCGATGACCGCCGGCAGCTTGCCTTTGTATTCGAAGGTGTTCGGGTGGGCCTCGAAGTCCCAAACTTTTTTGATGAATTCCTTGTATGTCAGATGCTTGACCTTGGAAGCGTCGGTTTTGCCTTGGGCCTGGGCGCTGAGCGCGACCGTCAGAAGTGTCATGGCAAGGAGAAGCGTTTTTTTCATGAGGATGGTTTTTAAGTGGCTTGAAAATGCAAAGGTAACACTATTTTTCATATCTTTGGTGCTTCAACCCAAAACGCTATGCTTTTTGTAAATATCAAGGAATTGGTCGGCATCGAGGAGCAGGGCCTCTTGCTCAAGAAAGGTGCCGAGATGTCCGAAACGGGCAGAATCAAGGATGCATTTCTATTGACCAAAGGAAAGAAGATCGCGGACTACGGCCCGATGGATTCGGAAGCCTGTCGCCGTTATCTCGCTGAGAACCATCGCATCTATGATGTGAAGGGGAGCGTGGTGATGCCGGCTTTCTGCGACTCGCACACCCATCTGGTCTATGCCAACTCCCGTGAGATGGAGTTCGTCGACAAGATCCGCGGCTTGAGCTACGAGGAGATCGCCAAGCGGGGAGGAGGCATCCTCAACTCCGCCAAGGCGACGGCTGCCGCCTCGGAAGACGCGCTCTACGACATGGCTTGGCAACGCCTCGACGAGGTAATGCGCATGGGTACGGGCGCCATCGAGATCAAGAGTGGCTATGGGCTCACCACCGAGAGCGAGCTGAAGCTGCTGCGTGTGATCCGCCGGCTGCGTGAAAACAGCCCGTTGACCATCAAGTCGAATTTTTTGGGTGCGCATGGCATCCCCATGGAATACCGTGGCCATCAAGAAGACTATGTCGATCTGGTCATCAACGAGATGATTCCCCTGGTGGCTTCGGAAGACTTGGCCGACTTCATCGACGTGTTCTGCGACCAAGGGTTCTTCACCTGCGAGGATACCGAACGGATCCTGATGGCGGGCATCAAATACGGGATGCGTCCGAAGATCCATGCCAACGAGATGGCCGTCTCGGGTGGCGTGCAGGTGGGCGTGAAATACGGTGCCATCTCGGTCGACCATCTGGAACAGATCGGCCGTGAGGAGATCGAATGCCTGAAGGATACCGAGACCATGCCGACCATCCTGCCGGGATGCGCCTTCTTCTTGAACCTGCCCTTGTCGCCGGCCCGTGAGATGATCCAGGCGGGACTGCCTGTGGCTATGGCCTCGGACTTCAACCCGGGCACCTCGCCTTCGGGCAACATGCAGCTCATCCTTTCCATGGCCTGCATCCGTTACCGGCTGACGCCCGAGGAGGCCTTGAACGCCACCACCCTGAACACCGCCTATGCGATGGGCGTCAGCGAGGAGCTGGGAAGCATCACCCGTGGCAAGGTGGCCAACCTCATCATCACCGAGCCGATGGCCCAACTGGAGTTCATGCCTTACTATTATGGCGCCAACAAGGTGGCCAAGATGGTGCTGAACGGGAAGTTTGTATAATCGTCTTAAATATAATCATAGAAATATATATCATGAGAAAATGGATGGTATCAGGGATGGTGCTGGCGCTGCTTGCCGTGCTGGCCTTTTCCTGCAACAAGAACCGGTTCGACTTCAGCCAGCTGGAATCGGTCGAGGGATCGGGCCATTGGAAGCTACCCGTCGGGTCGGCCCATATTACCCTGGAGCAGGTGTTGTCGCAACTGAACGACAACGACATGGTTTCGGCCGACGAAAACGGCAACCTGCAGGTGCAGTACCGTTTTGTGATGGATCCCATCATCAAGGGTACCGATGTGATGAAATACAACGATGTGAGTTACAGCGCCCATTTCGAAGTGGACAACCCCTATCAGTACGTGCTGGACAACCCCATCGACACCATGGTCTCGTTCGACCAGTATGTGGAGCTGCGTTCTGATGCTGCGGCCCTGCATTCGGCATACATCAAGTCGGGTGTCATCTTCTTCAGGATGGAAAGCAACATCGGCCATTTCACCGAGATCGTCTTGCGTTCCGACGACATCTTCGATCCGGATGGGAACCCCTTGGAGCGGACGTTCGAGGTGGGTGAGGAGATCGAGCTTGACCTGGCCGGCATCCGGGTGGAGACCGATTCGGCCAACATCCTGCGTTTCTCATACGAGATCCATTACCAGATGTATGATCTGTTGGATCCCAAGTACCAGTTCGATGCCAGCATCGGGGTGCGCGATTTCTGCATCGGCATGCTGAGCGGCTGGGTCAAGGCCTATGCGGCGCCTTTCGAACTCGACGAGCCGTTCTCCCTGCCGATCGATCATGTGGTGGGCTCCCTGAAGCTGATCGACACCAAGTTGAAGATCCAGGCCAGGAACTCCTTCCAGCTGTCGGCCCAGTTGCGGATCGACACCGCCGAGCTCTCCGGCGAGGCGGTGGCGCCTTCCCTGTTGCTCGACCACTATCCCGCCTATTATAACCTCCATTATGCGCCGACGATGATCTCGCTGTTCGACGAGACCCTTCGGCTGGAGGTGAGCACCGACCATAACCGGATCTATGCCTCGGGTGAGTTCATCTTCAACCCCGAAGGCATGGAGAACCTGGTGACGGTGTACGACACTTCTTCCATCGGGGTGGCCGCCGAGGCGGTGGTTCCCATGAAGTTCAACATCCCCGGCGTCTATTACCTGGACACCCTGTCGATGCGCCTGTCCGAGATCGATTATCCTCAAGCCATCCAGGAGGTGATCCTGCATCTGGCGTTTGACTCGGAGATCCCCTTCAACTTGAAGGCCCAGCTCTTCACCATGGACAGTGTGACGGGCATGGTGACCGATTCGTTGTTCGAAAACGACCATTTCATCGCAGGTGCCTTCGAAGGACGGCCGGTGCGTACGGAGGCTTCGATCTCGGTGACCCAGAAACGGCTGGCCAGCCTGTTTGCAGCCAACAAGCTGATCATGCGCTTCGCCATCGACACCGACAACCGCGATGTGCTCCTGAACCTGGAGAACGGCCTGGGCGTGGCGCTGAAGATGGATGTGATCTACGACGGTGAATTGTATCATGTTGGACAATACGAATAGGAGGGAGCAGCCATGAGAAAGAAAAGGATCGTTTTGACAGCGTTTTTGTTGGCGGCTTGGAGCGCCTTCAGTATGGCTCAGTCGGTTTCGCCTGTTGATTTCATGCGCAACAACCCGAGGTCGATGTTTGCCAATCCAGCCACCTATACGGCGGAATTCGGCTATTTCGACATGGGACTGGGCGGCATCAACATCGGGGTGCAGAACATCGGCTTGAAATACGACCGGTTCTTCCGTTTCAACGAATACGGACAGCCTGTGGCGATGGATTTGGACCAAGGGCTCAAGAGCCTTCATAGAAACAACTTCGTCAACACGAGTGTGGATTTCGACATCTTCCATTGCGGACGCCGTACCCGCCATGGTTTTTTCACCTACAGCCATCGTTTCCGTGAGATCGAGTCGTTCCACTACAACAAGGACATGATGGCCCTGTTGCTGCAGGGTAACGCCAATTTCCTGGGTGAGGAACATCCCGCGGTGGTCAAGCTGGGCGTCGCTGCCCGGGCCTGGCAGGAGTTCAACCTGGGCTATCAGATGTGTCTCGACTACCATTGGAACATCGGTTTCCGGGTGAAGTTCCTGATGGGCTATGCCGATGGCAAGTCGCGCCAGCTGGGTGCGACCCTGGTCACCGACCCCGACAGCTATGCGCTGACCCTCACGGGTGGTCTCGATGCCCGGGCCACGCTGCCTTACGAGATCGACTATGTGGACGGCACGTTCAAGATCAAGGACGGCCGTTTCAACATCATGAACCTGATGAAGAACTACGGCGGTGGCATCGACTTGGGAGCGGAGTACCGCTTCAACGACGAGTTTGGCGTGGATGCTGCGATCAACGACTTGGGCCTCATCCATTGGAACAACTTCTCGATGCGGCTGACCGGTGACGTGAAAGACGGCGGATCGTTATACCACGACGGGGCTTTCGTTTTCTCCGGACTGACCGAGGAACAGGTCCAGGGGATGATCGACGACCCTCATTATCTCGGTGCGTTTGTCGATTCCCTGAGCCAGTATTACGATATCCAATCGGAACACCTGAAAGGCTATTTCACGGGGCTGAACACCTCGGTGATGGTCCGTGGGTATTGGGATGTGACGGAAGAAAACCGTTTTGCCGCCCAGCTATGGGGACGCTACAACGGCCTCCGGTTCCAGCCTGCCTTGACCCTCGCCTACAACGGGGCCTTCTCCGACCAGTTTGACGTGGTGGCCACCTATACCATGATGCCAGGCAGTTACGCCAACCTTGGCGTCGGCTTGAGCGCCAACCTCGGCGGCTTGCTGGTGTACGTGGCTTCCAACAACGTGTTCGGCTTCCTGAATCCCGCCAACGCTTCGAACCTGAACGTCCAGTTCGGCATCTCCTTCACCGGTGCGGATCGGGTCAAACGGAGCGAGCGGTTGGTGATGCAATGACAGCGGCCAAGGTCATCGGCATCTCCCGGCATCGGTTGGCCACCGATGGCGACGGTGTGACCACCTTGGTGGCCTTCAACGGCTGTCCCTTGCGTTGCAAATACTGCTTGAATTACACCTGTTGGGACCCGACAAAAGGTCGGGAATACACCCCCGAGTCGCTTTTCGCTGAAGTCAAGATCGACCAGCTCTATTTTCTGGCCACCAAGGGTGGTGTGACCTTCGGCGGGGGTGAACCCATGCTGCAGGTGGACTTCATCAAGGAATTCCGTGCCTTGTGCGGTCCCCAATGGCAGCTGCTGGCGGAGACCAGTCTCAACGTGCCTTTCGAAAAGATGGAGGCGCTTGATCCCGTGTTGGACGGCTATATCGTGGATATCAAAGACATGAACCCCGAGATCTATCGGGCATATACTGGGAAAGATAATTTATTGACATTGAAGAATTTGGAATGGCTTTTGCAGCGTAGAGGCGCCGAAAGCATTATGGTACGCGTTCCCCATATTCCTGATTTCAATACGGATGAAGCTGTGGCGCAAAGCATGGAGCGCCTCAAGGTCATGGGGGTGAAGCATTTCGATGAGTTCAATTATATAATAAGGTGAAATTATGGCCAAAGGAAAACAAACTTGCAAGATCTTGAAGGAAATCCGCCGGAAGATTGCGGAGGAGAATGATATTAACTTGGTGATCGAGGAATGCACCTATAAAGGTGACTGCCTCGGCACCTGCCCGAGGTGTGAGGCGGAAGTGCGTTACCTGGAACGTGAGCTGGAGAAACGTCAGCGTATGGGCAAGGCGGCGGTCATTGCCGGCTTGTCGCTGGGGACGATGCTCACCGCCTCGTCCTGTTCTCATCTCGGTCCTCAGGTCACGGGAAGGGTGCCCGCCACCCCTGATCCCCCAGCGACTACCTTGCCGACGGATACCACCGACCCCGATGGACCGTATCTGTTAGAAGGTGATGTGTTGGCGCCGGAGCCGGATACGATCGAGATACCGGGGCCGGATGAAAAAGAATAACGTTTCCTTTGATTCAAAAACAGAAGGTTTTTCTTTTTGTGTCGAAAAAGCCGTACCTTTGCAGCCCAATTGGAACCGATTATTATTAAATCTCAATTATAATGAAACAATTGATCGAATGCGTGCCGAATATCAGTGAAGGCCGCGATAAAAACATCATTGACCAAGTTACTGCTGAAATCGAGAAAGTGGAAGGCGTGAAGCTGCTGGACGTGGATCCCGGTATGACGACCAACCGCACCGTCATCACCTTCGTGGGTGAGCCCGAGCCTGTGTGCGAAGCCGCCTACCGCGTGGTGAAGAAAGCCGCCGAACTCATCGACATGAGCCAGCACCACGGTGCCCACCCGCGTCAGGGCGCTACCGACGTGTGCCCCCTCATCCCTGTGAGCAACATCACCATGGAAGAGGTGGTCGAATATGCCCACAAGCTCGGCAAGCGCCTCGGCGACGAGCTGGACATCCCGATCTACTGCTACGAAGAGGCCGCCTACATCAAGGAGCGCCGCAACCTCGCTTACTGCCGCACGGGTGAGTACGAGAGTCTGGCCTCGCGCCTTGGCACCGAGCAGTGGAAGCCCGACTTCGGTCCCAACGAATGGAACGAGCATGTGGCCCACACGGGTGCCACCCAGGTGGGTGCCCGCGACTTCCTCGTGGCCATCAACTATAACCTCAACACCACCTCGACGCGCCGCGCCAATGCCATCGCTTTCGACGTCCGTGAAAAGGGCCGTCCGATGCGTGAAGGCGGCAAGGTGACTGGCAAGCCGATGAAAGACGAGAACGGCAAGCCGATCATGATCCCCGGCACCCTGAAGGCCACCAAGGCCATCGGTTGGTTCATCGAGGATTACGGCATCGCCCAAGTGTCGATGAACATCACCAACATCAGCGTGTCGCCCGTCCACGTGTGCTTCGAGGAGGTCTGTGCCAAGGCCGCTGCCCGTGGCGTGCGTGTCACCGGTTGCGAGATCGTGGGTCTGGTTCCCAAGAAGGTGCTGATGGATGCCGGCAGGTTCTACCTGGCCAAGCAGCAGCGCAGCCTTGGCGTGAGCGAGGAGGAGATCATGAAGATCGCCATCAAGTCGATGGGCTTGGACGACCTGAAGCCTTTCGACCCGAAAGAGAAGGTCATCGAATACCTCATCGAAGACCACAGCCAGAAAAAGCTGGTCGACATGACCTGCACCGGCTTCGCCAACGAGACCGCTAGCGAAAGCCCCGCTCCGGGTGGTGGCTCCATCTCGGCCTACATGGGTGCCCTGGGCGCTTCGTTGGCCACGATGGTCGCCAACCTGTCGTCGCACAAGCCGGGCTGGGACGAGCGCTGGGAGGAGTTCTCCAACTGGGCCGTCAAGGGTCAGGCCATCAAAGACGAGCTGCTGGAACTGGTCGACGAGGATACCAACGCCTTCAACAAGATCATGGATGCCTTTGGCTTGCCGAAGAAGACCGACGAAGAAAAGGCTGCCCGTAGCGCCGCCATCCAAGAGGCCACCAAGTATGCCACCCAGGTGCCTTTCCGCACGATGAAGGTCGCCTTCAAGGCCTTCGAGGTGGTCCGTGCCATGGCCGAGACCGGCAACCCGAACTCCGTCACCGACGCCGGCGTGGGTGCCTTGTGTGCCCGTTCTGCCGTGATGGGTGCCCATCTGAACGTGAAGATCAACGCCGCCTCCTTGAAAGACGAGGAGTTCAAGGCCCAGATCCTGAAGGATGCCGCTGAGATTGAAGCCGCAGCCCTCAAGGAAGAGGCTGAGATCCTGGCCATCGTCAACAGAGTAATTGAGGGATAAGAGACACCGTCTTTAGGGTATAAGAACCCCGTAGGGGTTTAATCTCGGTAGCCAGGGGTGGAACCCCTGGATTAAAAAGGGCGCAGGATGAACCCCGTAGGGGTTCAATCTCGGTAACCCGGGGTTCCGCCACAGCGGAACCCCGGGCACCCATGACGGATTTTTTGAAAAAATAGTGTTTTTGCCCTTGTCAATTAAAAAAAATGTTCTAATTTTGCAGTCCGAAATTTTGAAAGGAAAGATAAGCTATGTCAAAGAAACAGAAAGACGCACGTATCAAGGTGATCCTCGAGTGCACAGAGCATAAGGCAAGCGGTATGCCCGGTACTTCTCGTTACTTTACCTTCAAGAACAAGAAGAACACCCCCGACCGTCTTGAATTGATGAAGTATAACCCGATTTTGAAAAGAATGACCCTCCACAAGGAGATCAAATAAGTAAGAGCTATGGCAAAGAAAGTAGTTGCTACCCTTCGTACCCTGGGTAAAGAATACAGCAAGGTCATCCGCATGAAGCGTTCTGAGAAGACCGGCGCCTATTATTTTGAAGAGACCATCGTTCCTGTCGACAAGGTTCAGGAATTCCTCGCCAAAAGATAAGTTGCGTTTCTTAACAACCAAAATACAATAGCTTTTCCATGACGCTATGGGAGAGCTATTTTTTCGTGTAATAAAGTGAAGCTATGGGCCTGTTTTCATTTTTAACCAAAAAGAAAGAACAAAAAGAAGACCTGGACAAAGGGTTGGAAAAGACCAAGACCAGCGTTTTCAGCCGCATTTCCCACGCCATCGCCGGCAAATCGAAAGTCGATGACGAGGTGCTCGACAACCTGGAGGAGATCCTGATCACCTCCGATGTGGGCGTCGATACCACCCTCAAGATCATCGAGCGCATCGAGAAAAGGGTGGCGCGTGACAAGTATGTCGGTACCGATGAGTTGAACACCATCCTCAAGGAGGAGATCATGGCGTTGTTGCAGGAAAACCAGTCCGGCGACGGCACCACCTTCGACATCACGGGCCAGAAACCCTACGTGATCATGGTGGTGGGTGTCAACGGCGTGGGCAAGACCACGACCATCGGCAAGTTGGCGCATAACTTCAAGAAGGCAGGCAAGAAGGTGGTGCTGGGTGCCTCCGACACTTTCCGCGCCGCTGCGGTGGAGCAGCTCCAGATCTGGGCTGACCGCGTGGGTGTGCCCATCGTCCAGCAGGGCATGGGGGCCGACCCGGCTTCCGTGGCTTACGACACCGTGAAATCGGCCGTGGCTCAGGATGCCGACGTGGTGATCATCGATACCGCCGGCCGTCTTCACAACAAGGTGAACCTGATGCGTGAGCTTACCAAGATCAAGATGGTGATGCAGAAGGTCATCCCCGATGCGCCCCATGAGGTGTTGCTGGTACTCGATGCCTCCACGGGCCAAAATGCCATCGAGCAGGCCAAGCAGTTCACCGCCGCCACCGAGGTCAACGCCTTGGCGCTGACCAAGCTCGACGGCACCGCCAAGGGCGGCGTCGTCATCGGCATCTCCGACCAGTTCAAGATCCCGGTCAAGTACATCGGCGTCGGCGAAGGCATCGACCACTTGCAGGTGTTCGACCGGAAAGCGTTTGTGGATTCTCTGTTTGAATAAGATGTGTTATGAAAAAGATCAATTTTCTTCTTGCATGCTTGGCGGTTTTGTTTTTCGTTGGTTGTCAGCCTGAGCCGCCTCAACCCGTGCTGCATGTTTCCTGCGATTCCCTTGTTTTTCATGGTGAAGAAACCAGGCAGGTGCTGATTACAGCGGAGGGGTTGACGAATACGTTCACTTTCACGTTGTTGGGACCCGATTGGATAGAATCGAATCCCAGTCATGGTTCTATCGGCAATGAGGATACCGTCGTGGTGAACATTACGTCCCATTTGGATCATGCGCTCTTCTGCTTGGAAGGGGCTCTGAACGTAGAATACAATATAGGATGTCACAAGATCGCTTTGAAGGGCTTTCCTGAGGAATTCATGGACTATTCCATGCCGGATACATTGTTTTTCTATTCAGGATGCGACCCGATGCCACTTTGCATTGCTAACACGGGCAACGTGCCGATTTCCTATTCGATCACTTCGTCGTCTGGAGCGGTAAGCGTACTGCAGACAGAAGGTCAGATCGGGGTGGAAAGCCAGGTCGAGATTCCCATAAACATTCTTTGGAACCAGGCAGTCGCGGAATCCGATCCCTATTTGTATGTAACGTTGAACGAGAATGTGGTGGATACCGTCGCAGTGGTTGTCGAGAGGAAACTGATGTTGTCATCGGAGGTCATCGACGCAGAGTATTCCAAAGCCACCGACCTGTTGGTTTTTGTCACCGCCGACGGCACGTTAAACATCTATCATCCCTCGCTCAGAACGATTGACGTCGTGCCGCTGTCCTACTACCCGAGGTGTGTATCCATCTCTTCCGATGGAACCAAGGCAGCGGTGGGTCACGACGGTTATGTGAGCTATGTGGATTTGCAGTCATCCAGTCTGGTTTATACCCATTCCATAGGTTGCAGTGCTTTTGATATCGCATTGGGTGATAACGGATGGGCGTACATTATCCCTGCCAGAGATCAATGGGTGCAGTTGCATTGCATTCATGTCGCGATCCCGAATGCTACCGACATCCTGGCGGATGGATTGGTTTATGCTGGATCCAGAACAAAAGCACATCCTTCGGGGAACTCTTTGTATGTTGCCAGCAATGGCCTTTCCCCATCTTATATAGACAAATACAGTATGGAACAAGGCGCGGCTGAGTTCATGTTTTCATGGCCATACCATGGTAATTATCCTGCAGGTGGGGATTTGTGGTGCTCGGAAGAAGGCAGTCGAGTCTTCACCAAAGCGGGCACGGTAATAAGGGCTTCTGACATGTCCTATTGTGGTGAACTGCGTTTTGAAGGGGGCACAAGCTATTTCAACAACATCGTCTGGCTTGAACATCTGGAAAGTGCCAAGCACCTTTATATTTTGTCGGGCTCAAGGGATTGGTATTATAATCCCCACATGCCGTTTGTTTATGTGCATCACTCCGACAATTATACATTCGAGGATAAGATCCGATTGGAGGATTACCATGCTTTTGACAGCGAAGGAAACATGACGGCCTATACTCCTGAGCCGTATTTCGTTTTTGCCAATTCCAACGGTCATGAGCTTTATGTCATTACCAAAGCCTTGGGAACCGAATCGGTGGAATGGGCTGTAGAACTAATTTTATGTGAATGATGAAGATGGGTGATTCCGGTAAAAGAGCGGTATTGAACATCGTCACCCTCGGATGCTCCAAAAACAAGGTGGATTCGGAGCATTTGGCGGCATTGCTGGAACACCGTTATGTGATCCGTCATGACTCGGACCGGCCGTCGGAGGTCGTGATCATCAATACCTGTGGCTTTATCGGCGACGCCCAAGAGGAATCGGTGGATACCATTCTCGAATATGCCGAGCTGCGCAAGCAGGGAAAGATCAAGAAGCTCTATGTCACCGGCTGCCTTTCCCAACGTTTCAAGAAGGAGTTGCAGGAGGAGATCCATGAAGTCGATGGCTTCTATGGGGTGGAAAGCGTCAACCTGATTGCCGCCGACCTCCTCAAGGAGCCGGTGTCGACCGATTACTGCAGCCGTCGGGTGTTGTCTACGCCCCGACATTACGCCTACCTGAAGATCTCGGAGGGCTGCAACCGCCGTTGCGCCTTCTGTGCCATCCCCTTGATTCGGGGACCGCATGTCTCCGTGCCGATGGAAGCCTTGCTGGAGGAGGCCCGCCAGCTGGCCCGCCATGGCGTGAAGGAGCTGATCCTCATTGCCCAAGACCTGACCTATTACGGCCACGACCTCGATGGCAAATCGCACATCGTGGAGCTCGTGAAAGCGTTGTGCGACATCGAAGGCTTCGAGTGGATCCGTCTGCACTATGGCTATCCGCTGGGGTTCCCGGATGCGTTGCTCGACCTGATGCGCGAAAACCCCAAGATCTGCCATTACATCGACCTGCCGTTGCAGCACATCAGCACCCATCTCCTGAAGGACATGCGGCGCGGGGTGGATCGTGAGCAGACCATCGGTTTCGTGGAGAACGTCCGCAAACACGTACCCGACATCGCTTTCCGGACCACCTTCATCGTGGGGTTCCCAGGGGAGACGGAGGCGGATTTTGAGGAGCTGTGCCAGTTTGTCAGGGACATGCGTTTTGAGCGTGCCGGTGTCTTTGCCTTCTCGCCTGAAGCGGGGACGCCTGCATACGAGATGCCCGACGATGTGCCCGATGAAGTCAAGCAAGTCCGTGTGGATAAGCTGATGGAAATCCAGCAGAATATTTCCTTGGAAATCAACGGCCAACGGGTGGGAAGGACGGAAAAAGTGCTCATCGACCGCTTGGAAGGCGACTATTATGTCGGTCGTTCGCAATACGACTCGCCCGAGGTGGACGACGAGATCCTGATTCCGGCTACGCAGGAGCTGCGCATCGGTGCGTTCTATCAAACCAAGATCACCCAAGCCGACTATTTCGATTGTTATGCCGAAGTGCTGTCTTGATCTGGTACGTTTCTTGATGCATTAATTCTTTTCGTTTGCTCATACCAAACAGATACTTTTTTCGTTGTGCTATAAAACGTTCGAACATGCGGTTTTGGAATGGCCTAAAGGTTTTTGTCAAGGGGCTGCTGATGGGTGCCGTCAATGTGGTCCCCATCTCCAGTGGGGCCATCGCCTTGGTGCTCGGCGTTTTTGAGCGCTTTATCAACTCCATCAAGGCGCTGAATCACAAGAATTTCAAGTATCTCTTCAAAGGGGAGTTCACGGAGTTTGGCCGTAGGACGGATTTCCGTTTCTTTGTCACCCTCGTGTTGGGCGTGATGGTGGGGATGGTGTTCACCGCGCTCTTCCTAAAGCAGGTGCTGAAGTCGTACGAGGTCTTCGTATGGGCCTTTTTCATCGGCTTGATCATCGCCTCGGTCATCAATGTGATGAAAAGCATCGAGAAGGTGAGTGTCAAGAACATCCTCATCTTGGTGATCGGTTTTGTGGTCTCTTTCCTGCTGTCCATTCACTTGAACCCGGTCTCCAACGATAGTTTCCTGTACCTCTTCATCTGTGGCATGGTAGGTGCCACAGGCATGGTCGTCCCGGGAATCTCCGGCTCGCACCTGATGCTGTTGATGGGCAACTACGAGCTGATCGTCACCCATGCCATCCCTGCCCTGACCAAGTCGGCCACCTTCATGGAGGGCTTCCGTGTCCTGTTGCCATTTGCCTTGGGATCGATTGTCAGCATCGTGAGTTTCTCCTATCTGCTTTCCTGGCTGATGCGGGATTTCCGCAACGAGACCCTGTCGGCCATGTCGGGATTCATGCTGGGCAGCTTGCCGGTGGTGTATCCATGGAAAGAGCCTTCGGCAGACATGCTGGACTATGTCTTCCATCTGCCCACCATCGACGGGGCGTTTTTCGTTTCCCTGCTGATGGCCGCGGTGGGTTTCTTCGCCGTCTATATGCTGAATGGTGCGGTCCGCCGCGAGGAGAAGCGGAAGCGGACCCGTGTGCATCACATTGGATAGTGCGGTTTATTCCTGTTTCATGAAGATGCAGTCGCTGAGCTTGGCTTCGTTCATGACGATGTCGCGCGCCAGTGCATCGCAGGTAGGGGCGCCGCATACACCACAGTCTTTCTGGGGCAGCTTGGCCCGAAGTTCGTTGATGCGTTTCATCTTGTCCAGTGCTTGGGAGATGTCCTCGTCGAGGACCAGCATGGAACGGGGGTTGATTTCGCCTACCTTCGCATTGTTGTTCAGGTAGTTGCGTTCGCTTTCCACCTCGTGGTCCTTGGCTTGTTCGCCACGGCGCTCGCGGTCGGCCACCTTGCGGGCCCTGGCGAAGATGCGTTCGCACATCAGGAAACGGTTGTCGCAGGTGAGGATGCCGCCGGGGCAGCTCTGGTCGCAGGCGCGGAGTTCCAGGAAGTCGACGTCTTCGATCTCGTCGTTTTCCACCTTCTCTAGGAACTCGATCACGTTGTGGATCTCGTCGATGGAGTAGGAGTGCTTGGCGTTCGACAGGCGGCGTTCCCCATTGGTGAGGGAGGTCAATACGCTGTCGGCGGAAAGTTGCGAAACTGGCAGTTTCACTTCCTTGAAGCCCTTGCCTTGTTCCTTGATGCGTTTGAAGACCCGGTTGAAGAGCGAGTCCATGTTGATGACCCCGTCCACCAAGGAACGCTCCTCGCCGACGGGGCTTTTCACCGCGGCGATCTTCGCCGCGCAGGGGGTGATATAGAAGATGCCGATGTCGTCGGGGCTGTAGGACTCGTCTTTCTGGATCTTGCGGCGGATGAACATGGCCGTCAAGTCGATGGGTGCCTTGAGGGGGATCAGGTTCTCCACCAGTCCGGGGAACTTGACTTGGATGAGCCGCACGATGGCCGGGCAGAAAGTGGAGATGAGGGGCCGGATGTCGGGATGCTCGGCGGCATACCGGTTCTTGGCCTCGGTATAGATCGGGACGGTCGCCTCTGTCTCGATGACATGCGTGAATCCGATTTCATGGAGGATCTGGTAGATCCGCGACACGGTGACGTCGTTCGGGAACTGCCCCATGAACACCGAGGGTACCAGGGCCACCCGGCAATTGAAGTTGAAGATGGAGTCGAAGTCGTCCTGTTGGATGTAGATGGCTTTGGTAGGGCATACCTTGAAGCAGTTGCCGCAGTCGATGCAGCGGTCGGGGTAGAGCACGGCCTTGCCGTTGCGGACCCGTAACGCCTCGGTGGGGCAAGCCTTCATGCAGTGCGAACAGCCGATGCAGGCGTCTTCGTCGAGGGTCAGCGCGTGAAAAAATGGTGTCTTGTCCATGATTCTTTCTCCTATCTTCTGTCTTCTGACTACTTAAAAATGTACCTCCATCTCGACGGTGGTGCCGACACCGACGGTGGACTGGACGTCGAGGCGGTCGACGTTCTTGCGTATGTTGGGCAAGCCCATGCCCGCACCGAATCCCATGTTGCGCACTTCGGGCGAGGCGGTGGAGTTTCCTTCCTGCATGGCCCATTCGATGTCAGGGATGCCCGGGCCTTTGTCCACGACCTTGACGATGATCTTGTCGGCTTCGATGTCGGCGTAGATCATGCCTCCGTAGGCGTGGGCGATGGCGTTGACTTCGGCTTCGTAGAGTGCGACGACCACCCGTTTCACGATCTGGGGGTTGACGTTGAGTTGTTTCAAGGTCTTCTTGATGGCGCTCGATGCGGCTCCGGCGTTCACAAAGTCCGCTTCAAAAACTTGGTATTCGAGATGCATGGCGTTTCGTTTTGGTTGGACATTAGAAAATGGGCAGCATGCCCGCTTTGAAGAGCAGACCGCAGGCCTTGAACATGGAGAAGTCACATTCCATGACGACCATGCCCTCGTCTTCGGCCTCTTCGATCATCTCTTCCGAGGCCTTTTTGCGACGCACCAGGACGATGATGTCGAGGTTGCCCATCTCGCAGGTGCGGATGGTCTGCATGTTGCACAGGCCGGTGAGAATCACGGGGTTGTAGTCGCCCAAGGTGAGCACGTCGCTCATCAGGTCGGAGGCAAAGGCCGTTTCATGTTCTTCGTTCAGGCGGTCGTGCCCGCAGAGGACCTTGGCCTCCAGCAAATCGGCAATTTCTTTGAGGGTCATTTTTCTTTATGTTTTTTATTGATCTTTCTGTTTTGTCTCAGGGCTTTCAGCCCGTGGTTACCGACAGCGCACTCCGATGGGGTGCCACCGTTCAATCGTTATAATGGATTTCTTTCAGATTCTCCTGGATCATCTCCTTGAGATACTTCATGATATGGACGTCGTTCATGGGCATCCCGTCGAGGGCTTCCTTCACCTCGTCGGTGTCGAACACGAACTCGCCTTCGTCGGTGATGTGGGTGTAGATGAAATGGATGTCCTGATGGGCCGAGAACAGCATCACCAAGGAGCCTGCCAAGTCGCCCATGGGGGGACGGTCGATGTGGTCGTGCTGGAACCAGAAATGGAGCACGGTGCCCTTGCCGACCTCACTCTCAATGTGCATGCCGCCCCCCATGTTCTCGGTGTTCATCTTGATCAACGGCAGTCCCAACCCCACCTTGCGGGTGGTGCGTGAAGTGGTCCATGGGTCGGTCACCTTGGCCAGGAACTCGGGGGTCATGCCCTTACCGTTGTCCTTGATGGTGAAGTCGTAGACGTTGTCTTTGAGGCTGTCCTTGATGGTCAGCTCCACCAGGGTCGAGTTGGCCGCGGTCGAGTTTTCCATCAGGTCGTATACGTGCATGGCTAATTCTTTCATAATATTCTATCCATAAAGGAGTTGCAGTTTTTCGTTGGGTTCGGTGTCGATGTAGCGTCCGTCCTCGCCGTGGAGGGTCTTGCGGAACTCGTCGAAGGTCTTGTCGTACATGTGGAGCACGCAGTGCACCTCGCCGATGATGTGGAGGAAGTGGGCGTCGCTGCTTTTGGTGAAGTTGAACTTCTTGAGGTAGGCGTATTTCTTCAGGAAGTCTTCTTTCTTGACGTGTTTGGAGATCTCCAGGGCATCCGCCTTGATGTCGGGTGGGACGAAACCCAGTTGGCTCACCAAGCTGCTGGCGGGTTTGTTGACATGGGCGGGGACAAAAAGTCCACCGATCCGATGCACCACGTCGTACAGCTCGTCGAGGTCGGCGTCCAAGGCAGACCAAAGCAGCCACTCCTCTTCGCCTTCGACTTCCTCGTTTTCATCCACGATGAGCTGGTAGCCGAACTTCTCCTCGTCCAAGGGGATGTGGGGCAGGTGCGCGTCCAGGAATTCCTGGAACTTGTCCAGCTGTTCGTCGGTCTCGAAGTAGGCGAGGGCATGGGCTTCCTCCTGGGTGGTAATCTCTACGCCACCGATGACGAGGATGCCGTTTTCGCGTCCGATCTTTTGGGTCACCTTCACCTGCCTTGTCGTGTTATGGTCGCAGATGGCGATGACGTCGAGATGGAGTTTCTTGGCTTGTTCCACGATGGCTGAGGGACTCATATAGAGGTCGCCGCACGGTGAGAGTACCGTGTGGATATGGAGGTCGGCTCTATATGCGTTCAATTCCATTTACTCGTGTAACAGGTTGTAGACCAATCCGGCGATTTCGTAGGTGGGAAGGTTGGTCTGCAGGATGGGCAGGTCTTCCTCGTTGCTCTGTTCGATGGTCTCGTCGTTGGGGACCAGATTCTTCACCAGGATGATGCAGGCCATCTCTTTGAGGGAGGCCACGGCCATCACGTTCTTGTGCGTCTGGAGAGTGATCCAGATGTTGCCTTCCATGGCGTTGCCCATCACGTCGCTGAGCAGGTCGCTGATGTAGCAGCCATCGATTTCGCGATCCAGGCCGTTGGCGCCGGAGAGGACTTTCAGTCCGAGTTTATCAACTAACTCTTGTACTTTCATGTTTTGATTCGTTTTAAAAAATGGTAAGCGCAAAGTTAGTAAAAAACTTGGTAAAATGATGCTTTTTCAAAGATTATTTTGGATTAGAACAAAATTAATTAGAAATGATGACGTTATTAAAATAGTTTCGCTATCTTTGCATCGTTAGTTTTAAAAAAAAAGTTGAAAATGATGACGCAACATTGAGAAAAACTGGTTACCTTTGCCCATCCAATGACAATCAGCATCGGCATGGAAACGATCACCCTCAGCTACGAATCCGGCAGCGATTTCGCCAAGAAGCTCGACGAATTGATCCGCAATTCGGAAGGGGTTCGTGTGGTGAAGAGCGAGGAGCCTAATGGGTTGAGTTACCAACAAGAAGAGGACTTGAGATCCGTTGTTAAAGAGCGTATCCGTCAACTGGAGGATGGAGAAGTGAAAACCATCCCAAACGAACAGGTCTTTGCCGAAATCCGCGAGCGTTATGGTTTTTGAGGTGGTGTGGCATCCTTCTGCTTCAATTGATTTGGAAGGTGAAATCGAATATGTATGCCAGCAATTCGGTTGGGACGCTTCGAAAAAATGCTTTGAGGAGGTGATGGAGCGTGTTGATCTTCTTTCATCATTCCCCCATCTTGGCGTGTTCTTCGAAGGCATTGCCTATCATGGCAATGAAGTGCGATTGTTCAATATACGTCAAAACGCGGTAGTCTATTCCTTGGATAATGGACAAATAACCATCATTGCTATTTGGAACAATCGGCAGGACCCGTTGCGATTGGAAAAAACCATAGGTTCCCGATAGCAAGAATAACCGAAAGCTGTCTTACGGTGCAATCTCAAACTCGATGCCGATGCTCCACGGTGAAGGCTGATTAGCTGGATCGCCGATGAGGAAGTCTTGCTTGGTGATGATGTCGGAGAGGCGGTACTGACCATAGACGCCCACGTTGATCATGTTTGCGATGCTGTAGCTGATGCGGGTGGTGAGACCGTATTCGAAGCGGTTCATGGCCGTGCAGCCCGTTAAGTAGGTGGAGACGCTCTCGTCGTAAGGGGCAGGGTTCACCGCTTGGTGGTTGTCATCGAGGAAGGTGACTTTGTCACGGAGTTCCACCCGACGGGTGAGGTTGACGCCGCCGTAGGCACCCAGATCCCAATTGACACCGATACGGCGCATGACGATGCGTTGGAGCAACTCGCCTCGGAACTGGATTTGGCGCATGATGGTCTTGCGGTCGTCGACTCCGAGGCTGTTCTTGGCGACGAAGTGGTTCCAGTTTAGGCTCCACCCGAATCCGATTTTATAGGTCTTGCCGAAATAGTGACGTTTACCGAAAGCAAGGTGGCGGTTGAAGCCATTCCAAACGTCGGTGAACAGGTTGTAGTCATATTGGAAGAAGAAGGTGTTCTGCCAGCCTTCCTCTTTGATGGCTTTGAAGGTGCTGTTTTGGGCGTTGTTCACATGGGCCATCTCCTCGGTGAGCGGCTGGAAGGCAGTGCCTTGGCCATTGAGGGGAAGGCTATCGAAGAAACCGCCATATGAAACGTTCAGTTGGGTGCCAGTGCCCAGATCGCTTTTCTTCAACGTGATCGTGTCTTCCTTGGGGATGTCGAGCTTGTAGTAACCCAGCAGCACACCATCGGCGCCTTCCACGTTGACGAAGGCCTCATGTCCGGTGGGTTTGCCGTTGAAGAGGATCTTGATGTCGTCCATGCCCTCGACGAAGTCAAAAGTGCGTTCGGTTGTGGTCTTCTCGCCCGTGAAATAGGCCGCCTGGGGCACGCCGAAGCCGTAGGCGTAGTCGAAATAGGGGTAGAGGTCGGCGGATTTCTGGATCTCCTCCTTCATCTGCAAGGCGGTCAGGTCGCGCCTGGTCTGCCAGGCGCAGGCGCAGAAGCCGGCCGTCAGCGGGCTGGAGAACGAGGTGCCGGAGGCATTGGTGAAGCCGCCCGAGGGGTTGGCCACCGCCGCCGTTCCAAAAGCGCAGACATCGGGTTTCCTCCGCTTGTCGGCGGTGGGCCCGAAGGAGCTGAAGCTGATGTGGTGGTAGAACTCGAGGTCGTTGACGATGCCGCCCACGCAGAGCACGTTCTCGGCATCGGAGGGGGTGATGATGGTCATCCAGCGTTGGTCGTCGCCCTCGTTGCCGGCGGAGTTGCAGATGAGGATGCCTTTCTCCACGGCTTTGTTGGCAGCCTTGGCCACGTAGGAGGTGCCGTCCATGTCCTTGGTCCAGTGGCGGTCCTTGCCATAGCCCAGCGAGCTGTTGATGATGTCGACGCCGTTCTTGTCGGCCCATTCGGCCCCCTGAGCCCACCAGATCTCTTCCTTGAAGGGTTCGGGGTCGATTTCGGTACGGGCCAGCAGGAACTCGGCACCCGTGGCGAGGCCCAGTTTCTGTCCTTGTTCGTTGAGGCCGGCGATGCAACTCAGCACCATGGTGCCGTGGGTGCTCCATCCATACACGTCTTCGCGCTTGTTGGGGAAGTTGTAGGTCTTGAGGATCTGGTGGTTGTCGCGCAGGTGCTTGAAGGCGGGGTGGGTGTCGACTTTCGGGAAACCGCCGTCCATCACGCAGATACGCAGCCCCTTGCCGTCGATGCCATGGTCGATGAAGTGTTGCCCGCCAAAGCGTTTCAGTTGGTCGGTGAGGATCTCGTCGGGATCGCCTTCGCCGTTCAGGAAGGGGAGGGCTTTGTCGAGGCTGGCGTTGGAGGTTTCGCCCGGCCGGGACTGTGTGACCGCCGCCAGGATGCCGCTACCGGCCATCTCCTGCACCTTGGCCACAAAAGGCAGCTGCTCAATGAGCAGGGCGTTCTCCTCGGTGGCGGTCACCCCGACGGCGTTGAGCCAACGTGAGGCGCCGAACAGTTCGATGGAATAGCCTTCCACCGTGTTGACATAGCCGTCGTTCAGCGGGTAATTGCTGAGGTCGTAGAGGTCGGCGCCACATTGCTGGTAGCGGGCGATGGCCTTGGCGTCGAAATAGGTGTAGGGGTCGAATTGGGTATCGTTCTTGTCGGTGAAGAAAACCCAGTAGCTTTTTTCCTGGGCCACTGCGGCCATGGCCAGCAGACCCATCAGGCAGATAAGGAACAGTTTTTTCATTTTTTTCTTTTTAAAAGTTGACAAAGATACAGGTTTTTCCTTATCTTTGGCAGTTGAACCTAAAATACGACGCCTATGGAAGACAACCTTACCAAACAGAAATTCGAGATTTTCATGATGCTTTGCGCCGCAGGCATTGACGGCACCATCAAGATGTCGGAGCTGAAACGCATTCTGGCGGAATTCGATTACGCCACCTACAACGAGGTCTTCCAGTATTTTAGGAAGCTCGACAGTCCGGCATGGCTCAGCTTTTTCAAGAAACACAAGGACGAGTATCTGGCCACTGAGGAGGACAAGGCCGCTTTCCTGGCCGACATTTTGGACATTTTGTCGGTTGACAGCGAGAAGTACAACCTCAAGGAGGAGAACTTCGTGAAAGTGTTGGAGATGCTCCTGAACGACGAACTGTAATCCCCTTGGCCGTGCCAATTCTAAATTAGAATCATTCTAATTTACGTTCTTTTGGGCTGACTTTTATATTTAGTGCTGATTTTTAAATATTTACAAAACGACTCATGGTTCCAAAATCCGCTTGGATTATTTGGAATGATGCCTTTTATTTTCTTAAATTTGCAGCGCTTAAAAAAAGAATCATCTTTGTAAATAAAAATAAAGAACAAACTCAGTAATAACCCTTAAAAAGGAGATTTAAAATGGCAAAAGTTAAGTCTTTAGCAGAACTGAAAGCTATGAGAGAAAAGCTTTCGAACAATCTCGACCTCCGCGAGAAGAGCAACGATCCCGACTCGCTGGTGCAGATCAAGGTTGCCATGGCTACCTGTGGTATCGCCGCCGGTGCCAAACAAGTGATGGAACATTTGATGGAGAAGGCCGATGAGCTGAAGCTCAGCATCGTCTTCACCCAGACCGGTTGCATGGGCTACTGCCACGCCGAACCAACCATCGAGGTGAAGTGTCCCGGCCGCGACCCGATCGTTTTCGGTCATGTCGACAACGCCAGAGCCGATGAAATCCTCACCAAGTACGTCATGAACAACGAAATGGTCGAGGGCGTCATCCCCGTGAACTACGAAACAATTGGTTAATCTTTAATTGGAGGAAATTATATGGCAAAAATCAAGATGCACGTGCTGGTCTGCGGCGGTACAGGCTGCCAGGCTTCGGCAAGTGCTCAAATCATCGAGAACTTCCAGCGCATCCTTGCTGAGAAGGGCTTGCAGGATGAAGTTCAGGTGGTCAGAACAGGTTGCTTCGGCTTCTGCGAGAAGGGACCCATCGTGAAGATCATGCCTGACAACACTTTCTACACCCAGGTGAAGCCTGAAGATGTCGAGAAGATCATCAATGAACACATCATCAAAGGCCGTAAGGTCACCGATCTGCTCTACATGGACCCCGAGAATCGCGAACATGTAGCCGACTCGAAGCACATGGGCTTCTATCGCAAACAGCTCCGTATCGCCTTGCGCAACTGCGGTTTCATCAACCCTGAGAACATCGACGAGTGCATCTCGCGCGGCGGTTACGAAGCCCTCGGCAAGTGCCTCACCGAGATGACCCCCCAACAGGTGGTCGACGAAATCACCAAGTCAGGCCTCCGCGGCCGTGGCGGTGCCGGTTTCCCCACCGGTGTGAAATGGGGTCTTTGCGCCAAGAACAAATGCGATGAGATGTACGTCATCTGCAACGCCGACGAAGGCGACCCGGGTGCGTTCATGGATCGTTCCATCATGGAAGGCGACCCGCACAGCATCGTCGAGGCCATGGCCATCTGCGGCTATGCCATCGGTGCCACGCACGGTTTGGTCTACATCCGCGCTGAATACCCGCTGGCCATCCATCGTCTGCAGATCGCCATTGCCCAGGCCCGCGAATACGGCCTCCTCGGCAACGACATCCTCGGCACGGGCTTCAACTTCGACATCGAGCTCCGCTATGGTGCCGGCGCTTTCGTGTGCGGTGAGGAAACGGCTTTGATCCACTCCATGGAAGGCAAGCGTGGTGAACCCACCCTGAAACCTCCGTTCCCGGCCGTCAGCGGCTACATGGCCAAGCCCTCCAACGTGAACAACGTGGAGACCTTCGCCAACGTCCCGATCATCATCACCAAGGGTGCCGACTGGTTTGCCAGCATCGGCTCTGAGAAGAGCAAGGGTACCAAGGTGTTCGCTCTGGCCGGCCAGATCAACAACGTCGGTCTGATCGAGGTCCCGATGGGCACCACCCTCCGCGACATCATTTACGAAATCGGTGGTGGCATAAAGGGCGGCCGTAAGTTCAAGGCTGTCCAGACTGGTGGTCCTTCCGGCGGCTGCTTGACCGAGAAGCACCTCGACACCGCTATCGACTATGAAAGCCTCGCCGCTGCCGGCTCCATGATGGGCTCTGGCGGTATGGTGGTCATGGACGACACCTCCTGCATGGTGGCCATCGCCAAGTTCTACTTGGAGTTCACCTGCGAGGAGAGCTGCGGTAAGTGCTCCCCCTGCCGTATCGGCAACAAGCGCATGCTTGAGATCCTCACCAAGATCACGGAAGGCAACGGCACCATGGACGACCTCCAGGAGCTCCGTAACCTCGCCGCTGTGATCAAAGACACCGCGCTCTGCGGTCTGGGTCAGACCTCCCCGAACCCGGTGCTCTCCACCCTCGACAACTTCTGGGATGAATACGTCGAGCACGTCGTTGACAAGAAGTGCCGCGCTGGCGTGTGCAAGAAGCTCATGAGCTATGTCATCGACCGCGACAAGTGCATTGGCTGCGGCAAGTGCGCCAAGAACTGCCCCGCCGACGCCATCTCGAAGACCGACTACATCGCCGAAGGCCACAAGCTGCCGTCGATGGTGATCGATTCCACGAAGTGCATCAAGTGCGGTGCCTGTATCGCTGGTTGTAAGTTTGGTGCTATTTCTGTCAAATAAAATAGAGGAGGAGAACAACTATGATTAATGTAACAATTGACAACAAACAGATTCAGGTCCCGGAAGGCACTACCATTTTGAAAGCCGCCCGCATGGCCGGTATCCATATTCCTACCCTTTGCTATTTTGAACTGGCAGGAATGAAATTTGAAAACAAACCCGGTGGCTGCCGCGTGTGCGTCGTCGAGGTGACCAAGGACTTCAACGGCCGTCCGCGCCGTAACCTGGCCCCGGCTTGCGCCACCGACTGCGTCGAAGGCATGGAGGTGCTGACCCACAGCGCCCGCGTCATCAACGCCCGCCGCACCGTGGTCGAACTCATCCTTTCGGATCACCCGACCGACTGCTTGACCTGCGCCAAGAGCGGCAACTGCGAGCTCCAGAGCCTGGCCCAGTACCTCGGCATCCGCGAGATCCCCTTCAAGGGTGAACAGAGCCACTATCGCCAAGACATGTCGCCCAGCATCGTGCGCGACATGGACAAGTGCGTGATGTGCCGCCGCTGCGAGAACATGTGCAACAACGTCCAGACCGTCGGTGCCTTGAGCGCCATCAACCGTGGCTTCAGCGCCGTCGTGGCTCCTGCCTTCGAGCAAGACCTCGTCGATTCGCCTTGCGTCATGTGCGGTCAGTGCGTCCAGGTGTGCCCCGTCGGCGCCCTGAGCGAAGTCGATGACACCCGCAACGTCATGGCTGCCATCAACAACCCCAAGAAGACCGTCATCGTCAACACCGCCCCCGCTACGCGTGTCGCCCTCGGTGAAGAGTTCGGCATGCCCGCCGGCACTATCGTCACCGGCCAGATGGCCGCTGCCCTGCGCCGCCTCGGCTTCGACTATGTGTTCGACACCGACTTCACGGCCGACCTTACCATCATGGAGGAAGGCACGGAGCTCCTCGGTCGTATCAAGAGATACATGGAAGGCGACAAGTCAGTCCGTCTGCCTATCCTGACCTCCTGCTGCCCGGGCTGGGTCAACTTCTTCGAGCACAACTTCCCCGACATGCTCGATGTTCCTTCCACCGCCAAGTCGCCTATGCAGATGTTCGGCGCGGTCGCCAAGAACTACTGGGCCGACAAGATGGGCATCAAGAGAGAAGACCTCGTCGTCGTCTCCATCATGCCTTGCTTGGCCAAGAAGTACGAGAGCAAGCGTAAGGAATTCTACAAGGACGGCAATCCGGATATCGACTACGTGTTGACGACCCGTGAGCTCGCCCGCCTGATCAAACAGTTCAACCTCGACCTGAAGGACATGCCTTCGGAGGATTACGACGATCCGCTCGGCGAATCCACCGGTGCTGCTGTCATCTTCGGCGCCACGGGCGGTGTGATCGAGGCTGCCACCCGTACCGCTTACGAGGTGTTCACCGGCAAGCCGCTGCCTAAGATCGACTTCACGGAGCTCCGTGGTATCGAAGGCATCCGCGACGCTTGGGTTGACTTCGACGGCACGCCGATCCACATCGGCATCGCCCACGGTCTGAGCAACGCCCGCAAGCTCCTCGAGAGAGTGCGCGAAGGCAAGGAACAGTTCCACGCCATCGAGGTGATGGCCTGCCCCGGCGGCTGCGTCGGCGGCGCTGGTCAGCCCTACCACCATGGCAACAGCGAGATCATCAAGAAACGTACGGAAGCCATCTATCGTGAGGATGCTGGCAAACCGATCCGTAAATCTCACGAGAATCCTTCCATCAAGAAGATCTACGAGGAATACTTTGGTGAGCCTTGCGGCCACAAGTCACATGAACTGCTGCACACCCACTATTTCGACAAGTCGGAACATGTTGAGATCAGTGAGTAATTCAATAACCAGAAAAAACAGAAAGGAACTATACAATGGCAGTTATTAAATTATCAGAAGCGAAGATCAACTTCATCAAGGACGTCTGCAAGTCGTTTGGCAACAAGCCGGGTGAGGTCATCAATGTGCTGCACAAGGTTCAGGGCGAGTATGGCTATCTGCCTGCTGAGGTCCAGGAGCTGGTGGCCAAGGAGCTGGGCATCCCGGTCTCCAGGGTCTATGGCATCGTGTCGTTCTATTCCTTCTTCACCATGACGCCCAAGGGCGAGCACCCGATCAGTGTCTGCTTGGGTACCGCCTGCTACGTGCGTGGTGCCGAGAAGGTGTTGGACGAGCTGAAGCGTCAGCTGGGCATCAACGTCGGCGAGGTCACTCCCGACGGCAAGTTCTCGCTGACCTGCCTCCGCTGCGTTGGTGCATGCGGTCTGGCTCCCGTCATCGAAGTCGGTGAGAAGGTCTATGGCCGTATGACTCCCGACCGCGTGAAGGACGTGCTCGCTGAGTACAAATGATCACCTAATTAATTTAGGTGTAACGAAAGTAGGACGGCCGGAAGGTCGTCCTATTTTTTTATGGATGTTTTTATAGTGAATAGCCTGTCGCTTCAAAGACCGCCTCTTTGCTCAACCCCATGGACAGCAGTTTTTGAGCGATCGCTGATTTGGCGTTGGCTTCACCTTCGGCAATGCCAAGTTCTTTCCCCTCGGCAATGCCAAGTTCTTTCCCCTCGGCGAGACCGAGTTCTTTCCCCTCTTTCATTCCAGCTTCTTTGCCCGCTTTCTCACCTTTCTCGTAGGAGTAGGCGATGGTGTTGTGGTTGTCCCAGTAATGTTTCTGGCTCACCATGTAGGCGAACTGCTCCTCTTGGGTGAACATCCCGATCCGCGCCTCCTCGAAGAACTTCGTGAACACCTGGTCCTGGAGCTCCTTGGGTTGTGTCAGCAGGTAACAGATGTTCTTCAGCACGTAGAGCCACTTGTCCTGCATCGTGACGAGTTCGTCCTCGGCTTTTTTGAACTTGGGCATTTCTATGTAATAGAATGTCAGCTTGTCATAGACCTCGTGGTTGTCGTCGGTGTCCTTGAGCTTGACCTTGTGCATGTAGCTGTCTCCGGGGTATTCCTTTTTTGGGAAAACAAAGTCGAGGATCCCGACGACGCACACTTCATTGAGTTGATAATCCCATTCACCTTTGGGCGCCTGCTGAACGATCGCAGCGGAGGCGTAATAGACGGTTCGGTCCTTGAAGTAAGGTTGGTCGGAGCGTTGCATCTCGACGATGAAGTGCCCGCCGTCTTGGGTGCGGCAATACACATCGAACACGGAGTTGCGGTCGCCGTAATAAGGTCCGAGGATCTCGGTGTTGAGGTAACTCAAGTCGACGATGGGGTTGCGGTCGCCGTCGAAGAGGGCATTGAGGAAGCTGATGAGGAGGTCCTTGTTGGGCTCGGTGCCGAAGAGTTTCTTGAACCCGAAGTCGGTGTAGGGGTTCATGAAAGGGGAGTGGATGTTGTTCATAGTGTTTTGGTTTATTTATTCAAATCGTTTAATAATTGCTGCAAAGATAGGGTATATTATAAAAATATGCAAGTGTTTTGGTGAAATTATTTGCATTATACCCCTATATCCTTGAAAACACATTGTTCAAGGATCCCTATGGAAAAGATAATCATTGCTAAAACGACACAGAAACGACCTGACTTAACCCTGCTTCAGGCCATGGAGACCATCGCTGAAAACAATAGGGATTCGAAGCTGAGGGAGCAGGATCGTAAGTGCTATGAGTACGACCTCGTCACAGCCGTTAAGGGTATTGCCTTAAACGAGTTTTAACTCACACAACCCATCCTTGTTGCCGACCACAAAGGCCGTAGGTGGGTTGTTTCCTTGTACGAGGTCGGAAAGGTAGAGCGGCTCGCCAAGGATGAAGAGGCTGGCATAGAAGGTGTCACCGACCTTCAGTTTGGAGTTTTCAGCCGTTTCCACGATGAACTTCATGTCGCCGAGGTAACGGAAGGTGCAGCGTCGGTCGGGCTTCCAGGAGACGAATACGTGGTCGCCTATCTTTAACTCTTCTGTGTGAATATGGGGGGAGAGCACTGGGTTGGAGCCTTCTCCCTTGCCAATCTCTTCGATGAATGCATCCCAGTTGTCGAAGCCAAGAAACCGTGAGAGGATCTCCAACGTACTGTTGCGCGTTTGGTCGGCACCGTCGATATAACCCCACAGGCGTTTCAGGGTGGTGGGGCTCATGGTCTCTCGGGTGCGCTCGAAGACGGCACCGCTGAGGAAGATGAAGTCGGTGGGCGATTTCATCTTCCTTTTCACACTGTTCTCGATGCGTTGCTTGAGTTCAGAGATCTCTGGACTGGTTTTTTTCATAAAACTACAATTCACATTGCAAAGAAACAAACTTTTCTTGACATGGGGTTGGTCCATTTTGGTTCTTGTTTTTCGTTGACGATACCATGGGTTTTTTTTGTTTATCTTTGCCAAGCTTTACCGTTATGGACGACATCAGCACATCGGGACCCATCACCGGACAGTTCTTCTCGTTCGACGAGCTTCAGACCTCGTACGAGCCTTTGGCGAGTCGTGGCTTCAACCAATTAGTGAAGGTGAAGCGGCAGGGGAGGTGGTTCCTGTTGAAAGGCTTGAATCCGGAATACCGGCAGCAGCCTGTATATCTTGAGCTGCTGAAAAAGGAGTATGCCTTGATGGTGCAGCTCGACCATCCCAATATCGTGAAGGCCTACGCTAAGGAGGTGAACGAGGCGTTGGGACCTTCCATCGTGATGGAATACATCGATGGGGTGACGCTTGACCAGTTTCTTGAGGGCAAGCCCTCGCTGCAAGCCCGCCGCAAGGTGGTCGAACAGTTGGTGGACGCCCTGTCCTATCTTCACAGCAAACAGGTGATCCACCGTGACTTGAAGCCCAGCAACATCCTTGTTACCCGAAATGGCAACAACGTGAAGATCATCGACTTCGGGTTGTCCGATGCCGACGATTACACCATCTTGAAACAGAAAGCCGGTACCTTGAAATACATGGCACCCGAGCAGTTGGAATCAGATGGTGTCATCGATTGCCGTTCCGACATCTATGCTTTCGGCTTGTTGTTAAGAAAGCTCTCTCCGCATCGTTATCGTTCCATTGTGGCTAAGTGCACCCGACATGAGCCTGATCGGCGTTATCCCGACATGGAGGCAGTACGAAAGACCTTGGAGCGGAGTGACCGTATGGGAAGGGCGATTCCTGTGTTGGTGCTTTTGCTGCTGGCGGCGCTAGCCGTTGTTTTTCCCCTGAAAAGGCCTGCTGCCACTAGCCAGCCTTTCGAGGAGTTGACGACGGGCATGACGGCGGATCAACGCAAATACCTTGAAGAGGCCGAATGGTATATCAATACCATGCTGAAGCCGATTACCGATGAAGCCAAGCAAGGAAGAGAATATCGGGAGGTGTTGTTGGCACGGTTGTCAAACACCAGCTCGGAAATCAAATCCATGCTCAATGAGATGAGCTGTCTTTATCAGAACGACGACCAACTGCAGTTGGCTTTCTCATCAAGGGTGGCTCACCATCAGCAACAACTTGAGAAGTGGACGGCGGAGCAGATTAATAGCCATTGCAGGTCATACAGGGATGATTATCAAAAACATCATTTGAGTCAAGCCGCTTACGACAGCCTTGAATGGCTGGTTTTGCCCACCATCATGGCTTTGCCTGTGACTGGGATTACCGACACCACGGCCCTAGGCAGCATGGATGTGACTGGAAAACACTATGGCGGAATGGAGATGGGACTTTGCTGGGGCATGCTCCACAACCCCACGTTAAAGAGCCAGCATGCTTGTTGCGAGCCCAAGACGGGTGTCGTGATGAGCGGACTGAAGCCCAACACCACCTATTTCGTCAGGGCCTATCTCTCGGGTAGCGTTGGCGTCATCTATAGCCGGGAGATCACTTTCAGCACACTGTCTTCCGACAAGGTGGGAATGGTGCCTGAAGGTGCTTTGCCCAAGCTGTTCTCTGTCAGCGAAGGCAAGCAGGTGCTGTTTTCGAAAGGCAACTTGCAATATCAGGCGACGACAAAGACATGGCGTTTTGCCGAGCATCAATACGACGTGATTGGGAAAGACAACGAGAAAATCTCGGAGACCTATGCTGGCTGGATCGACCTGTTCGGCTGGGCGACGAGCGGCTACGACCATGGTGCGGTGAACTGGCAGCCATGGAGCGGCAACAAGGACACGAAGAGCAACGCCTTGCATTGGGCTTACGGCGATGCTTCGTACAACCTGTATGACGAGACGGGCCAGGCGGATTGGGGCTACAACGCCATCTCGAATGGTGGCAACCAGGAAGGCCTGTGGCGCACGCCTCGGAAGGAGGAATGGTTGTATCTGCTCTTTGTGCGCAACACCGCATCGGGCGTCCGTTTCGCCAAGGCTGTCGTCAATGGCGTGAACGGGTTGGTGGTACTGCCCGACCAATGGCAGGCGACTACCTATCAGTTGAATTCCGTTAATATGGCGAAAATGAATTACACCAACAATGTCATCTCCCTTGACGATTGGCTGCAGGTGTTGGAGCCTGCAGGAGCGGTGTTTCTGCCTGTGGGAGGTGCCCGCA
>JAEFAE010000031.1 GCA_016291135.1 Bacteroidales bacterium
ACCTATCAGTTGAATTCCGTTAATATGGCGAAAATGAATTACACCAACAATGTCATCTCCCTTGACGATTGGCTGCAGGTGTTGGAGCCTGCAGGAGCGGTGTTTCTGCCTGTGGGAGGTGCCCGCACCATCGATGGCATCTTTGAGTTAGGCGCTTGCCAAACGTCGAGTGTCGGGTGCGAAGACTCTTTCGAGTTGTTGTTCGGCACCGACGACATTTATCTTAGAGCCACAGGCCACCGTGGCGACGGCCTCTCGGTGCGTCTGGTGCGGGATGTGGAGTAGGTCTCAATAAAGGAACCCCAAAGCCCATAGCGGGATCTTTTGCATAAAAGCCGACTCGACTTGCTTTAATAAATGCAAATCCATTCTCAATTGTCTATTTCTTCCAACTTTCTGTCTCCCAATCACGAATAACAAGGACCAACAAGGACTAGCGCGAATCGGTTTTTTTTTAAGTTATTTGTAAAAAAAATACTATTCAACAAAACCAATCAATCATTTAAAAGTTGCGCCCGACAAACTATAGGAGAATTCGTCATGCCAAAAAAACATACAACAACACCTTTAGCAACTGCACCAGCAAATCCTTGGCTTTATATCAATTGGAAATACACTGTCGCCAGTTGCGATGCCACAGTCATCACACCTGCATACTGTAGCCAAAAAGGCATTGACATTCAAAACCTTCCAGAACCGTTCTCAGGCAATATCAAAAGCAATGTGGTTTGTTTGAACCTGAATCCCGGTTGGGGCGAGTTTGACAAGTGTTTTTATGGAGACCCGTCTTTTTTGAAATTGACGCAAAACACTCTAAAACACAAGGGAACTGATTATTTGTGGGACACTCCTTTCATGTGCAAAAATGGCAAGATTCATGGTGGATACAATTGGTGGCAGGAAAGAACGAAAGCATTACGTTGCCAGCTATGCCCAAAACCGTTGAATTTCTTTGTGTTGGAGTTTTTCCCTTATCATACAAAAAAAGCATTTTTATTTCCTTCGCACTTACCCTCTAACGAATATAGGAATTGGTTGCTCTGTCAAGCAATGAAAGACAACAAGCTTGTAGTTGTGCTTCGTGGTCGAGACCGTTGGTTCCGCATCAAGGACAAGTGCTGTGATGGACAACCTCTAGGCGACAAGTTGTGTGACTATAAAAAGGCAGGAAGGGTGATCATTCACCAAAACCCTCAAAGCGTTTATTTAACAGAGAAAAACTTTATGCCTAATGATTGGGAAAAGCTCATTGCAGCTCTTAAATTTGGAAACAAGTAATAAACAACATCAATAATCATTAAAATCTAAAGAAATGAATAAAAACATTAAACACTTCTTGGTGGCATTCTTGGTCTCCGCTATTTGTCTGTTTGGAACAAGCCTGTTCTTATTGTCATCCTGCTCTGTATTAGGTTCGCTCGGGACCGATGACACCTATGCCGCTCATGGATACCATTTCGCTGCAAAAGACATGTACGGACAAACATTATGCTATGAAATATTGAACGATAATGAGGTGGCACTTGTAATTCCTAGTCAATTCGACAGGTATTCTGATTTTAAATTACCTGAAAATGTCATCGTACCAAAAACCATCAATTATTATAGGAAAAACTATACGGTATCAGCTCTATATTCTCTTGACAACCGAGACAGATCGCGTTATGTAAAGGGTGACTACGAAATAAGATGTAAAAATTTGGTTATTCCAGAGACCGTTAAGGTTATTAATTGCGAGTATAGTAGAGATGTACAAAACGTCATTTATTACGGTGATAGTAGTATTCCAGTAATTACATATTTTAGCAAAGGTTTGTGTGAAGATTGTCTCAGGAGGCCATCCCAATATGATCTCTATAAAAGAGCGTGGGATGGTCGTGAGAAAAAAAAGAGAGTTATGTTTGGAAAGCGTCTTGGACAAGGAGATAGTTCTAATCAATTCGATGATAGTTTTAATCAATTCGATGATAGTTCTAATCAATTCTTTTTGCACGTTTTGCCAAACTACTCTGCAAGTTTTACTACTGATACAAACAAAGACAGAGTTGTTAGCATAGTGGACAATTATAACATTTATGAAGAAGGTCACTCGCTTGAGGAGTATTTGGAAAAATCCAAAGCTGCTGAGAGAAAAAAGTATAAAAATGGTTTGTGGGTTCCCTTGCCTAATGGAATGGTGTTGTGTTTCGAAAAGAAAAAAAACGGCAATGAGGTTGATCTAAAAGATATCGTTTTAGAAAAAGGCGAAGTTGACAGTTTGATCGTACCCCAAACGATAACCGATTATGATGGTAATACCTATACAGTAACCTCAATCGAAGGATTAACTCAGAAAATAAATTGGGAAGGCTATATCTCCCAATATAGGCAGACGTATCTTGTTTTACCCGAAACCGTTAAGAATTTTTGGATTCAGAGGAGTGGTATTCCCCGTGAGATTATTATCTACTCCCCTGACATAGAAATTAGAGGCTTCAGGGGGGATGAGCAAAAAGATATACTTCATTTCCCTCAAGGACATGCAAAAAAAATAATGGAAAAAGCTCTCGATCCATTTCCTTATGTAGAGATTGTTGATAACTATGACATATATCAAGAAGGCAATTCTCTCGCGGAGTATATTGCAAAATCGCGAGCCGCAGTAAAAAAAGCAAAAGAGGATTTTTATGCCGCGGCCCAAGCTGCAAAAGCAGCGGAAAAAGCAGCAGAGGAAAAAAAGGCGGCCGAATGGCAAGCGAAACAAGAAGCCGAAGCAAAACGGATCAGAAAAGAACTGATCAGTCAATATGGCGCCAAGTACGTGAATGACTTATTTAACAATGGAAAACTTGTTATCGGAATGCCCATAGGATTGGTCCGGTATGGATTGAAAAATAATCTATTCAAAAAGCCTCATATTTATTATATGAATTTGGAGCATCAATCCGCGAACAGTGAAAGCTATGAATTACGCGGTAGTTATGATGGATTCAGTGGATCCATTTATCTGGGCATGGTGTTTTTTTCAAACGGGAAAGTGTCGAGTATAAGATGGGCAAATTATTAAACAGTAGTCATTCAATTTAATAATCAACACGCACTAGGCCAGCTGGTCCAGATGGTTCAGTGCGGCAGCGCGGACAACGTGGAGCTGCACCTCAACGGCCTGAGTGCCGGCGTGTACCTGGTCAACGTGCGGATGGCCAACGGCCAGCAAGCCAACAAGAGGATAGTGAAGGAGTAGTTCACAAGAGGTTTTTCGGGGAGCGCCTTGCGCTCCCCGAAAAACCATCCAATAAAAAGCCGTCGATAGCCATCCGACGGCTTTTTTGTTATCTTTGCATGGATCATGAAAAACCTAAAGACAATGAAAAAGAAACACCTTTACTTGCTTGCTGGCATTTGCCTGGCCATCGGTTTCGGCTTCGGCCTTGCCTTCGACGGCCTCTTCACCAAATCGTATGCTAATAACGAAAAGAACGACCTGTCTTTGCCTTCGGCGCCTGCCTTCGAGGTGATGGAGAGTGGATCCACCGCTCGTGCGGACTATGAGATCGTCAATATCTATGGTCGCAAATACATCGTGTTCAGCTCGGGTGGCGACATCGAGGTGCTGAATTATTAGCCTTTCACTGCGGCAGCCACTGCTTTCCCTAAGTTGTAAAGACGATCCCAATCTTCTTCGCGGATGGGAGCGCCTTTTACCTCAACGCTGTCGGCGACGAGGTTCCATTGGCCTTCCTCGGCATATTTGGCGAGGGTCTTCACGCCGCCACCGCTCCAGCTCATGCCGCCGAACAGGCCGTAGCACTTGTTCTTCGGCTTGAACTCGTTGATCTCGTGGACCAGGAGGGTCATGTCGGGGAACATGTTGGCGTAGTGGGCGCAGGCACCGAGGATGACGCCTTTATACTTCCAAAGGTCGCTCATGATGAACGAGACCTCGGTCTTGGCCACGTCATAGACCTTCACCTCCTTGATGCCGGCCTCGGCCGCGCCACGGGCCACGATCTCGGCCATGCGGGCGGTGTTGCCGTGCATGGAGCCATAGACGATGACCACGCCTTCCTCGCCCTCGTGTTTGCTCCACTGGGTGTATTTGCCGATGACCCAGGCGGGGTTGGAACGCCACACCAAGCCGTGCGAGGGGGCGATCATCTTGATCTCCAGCCCGCCGAGCTTCTCGATGGCCTTCAAGGCCTGCATGGCGACCTTGCCGACGATGTTGGCATAGTAACGCCGCATGTCGTCCTCGTAGAAAGCGAGGTTGACCTGGTCGTCGAAGATGCCGCCGTTCAAGGCGCCGAAGCCGCCGAAGGCGTCGTTGCTAAAGACGATGCCACTCGTCTGTTCGTAGGCGACCATCGACTCGGGCCAATGCACCATGGGCACCATGAAGAACTGTAGGGTGTGCTGCCCGAGGCCCAAGGTCTCGCCTTCGGCCACCACCTTCTTGTTTCCGATAGGACCGTAGAAGGCCTCCAACGGGCCGAAGGTCTTGGCATTGCCTACCACCTGCACCTCGGGCCATTCTCTGATGACGGCAGCTACGGTGCTGCTGTGGTCGGGCTCGTCGTGATTAATGACAAGGTAATCGACCTTGCGGCCTTGGAGCGCCGACTTCACCTTAAAGAGGTATTCTTCTAAAAAATTGGCTTCCACGGGGTCGATCAAAGCCACCTTTTCATCCACGATGAGGTAGGAGTTGTAGGAGACGCCGTTGGGCAGCTCGATGTGGTTTTCGAACAGGTCGGTGTGACGGTCGTTGACGCCGACGTAAAAAATGCTATTGGTAAGGTTGATTTGTTTCATATCATGTTTCCTTGGGATGTCATGGCAAGGCATCCCATGTCCATTGTTTGTTGTCGTTTGGTTTGGCAGAGACGGGCCGGGGCACGTCTCTGTAGCTAAAAAACCTCCTCAAAGTCCTCCGCGCCGTGTTTGCACAGTGGGCATACGAAGTCGTCGGGGAGGGAGTCGCCTTCGTAGATGTAGCCGCAGACCTTGCATTCCCAACGTCGTTTGCCGTCCTTGGGCTTCTCGGCTTGGGGCTGCGGTTTGGGCTTGATGTTTTTCTGGTAGTAGTCGTAGGTCAAAGAGGGCTGGTCGGACAGCACCTGGGCGTCAAGCACGTCGGCGATGAACATGGTGTGGGTGCCGAAATCGATGCTCTTATTCACCCTGCAGGCCAGGTAGGCGTTGGTGTACTTCGGGATGTAAAGCACGTGGTTCACCGCACGGTGCTCCGCTTCGCACTCGGCAAACTTGTTGACGTTTCGGCCACTTTGGAACCCGAAGTGCTCGAATACCTTCATCGGGGTCTCCGTGGTCAGCATCGAAACGTTGAACACGCACGAGTCCTTGATGAGCTCGTGCGTGTAGTTGCCTTTGTTGACCGTCACCGACACCTGCAAGGGATTGCTGGTGACCTGGATCACCGTATTCACGATGCAGCCGTTGTCGATGTTGTCGTAGTTGGTGGTCAGGACGTAGAGTCCGTAACCAAGGTTGAACAAGGCCTTTGTATCCATTATTCCATTACTGAGAAACTGTCCTTGCCGATGCCGCAGAGGGGGCATTTCCAGCTGTCGGGAATGGCTTCAAAAGGGGTTCCAGGGGCGATGCCGCTGTCGGGGTCGCCTACTGCCGGGTCATAGATATAACCGCAGACGTCGCAAACGTACTTTTTCATGATGATTTTTTTATTAGGTGTTCTTACTTGTTTCTACTGTCTTTTGCCTTCTCTCAATAATTTTCCGCCTTAATCTGGAAGTATGACTGCGGATGGTTGCATACCGGGCAGATTTGCGGGGCTTTCTTGCCGATGACGATATGGCCGCAGTTGGCGCATTGCCACACCATGTCACCCTCGCGTGAGAAGACGATGCCGTCCTCGATGTTTTGCAGGAGTTTGAGGTAACGGGCCTCGTGTTCCTTTTCGATCTTGGCAACCAGCTCGAAGAGGGCGGCGATCTTGGTGAAGCCTTCCTCGCGGGCGGTCTTCGCCATTCCGGCATACATGTCCGTCCATTCGTAGTTCTCGCCTGCGGCAGCGTCCTTCAGGTTGGTCTTGGTGTCCGGCACCTCGCCGTCATGAAGCAGCTTGAACCAGATCTTGGCATGCTCCTGTTCGTTGCGTGCGGTCTCCTCAAAGAGGTCTGCAATCTGGTTGTAGCCTTCCTTGCGTGCCTTGGAGGCGTAATAGGTGTATTTGTTGCGGGCTTGTGACTCGCCTGCAAAAGCAGCCATCAGGTTGGCTTCTGTTTTGGATCCTTTTAGTTCCATGTGTGGTAGTGTTTAGTTAGGTTTGTATTTGGTGGGTAAAAATACGTATTCTTTTTGATTTGGCAACAAAATAATGGTGTATCTTTGCAATTTCAAAAAAAAGAGCGACCGTGACAGAGACCGTAAACCAGGACAAGCCGAGACGTCGGTGGAGAAGGAGGGAGGCGAAACCCAAGGAGAAGCCTGTGTACCTTCCCGAAGGACACCTGACGGATTTTGCGGCCATTGACTTCGAGGCGGCCAACGCGGCCTTTACCAGCGCCTGTAGCATGGGACTGGTCATCGTGCACGACGGCGCCATCACGGAGCGTTTCTACGGCTTGATGAAGCCGGTTCCGAACCATTACGATTGGTACAACTCCAAGGTGCATGGCATCAAGAAGGCCGATACCGAAAAAGCGCCCACGTTTCCCTACCTTTGGAACCAGGTGAAGGACAAGGTGGAGGGCCTGCCTTTCGTGGCGCACGGGATGCTTTTCGACCAACATGTGCTTCGGGCCCTTCACGAGCTGTATAAGATCCCGTATCCCAACTACAAGTTCTACTGCACCCATGTGGGGTCGGAGACCTACGTGCCCGATCTGGAGAACCACAAGCTCCAGACCGTGGCGAAGCATTTCGGCTATGAGATGAAGAACCACCACAACGCCCTTGACGATGCCGAGGCTTGCGCTGTCATCGCGATGAATATCTTCTAAAGCCCATTCCCCTTGGTTTGTCTTCTTTCTGGACGGATTCTTCTTCTGCCTTCTGTCTTCCGTCTTCTACAAAAAGTTTTTCACGAAATGCTTTTTTCTTCGAATCTTATTTCCTAATTTTGGCCATCTTAAACTCATTGCACCATGTTCGAAATTGTACAAAAGAAAACCTTTGCGGCGGAAACCTACCTGATGGATGTGTACGCCCCCAGAATCGCCCACTCTGCACTGCCGGGTCAGTTCCTTATTATCAAGATGGAAGAGAATTCAGAACGTATTCCTCTGACAATCAGCGATTACCAACGTGTCAAAGGGACGGTGACCATCGTCTTCAAGGCCATCGGTGAATCTACCAAGAAGATGGCGGAATACCAGGTGGGTGACCGCTTCCACGATGTGGTGGGTCCCCTCGGCAAGCCTTCGGAGTTCGCCACCATGACTGCCGAGGAGCTTCGCAAACGCTCTTTCGTGTTCATCGGCGGCGGCGTGGGCATCGCTCCCATCTTCCCGCAGGTGAAGTGGCTCTACGAACATGGCGCGGTGGCCGACTGCATCATCGGCGCGCGTACCAAGGACCTCCTGATTTATGAGAAGGAGCTCTCGGAGTATTGCCATTTGTATGTGACCTCCGACGACGGCTCCACGGGCCGTAAGGGCTTGGTGACCGACGTGTTGCGCCAGCTGGTGGCTAGCGGCAAGATCTATGACGAGGCCGTCGCCATCGGACCGATGATCATGATGAAGTTCGTCACCAAGACCTGCGAGGAGCTGGGCATCCGATGCACCATCTCGCTCAACAGCATCATGGTCGATGGCACGGGCATGTGCGGTGCCTGCCGTGTAAGCATCGCCGGCAAGACCAAGTTCACCTGCATCGACGGTCCCGAGTTCCTGGGCAAGGATGTGGACTTCGACGAGGCCATGAAACGCCAGGCCATGTACAACAACGTGGTGACGCGCAAACAGCTCCAGGCGGAGGAGAAGGCGGAAGGCCATCAATGCCATATCGGCGGCATTTCCGAAGAGACCTTCGACAAGAAACATAGGGTCCCCGTCCCGGAGCAGGATCCCAAGGTCCGTGCCCATAACTTCGACGAGGTGTGCCTGGGTTACTCGGCCGACATGGCCATCATGGAGGCCCAGCGTTGCCTCAACTGCAAGGATCCGCAATGCGTGAAACACTGCCCCGTCAACGTGAACATCCCGGGCTTCATCGCCCGTGTGGCGAAGGGTGACTTCGAAGGTGCCGCGGGCGTCATCAGCTGCGATTCGGCCCTGCCTGCCGTCTGCGGCCGTGTGTGTCCGCAAGAGACCCAGTGCGAAGGCAGCTGCATCATGGGCAAGAAGTTCGAGCCCATCGCCATCGGCAAGCTGGAGCGTTTCGTGGGCGACTACGCCATCGAACACGACCTGCATTTCGACAGCCAGAGCATCCCGAACAAGCATAAGGTGGCCATCATCGGATCGGGTCCCTCGGGTCTGACTTGCGCCAAAGACTTGCTCTCCATGGGCTACGATGTCACCATTTTCGAGGCCTTGCACGAGCTGGGCGGCGTGCTGATGTACGGCATCCCGTCGTTCCGTCTGCCTAAGGAAACCGTGGTGAAGAAAGAGGTGGAGAGCGTCCGTCGTCTCGGGGCGAAGTTCGAGAAGGACGTGGTCATCGGCCGTACCATCACCATCGACGAGCTGATGCACCGCGAGGGCTTCGAGGCCGTGTTTGTCGGCTCCGGCGCCGGTTTCCCGATGATGCTCAACGTGCCGGGCGAAAACCTCTGCGGTGTGGTCTCGGCCAACGAGTTCCTGACCCGCAACAACTTGTTGTTCGCCTATAAGGAAGGTTATGAGACCCCGAATTTCGTGGGTAAGAAGGTCGCCGTGGTCGGCGGTGGCAATGTGGCCATGGACGCCGCGCGTACCGCCTTGCGTCTCGGTGCCGAGGTGCATATCGTGTATCGCCGTTCCGAGGCGGAGCTCCCTGCCCGTGTGGAGGAGGTGCATCACGCCAAGGAAGAAGGGGTGCAGTTCGACCTGCTGACGGCTCCCGTGGAGGTGCTGGGCGACGAGAACGGCTGGGTGAAGGGCTTCAAGTGTGTCCGCTGTGAGCTGGGCGAGCCCGATGCCTCGGGTCGTCGCAGCCCTGTGCCGGTGCCGGGATCGGAGTTTGTGCTCGACGTCGACATGATCGTCATGGCCTTGGGTACCTCGCCGAACCCGTTGATCGGCAGCACCACCCGTAACCTGGAGCTGAACCGTAAGGGTTGCATCGTGGCCGACGAAGTGGGTGCCACCTCGCGTCCGGGCATCTTTGCCGGCGGCGACGCGGTGAGCGGCGCCGCAACGGTGATCCTCGCCATGGGCGCCGGCAAGAAAGCCGCCAAGGCGATCGACGAATACATCAAGGGCTTGTAAGCCACTTGAGATTAACGACAGAGAACGGCCCCGAGGGGCCGAATACCGGTAGCCCAAGGTCTCGCCTTGGGCTACCGATTTTTGATAGATACCCCTTCCCTGGGAGGGCTTCATTCTTTGATTTCCGCGTAGAAGACGGTCGGGTCGTCGTCTTCGCAGAACGACTCGTCGGTGTAGTATTGTCCAGGCTTTCCGTCTTCTTCAAACAACAGCAAGGTGACCTTCTTGAAGGGGATGGGCTTGCCCGCGTCGCTGTATTTCTGGATGTCCTTCTGGGTGAGGCCTTCGAGCTCCATCATGCGGAGCATCAGGGCCAAATCGAGGTTTACGTTGAGCAGTTCCTGCTTCCATTCGATGCTGATCACCGCGGTGGTGTAGAGCTTGAAATTCTTGACTTCTACGGATTTCATGGTAGATAAAGGTTGGTTTTGCTGCAAAGATGGAAAAAATGGCGCAAACTTGGCACAATTTTCGGCATTTTTTTATACTTTTGACCCCTCTAAAAAACCATTGCGATATGCGTAAACAAATGCTGTTATTTGCCGTGGCGATGCTGTTTTCATTGGCCGCCGGCGCCCAAGGATTGGAAGATCTCGATGTCTCTAAGGAAAAAGATGGCCCTTATTCAAAAGTCTGGGGAAGTTACCTGATCGAGGGTTCCGTGAAGAACGGGCTGAAAGAGGGGAACTGGTATGAGATCTATCCCGACAAGCACCTGATCCGTAGGGCCATCCAGTTTGAGAAAGGCCTGAAGAACGGCCTGAGCCTGGAGATTGACGAGACCGGCAACTTGGTCAAGAAGGAGGAATATGCCAATGGCCTGTTGAACGGCAAAAGCTTTACCTGGGTCAAGGGCGGACGCCTCTCAAGCAAGAATACCTATAAGGACGACCTCCTCGACGGCGAGCAGGTGAAATGCTATGATCAGGGTGGCGGCAACCAGGAAGTCGCCGAATACAAGGCGGGGCTTCGCGATGGCCTGACCACCTGGTTCGACCAGAGCGGCAACAAGGTGATGTCCATCGAATACAAGCAAGGACAATTTGACGGCAAGCAAGAGACCTACTACAAAGGTGGCGGGCTCAAGTCGGTCAAGCAATACAAAGGGAACGTCCAAGACGGACCTGCCTTGGAATACTACGAGAGCGGCGCCCTGAAGTCCGAGTCGAACTATAAGAAAGGACAGCTTTCAGGCAAGGTGAAGACCTACGAGGACAAGCCGGTCATGAACGAGAAACAGGCAACCAAGGCAGGAGAGAAGGAGCTGAAAGACGCGAAGATTCCGTTGAAAGAGGCCGAGAAACTTTCCAAGGATGCCAAGCAGTTCCCCCTGGATGCGCAAAAACGCTTCGATGAAGCCAAGAAGGGGGACGAGAAGCAACAGCCGGAAGTAAAGCGTAAACATTAAGGAACCCTATCGGTGCGACGCTGCTGGTTTCTGTTGTGTTTGGTCCTGCTGTCATCGAGGGTGGCGGCCCAGGACACCGTCACCCTGAATCCCGTCAACGTCACCGCGGCGCCTTTGGCCACCGAGGCACTCAAGCCCTTGGTGATGCGAAAGGTGGACTCGCTGGTGCTGGAGTCCAAAAGCACTTCCAACCTCTCCGAGTTGCTCATCCAACACAGTCCCGTGTTCATCAAGACCTACGGTCCGGGCGGTGTGTCCACCGCTTCGTTCCGAGGAACGACGGCCAGCCACACGCTGGTGTTGTGGAACGGCTTCCAGCTGAACGCGCCCACGCTCGGGCAAGTCGATTTCAGTACGATCCCCGTGTTTCTGGCCGACGACATCGACCTGAAGTGGGGGAGTGGCACCTCCAACAACAGCGGCGGCCTGGGTGGGGCGGTCAACATCGATAGCAAGACAGGCTTCGGCAAGGGCTTGGTCCTCGACCTGAAACAGACCTACGGCAGCTTCAACACCATGGGAAGCTTTGTCACGGCGGGCTATTGCGGCAACAAGGTCGCCTTCCGCGTGAAAGTCTACCGCAACGCCTCCGACAACGACTTCGAATACCTCAACAACGCCTTGCTGCCGCCCCGTCGGATGAAACAGCAGAATGCCGATTTTGTGGACTACGGGGTGATGCCCGAACTCAGCGTGCTGTTGAAACGCGGCGTGGTCTCTGCCTCGTCGTGGAACCAATGGAACCACCGCAACCTGCCGCCCATCATGCCCAACGTGGGCAATACCCTGACCCAGGAATGGACCCGCGACAACTTTTCGCGCAACACGCTGTCGTACAAGCTGTTTTGGGAGAATGGCAGCCTCCAGCTGAAGTCGGCCGCCTTTTGGGAGTGGCAGCGTTACTATCTGGAGACCCACAATCCGGACACCGAGGACCTGATCACCTTCATCAACTCCGAAAACAAGGCGCTGATCCTGCATCAGATCGCCGAAGTGGACCAACAGCTGTTTGTTTCCTGGCGGCTGAAGGGCAAGCTGCAATGGGACCGGGAGCGGGTCCGCTCGAACAACTACCAGGAGGAGCAGCGACGCGACATCCTCTCCGCATATGCCGCCTTGGAGGGCCAACCCATGGAACGGGCCGATGTCCGTGTCACGGCACGATACGATGTCGTAGACGGCCATTCGATGGGGGTGTTTCCCACCGCCACGGCTTCCTATCTGTTCCCCTTGGGTGTCAAGCTCACCCTCGGTTACAGCCATAACTACCGCAATCCTTCGCTGAACGACCTGTATTGGTATCCTGGCGGCAACCCCGACCTATTGGCCGAGAACGGACGCACCCTGGACCTCGCCGCCAGCTATTCCTTGAAGCGGGAAGGGCTGCAGCTGGATGTCCGTTCGGGTGCCTACCTCTCAAAAGTGCACAACTGGATCCAGTGGGTGCCCACCATGTACCGCTATTGGGTGCCCGAGAACGTGTCTCTGGTGTTTGCCAGGGGGCTGGAGAACCACTTCGACCTCCGCTACCAACAGGGTGACTGGAAGGCGAGCCTCTCGGGCAACTATGTCTTCACCTTCACCACCGACGAGAGCGAGAATGCCCAACACTACGGGATGCTCGGCAAGCAGCTGATCTACATCCCACGTCACCACGGCAACCTCTTTGCCAACTTGCGTTGGAAGGCCTGGGACCTCGGCTACACGATGGAGGTGACGGGCCTGCGCTGCACTTCGTATGCCGACTTCTTCGCCTTCGACCTGCCGGCCTATATGTTGCATCATCTTTCGCTGGGCAGGCAGTGGAAGCATTTCCGCGTCGAGCTTCGGTGCAACAACCTTACCGACAAGGACTATCAGAATGTCATCTGGCGTGCCATGCCGGGACGCAGCTTCGAAATGATGGTGAATTACCGGTATTAGTATCATTTCTTTTCTTATCTTTGCAGTTTCTAATCAACCTATTGCGATATGAACAAACAATTGCTGGATAACAAGCTTTCCTGCCTGGTGGCCGACCTTAACCTGGCCGACTGGGGAAGGAAGGAAATCGAAGTTTCTGAACACGAGATGCCGGGCCTGATGGCCTTGCGCAAGAAATATGGCGACACCAAGCCGCTCAAGGGCGCCAAGATCATGGGCTCCCTGCACATGACCATCCAGACGGCCTGCCTCATCGAGACGCTGGTCGAGTTGGGTGCCACGGTGCGTTGGTGCAGCTGCAACATCTATTCCACCCAGGACCACGCCGCGGCGGCCATCGCCAAGACCGGAACGGCCGTGTTCGCGTGGAAGGGCGAGAGCCTCGAGGACTACTGGTGGTGCACCAAGCGGGCCATCACCTTCCCCGACGGCACGGGCCCGGACCTCATCGTCGACGACGGTGGCGACGCCACGTTGCTGATCCACAAGGGCTATGCCTGTGAAAACGATCCCACCCTGCTCGACGCCCCCACGGGGAGCGAGGAGGAGCATGCCCTGATGAGCGTCATCAAGGCCACCTACCAGGAGGATCCCACCTTCTGGCATACCGTGGTGAAAGGCTGGAAGGGCGTCTCCGAGGAGACCACCACGGGTGTCCACCGCCTCTATCAGATGCAGGAGCGCGGCGAGTTGCTGGTGCCGGCCATCAACGTCAACGACTCGGTCACCAAGTCGAAGTTCGACAACCTCTACGGCTGCCGTGAGTCGCTCGCCGATGGCATCAAGCGCGCCACCGACGTGATGATCGCCGGCAAGGTGGTCGTGGTGTGCGGCTACGGCGAGGTGGGCAAAGGCTGCTCACACTCCATGAAGAGCTACGGCGCCCGCGTGCTGGTCACCGAGATCGACCCCATCTGCGCCCTGCAAGCCGCCATGGAAGGCTTTGAGGTCACCACGATGGAAGAGGCCGTCAAGGAAGGCAACATCTTCGTCACCACCACGGGCAACTGCGACGTCATCACCCTCGAACACATCCTCCAGATGAAAGACCAGGCCATCGTGTGCAACATCGGCCACTTCGACAACGAGATCCAGGTGAGCCGCCTGGAGACTGCCAAGGAGCTGAAGGAGAAGATCAACATCAAGCCGCAAGTCGACAAATACGTCTTCGAGGACGGCCACTGCATCTTCCTGCTGGCTTCCGGACGTCTGGTCAACCTGGGTTGTGCCACGGGCCATGCCAGTTTCGTGATGAGCAACTCGTTCACCAACCAGACCCTTGCCCAGATGGACCTCTGGGAGAAACGCGGCCAGTACAAGGTGGGTGTGTATTGCCTGCCCAAGTACCTCGACGAAGAGGTGGCGCGTCTGCATCTCGAGAAGATCGGCGTGAAGCTGACCAAGCTCACCCAGAAGCAAGCCGACTACATCGGCGTGCCGGTCGAGGGACCGTACAAATCGGACATCTACCGCTATTGATCGCTGACCGACCACGTGCGCCATGGGTGAGGAGACCTCCAAGAGGAAAAGACGGCTGTGGGTGGGCCTGCTGTTGTTTGCGGTAGGCCTCGCCTTGCTGCTGGTGTATCCGCTCTTCAAGAAAACGGCGGAGCCGGAGGAATATCATCCCATTGAGGCGTTCGAAGAGGCCTACGAAGCCATCCAACCCCAAGAGGAACAGCCGGCCGAAACCTACGACCTCGAAAAGACCATCCGTGTCATCAACGGGTTGGAGACGGCACAGACCCAGCTGGGAAGCTTCGACGACTTTTTGGCCTACATGGCCCGTCAGGACTATTCGGGCGTGCCCGACGACGTCTTGGCGTCCAAGGCGAAGCTGATGCCTGTCTTGCAGCAGTTGTATCTGCTTCAAAAGCAACACGACGAGCTGAATCTTTGGACCTCGTTGGTGCAGAAGCTGGGTAGCGATGTGGCCGGCCGCATCGATGCCGGCGACGTGGGACTGCTGGTCCTGGACGAGGGCATCGGAGGGTTGTGGATCTTCAAGAAGACCGCCGGCCTGATCTTCGAGCAATACCAGAAAGAACAAAAGCTGAAAGGGGAACTCAGGGAGCAGATCCAGGAAGTGCAGCAGCAGTACCTCGGCTATCTGGAAACCTTTACCCCCGTCTATATCAAATACATGACGGAATGGGACCGCCTGTGCATCGACAAGGACAAGGCCTATATCGACCTCTACAACAACCGGCCCGACCTGGTGCTTCAGGATTGCGAGAAGGTGCTTGCCCACGACCCCGACAACCGGGAGGCCTTGCTGTTGAAGTCCATGGGCCTGATCCAATCCAGCCGCTGGGACCGTGAGGGAGGCATGATCCTGTTGTCGCAGGAGCTTGACAGCGTCCGCCTGGGGAAGCGCGATGCCTTGTTGGCCGAGGCACAGACGGTGATCGACGGATATATCGACCGCTATCCCGACCAATCGGCGCCGGCCTTGCTCCTTGAGGGGCTCATCCAGGAATACCTGGGCGACCATGCCAAGGCCCTGACGTATTACGACCAGTCGTCGGTGGAGTATCCACGGCAGGCGGAACGGCTGACCGACTTGCTGGACAGCTACCGGACCCGGACCTATCTCAACCACAGCCAGGAAGGCAACTACCTGCTGGATCTGTATCGCTCTGCCATGTCGGGCTCGGGTTTCTTCAGCCCGAATTTCATGAAGGCGATCTACTACGACCAGCTGGGCGACCAGGCGGGTTGTGCCAAGGAACTCTACAACCATTTCTTCCGTCGCAGCAACCAAGGCACCTACGACTGCCTGCTGCTCGACATGCGTTTCTGCGAGGAATACCTTCCCAACAGCTTCAACCAGTTGCTTCCCGAGAAGAACTACATCAACCTGAGCTTCGAGAAAAGGAGCAAGATGCTGGGGCTGGGTTCCGACGACACGAGCATCGATGTGACGGTCGACAATCAGGCGGACATCGACTTGGTCAACCTGCGGGTCTTCCTCTGTGTCCACTATACGGACATGTATGCCGAGGACTACGATGTCATCAAGCTGCCCACGATCAACCGCATTCCCGTTCGGAGCAACGTCAAGGTGGAGCGTGTTGAGCTTGGCTATCAAGGAAAGCACTTCGGCGACATCGCCAAGGTACGCGCCATCGCCATGACCAACAACAAGATCTGTTGGGTCGACAACGTCTATAACGTCACCGACAACGTCGATTACAACGAGGCGCATGCCGTCAACTACCAGGCCCTCTCTGCCGCCTTGGACAGCAACGCCATCCGTTCCCGCGACGCCTATCTCGCATCCATCAAGATGAGCGACGAGCGTTTCAGGAATGCCATCCTGGACCAGACGCGTGTGTCGTTGGTGGAGAAGAAGAACATGCTGAAGAAAGACCAGCGCTTTGTCGATGTCGAGCTGCCGCGGGAGTTGGTCCTGCTGAACCCGACCTTCACCTGGAACCGCGAGCTGATGCCTGTGGAGAACTATCTCAAAGGCAGTTATATCCATCTCTCGTTTGAGACGGCCTTGGCGCCGGAGAATGTGTTGTACATGACCAGCGACTACCTGAACTATGCCATCGTCATCGGTTTGCAAGGCGATCGGCTCAAGGTGGCCAAGGTGCAAAACTTATCTGAAGGACAATGAGAATCGCAGTGAACACACGGCTGTTGCTGAAAGGCAAGCTGGAAGGCATCGGATGGGTGGCCTACGAGACGCTGCGGCGCATGGTGAAGGACCATCCCGAAGTGGAGTTCCATTTCCTTTTCGACCGTCAGCCCGACCCCATGTTCCTCTTTGCGGACAATGTGAAGCCGGTGGTGCTGTTTCCTCAGGCGCGGCATCCCTTCCTGTTCATTTGGTTCTTCGAGTTGTCTGTCACGAGGTACCTGAGAAAGAGCAAGGCGGACCTGTTCTATTCTCCCGACGGCTACCTGAGCTTGCGCTCCAAGGTGCCGCAGGTGGTGGAGTTCCACGACCTCAACTTCGAACACTTCCCGAACGACATGCCGGGCATCCACCGCTGGCACTACAAACGGTTTTTCCCCCGCTTTGCCCACAAGGCGAAACGCATCGTCACCGTGTCGGAATTCTCCAAACAAGACATTGTGGATTGCTACGGGGTGGATCCTTCCAAGATCGATGTGGCCTACAACGGGGTCAACGAGGTGTACGCTCCGATCGACCCGGAACGGCAGGCTGCCATCCGCGCCCGATATACCCAAGGGAAGCCTTATTTCATGTTTGTGGGCTCGTTGCATCCACGGAAGAACCTTGCCCGACTCTTTACGGCCTTCGACCTGTTCAAGAAACAGACGGCTTCGGACGTGAAGCTGGTGATCGTGGGGGAGAAGCGTTGGTGGACCGAGCCCATTCAAAAGGCCTACGACGCCATGGACTGCAAAGACGCGGTGGTCTTCACCGGCCGGCTGAGTGCGGAAGACCTGCACCTGGTGACGGCTTCGGCGCTGGCTTCGGTGTATGTGTCGTACTTCGAGGGCTTTGGCATCCCGATCTTGGAGGCGTTCCGTTGCGACACACCGGTGATCACCTCCGACGTCACCTCGATGCCCGAGGTGGCGGGCGACGCCGCCCTGCTGGTGGATCCCTTCAATGAACAAGCCATCGCCCAGGCCATGGCTGAGATGCTCAAGCCCGAGGTGAGGGAGGTGCTGGTGGCGAAAGGCCGTGAGCGCGCCAAGGACTTCTCTTGGGACCAGGCTTCGGCGAGGATTTGGAATAGTATCGTGAAATCAATAGAATAAAAATATGGAACAAATTATCATGTATCCAGGAGACAACTCCAAAGACGCTATGGATTGGAAGGCAATCCAAGGGCAACATGTCACTGCCGTCGTACGCAACATCCTCGTGATCGGTTCGGGCGGCCGTGAACATGCCTTGGCATGGAAGCTGGCCCAAGGCGAAGGCGCCAAGGTCTTTGTCGCTCCCGGCAACGCGGGCACGGCTGGCGTAGGCAGCAATGTCAACCTCAAGGTGAACGACTTTGAAGGCATCAAGGCGTTTTGCCTCCAGCACGAGATCGGGTTGGTGGTGGTCGGTCCCGAGCAGCCTTTGGTGGACGGCATCGTCGATTTCTTCCGTCAAGACGAACAGCTGCAACGGATCCGTATCATCGGTCCCGACCGGAAAGGGGCCCGTTTGGAGGGCAGCAAGGCCTTTGCCAAGGACTTCATGGAGCGCAACGGCATCCCTACGGCCCGTTGCCTGAAGGTGAACCAAGACAACCTCGGCGATGGCATCGCCTTCTTGGCGACGCTTCACGCTCCTTACGTGTTGAAAGCCGACGGCTTGGCGGCAGGCAAGGGCGTGCTCATCCTGGATACCCTGGAGGAAGCCATTGCGGAACTCAATGAGATGTTGGGCGGCAAATTCGGCAGCGCCTCCGCCACGGTGGTCATCGAGGAGTTCCTCAAAGGCATCGAAGTGTCGGTTTTTGTGTTGACCGATGGTGAACACTATGTGTTGCTTCCCGAAGCCAAGGACTACAAGCGTATCGGCGATGGCGACCAAGGCCTCAACACCGGAGGCATGGGTGCCGTCTCGCCCGTCCCGTTTTGTACGCCCACGTTCCTGAAAAAGGTGGAGGAGCGCATCGTCATGCCCACCCTCACAGGACTTCGCAACGACGGCGTGGACTACAAGGGCTTCATCTTCCTGGGGTTGATGAACTGTGGCGGCGATCCCTACGTCATTGAATACAACGTCCGCATGGGCGATCCGGAGACCGAGGCGGTGATGACCCGTATCGAGGGCGACTTCGCCGAATTGCTCTACGCTTGCGCCGACGGTTGTCTCGACAAGGTGCACTATGCCAAGAGCGACAAGACGGCAGTGACCGTGATGCTGGTCTCGGGGGGCTATCCCGAAGCCTACGAGAAGGGGAAGGTGATGACTGGCCTCGACCAGCTGTACGGCTGTGTGGCCTTCCATGCCGGTACCGCGTTGAATGCGGAGGGACAGGTGGTGACCGCGGGTGGCCGTGTCATTGCGGTGACGGCGCTGGGCGACTCCATCGAGGAGGCAAGGGCCGTGGCGTACCAACAGGTGACACAGATCCATTTCGAGGGCGAGCACCATCGGAAGGATATCGGTTTGGACCTTATCTAACAGCAACAACGGACAACGATCGTGATACGCTTTTTCAGAAATAGTTACATCATCCAATACGTGGCCATCGGGCTGCTGTGCATCCTGTTGTGGGTGCCCTCGTTCATCACGGGCCATGTGGAGGTGTCGTGGCGCAGTCCGGTGACACCCCTGTACAACCTGGTGGCCGACCTCTTGGATTTCTCTCCCTACGTCCTCCTGCTGGTGGCCTTCCTGTTGAATGCCTTCGAAGCCATGTTCTTCAACTCCATCCTTGCTTCCCATCAGATCATCAACCGGGTGAACACCTTGGGGGCGGTGGTTTTCCTGTTGCTGATGAACCTGCTGCCGGCGCAGACCACCTTCTATCCCTTTGGACTGGCCCTGGTGTTTGTGCTGATGTTCCTGCATACGCTGTTTGCCATCAACCAGACCCAGAAGCCGGAGCTGTATCTGTTCAACGCCGGTCTGTACCTCTCGCTGGCCACGATGTGCTGGTTCCCGACCCTGTTGCTGGCGGTTTGGGGCATCATTGCGCTGGGGCTCATCCATAAAGGTTCCCTGCGGCTGCATATGATTCCGTTTTTGGGGCTGTTGATGCCGTATTTCATCTATTTCGTGGTGCATTTCCTGATGGGTGACCTGATTCCCTTGTGGCAGGCGTATGGAAACTATTTCGGCAATCTGCACCTGACCATCGCAGGCTTTACCTGGATGAAGGCTGGCTTGCTGGCCTTCCTGCTGCTGGTGTCGGCGATGCCGTTGCTGATGCCGCGCAACTACAGCTTCGAGAAGACGGTCTCGGTCCGTACCCGTGTCAGCATGACGGTAGTGCTGTTGCTTTTCGGCGTGTTCATGCTCTTTCTTCCGGGCAGCCCTGTCCAGTCGGGCGTGCTATTTCTTGCCTTGGCCGTGCTGTTCTCCTACGAGTTGGCTTATATCGTAGGCATCCGCTGGTCCAATGTGACCTTTGTGCTCTTTATGCTGGGCGTGTTGGCCTTTCATTATGTTCCGTTGTTTGTTGGCCGATGAATCTGTTGACACATTATTCGGATCGGGTGGAAGCGGGATGCGACGAGGCAGGCCGAGGGTGTCTGGCGGGTCCGGTGGTGGCGGGTGCCGTGATCCTGAAGCCGGGAGCCGACTATCCCGAGTTGGATGACTCCAAGAAGTTGACGGAAAAGAAGCGGTATGCGTTGCGTGAACTGATCATGGAGGAAGCCTTGGCCTACGGCATCGGCATCGTCACGGCCGAGGAGATCGACGAGATCAACATCCTGAATGCCTCTTTCCTGGCCATGCACCGTGCCCTCGACCAGCTGAAGGTGCGGCCCGAGCTGCTGTTGATCGACGGCAACCGTTTCAAGAAATATCACGACTTGGACCATGTATGCGTGGTGGGCGGCGATGCCAAGTACCAGGCCATTGCGGCGGCTTCCATCCTGGCCAAGACGACCCGTGACCGGCTGATGGAGACCTACGATGCGCGTTTTCCAATGTACCACTGGAAACGCAACAAGGGCTATCCCACGCCCGAACACAAGCAGGCCATCGCCGCATATGGACTCACCGAACTGCATCGCAAAAGCTTCAACAGCGCCATACAATTGAAGCTGGAATGGTGAAGCGACTTCGGTCGGGCCATTTTGTTGAAAACAATTCCCCCTGAAACCATTGCATTGATGCGGTTTTTTTGGTATCTTTGCTTTTTCAAGCAAAGCATGCCGATGAAACACCCCGTCTTCTTGTGGATTCTCTTTCTCTTTTGCAGCTGTGTCCTTTCGTGCAGCCGGCAGGAGCAGACGGTGTTCGACGCCGTGCCTCAAGAGACGGCTTTGCTGTTGGAGAGCGAGGATGTGACGGGGTTCCTCCAATGTCTCGAAGGGAAGACCTACCTGGAACCATTCCTTCAGTCCGATCCCGATGTGGCCTGGATGAAAGACCTGGTCGTGCGCCTGGACAGCGCCTTGGCCAAGGATCAGAGCCTGCGTGCCAAGGTGTTGGCATCGTCGATGGCGTTGGCTTCGGTGCCGGTGGAAGGGGAAGGTCACGCCTTGCTGGTAGCGCAGCTCAAGGACAAGACGTCGGATGCGGAGCTGAAGCGTTTCTTCCGCACCAACGGATGGGGGGCTGACTTCCGGCAAAACGGCCGTACCAAATACTATTATTTGCGTGACCTGGACTCACTCTTCGTTTTTTTGGAAGGGCCCTTCCTGGGCATGAGCCGGAACACGGATGTCATCGAACGGGTTTTTGCCCAATTGGAGGGTGGGGCAGCTTTGGATTCCGACGAGGGCTTCCACCGCTTGCAGCAGACCCTGGGCCATCATGTGAAGGCGCACTGCTACTATCGCGACCCTCGGGGATGGGCGGCCTTGGACGTGCTTCCTGGCAACGAGGGCCTCGTGGTGAATGGATACCTGCTTCCGGCCGACTCCCTGTCGAGCCTGAAACCCCTGAAATACCAGCTTCCCGTAAAGAACTCCATCGTCAACATCCTGCCGTTCGATACCCGGTTCATGCTGCATTACGGCATGTCGGACTACGCCTCCTATTGGCAGTCGTTCCGCGACGAGGCGGCGGTGAAGGCCTTGGACAAACGTTATGGCGTGGATGTGGAGGCCCAGCTGCTAAACCACCTGTCGGAGGTCTCGCTCGACGTCCTTGGGACGGACCGTCGCGAGGTGTTCGTGGGACGCATGAGCGACCCGGCTGCGGTGATCAAGTTCATGGACAAGCTCGCCGCCAAGGTCGGGGTGAAGGAGTCGCAGCAGTGTCAGGGCTATGTGCTGAACGACCTCGGTGAACGCGATTTCGTGCCGGTGGTGTTCGGGCCCGATTTCAAGTCGATCAAGCGTTTTTGCTATGCCATTGTGGACCAGTACCTGGTCATCGCCCCGGGCTTCGGACCCTTGCAGGAGTTGATTGCCTGTTACCGTTCGGGACGCACCCTTGACATGAACGAGAACTTCCGTGCCTTCCAGCAGCAGATGCTGGAGTCGTGCAATATCACCGTGTTTGCCACCGGAAAGGGGAACCAGCCTCGCGTGGCTGCCCTGACAGGCGGGGCGGTGGAGCGTTTCCTGCAAGGACACCGCGACCTGCTGGACGGTTTCCAGGCCGTCTCGATCCAGCTGGCTTCGTCGAAAGACCTGGTCTATACCAACGTCTGCCTGACCCGTCAGGAGCGCACCAACGACGAGAGCAACATCCGATGGAAGGTGAACCTCGACGCACCCTTGAGCGGGAAGCCCTATCTTGTCCCTGGTGCGGAGGCTGACCGGAACTGGGTGGTTGCCTTCGACCGTCAGAACCGGATGTACCTGATCGACAGCGAGGGCAAGCTGCTTTGGAAGAGAGACTTCGACGAGCCGCCCTTGGGCGACGTGTTCCCAGTGGAGGGAGCGTGTCCGGGACTGCTTTTCAACACGGCGCATTCCTTGCAATGTGTCGATGCCTCAGGCGACGACCTGCCAGGCTATCCCGTGCGGCTGCCCTTCGAGGCTTCGAATGGCCTGGCCGTTTTCGACTACGACCATAACCACGACTATCGGATCCTGCTTTGCGGGACCGACAAGCTCGTCTACAACTATACCCTCGGTGGCGAGGAGGTGGAGGGCTGGAACCACCACCGCTCGGAAGACTGGGTCGCCGTGCCAGTCCAACATGTTGTGGCGGGCGACAAAGACTACCTCATCGTTTCCGATGTGAGCGGTGGGGTCCGTCTGCTCGACCGTCAGGGACGGATCCGCATTCCCTTGCCGGCCGACATGCAAAAAGCGGCCGAGGCCGACCTCTATGCCAACGCCACCAACCGCAGCAAGGGGCTGTTCCTGACCTCCGACAAGGAAGGCAAGCTGTTGTATGTGACGGCCGACGGGGCCTTGAACCGGACCGATTTCGGGACCTACTCCGACCGGCATTATTTCCTGTATGAGGATTTCGACGGCGACCAGGATCCCGACTTCATCTACCTCGACGGCCAGGACCTGCAGGTGTTCGACCGTTTCAAGAAATCGCTGTTTGCCTACCACTTCGACGTGGACATCCATACCAAACCGGTGTTTTTCAACATCACCCGCAGCAAGCGCCTGCTGGGCATCGTCTCAGGGAAGACGCGTGAGATCTATCTGATCGACCGAAAGGGTCGGATGATCGTCAATTCGGGGCTGGTGGGGGAGACCCCGTTTGCGGTGGGCAGCCTTCACAACGACCAGGAGATCAACCTCATCACAGGAGTCGGAAACGCTTTGTTCAACTATGCCATCCAATGATATGAGGAAAGCGATGAAAGCCGGGTGGGTGGTTTTGCTGTTGTTGGTCGCCAAGGGCTTGTCGGCGCAGTTCGTGTACGACAAGGAGATGAAGGCTCCCGACTTCGAAGGGGTGACCGTCGACGGAAGGCCTTACCGCCTTTACGATTCGCAGGCCGAGCGGGTCATCGTCTGTTTTTGGGCGGTGGATTGCGACTATTGCCACGATTTTTTGAAGGCCTTGCGCCGGAACGTGGACCTGAAGCACGACTATGAGTTGGTGAGCTTTGCCTTGGCCGACAGTCCGCGACAGGTGTGCAGGAAAACCCGGAGGTGGCGGCTCACGGGCTGGCATTTCTTCGACGAGGCGGGATGGGACAGCCAGCCTTTCCTGGATTATGACGTCACCTCTACGCCGACCGTCGTCTTGATCGACAAGGACAAGAGTATCGTGGGCATTGCCTACGACTGGGACGAGTTCGAGGAACTGATAAGCAAAACAAATAAAAACAACGATAATCTATGAGATCGAAGAACCTTTTCATTGTCATGACCGCACTCTCGTTGCTGCTGTCGTTCGGGTCGCTGAAGGCCCAGGAGGAGACCCGGTGGGTGGACTCGGTGTATAACAGCCTTACCTTGGAACAACGGGTGGGGCAGTTGATCTGCATGCGTGCCAACAACCCCGACAAGCCCTTCAACGAGGAAGTGGGCAAATACATCAAGAAATACAACATCGGCTCGGTATGCTTCTTCAAGGCCGATGCCATGGCCCAGGTGCAGAAGACCAACGAATGGCAGGCCCTGGCCCAGACGCCGCTTATGGTGTGCATCGACGCGGAGTGGGGCTTGGCGATGCGGGTGAAGAACAGCGTCGCCTATCCTTTTCAGATGACCCTCGGCGCGGTGTCGGACGACGAGCTGCTCTATGAGATGGGCCAGCAGGTGGGCGAGCAGTGCCGGCGCATGGGCATCCATGTCAACTTTGCCCCGGTGGCCGACGTCAACTCAAATGCGAAGAACCCCATCATCGGGGTGCGCAGCTTCGGCGAGGACCCGAAGCTGGTGGGAGAGAAGGCCGCCGCCTACGCCTTGGGCATGCAGAGCCAGGGGATGGTCACCACCATGAAACACTTTCCCGGGCATGGCAATACCGATACTGACTCGCACCTGACGCTCCCGACCGTGAAGCGGAGCTACGAGGAAGTCAAGGACATCGAGCTGGCACCCTTCCGTTACCTCATCGAGCGGGGCGTCAACGGAGCGATGGTGGGACACCTGTACTTCCCGGCCATCGAGCCCGTGGAGAACACCTCCTCGTCGCTCTCGAGAGGCGTGGTCACCGACTTGCTGAAAGAGGAGATGGGCTTTGAGGGATTGATCTTCACCGACGGGCTCGACATGAAAGGGGTCTCGCAGGAGGTGTCTGCCGACAGCGTGCCTTACATTGCCTTCCTGGCCGGTAACGACGTGCTGATCCTGCCTCACAACGTGCCGGCGGCCATCAGGCAGATCAAGGAAGGCGCCGAACGCGACCCTGAGATCGCTGCCCGGGTGGAGGAGAGCTGCAAAAAGATCTTAAAGTACAAATACCGTGCTGGTTTGAACCATTATGCCCCGGTGGCCACGGAGGCGCTGGCCGCCGACCTCAAGCGTCAGGACTACCTAGACCTTCGGCGCCAGCTGTTTGGGGAGGCGGTGACCCTGCTGCGCAACGACGGTGGGGTGATTCCGCTGAAAGCGACCAAACACATCGCCCTGGTGACCATCGGTCCCGAATCGGCCTCGCAACGCATGGGCAACGCCCTGGATGCCGCAGGGATCAAGGCGAAGCGCTATTGTGTGACGAAAGAGCATGCCGCCGATGCCAAGGCCTGGCTCAAGGAGCTCGAGGCTTTCGACCTGGTGGTGGTCAACATCCTCCAGTCGAGCATCAACGCTTCCAAGAACTTCGGGGTGAACGACGAGACGGTGGCCTTCTTCAACAAACTGGTTGCCCAGAACGATGTCGTGCTGAACCTGTTTACCTGTCCGTATGCCTTGGATGCCTTGCGTATCAACAACAACGTGAAGGGCTTGCTGGTGGGTTATCAGGATGAAAACGACGTGGTCGATGCGGTGGGTGCGGTGCTGACAGGCCGGCAGCCGGCTTGGGGCACCTTGCCGGTCTCCACGGCCAAGTTCGCCTGCGGCGACGGCATCCATCCCTCGGATATGCCGATGCCGGCCTCCGCTCCCGTGCTGCGCGAGGGCTCGCTGTCGATCGACCAGTTCTCTCTTCCCAAGGGGACCCTGCCTGCCCAGTATGAGCGTCGGATGGACTCGGTAGCCAAGCTGGGCATCCAGGAGGGAGCCTATCCCGGCTGTCAGGTCATCGCCTTGAAAGACGGCAAGGTGGTCTATGACAAGTGTTTCGGCACCTTCACCTACGGAGGCGCCACCAAGGTGGTTCCCGAGGACGTTTACGACATCGCCTCGCTGACCAAGATCTTCGCCTCCACGTTGGCCATCATGAAGCTCTATGAGGACGGCTTGCTCGACCTCAACAAGACCATGGGCGACTACTTCCCCTACCTGAATGCTTCCAACAAGGGCGCCATCAAGATCATCGACGTGTTGACCCACCAGTCGGGCATGAAGGCGTGGATTCCTTTCCATCAGAAGCTGTTCGACGAGGAAGGGCCGCTGCCGGAGTATTTCCTTGACCACATCGACGAGAACCATACCGTACGGGTGGCGGAGAATCTCTACTTGGTCAACGACTACAAGGAGCAGATCATCGACTCGATCATGAAGAGCCCCTTGAAGGAGAAGAAATATGTGTATTGCGACATGGGCTTCTATTTCGTTCCTGAGCTGGTCAAACAGCTGACGAACAAGTCGTTGGAGGAATACCTCCAGGAGAAGTTCTACGGTCCCATGCATTTGGTCAACATCGGCTATTGCCCGTTGCATTGGCGGACGCGTGAGACCATCGTGCCCACCGAGGAGGACCTGACCTTCCGCAAGCAGCTGCTCTGGGGCGATGTGCACGACCAGGTGGCCTCGCTGATGGGGGGTGTCTCCGGACATGCCGGCCTGTTCGCCAACGCGCACGACCTGGCGGTTTTGGTCCAATTCTTCCTGGACGAGGGCAAGTTCGAAGGGAAGCAGCTGCTGAAGGCGGAGACCCTCCGTTACTTCACCACGGCTCCTTTCACGGCCAACAAGAACCGCCGCGGCTTGGGATTCGACAAGCTGCCCATCGACAAGAAGGGCTCTTCCACCGCCTCCAAGTCAGCTTCGATGAAGAGCTATGGCCACACGGGCTTCACCGGCACCTTCTTCTGGGCTGATCCGGTGAACAAGCTCGCCATCGTGTTCCTCTCGAACCGGGTGTGTCCGTCGGCCGAGCCGAACAACCTGGCCAAGCAGAACATCCGCACGCTGCTGCACGACATCCTCTATGAGGCCTATCCCATCAATGATTGATTTGAATTAATTGTCTTCGGGATTTTTGGGGAATCGTTTCCAGATTTCGTATTCCTTGCCCAAGCGGTCGACATAGCGGCTCCAGAGCTGGTCGACGGGCGTGTCGAGCAGGGTCTTGGCGTCGGTCTTGCACACGCCCCAGGCGTTGCGTTCCAGCTCCTGGACCAATTGGCCCGCGCTCCAGCCAGCGTAGCCGATGAAGAACCGTACATTGTCGGGGGTGGCGATGCCCGTGGCGATGAGGGCGTTGAGAGCCTCCGTGTCGCCGCCCCAGTAGAGCCCGTCCATGAATTCGAACGCATCGGGGAGGAGGTTGCCTAAGGTGTGCATGAAGAAGATCTGGTTGTCGGCCACGGGGCCGCCCAGATACACCGGGGCCTCGAAGTCCTGGAAGGTGTCGACGACTTCGTTGAGCCGGACGTTCAGCGCCTTGTTCATGATGATGCCGAAAGAGCCTTCGCTGTCGTTGTGTTCGATCAAGAGCACGGCGGATCGCCCAAAGTGGAGGTCGTTCATCGTGGGCTCCGACAACAGCAGGTTGCCCGCCTTGGGGTGACGGGTGTTGCTGTGGATCTGGAAGAGACGCTTGAGTTCCATGGGCTTCGCTTTGAAAACACAAAATTATCAACTATTCGACAAAACAACAAGCAACATTTATTATTTTTGTGGAAAAATTTCGAGGCAGTGAAAAAGGTGGACAACCAACAGCGATTCGACGCCCTTCGTGAGACCTACCAGACCTTCACCTTTGTGAGCCAGCAGGTCAAGGTGGAATCGGGGACGCTCTCCATCGTCTATCATTTCAACTTGGACGGACGTTATGACTTTTATCCGACCCTGCAGGTGCCGCCCCGGCCTTTCTACCACTGGGAGCAGGTGCCGCAGCCGATGTTGGAGAGCCTGGCCTTCCATGTAGGCATGGTGGAGCTGGTCAGCTATTGGAAGCTGGCCTGTCCCAAGACGGTGGTAGTCAAGCCTTTCGCCTTGAAACAGTGCCAATGCAAATGGTGGAGAGACCTGTATTACAACGGCTTGGGCGAGTTCCGCTACCTGAATGGAATCGATAGTCCTGTGCATGACTTCCTCCGCATCGAGTCGGGGACGGACCGGACGTTTGCGCCCGTGACGCTGCCGTTGGAGGAGAGGACGTTGATCCCTGTGGGCGGTGGCAAGGACTCGGTGGTGACGCTGGAACTGCTCCGTAGGGAGCTTCCTGCGATCCCCCTGATCCTGAACCCTCGCGGCGCCACCGTGGGCTGCATCGAGGCGGCAGGGTACGACCTCTCGGAGGTGGCTGTGGTGAACCGCACCTTGGACCCGACGATGCTGCGCCTGAACCAGGAGGGTTTCCTTAACGGACACACGCCTTTCTCGGCCTTGCTTGCCTTCGTCACCTTGCTTGTGGGCTTCGGAAGCGGGTCGCGCTACATCGCCCTCTCCAACGAGTCGAGTGCCAACGAGTCGACGGTGCCCGGTACCGACATCAACCACCAATACAGCAAATCCATCGCCTTTGAGCGGGACTTCCGCGACTATGTGTCCGAGCATCTCAATGGCGAGATCCAATACTTCAGCTTCCTGCGTCCCTTGAACGAGATGCAGATCGCCTCGCTGTTCAGCCGTTGCGAGGCCTATCACGAGGTGTTCCGCAGCTGCAATGCGGGGAGCAAGACCGACTCTTGGTGCGGGAAGTGCCCCAAGTGCCTGTTCACCTGGCTGATCCTGTCGCCCTTCCTTTCGCGGGAACGGCTGACGACGCTCTTCGGCAAGGACCTGATGGCCGACCTCTTGCTGCGCCCGGTGTTCGAGGAGCTGAACGGCACGGCCGCGGTGAAGCCTTTCGAATGTGTGGGCACGGTGGAGGAGGTGCGAGCCTGTGTGGATGCCATGTCCGACCGGAAGGGGACCTTGGTAGAGACCTCTCCCCGTGGCGAAGCCACGGTGGATGAAATCCTTCGCCGTTTCAACGGCGAACACTTCCTTCCGGAACGTTTTGAACAGATCTTAAAGTCACAGCTCCATGTTTGAGAAGATTCTGGAACGGCTCGCAGGGCGACGCGTCCTCATCCTCGGATTCGGCCGCGAAGGCCAGTCCACCCTCCGCTTCATGCAACGCCATCTGCCCAACACCACCGTGGCGGTGGCCGACCGCAACATGGGTGCTCTGGAAGTCCTCCGACAGGCGGGGCTGGACGTGTTTGGCGGAGACGGTTACCTGGAGGCAATCCGTCGCTTCGACGTGGTGGTCAAGACGCCGGGCATCTCGTTGAAGGACTTCGATACCCAAGGGGTGGAGATTACCTCGCAGACGGACCTCTTTCTCAGCCAGTTCCACACCCAGACCATCGGCATCACGGGTACCAAGGGGAAGAGCACGACCACCTCGCTGATCCATCACCTGCTGCGGGCCTCGGGCCGTGATGCGATCTTGACCGGCAACATCGGGATCCCCTGTTTCGACATCATGGAACAGATCCATCCCGATAGCATCGTGGTGTATGAACTCTCCGCCCATCAGTTGGAATACGTCCACAACAGCCCGCGGGTGGGGGTGCTGCTCAATGTCTTTGAGGAGCATCTCGACCATTTCGGGACGTTCGAACGCTACAAGCATGCCAAGTTCAACCTGTTGCGTTTCATGGAGGCCGACGACTATGCGGTGGTGCACGACACGCTGATGGGGGAGACCCTGGAACTAGGCGTGAACAACGTGCTGTTTCCCAATATGGCTTTCGACATCGACGAGGCGGCGCTGCCTTTGCTGGGGGCCCACAACCTGCTGAATGTGAAGGCGGCCCTCAGTGCCTGTTGGGCCTATGGCGTGGCTCCGGACGAGCTGATCCCACATCTCTATACCTTCAAGCCCCTGGAACACCGCCTGGAGCCGGTGGGTACCTTCGGCGGGGTCTCTTTCGTCAACGACAGCATCTCCACCATTCCCCAGGCCGCCGTCTCCGCCTGTGAAGCCATTGGACGGGTCGACTATCTGTTGCTGGGCGGTTTCGATCGTGGCATCGACTACCAACCGCTGGTGGACTACCTCAAGCAGCGCCCTGTGCCCCAGCTACTCTTTACGGGCGAGGCGGGCGCCCGGATGAAAGGGATGATGGAGGCCCAGGGAGTGAACGCCGTGCTTGTCGACTATGCCTCCATGGAGGAGGCCTTCGCCTATCTGAGCCTTCACGCCAAGCCCGGCGAGGTCTGTCTGCTCTCTCCGGCCGCCTCGAGTTACGACCAATACAAGAACTTTGAGGAACGGGGTGCCAAGTTCAAGCGGCTGGCAGCGGCCTTCCGCCAAGCATAGGGGAAGCGTTGTCGTATCCCAAAACAAAAAAGCCGAAGCATGCGCCTCGGCTTTTTTGTTTCATCGGTTGCTTTCCGGTTAGGGCAGGTCGTTGAGCGTGCCATAGTCGTCGTACTGCTGGCCGTTGTAAACGCCGCCACGTTCGATCCAGACGTTGCCTTCTTGGCAGTCGACAAACGTGTTGCCGCTATGCTGCACATTGCCCCAGTGCTCGATGTCCTCGATACCGACGCCGAAGTACCGGGTCGGGCCGAAGACGTTGTCCTTGAGCGTCAGTTTGGCGTCGGTGCGGATGTAGAGGCAGCTGCGCTCGTCCCAGCTGTCGCTGGTGCCACATTCCTGGATCAGGCAGTGCTCGATGACGTTGCGGCTACGGGTGCTCTCGAAGAGGATGCCTTTCCAGGGCGTGGCGATATCGTCGGCGCGGAAGATGATCGGCTTGTCGGCCGTGCCTTGGGCGATGAAGTTGCAATCGCTTTCCACCTTGAAGCTGGTGTTGAAAGGAAATTCAAAGATGGTCCCGGCTTCCACCGTGAAGGTCTTGTTGCCGTAGATGGAAAGCCCTTCCTTGAGGTAGTAGGGGATGGGTAAGGCACGTAAGGTGTGGTCGTCGTCCTCAAGGTCGAATCCGCTGGGGTCGACGTACACCCGGTTGTCGTGGTTATCGGTGAAGCTGTTGTTGTAGCTGATGTCGGAACACATCGTGTACAGGTTCTCCGTGATCCATGGGTACATGGCGCAATGGGTGATCACATTGTCGTCGAAGGCGTTCATGTAACCGTCGTATTCGGTGGAGACACCGCTGTTGAGGCTGCCGTCGATCAGGCAGTGCTTCATGCTGAGCTTGCCCCGTACGTTGACGACGCCGTTCCACTTCTCTGTGCCGCTGCCACCGCGCAGGAAGTGCACGTGTTCAAACTGGTTGTCGCTGCGTTTGCTGTGGATCAGGACACGGTTCCAGGAGCCGTTGTTCGGGTTGTTGACGGGGCCTTCGAGGATGATGGGCTTCTCGGCGGTTCCAATCATGCTCAGTCCGGCGTTCTCGCCCACTTCGATACCGCCATCCACGCCCGAGAACATGATCGTCACACCGGGTTCGATGGTGAGCAGGGCGTTGCCCGTGATGGTGAGCATGCCGTCGATGATGTAGTCGACCCTGAGGCCGAGGTCGGGCCAGATGGTGTTGCTTTCAATGTATCCGGAACACTCGGTGGGGTCGCCGTCGATCCCGCCCCCTCCTCCGTTGGGGTTCTCGGTGACGGTGGCGGTATACGTGGCCTTGGATCCGTCTTCGGCGGTCACGGTATAGACGACCGGATCGGTGAAGTCGGTGGGGACACCCGAGGCGGGGCTGATGGAAGCCTTCTCGGAGATGGTGATGATGGGTACCAACGAGGTGACATCGGTGCCATAGGGCACGATGGCCACAATGGCTTTAGGGCTTTCCGTGATGGTTGCCTGCACGTCCAGGGCGGCAAACTTGAAGGTGAGAATCTGTTTCTCGCTGCTTTCCTTGCTACATCCCGTCAGGAGGGCGAGGGAGGCCAATACGATGCAAACGGTCTTAAGAATGTTTTTCATTGGGGATTAATGCTTTTGGTTGATTTTCTTTTTGCCACTGGTCGTGTTTCCACTGCTTGTGTTGCCGGCGGGTTTGGAGTTGCTGTTGTTAGGCTTGACCGTGTTGGGTTTGCCCGTGGTTCCGGACGATTGGCTGGAGCCGGAACTCGTCATCTTGTAGCCGGCTGCCTCGGCCATGTCCTTGATGTGGGCGGCCCGTTTGGCGGTGTCGGGGTGGTCGGAGAACATCTGGGCCAACTGTCCCTGTGAGCCGGTGCTGCCGCTCAGCCGGAGCAATACGTTCAGCGCGTGGTACATGGCAAACGGATCCACGCCGTTGGCGACGCAGAACTGGAAGGCGGTCTCGTCGGCTTGGGTCTCCTGGCGGCGCGAGTAGGCGGCTGTGGCCAACTGCTGGCCGAGGTCGCCGAGGAAGCCTTGTGAGATGGCTCCGGCGGTCTGGTTGAAGGCACCGATGCCATAGCGGGCGGCCACGATGAGGTAGGCGGTGCGGTAGGCGTCGCGGACATCCTTATTAATAAGATGGCCGAGCTCATGGCCGATGACGGCAAACACTTCGTCGTCGTTCATGACATCCATCAGTCCCGAATAGACGCGTACGCTGCCGTCGCCGCTGGCGAAGGCGTTGATGGTGTTTGATTTGTACACGGCATAGTTCAGGTCCAGTTTTTCGATGTTGTGGAACCGCGCCATGATCTTCTTCAGCCGTTGCGTATAGGCATCGTCGGCGGGAAGCTTGGTGTTCTGGCCGTCGGTCTGGACCATGTACTGGCTGCAGAGCTGTTTGATTTGCGAATCGCTGATGGCCAGGGCCTGGACGGCGGCGGCGCCGGCGTTCAAGGCGGCATTTTGGTCAACGACCTTTAAGGTGGAGCAGCTGGCCATCATCAGGAGGGCGGTGGCTGCAATAAGGAGTTTCTTCATGTCTTTTGTGTTTTGGGCCCCGGGGTTGCCTTCCGGCAACCCCGGGGCATGGGTTATTCATATTTAATTGCACAAAAATAAAAAAAAGTCCAAAAAAAATACCAAAAACGCTTGCATGTTTCAAAATTAATGTATTTTTGCTATGTCAAAACAATATCAAAATAATATCATATATGGAAACGAAAGAATTTGAATTTAAGGGTTTTACGATGAATGGATTCATCGCATTGTTTATTGAAATTGCCATCTTTGCGTTATGCATCTTGGGATTTGTATTGGTAGAGACCTATCCGATACTCCCGCTTTTCTCGGTGATCGGGGCATTGCTGGCCGTCATCCTGCCTATCGGCTTCCGTAAGCTGGAACCGAACGAGGCCATGGTGATGCTGTTCTTCGGCAAGTATAGAGGCACCTTCACCAAGACGGGTTTCCATTGGGTGAATCCTTTCATGACCTCTAAGAAGGTCTCCCTGCGTGCCCGTAACCTCAACCCTGACAACATCAAGGTGAACGACAAGACGGGTAACCCCATCATGATCGGCCAGATCCTGGTTTGGAGGCTGAAGGACACCTACAAAGCCATGTTCGAGATCGACTCGCAGACCATGGCTGGGGGTGGCTCGGGCACGGCTCCCGTGACGGTCAGCAACCGGATGCGCGCCTTCGAGAGCTTCATTCAGGTGCAGAGCGACGCCGCCTTACGTGAGGTAGCGGGAATGTACGCCTACGACGAAAACGAAGCTGAGAATGGTGAGTTGACCCTGCGTTCAGGTGGCTCCGAGATCAATGAGGTGTTGCTGTCCAAACTCAATGAACGTTTGAGCATGTCGGGTCTGGAGGTGCTGGAGGCCCGTATCAACTATCTGGCCTATTCGCCAGAGATTGCTGCGGTGATGCTCCGCCGTCAGCAGGCGGCCGCCATCATCTCTGCCCGTGAGAAGATCGTGGAAGGTGCCGTCTCGATGGTCAAGATGGCCTTGGACAAGCTGAAGGACGAAGGCGTGGTCGAACTCGACGAGGAACGCAAGGCCGCCATGGTGAGCAACCTGATGGTGGTGCTCTGCGCCGACGAGTCGGCCCAGCCGGTGGTCAACACGGGATCGCTTTATTAACGACCCTTTAGGGGTCGCCTATGGGTAGCCACGGGGGTGACCCTTGGTCAACCCCTGGGACAAAAAATTGTATAATGACAAAAAAAAGTGTTTAATATGGGATATGTTGTTTTAGCAGCGGGATTGGTGTTGATTGTGACGGCTTGGGCCTGCTACCAATACCCGAATATTATCAACCCTTACGGCAATCTTCCGCCAGAGCGTAAGGAATTGGTTCATATCGAAGGACTAAAAAAAGCGTGTGCTATCATTTTAGGGGTGACGGGCTTTCTGCTGGTTGTCACGGCAGCGCTGCACCTGACCAAGGTCATTGACGAAGATGTCTGTGGCGTGACGTTGATGGTGCTGGTGTTCGCCATGATGGTGCCTTTGTCCATCGCCATGAAACGATACAATGCTTTTGGACGCGACCAATCCAGATCCAACATTAGGTTTGTTCGGGATGAGATGTCGCTTGGCCAAGACAAGTCTGGTAAACTGGTAAAATCCGGCAAGGCAGCCCAAATAGCATGGGGTTTCACCTGGGTTGTCATGATTTTTGCGGCTTTAAGTTTGGCTTTGAGCTTCCGTCCAACACGCATTACGGTGGGAGAGGAGGTCGTCAAGATCTCGGGCATGTACGGACGCGAAATCCCCGCTTCCGACATCGTCTCGGTGGATTTGCTCGATGCGATGCCACCCATCGCCATGCGCACCAACGGTTCCAATACAGGAAATAGGCTCAAAGGCCATTTCAAGCTCAAGAGTGGCGAAAAGTGCATGATCTTTGTCGTTAAGCAAGCTCCATACATTGAACTGCGCACCACCGACGCGCTCTATTATCTTAATGCTGATGGCAAGGAAGAAACCGAACACCTATTCCAACAACTCAAGCAAGTGAAACCATGAAAAAAGCCATAAGATTTTCGATCATCGTCTGCCTGTTCAGCTGGGCGATGTTTGCCGTGGCCCACTGGGGCTTCGGCATGGGAGCGGATACCCCCGTTGGGTTCATGCTCTTCTCAACTGTCTATATGTTTTTTCCGCTCATCACGGCCTTGGTGTTGCAGGCCATCGACAAGGAGAAGTTCAACCATACCGGCTTGGTCAACTTCAAGATCAAATGGTCGTGGCTGGTGGCTTGGCTGTTGCCGTTAGTGATGACGTTGGCTTGCATTTGCGTCAATGGGCTGATGCCTGGCGTATCGCTGCAATACAATGCCGAGCAGCTCATCAACCAATATCATGTACCTGAGGAGCAGCAGGAGCTGGTGCGTGCACAATTGGGACAGATGCCCGCCTATTTGATGATCATTCTTACTTTGGTTAGCGGGTTGATGGCAGGTATCTCTGTCAACGCCCTTGCCGCCTTCGGTGAGGAATACGGTTGGCGCAACTACCTTGTCGGCGCCTTGCGCGAGGTGAAGTTCTGGAAGGCCGCCTTGTTCATCGGCGTCGTGTGGGGCATTTGGCATTTCCCCCTTATCTTGATGGGCCACAACTACCCGAACGAGCCGCGATGGGGCGTCTTGCTGATGGTGGTGATGTGTATCCTGTTGGGTGTCATTGAGCTGTATTTCGTGTTGAAGTCCAAGTCGATGGTGGTGGCAGCTATCATGCACGGCACATACAATGCCGTCGCTGGGGTGGTCATCTATTGCACGTTGGGTGGCAACGATTTCGTGAACGGCATGCCTGGCCTGTCGGGTTTCATCGTCATGGCCGTAGCCATCCTCTTTATCTGGATTTATGACAAATACGTCTCCAAGGACCTCCTTTTGGCGAAGACCATAGGTGAAGCGTTGGAAAGGTGAGCTATGGCGAAGGAGAAAGACAATAGTAC
>JAEFAE010000032.1 GCA_016291135.1 Bacteroidales bacterium
GGATTTAAAAAAAAAGCGCAGGTCTTTGGGACTTGCGCTTCCAGCGGTCCGGACGAGACTCGAACTCGCGACCTCCTGCGTGACAGGCAGGCATTCTAACCAAGCTGAACTACCGGACCAACCTGAAAAAGAACTTTTATTGCTTTGCTTTGCGGATGCAAAAGTACGACCTTTTTCGAAACCTGCAAGCGTTTTTTGTGTTTTTTTTGAAAAAAATTTACTAAACACTGATTTACAATAAGATACAAATCCACCCCAAGCTACCTCAAGGAACATATCCAAGCCCCCTCCCCTATATTATAATAAGGTAACCCCCGATTCCTTGCTTGGCGCATCCATTCTTCTGCCAGATAAGAGGGAACCGATCCGTCGATGAGAAGCAAAGCGGGCCGATAACGGAGCATCACCCGATCCAGGTCAGGTCGCTGACGGTCACGCACCAGCAGCCCATCCACCGGCAAGGGCAAGCACCGTCCATCGCCCTGCTGGGACGGCTCCCAGAATGCCAACAGCCTCCCTCCAACAGAAAGGAGAGGTCCCCGCTTCTTGGCAAAGGGAACCTCCACGTCCTCCTGTAGGGTGAAACAGCACGGGTTCATCGACCCGCGTTGACGGGCCCAATGGCCCCGCAAGCTGTAATCGATCACTCCTGGTTCCGACAGCAAGGCTTCATCGCACAACAACAGGTGTTCCGTACCCTGGTTCAGATCCAGACACGTATGTTTCCTCAGCGAATACAGGGTGATTGATTCCTGACAGGCTACAGACTGACTCCGGTAGGCCATGGAAAAGGCCAATACGACCGACCCCACCAACAACTCCATCAGCATCCGTTTCCTCTTCAGATGGACAAACAACACCAACAAAATCAACAGCAACAGTGCCAACGAAAGTTCCACCTTATTAATATAGAGACCGCGCACCAGCGAAAACGGCAGGCCTTCCACCCATGAAACCAAGACATTCATCAACGTGAGGCATGCCCATACCGCCTTCCCCACCGCAAGACCCAGCCAGGGAACCCACGACACGGCCAACAAGGCCATCCCCGAAAGAATGGCCACAAAGGACAGCGGCGTGAGGAAGAGGTTACTCAACCAGAAATAGGGCGTGAACTGATGGAAATGGTACAGGGTCAAGGGCAAGGTGGCCAACTGTGCGGCCAACGAAACGGCGGTGACTTCCCAAGCCCTGTCGAGCCACTTGTTCCCGATATACAACAGGAGATAGATCTTGCGCTGCAGCAGGACGATGCCCGACACAGCCGCATACGACAGCTGGAACCCGATGGAAAACAGGTTGTTCGGTTGAATCACCAGCAATACAAAGGCCGATGCCGCAACGGAATTCAAGGTGTTTCCTTTCCTGCGCAGCAACGCCCCCAACAGCAGGAAACTGATCATCAGCGTCGCACGCAACACCGAAGGCGACAAGCCCGTGAGCAGGGCATAGCCCCAAACCAGCCCCAACAGCAGCCACTTCTGCAGGCGAATCATCCGCTTGCTCTTGCCAAGAAAGCCAAGCAACGCCGAAGCCAAGAGGTAGATCACGCCGACATGCATCCCCGAAACGCAAAGCACATGCATGGCGCCCGCCGCCACATAGTGCTGCCGCACTTGGGCGGGGAGGCTCTCGTCGTAACCCAACAGCAAGGCCGCCCCCACCCCGAAGGCTTCCTCGGTCACACCACAGCGTTGGAGAGCCTCCAACAGCCGATCGCGGCAACGGTAGGAAAAACGCAACAACGGATTCCCCGCCTCCACGCCAAGCGCGCACCAATGGTCTTGCTTCAGATAAACCCTTCCGGTCACTCCCAGCCGTTTCAGATAGGTGCGGTAATCGAACTCCTCGGGATTCAAGGGAGGCGGCACCGAATCGATAACCGCCGAAAAGGCAAGCAGGTCGCCATAACGCAAGGCCGAGGCCGGATCAGAGGGTTCCAGATAAGCCACTACCCGACCCGTGACAGCCCTGTCTCCATCGGGCATCCGACCACCCCGCAACTCCAACATCGCCTTCACAGAACGCTCTTTTGCCACGGGCGGTTCCAACACCCGGGCTACGAAAAGACCCGCTTGTCCTTCCACAAAGCCGTCCTCCGCAACTGCATTGGCCATCCCGTGACGGAACCAGCCCAGATAGCCCACGCACAGAAGCACCCAAGCCCCAATCATCCAGCGAAAACGAAAGGGTTTCAACACCCGCGACAGCACAGCCAAGACAAGCACGGTCCCCAACAGAAGGAGGAACCAGTCCCTCGTCCCTGGACAAGGGACCACCGTCTCCCCAAGCAGGATGCCCAGGATCAAGGGTGGCAGCAGCCGAAGAAAAGGGTATTTGCTCCAGTTCATGACCCGATCGTCGAAACGGAGCGCAAGTTACAAATTAATTAAATAATAGCAATAGTATTGATAAAATAAATATTACTTTACCATGCCAACAATCTCTGCAGCCGCCTTTTCGGAAGCGCCCCTGCCACCCAAACGTTCACGCAAGGTGTCGAGATCCTCCAAAAGACGACGCTGCTGCTTGGCATCGGTCAACAGGAGCTGCAACTGCTTCACCAGCTTCTCCTCGTTGAAGTCGCCTTGGATCAGCTCCTTGACCACTTCCCGATCCATGATCAGGTTGACCAAACTGATGTATTTCACCTTGATCAGCCGCTTGGCGATCCGATACGAAAGCCTATTCGCCTTGTAGCAAACCACCTCCGGCACGGAAAGCAGTGCCGTTTCGAGGGTCGCCGTGCCCGAAGTCACCAAGGCGGCACTGGCGTTTTGCAACAAGCCATACGTTTGGTTCATGACCAACTTGACGTCATGGTCGCCGATCATGCTTTGATAGAGTTGCTCATCAAGCGACGAAACACCGGCTATCACAAACTGATACTGTGGAAAATGCGGAATCACCTTCAGCATGGTTCCCAGCATCCGTTCCACCTCTTGCTTGCGGCTGCCAGGCAACAGGGCGATGATCTCCCGCTTTTCGGATAGGTTGTTGCGACGCACGAAGCTGATTCGGGGCGTGGCATCGAGCTTGGCCAGCTCATCCAACAAGGGATGGCCGACAAAAGTGGCATTCACCCCATGTTCCTGATAGAAGGGCTCCTCGAAAGGCAGGATGACCAGCATCCGGTCCACGTCGCTCTTGATGCGACGGACCCGACGCCGTTTCCAGGCCCACACCTGAGGCGAAATGTAATAACAGGTCTTGATGTGGTGCTTTTGGGCAAAATGGGCTATCCGGAGGTTGAACCCCGGGTAGTCCACCAGAATCAGCACGTCGGGGTGGTATTGCAGCAGGTCCTTCTTGCACGTCTCGATGTTGCCCAATACGCTACGGAGGTTCACCGCCACCTCCACAAAGCCCATGAAGGCCATGGACCGGTAGTGCTTGACCAGATCGACCCCCTGCTTGCGCATGAGGTCGCCCCCCCAACCCCTGAACTCGGCTTGAGGATCCTTTTTCTTTATCTCGGCAATGAGGTTGGCGGCATGCAAGTCACCCGAAGCCTCACCAGCGATGATATAGTACTTCATAGCATTGTTCTTTCGTTCACACCAGGAAAAACACGAGCAGCATCCCGACGAAGGTCACGGCCAGAATGCCCCTGCCGATTTTTTCCAAATTCCATTTCACCATGGCCATCCTAAAGAGGATGATGCCCGGGATGAAAGCCAGCAGGAAGGGCGCCCTCGTATAGGCCTCCCCCCAGGGCGCTAGCGACAGCAGCAGGTAGCAAAGGGCAAACACCGCTGCGCCGATCAGCATGCCGAGCCAAATATTATCCTTAATTCTCATACGATTCCAATATAGTTTCAAAACGATGCATTGATTGCAGGTGGGAGGTCGCCGTCAAATCGAACTGCGTCGGAACCAGCGACACATAATTGTTTTGCAGGGCCCAATAGTCGGTATCTTCCCCGCTGTCTTCATACACGAACTGTCCGCCCAGTTTCAGACAGGAACCGCCTTTTTCGTCCTCGCACTGGGTGTAGGCTTCGATCCACTTGGCCTTGGCCTGCCGGCAGATCCGCAATCCCCGGATGGGCGCCTCGCTCCGTTTGGGGAAGTTCACGTTGAGGCAGACCCCATCGGGCAGTCCTTCCTCGAGCACGTTGCGCGTGATGGCGGTGATATAGTCGTCCAGGTGGTCGAAATCCGCCTCGGGGTCATAGCAGTCGAGGCTGAAACCGATGGCGTCGATGCCGTCCATACAGGCCTCGATGGCTGCCGCCATGGTCCCCGAATAGATGACGTTGGTGGAGGCGTTTGAGCCATGGTTGATGCCCGAAACCACCAGGTCGGGAAGGCGGTCCAAGAGCCACTGGTATCCGATCTTGATACAATCGACCGGGGTCCCGTTGCACACATATTCCCGGTAACCGGGTTCTTCCTTCACCAAAATGGCAGTCAAGGTGGGCGTGGTGGTGATGGAATGCCCTTTGGCCGACATCACCTGTTGGGTGGAAATGACCACCACCTCGCCCAAAGGGCGCATCAACGCAGCGAGTTTGCGGATCCCCTTGGCCTGAAAGCCGTCGTCGTTGGTGACAAGAATAAGCGGTTTGTTGCCGTGCATGACGATATTTTTTGCAAAAATAGTCCAAATAAAGCAGAAAAGCAAATCCGCCCGAAGGTTAGAAGCTTTTCAGAACCTGGTACAGCCTTCGGGTGGGCAGCCCCATGACATTATAGAACGAGCCTTGGAGCCCCGAGATGCCGATGTAGCCGATCCATTCCTGGATGCCGTATGCGCCCGCCTTGTCATAAGGACGGCAGGTGTCGATGTAATATTCCATCTCCCCTTGGTCGAGGCGGGCGAACGTTACCTTTGACTTCACCGAAAAGGTCTTGCATTTGTCTGCCGACCGGACCGTGACCCCGGTCACCACATGGTGGGTCTTGCCCGAAAGCAGCTTGAGCATCCTCAGGGCATCTTCCCGGTCACGGGGCTTGCCGAGAATCTCGTCGCCGGCAATCACCACCGTGTCGGCGGTGATCAGCAGGTAATCCTCCGGAAGTTCATGATCCTCAAAAGCCATGGACTTTTGGAGGCTCAGGTATTCCGGCACCGCGTCGAAAGGCATGTCGGGATGCGATTCGGGCGTTTCCTTGGTAAGGCACACAAAAGGCACGCCCATGCCTTTAAGCAGCTCTTGGCGGCGCGGCGACTTGGAAGCCAACACCACCGTATGGTTTTTCAAATGTTCCAGTATCATAGGCGTCGGGTTACCATGAATAGGCTTCGGCGGTCATCCACCGGCCCTGTACCTTGAGCGTCTGCTCGATGAGGTCGCGCACGCAGCCCCTGCCGCCAGGACGGGTGCTGACAAACCGGCTGATCGCCTTGACCTCGTCGGCGGCGTCGGCAGGACAGGCAGGCACGCCCACCCGCTGCATCACCCTGAGGTCGGGGATGTCGTCACCCATGAAGGCCACCTGCTCCGGAGCAAGCTGCTTCTCGCGCAGGTACGCCTCCAGCTGCACCACCTTGTCGGGAACGCCCACATAGACATCCTTCACCCCGAGGGCATGCATCCTCTTGGTGATGTTGGTACAGACCGCACCCGAAATGACCGCAATATGGTAGCCCAGTTTGGAGGCCAGCTGCAGGGCATAGCCATCCTTCACATTCGAGGTACGGAGCGGGTCGCCGTTGCCGTCCATGTAGACCGTACCGTCGGTCATCACCCCGTCGTAGTCGAAGAGGAAGGTGTTGACACCGGCCAATAAGGTATTCAGCTCATTCATGAATCGTTGCTATTTGGTGCACGAAGATAGACAATTTTAGCGTTAACCGCCCAAAAAAAGCGCGACAATCAAACTATTTGTGTATTTTTGTAGTTTAAATCGAAAAAGCAACATCGAATATGAGAGTAAGACATCAGTCGGACAACGCGGAACAGATTGTGGCAACGGTGGTTGAAACCATGGACGCCATGAAAGGAAAAGAGATTGTGACCTTGGACCTGAGGGAGACCGGAACGGCCGTGACAGACTATTTCGTCATCTGCCACGCCAATTCGAAAACACAGGTAGACGCCATCGCCGACAAGATCACCGACACGGTCCTGGAAAAGCTGCATGTCAAACCGTATCACATCGAAGGTCGCGACAACACCGAATGGATCCTGATCGATTATGTGGATGTGGTGGTGCATGTGTTCCTGCAGTCGATGCGCAGCTTCTATCAACTGGAGGAGCTGTGGGCCGACGCGGAACGCATCGTTACCGAGGAGCGTGACTGAACCAACCTTTAACTGTTTTTGTTTTTTATGGAAGAGAACAACATCAAGAAGCCAGGAGGAAAGAAACGGTTTAATTTCTACTGGATTTATGTCATATTGACCGTCATCTTGTTCGGCGTATACTTTGCCGGTCGCGACGAGGCGCCCCAAGAGGAAGTCGACCTGGGCCAACTGATCGAGCTGCTCCAGCAAGGCGAAGTGTCGAAAATCGACCTGATCAACAAGGAGAATGCGGAGATCTACCTGAACGAAAAAGGCCTGGCCAAACGTTTTCCCGAGGTCAAGGCAGACCGCAAGGGCACCTCTCCCACCCCCAACTACACCTACCGCATCGGCTCGCTGGAACGTTTTGAGGAGACCGTCGAGCGGGTGCAACAGGAAAGCGAGGTGGCCCATCCCGTTTACATCAACAACGTACAGCACAAGAGCTGGGGTTGGGAGCTGCTGCTCAACCTCCTGCTTCCCTTGATCCTCCTGGTCGTGTTCTGGATGGTGCTCATGCGTGGCATGGGCCGAGGCAACATGGGCGGAGGACAGATCTTCAACATCGGCAAATCGAAGGCCCAGCTGTTCGACAAGGACAACGTTCCCGTCAACGTCACTTTCAAGGACGTGGCCGGGCTGGAGGAGGCCAAGGTGGAGATCATTGAGATTGTGGATTTCCTGAAGAACCCCACCAAATACACCCGTCTGGGCGGCAAGATCCCGAAAGGCGTGCTGCTGGTCGGCCCTCCCGGCACCGGAAAGACCCTGTTGGCCAAGTCGGTGGCCGGTGAAGCCAATGTGCCTTTCTTCAGCATCTCGGGATCCGATTTCGTGGAGATGTTCGTGGGCGTGGGCGCCAGCCGTGTACGCGACCTGTTCAACAACGCCAAGCAGAAAGCCCCGTGCATCATCTTCATCGACGAGATCGACGCCATCGGCCGTGCCCGTGGAAAGAACCCCATGAACGGTGGTAACGACGAGCGGGAGAGCACCCTGAACCAGCTGCTCACCGAGATGGACGGCTTCGGCACCAACTCCGGCGTGATCGTGCTGGCCGCCACCAACCGTGCCGACATCCTCGACAAGGCCTTGATGCGTGCCGGACGTTTCGACCGCCAGATCTACGTGGAGCTGCCCGACCTGATCGGCAGGAAGGAAATCTTCGAGGTACACATGCGCAACCTGAAGCTCGCCGCCGACGTGGATCGCGACTTCCTGGCCAAGCAGACCCCGGGCTTCTCGGGTGCCGACATCGCCAATGTGTGCAACGAAGCCGCCCTCATGGCAGCCCGAAAGAGCAAGGACGAGATCGGAAAGCAGGACTTCCTCGACGCCATCGACCGCATCATCGGTGGCCTGGAGAAAAAGAACAAGATCATCACCGCCGACGAAAAGAAGGTCATTGCCTTCCACGAGGCGGGACACGCCACCACCAGTTGGCTGCTGCAATACGCCCATCCGCTGGTCAAGGTGACCATCGTACCGCGCGGCAAGTCGCTAGGCGCTGCCTGGTACCTCCCCGAAGAGCGGCAGATCACCACCAAGGAACAGCTCTACCATGAGATGGTGGCCACCATGGGTGGACGTGCCGCAGAGCAGGTGGTCTTCGGACAGATTTCCACCGGAGCGCTCTCCGACCTGGAGAAGGTGACCAAGCAGGCCTTTGCCATGGTGACCTACTACGGCCTCGACGAAGAGATCGGCAACCTAAGCTACTACGACTCCACCGGGCAACAAGACTACGCCCTTACCAAACCTTACAGCGAAAAGACCGCCGAAGTCATCGACCAGCAGGTAAGCAAGTTGGTGGAAAAAGCCTACCACGAAGCCCTCGATATCCTGAACAGCCACCGCGATGGGCTGACCCAACTGGCCAACCAGCTCATCGAAAAGGAGGTCATCTTCGGAGAAGACTTGGAGCATATCTTTGGAAAACGCCCCTGGGACCAGGACACAAACCAACCGGAGGCCAGCAACAACGAACCAACCACGGAAAACCATGAAGGACAATAGAGGATCGGACAAAGGGACCACCAAGAAAGAACAGATTCTCGCCAAGGTGAGAAACGCCATCATCGAAAAGCCAGAGGCGATGTTCAAGGACATCGACCTGCAGACCGACACTTGGAAGCCCATCAAGGAGGAAGACGGCAACGCCATCACCTTCGTCCAAAAGTTCAAGGACATGGGCGGCATTTTCGTCTATCTGGAGAGCGAGGCGGAGTTTGGCGACTGCATGCGGCAGCTGGCGCCCCAGAACGGTTGGGAGCCCCTGTGGTGTACCAGTCCCACCATGCAGGACCTGCTTCGGAAATACGGCCTGAACTACAGTCCCGCTCCGCAACGGGAAGCACACAAACGGCTGGTGAGCATCACCGATTGTGAATACCTCATCGCCCAAACCGGCAGCATCATCCTGTCCGACGCCACCACCCTCTCCAGGAAAAGCTACACCGAGCCCGATGTACTGCTGGTACTGGCACACACCCACCAAATCGTCGGCGGTTTGAAGGAAGCCCTGCACCAGCTCAAGGAACAACAACCCGATCGGCACGCCTCGCAGATCACCGTCCTCACCGGAATGACCCGAACCTACGACATCGAGCAAAACACCGTGCTCGGCGTCCATGGGCCACGACAATTGGCGGTCTTTTTGATCGACGAATAGCCTTGTTGGTTATTATTTAGAATGATTCTAAATTTCAATAGTTAATTTATTGATATTCAGATATATATGATATTTTATTGACTAATATTCAATAAAATTATGATTCGCCCCGCGATATGGATTAAAAATTACTATATTTGCATTGTAAAAAGAAGTAAAAGACATCGAGATACAAACAACACCAGAACATAAACAAAGGCATTAGCTACTATTTTCACGTTTATCAAAAAAAAAGCCTAGGAACTTTTTTTACTGACGAAACACAACGGTACAAGCCGACGTCTATGAATAAAGTCTCAATAATAGCTAGTGGATTACTTCACCATAAGGTGTGGGACACACTATGAGGCAACAGTTTTTTTATTTTCCTAGGCTGATTTCTGTTATTCGTGACTAGCGCGATCCCACACCTTCTTTCTTGTGCGGGGTTATGGATGCCAAAAAACAGAAAAAAGTATGGAAAACAACGAGATCAAAGAAACCAAAAAGGGAACAAGAAAACCCAGAGCCAAGAGAGCCACTGCCGCAGAAGGCGATGAAAACGCCATTTTCATCGGAACCCTCATCCAGCAAGAACTGAAGAATCAGGAACGCACCGTGTCATGGTTGGCCAGAAAACTGGATTGCGACCGCACCAATGTCTACAACATCTTCCGTCGCCAAGACATCGACACCGAGTTGCTGATGCGCATTTCCATCATCCTGCACCGCGACTTCTTCTCCATCTTCTCAAAGGAAGCCAAGAGAAGGATCTCTTCCAACCCTGGCCTCTAACGCCCCGGATTGAAGGACAAAAACAAAGGACGGCCCCTTGAAAGGAGTCGTCCTTATTTCTTTTCAGCCCGCAGCATCCGGCCCTACGGCTACTTCATCAATTCCTGGATGATCTCTTCGATGCCGACGCCTTCGGCTTCGGCAGTGTAGTTACGGATGATGCGGTGACGAAGTATGGCTACAGCCACCCGTTGCACATCCTCGATATCGGGTGCATACTTTCCACTGAGCAAGGCATTGCCCTTGGCACCGATGATGAGGTATTGCGAGGCACGCGGTCCGGCACCCCAGCTCAGGAAACGGTTGGCCCAGTCATGGGCGGCAGCGGTGTGCGGACGCGTCTTGGCAGTAAGCGACACGGCGTATTCATACACATGGTCCGGCACCGGCACCCTGCGGACCAACTGCTGGAAGTAGACGATCTCTTCGGGAGTCAACACGGGTTCCACCTCCAACTCCTTCCCCACCGTGGTGTTCTTGACAATCGCCACCTCCTCGTCATAGGAAGGATAGTCGAGCATCAAGTTGAACATGAAACGGTCCAGCTGGGCTTCCGGCAAGGGATAGGTACCCTCTTGCTCAATGGGGTTTTGGGTGGCCAAGACGAAGAAGGGCGCCTGCAGCTGATAGGTCTTGCCCGACACCGTGACACTCTTTTCCTGCATCGCCTCCAACAAAGCCGCCTGGGTCTTGGGGGGCGTACGGTTGATCTCGTCAGCCAAGACAATATTGGTGAACACCGGACCCTTGATGAAACGGAACTGCCTGTTCTCGTCGAGGATTTCCGTGCCGACGATGTCGGAGGGCATCAGGTCGGGTGTAAACTGGATACGGCTGAAGCCCAGGCCCAAGGCCTTTCCGATGGTATTCACCAGCAGGGTCTTGGCCAAGCCCGGCACGCCCACCAACAACACATGTCCCTGGCAGAAAATGGACAGGACGGTATTATGGATGACCGCTTCCTGTCCGACAATCACCTTTCCGATCTCCTGGCGAAGCCTTTCATACTTCTCCACAAGCGCCTTGGCGCCTTCCACATCGGAACGATATACGTTTTCCATTACCTTGATTCAAAAATTATTCATTCTGGCCGGACACCGCAGCCCAATCGAATTGCATGTCACATCCGGCATAGTCTTTATCGATACGGATATAGGCCTTCTTGGCCCGTTCATTGATCCAACGACGGATCACGGTCTGGTTCTTCTCGTTCAAGGCCCAGTTCTGGATGCGCCAATAATCGTCCTTCAGGTTCACCTGATGCGCTTCGATCCGCTTCTTGACCATGACCAAACGGAATGCGTCGTTGTTGTCGCTGGTGGTCATGGGCAACGGGTCGCTCACCACACCCTCCTCAAGGCGGCTGACGACAAAGGACAGGTTCTTGAGTTCAGGGAAATACGCTTCCAGCTCAGGCAAGTCCTGTTGTCCGATACGGTTTCCGCCATAGGCCGGATTGACGATGTATCCCCCATTGGTCTTGGAATCGTCGTCGCTGAATTTCAGGCAGGCTTCCTCAAAGGTCATCTCGCCGTCGCGGATCAGCTTGGCTACCGAATCCAGCTCGTTCTGCGCTTTTTCAAGGGCTTCCACCGGCACCTTGGCAGTCATGAGGATATGACGGCAGTTGACGTAGTCGCCACGGCGTTCAATCAACTGGATGATATGGAAACCGAACTGGGTTTCGATCACCTCGGAGATCTCACCGTCGCGAAGGTTGAACGCCGTGGCCTCGAATTCGGGCGCAAACTCACCGCGTCCCGTGAATCCCAGCTCGCCTCCTTTCTTGGCCGAGCCCGCATCTTCGGAATACAGGATGGCCATGGTGGCGAAGCTTTCACCTTCGAGGATACGCTTCCGGATCTGATACAACTGATCCTTGATCCGCAGTTTCTCGTCGATGCTGACCGGCGGGCGCTTCACAATCTGCACCAACTCGTATTCGGTTCCCACGGTGGGCAGGCTGTCTTTCGATTGCCGACGGTAAAAGTCCTTCACTTCGGCCGGAGTCACCGTCACGCCCTTCATGATGTCGGCACGCACCTGGTCCTGCAGCATCTTGTCCTTGACCATGCGGCGCAGCTCTTCCTTGATCTCGGCCATGGTCTTGTTAAAATACGACTCCAGCTTTTCCTGCGAACCCACTTGACCGACCAATTCGCCGATACGGCGCGACAGCTCGTTTTCCACCTCGTTGTCCGTCACCTCGAGGCTGTCCATCTCGGCCTGGTTAAGCATCAGCTTCTGGAACAGGAGGTCTTCCAGAATCCCGCAACGGATCTCGCTGCCGCTTCCTTCGGGTCCTCCCTGCATCCTAAATTGGAGGTACTGGTTTTCCACATCCGATTGAAGGATGATGTTCTTTCCCACCACGGCGACCACCTTGTCGATGGACTGCACCTTCTGATCCTGGGCATACCCGACGGCGGCAAGCAGCATCACCCCAATGAATAGATGAATTGATCTCAACATAAATCCTTTTTTAATTGATTACAGCAACCAAGCACAAACGGTCGTTCTCATTGATAGCGTTTCCTGACCTTCTCAAGCACCTTCTCGTTGATCTTTACCGGGTACTTCTTATGCAGGTCCTTCATCCACTGCTCCTCCAGCTCCAACTGGTAGTCGGAGGTAACCAGTCCCTTGGCCTCTTGCAGGGTCTTCGGACCGGCAGGCAGGATGCTGATGATGTTAACGATGGTAATGGCATTATCCACCGAAGAAGGTATCTCCTTGCGCAAACCGGGTTTCCATTCCACCTCGTCCACAAAACGGTTGTCACCATGCTGGTACTTGCCGGAGTGGATGTTCACAAACCGCACCGAATCACGGTCCAGCACCGAACGGAGGCTGTCGAAAGGCACGCCTTCGTTGAGATACTGCCGTACCTTGGGCAGGGACTCGAGTTTGTTAACCGTAATGAGACAGGCCTCGGCCCGATCTTTCCATTGATAGTCGTTGACATGACGCGCATGGAACGCCTTCAACCCCACGGTGTCTTCCACGGCTTTGTTCCACACCTGTTTCTCCATCAGATCGAACAACAGGATACCATCGTTGTATTCCCGGATCAAGGTCTTGAACTCAGGATAGCGTTCCTCGAGATGCTGGTCGGCATAATCCATGACCTTCTCTTTCTGGAAGGACTCATACAGCTGATACACATAGGTTTGCGGTGTAACATACTGTTGCCTTTTTTGTTTGGCGACGATGTATTGGGCGAAATCATCCACAGAGAAGCCCTGTTTCCCAATGGTAAACAGGACGGCGTCCTTGTCGGCGTCCGGCGAGAGCTCGTACGAAGCATTCAAGAGGGAACTGTCGATGGTGGACATGAACGCAAGCAAGTGCTTGTCGTTCTGCTTGAACCCATATTCATCCTTGATTTGCTGGAGCACCACTTCCTCGGTCTTCCTGGAGCGCATGTCCTTCTCCACCCGCTCGGTCAGACCCCGCTTCTCCTTTTCGAAGGTATCCACGCCCGTCTTGTCGATGAGCTTGATGATGTGGAACCCATAATTGGTACGGATTGGCTGGGAAATCTCATTGGGTTGCAGTTGTTTGACCGCCTCGATGAATTCAGGAACGATGCGGTTGACGGTGAAGGTACTCAGCTGCCCGCCCTGATGGGAGGTGGCCCGGTCTTCGGAATACTTCCTGACCGCTTCCTTCCAGTTCTTGCCGTCTTCTTCTTTCAGTTCCTTGTAAATGTTGTCAGCCTTGGCCTTCGCTTCGGCGACCTCGCTTTCCGAGGCATTGGGAGCCAGTTTCAGGAAGATATGGGCCGCATCGATGGAACCCAGGGCATCCGTCACGCTGTTCACCTTGATCAGGTGGTAGCCGAAATCGGAACGGACCGGCATGGAGATCTCGCCTTCCTTGGTGTTATAGGCACCCGTCTCAAAGGGATAGACCATGTCGAACACCGTGAAGAAGCCCAGATCGCCCTTGTTGCCCGGACGGCCGGGGGTGGTCTCCGTGGCGGCGATATCGCGTGCGGAGGGGTCTTCGGAATATAACACAGCCAGACGGCCGAAGTCTTCACCCTTCATCGCCTTCTTGCGGATATCCATCGCCTTGTTGTAGGCTTTCAGCGTATCGACCGGAAGGGCATGCTTGTCGCAACGGATCAGGATGTGGGAGGCCCTGATGTCTTTCAGCTTGCGCTGATAGGCTTCCTCCACCAACTCCTCGCTCACCTCGTCGTTGGTGAAATAGGGCTTGGCCAACTGCTTGCGGTAGCCATCCAGCTCCCTCTTGAACTTGGCAGTGGTGTCAAGGCCCATCTCATGGGCTTCCATCACCTTCATGCGGAAATTCACAAAAAGGTCGAGGTAGTCGTCCACCGACTTCTTGTCGATGGCATCGCTACTCAGGTTGTTCTTGCTATAGACGTCGGAAAACTCCTTCACCGTCACAGGCTGTCCGCCGATGGTCATCAGCACCTGCTTGTCCAACTTCGACTGGGCGGAGGCCGCCATGACAAAGAGACCGGTCGCCAACAGGGCGAGGCCTCTCAGAAAATGCGTTCTTTTCATGGATTGATATGGCTTTTTCTAATTAGGATCTTTTGCTGTAATTGGGGGCTTCCTGCGTGATGGTGACATCGTGCGGATGGCTTTCGAGGATACCCGAGCTGGTAATGCGGATGAACTTGGCTTTCTTGAGCTCATCGACGGTGTGCGACCCCGTGTAGCCCATGCCGGAACGCAAGCCGCCGACCATCTGGTAGACCACCTCCGAGAGCGATCCTTTGTAAGGCACCCGACCGGCAATGCCTTCCGGAACCAGTTTCTTGATATCGTCTTCCATGTCCTGGAAATAACGGTCCTTGGAACCCTGCTGCATGGCTTCGAGCGAGCCCATGCCACGGTAGGTCTTGAACTTACGGCCTTCGAAGATGATGGTGTCGCCTGGCGACTCGTCAACCCCGGCAAAGAGGGAACCCGCCATGATGGACGAGGCACCCGCGGCAAGGGCCTTGACGATGTCGCCCGTATAACGGATACCACCGTCAGCGATGATCGGCACATCGGAGTCTTTCAGGGCACGGGCCACGTCGAGCACCGCGGTCAGCTGAGGCACGCCGATGCCCGCCACCACACGGGTGGTGCAGATGGAACCGGGACCGATACCTACCTTGACGGCGTCGGCACCTGCTTCCACCAAGGCCAAGGCCGCCTCACCCGTGGCGATGTTGCCTGCCACGATGTCGATGTCGGTGTAGCGTTGACGCAAGGCCTTGACCATGTCGAGCACGCCCTGGGAATGTCCATGCGCGGTATCCACCACCAAGGCGTCCACGCCGGCTTCCACCAACGCATCGGCACGCTCCATGGTATTGGCGGTGATGCCCACGGCGGCAGCGACGCGCAACCGGCCACGGCTGTCTTTGCAAGCATTGGGACGGGCCTTCACCTTGATGATGTCCTTATAGGTGATCAAGCCCAACAGATGGTTCTCCTCATCCACGACGGGGAGCTTCTCGATCTTGTATTGTTGCAGGATATCGGCTGCCTTTTCGAACGACACCTCACGGGTGGTGATCAGGTTCTCGCGGGTCATCACCTCGCTGATGGGACGGTCCAGGCCGCGCTCGAAACGGAGGTCGCGGTTGGTGACAATGCCTTTCAGATAATGATGGCTGTCGACCACCGGGATACCGCCGATATGGTATTCGCCCATCAGGTTGAGGGCGTCGCGAACCGTAGCGTCCACGTGGATGGTGATGGGATCGCTGATCATGCCGTTCTCGGCACGTTTCACCTTACGCACCTCAGCGGCCTGCTTGCCGATGGTCATGTTCTTATGCAACACGCCAATGCCACCCTCTTGGGCAATGGCAATGGCCATGCGGGATTCGGTCACCGTGTCCATGCCAGCGGAGACAATGGGGATGTTCAGCTGGATGTTGCGGGTGAAACGGGTTTTCAGACTGGTTTCGCGAGGAAGCACATTACTATAGGAAGGGACCAACAGCACATCGTCGTAGGTCAAGCCTTCACCAACAAATTTATCGTTATCCAATGACATAAGCTTTTGTTTGTATTAATCGGCAAAGATACAAAAATGTTGCATTATGCCACGGATAATTCCGCCTTTTCTTGCATTAATTCACGAGAATGGTCCGATTGAGTTCCACGCCGTCCTCGTCGACGCAACGCAACCGGTAGGTGCCCTGTTCCACATCGATCGGCATCTGATGGTTCAGCCGGGTGGTTCCCAAAAAGACATCGTTCAAGGTCCAGTAGATGGTTTTCTTCGGGTCGCGATGGGCAATCTCGAAGATCACCTGTTGGCGGTTGCCTCGGATACCGATGGGGATGGTGACGCGTGCATCGGACTTGGGATACACGAAGGCCATTACGTCGTCGGGGTGGGCCGTGGCACAGCTGGGATACAAGGCAGGCAAGGCGCGATAACGGGCGGAATGCTGTTTGTAGAACCACTCCATCACCGGAGGCAGCACCAGGTAGGTCTCGTAGTGTTTCTGGTCGACGGGATAGCAGTCAGGCAGCACCTGGTATTGCCCCGAGGCGTCGAGGAACACCTTCTTGTGATAGGGACAGACACCCGCTTTCAGCTCCACATTGGGCATCTTTACCGTGGTGGTGGAGGGACACAGCTCCGTGTCGGGATAGCCTGTCACGGAACAGACTTCCACATCGATGGCCGAAGCGGTGGCGGCGGGATAGGTATAGCTGTCTTTCAACACGCCTGCCACGTCGAACAACAGGGGGGCGGCGGCACCAACGCCCGTAAGTCCGGGACGCCCTTCCCCGTCGGCATTGCCCACCCAAACGCCGATGACATAGCGGTCGGTCAGCCCGATGGCCCAGGCATCGCGGAAGCCGAAACTGGTGCCCGTCTTCCAGGCAACCTGCTTCGAAGAGGAGAAGCCGCTCCATCCCAGTTGGCTCGACGGTCGGGTCAGCCCCTTCATCACGTCGAAGGTGATGGCGATGGCGTCCGCCGAGAACGGTGAAACGGATTCGGGAACCGGCTCGTTGAACGACTCGTTCACGGCGGACGCCAACTTCCTACCCATGGCGGCGTAGGCGTTCACCAAATCGTAAAGCGAAGCCTCCGCCCCACCCACGATCAGCGAGAGGCCGTAGTGGTCGGGGTTGAAGACGATGCCCGTCAACCCCATCCGCTTGAGCAGGGAGTGAAACTTCTGGTGACCGTATTCCTTGAGCAGGTGGACGAAGGGGGCGTTCAGGGATTGCTGCAGGGCCTTGTTGGCCGGCACGGCGCCCCAATATTGCCCCGAATAGTTCTTGGGGGTGAATCCCGACAGGCTCATCGGGACATCGGGGAGCAGCATGGTGGGCAGCAGGGTCCCCTCGTCGAGCATGGCCGCAAACAGGAACGGCTTCAGGATGCTTCCCGTAGAGCGTTGCGCCTTAACCATGTCGACCATGGCGGCATCCTTGGCCTCGGCGTTGTTTCCCACATAGCAGACCACCTCGCCGGTAAGGTAATTGACCACATATACCGCGGCATTCTCGATCTGGTTCAGGACATTGGTCTGGTAATGCCGTGCCATGATCTCGATCACGGTTTGCTGCAGCGATGCTTCCAAGGTCGAATGGATGTGCTCGCCTTTGTGGCTGCGTTCCTGTTCCATCATGTAATGATAGGCCAGCATGGGCATGTCGTAAGGCTTGTCGGGAAGGCGTTCCATCATGGCCAGCTCATAATCGTCATGGCTCAGGACGGGCAGGTGCCAGCGCCGGGGGGCATACAACTCCGACTGGGTCATCCGAAGCAGCAGGGCATCCCGCTTGTCGAGCAGGCGTTCCCGGGAACGGCCCGGGTGGATCATCGCAGGGGCATTGGGCAACACTGCGAGCGTGGCCGCCTCACTCCAGGTCAGCCGGTCGGGCGTGGTATGGAAATAGCGCCAGGCAGCGGCATCGAGCCCCACTACGTTACCCCCAAAGGGGGCATGGGAGGCATACAGGTTGAGGATCGAACGCTTGGAATAATGTAGCTCGAGACGCATGGCCAGGATCACCTCCAGGAACTTTTCCCGATAGGTCCTCGGCTTGTTCTTACGGGCCAAGCGCACCACCTGCATGGAGATCGTACTGCCGCCCCTTACCACCTCGCCTGCCTTGGCGTTCTCGATGAGCGCTTCCACAAAGGCGACGGGGTTGAACCCAACATGTCGGAAGAATTGTTGGTCTTCGTACTCGAGCAGACAGGCGAAATACTTGTCGGAGTACTGGTTGGAGGCGGGAAAACGCCATTGCCCGTCGGCAGCGATGCGGGCCCCCAGCAACTCCCCTTCCTTGGAGGTCAGGACGGTGGAATAGTCGTCGTCGAACCGAGGTACGGGGATGCACAAAAAGAGGAGGAACAGGCCAAGGAGCACCGCGCCTACGATCTTCAGCCTACGATATCCCTTGTTCCTGTTCCTCATCGAACCCATGGTTACGCACCTATGTTTCCCGTCAACGCACCGTCACCGGGCGGGCCGGAATCACATAGTAGATGTCGTTGTTGTACATGTCTTCGCACCGTACCGCCGGCAGCATGAAGGCCCCTTCGTAGGTGGCGTTCAGTTTCAGGGTGAAGGTCTTCTTGGACCTGCTGGAGAGATCGAAGAAGAAGTAGGCGCGGTCGTCACGGATATCCTGATGCTTGGCACCCAGGTTGGTCTCCTTGCCTTCCAGCCGCTCATTGACGATCTCCCAACCCGAAGCCAGGTAGTACGACAGGGCCAGTTCCGTCACGAGGTAGTCGCTCGGGTTCTCCACCGTGATCTCCACAGTGAAGTCGGTGCCCATCGGGAGGTTGGCCGGATCGATCTTGGCACCCGCCTTGTCGAAGTACTGCACCCCCATCTTGATGAAGTTGCCGGTCTCCGTCGTCTCGTATTCGGCAGCGGCCGTCTTGGTGTAGACCTTGGCCGTCAGCTTCTGGTCGCATTGGTTGGTGACCTCCACCTTGTTGGCGCCGATCTTGGGCGTGATGGCAAAGCCGGTGGAGCCGATGTTGGTGTTCAAGGTACGGGCTTCGCCATTCACCTTGACCGCCGCGGCGATGGGCTTGTTGGTGGCGCCCACCTTCTCGGCATACTTGCCCAACGCGAAGAGGGCGAATGCCGTGGATTGCGTGTCGAGCCAACGGTTGCTGTTGAGGATGGTGCAGAGGTCGTCGACATGGCCCTTGACCAGCTCGTCCTTGCCGCAGAGCATCTCGCTGTAGGCCAGGAAAGCCAAGTCGCGGGTGGTGGAGCCGAAGGAGGAGATGTAGTCCGACAGGGCGCCTTCGGTCTTGTTGGGCCAGAACTGCGGCACCATGTTCTTCTTGCCCACCTGAGCATAGGTGGCAGCCGTCAGCAACGAGGTCAAGGGATAGTTCATCTTGAGCTCCTTGAAACGGTTCAAGGCCGCCATCTCGGGCGCACCGCCCAAAGCCAGCACGAAGAGACGGTAGGCTTGGATGGTCTCGCCTTGCTTGTAGTCGGGGTTGTAACCCCAAACCTTGGCAAGGTCGGCCTGATGCTTCAGCATGCCCTCATAGAGGTAGGCCGGCACGTCGAAGCCCTGGTTCTTGGCCTCCACCAGGAAGTGGAGCGCATAGAGCTCTGTCCAAGGATCGGTGTAGGTGCCTCCCACCCAGTTGGTCAGCGAGAAGTCGGCTTTCTGGTACGACTTCAGGCTGTTGATGCCTTCGGTGATGGCTTCGCGGGTCTTGTTCTGGTCGGCCTCGCTCTGATCCATGAAGTAGTTGAAGTAGAGCTGCGGGAAGGCGGCGGACACCACCTGTTCAAGGCAGCCATAGGGATAGGTGGTCAGGTAGTCGAGCCGGTTGTAGAAATCGACCGGGATCAACGAAGCCACGGTGAGGTTGCCCTCCTGGGTACCGCTCAGGCCTTGCAGGTCGAAGTCGATGGTCTGGGTGGCATTGGGCGCGATTTCCACCGTGTAGGTGTTGCGTTTTTCGGCGTACGGCATGCGGATGGGGATGACCGTGGTCGACAGGGCGTCGTATCCGCCACCGGACACCTTCACGTCCAAGGTGGCGTTGCCCAAGGTCTCAGGCACCCGCACCTTCAAGGCCAACAGGGCCTCGCCGTTGCCGTCGACGGTCACCGAGGTCGGAAGTGCCCCCACGGGTTCCAGGTTCTTGTTGTTGAACGTCACATTGAGGGCCTTGCCCTTCATGGTCGGCGACAACACCTGCACCTTGAGGTTCATCTCATCGCCCGGAGCGGTGACGCGCGGAGCGGCAGCATAGAGGGTGATCGGGTCGATGACCTTCATCGACTGGTCGGCAGCGCCGAAGGCCTTGCCCGCGCCCTTGGCGACCACCATGAAACGAAGCGCACCGGAGCACTGCGGCACCTCGAACTCGTGCGTGTTGGTCTGTCCGGCCTTCAGCTCGAAAGGTCCGAGGGTGACGGCGTAGGCCTTGAAGCGTTTGTCGAGCGTGATCTCCTGGCTGACGAAGCCGTCGCCACCGATGGCATAAACGGTTCCCATCTCGCCCGAGAAGGCGTCGATGATGGCGTCGTAGTTGTCCCAGGTACGGACCTTCAGCGACTGCTTGGCGTTGAAGTAACGGAAGGGATCCGGCGTGGCATAGTTGGTCAGGCCGAGGATACCCTCGTCGACCACTGCCAAGGTATAGGTCATGGCCTTGGCATTCGCCTCCTTGACGGTCACCTGGATGTTTTTCTTGGTATTGGACGTCTCCGGCACGGAAAGCTCTGGCTTGAGCTGCAGCTGGGGATCCTCCACCCTGACGGGAACCACGCCGTACATGCGCACCGGCAGGTCGTTGCCCGCATCACGGGGCTGGAGCAGGGAGACATAGACATAGACGTTCGGGATCATCTCCTGGGTGGCTTTGATCTCCACCTTGCCCTCGGTGCCCATCTTGTCCATCACCATGGACTGGAGTACCCGATCGTTGGCTTCGACAGTGACCAAGGCCCTGGCCTGCTCGCTGGACGGGAAGGTCACCACGATGTTCTCACCCACCTTGTACGTGTCCTGCGTGCTCGACATGGCCAGCTGGACAGGTGCATCGGAGCTGCCTGTGGCATGGATGGCCGCATAGTCCCAGTCGAACTTCATGACTTTGGCAAAGGTGTTGCCGCCTTGCTCGTCGGTAATGACCAAGAGGTACAGGCCCCATTTTTCGTTGGGGACGTTCAGCGTAAGCGACGTCTTTCCGTTATTGCAGGTCAGGGAGCCACGCTGTTCAGGGTTTTTATAGGTGCCTCTTACGTATTTCTGCAAGGAGTAGGCGTCTTCGCTCGACCACCACCAGTAACCATCGAGCTTATAGAACTGATAGTTAAGGGAGAGGGTGGACGAGGCGAGCTCGCCATTCTCTTTGACCACGGCAACGGGGAACTTCCAGTCGCGGTTGGTGAAATAGTACGAACCGTATTTCGACTCGGTTTGAGGCATCTCCACACCGACATAGCGCTCACAAGGAGACAGCAGGGCCTTGGACGACGCGATGCTGAAGTCGCCGCCCGGTTCAAAGACCTTGGTGGAGACCGTCGCCGACATCATCTGGTCGGCGGAGAGGCCCTTCAGGGGCTCGAAGCCGACCATGGCATTGCCCTGGCCGTCGAGCGGGCCGCTGAACAGGGCATATTCTTCCGGATAGAAGTGCTCCGAGTCGTTGCCGAAGGTATAGGTCGGGAAGTTCTTGAAGGCCGTCTTGCCTTGCGACACCCTGACGTCGATCTCCGCCTTGAGGCCGGAAGCAATGAGGCCGTTGAGCCATTTGGCGTTCAGGCGGGACGTGCTGGGATGGGTGAGGCTGACGACCTCCGGGGTCTCGAACTTGATCTCGAGACGGTTCGGTTTCACCGTCTCCACACGGAGGTTCTTCTCAACGACGCTGTTGCCGAACTTGAAGACCGCCTTCCACAGGCCGGTCTCGTCATTCGGGCTGGTCTGTACCGTATAGGTATAGATGCCGCCTACCGGGGCGTTGTTGGTTTGACGGGCATACATCCGGTTGGAGGCGTCGCGGACTTCCAGCACCACAGGATAGTCGGCCGGAAGCTTGTTGCCAAGATCGGTCAGCATCAGGTTCAGCTGGAGCTCGTCGCCCGGGCGCCAGACCCCACGGTTGGAGTAGGCAAAGGCGGCCACGCCTTTCTCAATGGTCTCACCACCGACATCGAACTTGCTGTAAGACAGGGCATCCCCCTTGTTGGTCTTGATCAGCGACTGTCCACCCTTGCGGTCTTTGGCAACGATGAAGACAGGACGGTTGGCGCAACGCAAGGCAACATGGCCTTTGCTGTCGGTACGGCCCGACTGGACCGCCTGACGCTGGTAGTTGTAAGCCGTGACTTCCACTCCGGAAGCGGGCGTGGCATCGGAGATCTGGAACACATACACGTCCACATTCTCGTCATCGCCCATCTTGGCCGTCACGGCCAGGTCGGTAACAATGACATTCTTATAGGTATGCACCCAGTTGTAGTAGCAAAGCTGCAGGGGATCGTTCCAGTCGCCATCGTAATCGGAGCGCTTGAACTCCCATCCCTCGCCATCCCAGTAGCGGGCCTCAAGTCGCTCGTCTTCCAAGGTAAGCAGTTTGGACGCCTCCGTGGCAAAGGCATAGTCGGCCGGACCGAAGTCCAGGATGAGTTGGAACATGTCGCCCGCCTTCGTCTCCACATAGTCGGAGAGCCGGATGGGGAACGTCTTCCACTGGGTTGGTGTCGGGTTGTCGAGGCTCAAGGTGACCTTCTTTTCCAAACGGCCCGACTTGCGCACCTCGCCGACTTCGTCGAGATCGTTGTCCTGATAGAAGGACAGGAGGTTGCCGTCGTAGACGCGAACGATGCGGAGCACCACCGACTTCAGACAGATGGCGTCGAAATACACGGTGGCATCACCCACTTCGGGAACCAAGACCCCCTTCTCCGTCCATCGGACCTTCGGGAGCAGGTCGGTCAGGTCGAAAGTAAAGGTCTGTTGCCCATTGAAGGAATTGCCTTGGGCATCCTTGATGCCCGACCCAATCGTCATCTTGATGTTGTCCTTGGAGTCGCTCAGGCTGGACTTGTCGAAATAGAAAACGATCTTGTTGCCCACAATCTCCGAGCGGTAGCCCATCTGCGGGTTGAGGGTGACAAAGCCGTCGATGTTCCGTTGTTGGAGCGGCTGGGTGAAATACAGGGTCGCCATGCTGTTCTCCTTGTCCACCTTGAGGTCAACGGCCTGGAACTTGTCTTTGGCCACCACCTTCAGGGTACGTTCGGCTTTCGATTTGGATTGCAACGGCTTGCCGTCGAGCACCAGGTCGATCTCCGTATCGCGTGTGCCCCGTTTCACCGGATCGAACTGGAAGCTGTACTTACGATCGCCCAGATAGATGGGCTTGACACCATACTGCTTCACGAAATCGGATTTGAAGATCTTGACAGCCTCCTCGCTCTCCACCGGCTTGGTGAAGAAGACCCGGACGTCGAATTGCACCTCGTCGGCCGTGTAGTCGGAGAACACATCGATCAGGCTGAAGTTCTGCACCTGCTGCTGGGTCGTCTTCTTTCCCCCTGATTGGCAGGAAAAGAGGCTGGTTAGGGCACAAAGCCCCATGACCACAAGCAGAAATCCATGGAATTTTTTCATTTCTTTCATCTTGCTTTTTTTATTGATATTGTTAATAAATAATTAATGATTCGGGTAAAAGCCTATTTGGTTACAAATATCCCCAAAAAATCATTTAATAGCAAATAAAAAGCCAAAAAAAAAGATGCGACGTGAAAATCGCATCTTTTTTTTTCGCAACCCGCTTTCCTTAGGCGTCGATGTTGGCGTAGGTAGCGTTTTGTTCGATGAACTCGCGGCGCGGTGCCACGTCGTCGCCCATCAGCATGGAGAAGATGTGGTCTGCCTCCATGGCGTTTTCGATGGTCACTTGACGCAGCGTACGGTGGGCGGGATCCATGGTGGTTTCCCAGAGCTGTTCCGGGTTCATCTCACCCAAACCTTTGTAGCGTTGCACATCCACCGCACGGTCGGTGCCGTTCTTGGAAAGTTCGGCGTAAGCGGCAATCCGTTCCTCGTCGGTCCAGCAATAGCGCAAGGGCTTCACACCGCGCTTGATCAGATAGAGCGGCGGAGTGGCGCAATACACATAGCCGTTTTCGATCAGCTCCCGCATGTAACGGAAGAAGAAGGTCAGGATCAGGGTGGTGATGTGGCTACCGTCGACATCGGCATCGGTCATGATGATCACCTTGTGGTAGCGGAGTTTCTCCAGGTTCAACGCCATGGAATCCTCTTCGGTTCCGATGGAAACGCCGAGCGCCGTGTAGATGTTGCGGATCTCCTCGCTTTCGAAGGCACGGTGTTGCATGGCCTTTTCCACATTCAAGATCTTACCGCGAAGCGGAAGGATGGCCTGGAAGGTTCGGTCACGACCTTGTTTGGCGGAGCCGCCTGCGGAGTCGCCCTCCACGAGATAGAGTTCGGTCTTGGCAGGATCGCGTTCGGAGCAGTCGGCCAACTTGCCCGGCATGCTGAAGCTGGAGAGGACCCCCTTGCGCTGTACGGCCTCGCGGGCCTTGCGAGCCGCCTGGCGCGCCTGGGCGGCGAGCACCACCTTGTCGAAGATGGCCTTCGCTTCCTTGGGATGCTCCTCCAGGTAATCGCTCAGCTGCTTGCCCACGATCGAATTGACGATGCCCATGACCTCATCGTTACCGAGTTTGGTCTTGGTCTGTCCTTCGAACTGCGGTTCCGGCACCTTGACGGAGATGACCGCGGTGAGACCCTCGCGGAAGTCGTCGGGCGAGATCTTCACCTTCGACTTCTCCAACAGCCCCGACTTCTCCGCGTAGGCATTGAACGAACGGGTCAGGCCGGAGCGGAAGCCCTGCAAGTGGGTACCTCCTTCGATGGTGTTGATGTTGTTGACATAGGAATGCAGGTTTTCGGAGTATTCCGCATTGTATTCCAAGGCAATCTCCACAGGCACGTTGTTGCGCTCGCCCGAAATGAAGATCGGCTCGGGAAGCAGTTTCTCGCGGTTGGCATCCAGATAGCCGATGAAATCGGTGAGGCCGTTCTCCGAGTAGAACGTGTCGGAACGGTAGGAGCCGTCTTCCAACTGGGCACGCTTGTCGGTGAGGACGATGGTGATGCCGTGGTTGAGGTAAGCCAGCTCGCGCATGCGGTTGGCCAGGGTATTGTAGTCGTATTCCGTGTGAAGGAAGATGCTGCTGTCGGGTTGGAAGGTGATGCGGGTGCCGTTCATGCTGGACTCACCCACCACCTTCACGTCGTAGAGCGGCTTGCCACAGGCATATTCCTGACGAAACACCTTGCCCTCGCGGTAGACCTCGGCGGTCATGTGGGTGGACAAGGCATTGACGCAGCTGACGCCGACGCCGTGAAGACCGCCGGACACCTTGTAAGAACCTTTATCGAACTTGCCGCCGGCATGGAGGACGGTCATGACCACCTCCAAGGCGGAACGCTTTTCCTTTTCATGCATGCCCGTGGGGATGCCACGGCCGTTGTCGAGGACGCTGATGGCGTTCCCTTCGAGGATATCGACCGTGATATGGTCGCAATAGCCGGCCATGGCCTCGTCGATGGAGTTGTCAACCACCTCATACACCAGATGGTGCAATCCACGGAAGTGCACATCGCCGATATACATGGCCGGGCGCTTGCGCACAGCCTCAAGGCCTTCAAGCACCTGGATTTTATTGGCACCGTATTCTTCGCTTGCTAATTCTCTTTTTTCTTCTTCAGTCATGATTGTACCTTATATAAAATAGACTCGCTTTTTTTGAAGGAGCAAAGATAAACAATTTTCCCGAAGGAAGCGCAAAAAAGTTGAAAAAAATGTTTTTTGCCGAAAATGGCTTAAATCGCACAAAAATGGGCAATTTTCGGATTCGAAATCAAAAACGCATTTTTACGCCAGCAAAAAACTCGATCCCCGTCACCGGGTAGTTTACAAACAAATGGTACTTTTGATGGAGCAGGTTGTCCACCTTGGCAAAAACCGTCCATTCGTCCTTCACCCGATAGTCGGCGCCCAGGCTGAGATCCATCATCGGCTTCATCGGAATGCTGGGCACGGCCAGATAGGGCGATTCCATGCGTCCAAAACGGCCACCCTGGTACAGGAAGGCGGAGTGCAACGACAGGGCCTCGTTAAGGTCGTAGTTCAGCTTCAGGCTCCCTTCCAAGGTCGGACGGTACAAGGGATGGTCCAGCAAGGTGGTGGTGTAGTTGTTGTAGGCCAGGCCCGCATCAACGGTGAACTTGTCGAAAGCCAGCCAGCGCATGTTGGCCAGGACGCTCACCACCTTGGTCTCGTCGTAGCAAAGCACGAAGAGGTTGTCCGCGAACTGGTCCTCGATGGCCCTACCCTGCCCCAGGTAGAAAGCGTCATTCGCCGTATGGCGATAGCGGACCCCCAGGTGGAGGTCCATCGTATTCATGATGTTGGTGCGCACGCCCCCTTCAAAGCCCAACTTGACATTGGCCAAAGCCAGCGTCAGGCCGTTCCCCACAAAGGGGTTCTCGCCCACGATCTCGCTGTAGGTAAGCATCTTTCGGCCTCCGTTCAGGCCGGCATAGAACTCCACCTTCTTGTCCAGCACGAAGAGGCTGCCCCGCAGGTCGGGCCGAAGCATCACTCGGGAGCTGCTGTCGGGCGTGGCACCCGTAGCGTCGAGATGGAAGCCCAGGTGCAGCCGATAGTATTCGTCTTTCATCTCAAAGTAGGGCTTGAATGCGACCAAGGCCGTCTTTTGGCTTACCACCGTCGCCGGTTCCATGAACAGGGCGGCAGGATCCGACTGGTAGGCGTCGAACTGGAAGGCGAGGTCGGCCCCCAGCTGCTGGGGATGGCTCTTGTCGCCCCACCAGTTGTTGGTGTATGCCAAACCATAACGCAGGTCGGCAAAGTGCTCCGACGAAGCGAAGGCGGAAAACAGGTAATGGTAATCGAAGGTGGCCCGATGGCTCAACTCCCGTATGCGGGTGGTAGCGGGGCTGATGGCGACATGCGTGCCAATGGTGTTGTAGGCCTGCCGCGGCGTCAGCAGCCCGAACACGTCCTCATCGCCCGTCCATTCGGAAGGCCGAAGACCGTAATAATGGACCACGTCATTCTTATAATAGACCTGCCCGTTGACCTGCAAGTCCTTGAAACGGGCACTGCTCAAGCCAAGGCTGAACGCATTGTTCATCATCCCCGAAAAGGCATGGTCCTTGATGCCGAGCCAGGTGGAATAATGCTGCACCCCGACACCCAACCCCAAGGTCTTGGTCAGCATGGAGTTGTGCTTGTAGAGGAACACCGGCGACAAACGGGTACCGATGCCCGCCAAGAGGAAGTTCTTGGTCTGCTCCATCCCGCGACCCTTGGTGTTCAAGGGCTGGGCGCTAATCTTGTCCAACTGGATGGGGAAACGGTGCTGGATCTCCATGATGTGCGTCTCGGCATCCGGCATCTCGAAGGTAGGCTGCGGCGCCTCGGGCTGGAGGAGGATCTTGTCCACCTTGTTGACCTTGGGCCGATAGGAGCCCTCGATGGTGACCTCTTCGTTATGTTGCGCAAACAGGGCCATCCCTGATAGCAGTGCAACAGTAAGCAAAACGGGTTTTATTGACATGGCTTGTTGTTGTTTTCGGCGTTCAAAAAAATTATTCCCTGATATGATCCAGCCGGTGCTGTGCCTCGGCACGAAGCGCCTCGATCGAGCAGTTGTCGATCACGCTGCGCAAGGTCTCCTTGGCCTGGAAGGCATTGTCCTTGGCGACATAGACGTCCGCCAGCAGGATAAACGACTTAGCGACCCAATACTCGTGGTTGGCGAAGCGGTCGGAAATGCTGAAGACCTTGTTCTCCGCCTCGTCGAGCTCGTTCATCCGGAAGGAAGCGGCCGCGGAGTAATAGGCGCTCTCGGCGCCGAAGACGGAGCGGTCGGCCTTGGAGCTCTTGTCGAGCCACTGGATGGCCGTCGGGTAGTTTTCTTTCATGAAGTAGGACTTGCCCACGATATGGTTGATCTGGTTGGTCTGCTCCTCCGTCAGGTCTTTGGATTGCGACAGGCTCTCCCCCATCTCAATGGCTTTGTCGAAGTTGTCCCTGAAGAAGTGGCTCTTCATGCTCCCCTCGAGTGCCTCCAGCCGTTTGAGCGGCTCTTCGGTGATGTTGGCCAGTCGGCCATAGTACTCACCCGCCTTGCCATAGTCGCCCCGGTCGTATTCGATGCGGGCCAGCTTCAACAAGGCATTGTCGGTATAGTCGTTGTCGGCTTGGTTCACGATGGCCCTGAGATGCGTGACGACCTCTTCCTCGGTCCCCACCTTCTCGGCACATTCGGCGGCATAGTGATGGGCCTTCAACACGTAGGCACCGCGCTCAAAGTGGTTGAAGTAGTATTTCAAGGCTTTCTCGGCCTCCTCGTAGCGCCCGTCGAGGAAGAAGTTCTCCGCATTGGCAAAGGCCAGGGAATCCTGTTGGGTGATCTGGATCTGTCCCGACCCTGAGCTTTGCACGTAGCTGAAGTAAGAATTGAGGTCGTTCTGCTCCATGTAGATGTTCCGGATGATGGAGAGGGCCTCGCGCGACTCGTCGGTGTTGGGATAGTTCTGCACCAAGGTCTTCAGGTTGGTCAAGGCTTGATCGTACTGGTTGTTGTTGTAATAGACCATGCCCACCTTCATGAGGGCCTGGCGGGTCAACGAGGAGCGGGGACGTTCCTTGATCAGCCGATTGAAGGCGGCGATGGCGGAACGTTTGTCGCCATAGACCAAATGGGTGTTGCCGATCTCGAACAAGGCCTTGTCGTAGTAGTTGGTACTCGGATAGGCTCGGATCAAGTCGTCGAGCAAGGCGATCTTGCGGTTGCTGTTGCCCTTGGCGCCATAGCAGAGTCCTTGCTGATAGAGCGCGTAGTCGGCATTCATCTTCCCCACCCGGGTAGCCAGGTCGTAGTAGTTGATGGCCAGGTCGTAGTCCCGGTCCACAAAGAAACAGTCGCCCAGTCGGATATAGGCGTCGCTCTTGAGGTCGGCCCGTTGGTCATCGCAATGCTGGATGAAGTTCCTGAAGTCCTTGACGGCCTCCTCGTAGTCGGGTTTCTGGTAGTTGATGTAACCCAAGCTGTAGTCGGCCATCGGCAACAGGTCGCGGGCCGTGGAGGCAGGGTACCGCTGCATCTGCTTGAAATAACGCTCTGCCGTGGCGAGATCGTTGGCGGCATACGCCGACTCGGCAAGCCAGAAACAGGCTTCCGCCTTCTTGGTGCCCGACTGCTTCCCGTTCAGGATTTTGGAGAAGTACGGCTGGGCACGGTCGTATTGCCTGTTCTGGTAGCACTCCACGCCGGCGATGTAAAGCAGCTCGTCGTACACCGTCCGTAGTTCGGGGCTCTTTTTCCGCATCTTTTCCAACCGGTTGAGGGCCTCGGCGTTGTTTTTGGCGTTCAACAGCAGATAGATGGAGAGCTCCTCGGCCTCCTCGCGCCGCTTCGACTTGGGATTGTCCGCCAGGAACTGGTCGAGCTGGGCAACCGCTTCGTTGAAGGGATCGGTGCCGGGAATCAAGCTAAGATGGGCATAGTTGAACAAGGCATCCTCGCTGATGTTCTTGTCGAATCCGGCGGCGTAGGCGGAATAGAAGGCATTGCGGGCGTATTTGGGCTGGTCGGTGTCGGCATAACACGAAGCCAGGTAGTAAGAGGCATACTGCCCCGTGGTGTCCTGGTCGCTGGCGGCTTTCTGCAGGTCGGTGATGGCCCCTTTGAGGTTGCCCGTCTTCATCTTGCACGTACCCATCTGGTAGTAGGCCTCCCGGGTGATGGCCTTTCCGATGCTGTTTCGGCTGAAGATATCGTAGTACTCGAGCGCCTTGGCATAGTCTTTCTGCTGGAAATAGGCGTCGGCCACGATCATGGCCATCTCGCCCTTGCGCTTGGCATCGGCCTGCCGTACCGCCTCGGGGCCGTCCTCGATCACTGCGGCATAGTTCCCGTTGCGGTAGTTGATCTGCATCAGGTAGGCCTGCACCGATTTGGCATAGGCGGGATTCGACCGCAACGCCTCGAAATAGCGCAGGGCCTCCTGGTCCTTCCCGTTCAGGTACTGGATGTGGGCATAATAGTACTTGGCCTCATCCTGGTACTTGCCTTCGTTGAGCGCCGTCACCTGAAAGAGCGGGAGGGCCTTGTCCAGTTCATTCAGCTGGAAATAGGCATACGCCATGTTGAACTGCATCTGCTGGGCTTCCGACTGGGTGAGCGAAGCGGCTGGGGTCTGTTGATAGATGGCCAAGGCGTCGGCATACTTCTTTTTGTTGAAGAGCATGTTGGCATAAAGGAAGTTGGCATGACGTGCCCAGGTGCTCCCGGGATGGTCGTTGACAAAGGCCTGGATCTTGGCTTCGGCATCCCGCTGACCGGCATAGAGGGCGCTGACGGCAATGTAATACTGCGCATCGACCGCCTGCTGGAGCTTTTTGTCCTCCACCCCGTCCAAATAACGGGAAAAGGCCTCCAACGCGGCCCCGTATTCCTCGTGGCGGAAAAGCATCATCCCTTGTTCGTAAAGGGCTTCCGGTTCATATAAAGGCAATTGCTTCTGTGCTGACAATGAATTGGATAGCAAACAAAACAAGAGCAAAGAGGCAACCAAGGTGAACGTCGTTCTCATAGGGTAGAAATTTGGTACGAAGATACACAATTATCCAAGAAAACGCACGGATCAATAAAATATTATAAAAAAAGCGATGAGAGTGGTAAGCGGGATTCTGTTCCCCTTGCGGGGCGACTGTCATTTCTCTAGGCCTGCAGTCACCTGCAGGCTCAAGCGACCTACCCAAAAGACTCGGACGAGCAGCCCTCTCGGCCCTTGCGGACCAGCATCTTCTTACTTGGTTTTGCAGCCCATAAGGTTTACCCCGTCGGCATGTCGCCACCCGACGCGTGAGCTCTTACCTCACGTTTTCACCCTTACCCCTTTCGGGGCGGTAGTTTTCTGTGGCACTTGCTGTGACCCTTGCGGATCCCTTCCCGTTAGGAAGTATGGTGCTCTGCGCTGTCCCGACTTTCCTCGCGCCGGCTTTCCCGACCCGCGACAGTCTCCTCTCATCGCGGCGGCAAAGATACGTTTTTTTTAGACGCCGATAGCCAGAAGTCGAAAGAAAGAAGTATTTTTGCGGCACCAATTGGTTTTAGCTATGAGAAAAGCATGTATTCTTTTGTTTTGTGTGTTCTGCTGGGCGATGGTCTCCGGACAGAACCGCCCCCTTCACCGCGTCGTCGTGGTGATGAACGAACAGTACAACCCCATGGAGTCGAGCCGCAAGACCTCCTTTATGGACAAAGCGCAACGGCGCGATTTTGTGATCAACGAGCACAAGGCCTTCTGTCAGGCGTCCCAAGCCGAAGTAACCCGCTTCCTCGGCAGCCTCAAAGGTGAAGTCGAAGACCTTCATCCTTTCTGGTCCTTCAACGGCTTAGCCTGTAAGGCTACCGACGAGGTGATCCAGCTACTGGAACGCCGCAACGATGTCGCCTTGGTTTACAAGGACGAACTCCGAAGGATGCTTCCCGACAACGAGAAGGCCTACCCGGTGGAGACGAAAGACCTCGCCTGGCATGTCGAGAAAGTGAATGCCCCCGCCGTGTGGAACTACAACGGCACAGGCTATACCGGCAACGGCGTCGTCGTAGCCGTGCTCGACACCGGTGTCAACTACAACCATATCGACATGGCCGGCTGCCTCTGGGACGGCGGCACGGAATATCCCCACCACGGCTACGACGTCGTCAACCACGACGACGACCCCATGGACGACCATGGCCACGGCAGCCATTGCGCCGGCATTGTGGCTGGACAAGGGACGGCGGGCACCCAAACGGGAGTGGCTCCCGGTGCCAAGGTGATGGCCGTGAAGATCATGAATGCAGAAGGCGCTGGTGGCGACGCCGAGCTCCTTGGAGGCATCGAGTTCGCCTTGGAACACGGCGCCGACATCCTCAGCTGCTCGTTCGGCGATGCTGGCGTGGGCGGCTATAATGTCTATCGCCAAGCGTATGAGACCGTTTTGGAAGCTGGCGTGGTAGCCGCGGTGGCCGCTGGAAACGACGGACAAACGCAATATGCATGCCCCATCCCCTACAACATCGAGTCACCCGGCAACTGCCCCCCACCTTGGTTCCATCCCGACCAGACGCTCAGGGGAGGCCGTACCGCCGTAGTGAGCATTGGCGCCACCGACTCCAACGACAGCCACAGCGACTTTTCCTCAGTAGGTCCTGCCACCTGGGCCGAAGGGGCACAGATCGGCGAATACAACGACTACCCGTACGAAAACGGCAACGCTGCCATGCCGGGCTTGATCCGTCCCGACGTCTCGGCGCCCGGATCCAACATCACCTCGCTCAACTATGCGACCAACGACGGCTACATAGCGCACGACGGCACCTCCATGGCCACGCCTTGCGCTGCCGGCGTGATGGCCTTGTTGCTCGAAGCCGACCCCGAGCTGAGTCCCGCTGAGCTAGACTCGATCATCGAGCTCACCGCCGTGAAGATCGGCAACCCCAAGAAAAACAACATCACAGGCTCGGGCCGCATCGATGCCCTGGCGGCTGTCAACGCCCTGTTCTTCCACGGTCCGACCAACCTCACCGCCAACAACAATGGGGGTCAAGGCAACAATGTGATTTTCCATTGGGATGCCGTCGACCAGGCCGTGTCCTACAGCCTTTACCGTGATGGCGTATGCATCTCCAACAACTTGACCAACACCTATACGCACGACGTGCTACAATACGCAGGCAGCTACACCTATTATGTGACCGCCCAACTCAGCAACGGCCTCCTCACCCTGCCTTCGAACTACGTCACCGTCAACTATGCGACCATCATCAACGTCCAGGTCTTCGACAACAGCATCGCAACCATCTCCTGGAACCTGCCTTCTGCCCTTACCGAGGACTTCGAGTCGGGCGGTCTCAACCAGAATCTATGGTTCAACGATGCCACCAGCCCCTGGGTCATCACCACCACCGATCCACATTCCGGCAACTACTGTGTGAAATCCGTCAACACGGCGATGTTCAGCTCAAGCAAGATCTCCTTGGCGGTGAGCAACGAAATCTCCACCACGGTGAGCTATTATGCACGGATCAGCTGTTTCCCGCTGAACGGTGGGGGTTTCTTCATCGACAACGTCCAATACGGCGAGACCATCAAAGACATCGTGCCCTGGACACGGTATTCTTTCCCACTCTCTCCCGGCAACCACCTGCTTGAATGGAAATACGCCAACCAGCTCGCCGAGGGCGAGTATGACAACGCCTTCTATATCGACGACATCCAGGTAGGCAATTTGGTTGACTTGTATCGCAGGGACTGTGACAGCGACACCCACACCCATCTTGTCACCACTGCGGAGCCCGGTTACTATGACGAAGGCTGGGACGCCCTTCCCATCGGGCACTACCAGTATGGTGTCAGTACTGACGGCGGCCTCAACATCTTCTGGTCGGATTGCATCGACAAGGATTACATGGCCGTTGACGAGACAACGGAAATCACCGAGGCCAGGCACCTCACCATTACGACCCTCCTGGGACAGGTTCTGTATGACGGACCCGTCAACATCGATCTCAACACCTTGCAACTGGAAGGTTACCCTGCCGGGGTTTATCTGGTACACCTGCTGAC
>JAEFAE010000001.1 GCA_016291135.1 Bacteroidales bacterium
GGATTCGAGTTCGATGGTTGGAACACCGAGGCCAACGGCACGGGCGCCTATTATGCCGATGGGGCCATGATCACCCTGACCGACGACATCACGCTCTACGCCCAGTGGGATCCGAAATACAGCATCACCTTGGTGCGGCCACAACACGGCACCATCACATCCAGCGTGAGTAGCGCTGTGGAAGAGGCCACCGTCACCCTCACGGCCACGCCCGAAGAGGGATACGAGCTCAGGAATTGGACAGTGACCACCGGCAACGGCAACACCATCGAGGTGGTGGAAAACCAGTTCGAGATGCCGGCCGACTCGGTGACTGTGAAAGCCATCTTCGTGAAAGGTGTCATTTCGAGCAGCGAATATGTGAAAGTCACCACGGCACCCGAAGACTGGAGTGGGGAATATCTCATCGTAAATGAAAGCAAAACAAAAGCGTTTAACGGAAGCCTTACCTCATTGGATGCCAACAACAACACCATCAGCGTCACCATCAACAATTACACGATTGAAGCCAACGAATTAACCAATGCAGCCGTCTTCACCATAGCCACAATGGAAGTAGGTTATTCCATCAAAGGCACCTCGGGACAATACATCGGTTACAATGGCAATTCTGGAGGCTTGACTGCTTCAAATACCGCTTTAGTCAACACAATCAGTATGAATGACGGAGATGTGATCATCCAAGGAACTGGGACTTCAACTTTGCAATACAATCAACAAGCAGATAGGTTTCGTTATTATAGTTCTTCACAGTCACCCATCCAACTCTACAAGAAAACCAGCGCTACGCTCGCGCCCTTTGAACAAACCATCACCCTCAACAAAGGCTGGAACTGGTGGTCCACCAACCTCGATATCAGCAAGACCGATCTGGAGGCAGCGCTAGGAGAGTATGGCATCCAGATTTCCTCACACCACGACGGCTTCGACATGCGCAACACGGCTAACGGCAACTGGATCGGCAACCTCAGTGGCTTCTGCGTCGAAAAGATGTACAAGGTCAGGGTCAGCGAAAACTGCAGCATCCCCTTGAGCGGCTTCGCCGTGAGCCCCGCCGACCATCCCATCACCTTGACCCGTGGGTGGAACTGGATCGGCTACCCCCTGGAACAAAGCCTCACAGTAAGCGAAGCCCTGTCCGACCTGAATCCCGAAACAGGCGACGAGATCAAATCAAAACAAAACGGTTTCTGCCAATTCAGCGGGACGAGATGGATTGGTAACCTGCAGACTCTCGATCCCGGTCAAGGCTATATGTACAAATCCAACGCTACGGAGACCAAGACCTTCACCTTCCCCGACCCGGCGAAGGACTGAAGTCACTTCCCACCCAACATCGTCATCAAAGCCTCGATCTGCGCCATGAGGGCGTCGTCTTCGTCGTCCTGCTCGTGGACGATGACATGATCGGCTTTGGTCAGCTTCTCGGCCTGCGGAAGCTGTTGCGCCATGCGCGCACGCACCTCCTCTTCGGTACAGTGGTCGCGGGCCATCACCCGGCGGATGCGCACCGGCTCGGAAGCGGCTACCACGATGACGGCGTCGAACATCGACTCCAAGTGTTTCTCGAAAATCAAGGCGGACTCGTACAAGACGAAGGGCGCCTCCTGCTGCCCGGCCCACTCGGCAAACCAAGCGTTCAGCACGGGATACAGCACCGACTCCACATAGCCCAAGGCACAAGGATCGGAGAACAGCACCGAAGCCATCCGACGCCGGTCGAGGCTGCCGTCGTCCAGGTACATGGCCTCGCCGAAACGGGCCACGATGGCGGCACGGATCTCAGGGCGGCTGTACAGCCGCTTCGCCTCCATGTCGGAGTCGAAGACAGGGATGCCCCGACGACGAAACAGGGAACAGACGTAGCTCTTCCCGCTGCCGATGTTGCCGGTAATCGCGATCTTCAGCGCCATAGTGCCTTCTTAATGAATGATGAGATATTCCACCTGTGAGGGCTCCATCTTGAGCACCTGCACATGGGCAGGCGTCTTCACCAGGCGGACGTCGAGCAAGGGCTGTAGCCGATGCAGCTGCGCGGTGTCGACAAGGACCTGGAACGACGAAGGGCCGATGGAAGCGTAGTCGCAGATGGGGACCATACACTTGAGACGAACCGTCTCAGGGAAGAAACGCAGCTCCAGGCTGTCGTCGACGGCCACGGGCACCTCGAGGTCGCGCTCGGTGTACTGCTCTACAGGAACGACGACATCCACCCGGTCCACCTCGGAACGGATGGCGCCATCCATCAGGTCGAGCGACACGGTACGACGGAACGTCTCGCTGACATCGAGGGCCGACACAGGAAGGGAATACACCCGCGTGAGTGTATCGAGGAGGTTCTTGGGGCCGTACACCGTCACCACATCGGGCGTCACCTCAGGATCGCCATAGAGCTGGTATTGGCGCTGGGTCTGCACGTCGAGGGGCACGGCCACGGGCAGCGGTCGCGACTGCAGGTCTTCCATGTTGAAATACTGCTTGTCCTCGTTGACGGTGATGCTTCCGGCAGGGATGTTGAGCCAGTCGGCCAGACGCTCCACCACATACTGTGAGCTGATGGAATAGGTAAAACCGCCCTCCAGGCGATAAGGCACCTGGTTGAGCGGGATAGAGACCACACGCTTCCGCGAAGGGACCATCTTGTTACTCAGGATGACGAAACCGTCGGCCACAAAAGAATACTTCAGCGTCTGTTCAGGCGTGGAGATCCATTTGTTGACGGGCACCTCGGTATAGACGAGGTTGACGACACCCTGGGTGGTGTATTCCTTCGAGAGCTTGATGATCAGCCAGAGCGCCGTGGCAATGAATAGGAAGACAAGGAAGGTCAAAAAACGGCTCTTGTCCTTCTGCTCGATGTCTTCCTTGAACTGCTCTTCGGTATTCATGGCCAATAAAGGGTTTCAGAAGCCGGTCGGATCACTGGCCGCCTACCTGAGAGGCGTTCTGCACCAGGGCGGACTTCTCGATCTCGACTTCCATGCCCGGAGCCAGCGATACCATCACGGTATGTTCCTTCACCTCGGTGATCTTGCCGTGGAAGCCGCCGATGGTCACCACGTTGTCGCCTTTCTTCAAGGCCTCACGGAACTGCTGTTGTTCCTTGGCTTTCTTCGACTGCGGACGGATGAAAAACAGCCAGAACACCACGATGAGCAAAAGGATCATAACCAGGCTCGACCACATCGGTTTGGGCTGGGCCTGTTGTACTTCTTGTAATAAGATAGTCAATAACATAGTTGTAATATTAATGGTCAATTCTCAATGATTCGGTTTTTAGAACTGGTCCGGCGTCCGCACCTCAGCCTTGACCCTGAGGGTGTGGCTGGCAGGATTGGTATTGGCGTTGACGGTCAGCGTCTTGGTCTGGATGCCGTGATGCCCCTTGCTGTCGTAGCTGACCTTGATGTCGCCCGTCATGCCGGGAGCGATGGGGTTGCGCGGGAAGTCGCTGGCGGTGCAGCCACAGCTCTTCTCGACACCGGAGATGATCAAGGGGGCGTCGCCGACGTTGGTGAAGTGGAAGGTATAGGTGACCACCTCGCCCTGGAGGATCTTTCCGAAGTCGTATTCCGTCTTGTCAAACTGCAGGACAGGATGGGCAACTTGCGTCTCCGTGGCCGACTTGGGGTTGGTGATAAGGTCGCCGGAAAGTTGGCCATGGTGCTCGCCAGGTTGGCTGCAGGCGCCCAGCAAGGCAGCCATCCCAATTCCTATGATAAGTGTGTGTAATGTCTTCATTGCGTTTCTCGATTTGCTTGTGTACGTGGCCGTCACTTGGTCAAGATCATCACGATGCCTTGATACTGCACCTCTTCCTTCAGGCCCTTGCATTTCAGGATGTAGTAGTAGGTGCCGTCAGACAGGCCGCTGCCGTCCCAGTCGTTCTGGTAGTCGCTGCTACGATAGACGATACGGCCCCAGCGGTTCATCACCACCAGCTCGCATTCCTTGTAATAGGTGTTGAGGGGCTTCTCGTCGGCGCCGGAAGCTCGTTTGCTGCTGCCAGTGTCGCCACCGCTACCGCTGCCGCTGCCATCGTCGAGGGTGATGACCCAGGTGTCGTTGACGCTGTCGCCGTTGGGAGTGAACACATTGGGGATCTTGAGCTTCACGGGGTTGACGAAGACCTCCTTAGTGAAGACGGTCTCGCAGCCGCAGTCGTCATAGACGGTGAGCGTCACCTCGTAAGGGTCGGGCTGGGTCATGACGTAGGTGAACATGGGACGCTCCAACGTGGAGGTGAGCCCGTGTTCGAAGGTCCAGAAGAAATGGTCCACGCCCACCACGTTGCCGCCGCCCTCAGGAGGCAGGTTCTCGAACGAGAAGGTGACGTCGGGATTCTGGATATAGACGGTGTCGCCAGGCGAACAGGTAATCTGGATGTTGGGTTGGGGATAGGCCTCGGTGAAGAGGGAGTCGACGTCCAGCACCACCTCGACAAGGAGGGTGGTGTCGACTTCGCCGATGAGGGTGTCGACAGCGATGGAGTCGGTCACCCGCAGCCGGTACCAGGTGTCGGGCATCAGGCCTACCGCCGACAACGGACTCGGCACATGCAGCCCTGGCAGACGGTCCCAGCCGTCGTCCTTCAGCTGCTGCCACTGCATCCGGGCACTGGCGGGCAAGACACCGGTGGTGTCGGCCCGAAGGGCGGCCCTGGCGTTGTCCTCGTCGCTGTTCTTGCAGGTCAGCGCCGTCTGGTGCAGCGTCACCGTAAAGGCAGCAGCGTCCTGAGCACGAAGTGGCTGGAGCACCGACGCGAGCAACAGGACCGTGAGGAGCATTCCCGAAAAGAGCTTGTTCATGTGGATTGCTGATTAAGATTGCAAAGATAACACTTTTTTGTGAGACCGATGAACAAAAAATCGTAAATTTGCGCTTTAATCTCGAATCTTTAAATCTTCAAATATTGAATCTTTAAATCTTACAATAATGAACGCCTTCCAAAAAGAAATCCTCGCCGGCATTCCCGACGAACTGCCCGAAGTGAAGCCATACGACCCCGACATCAACCACGCCCCCAAGCGCAAAGACATCCTGACCAAAGCCGAGAAGAAGCTCGCCATCCGTAATGCCTTACGCTACTTCCCCGAGAAGTGGCACGCCACGCTGGCCCCCGAGTTCGCCGAAGAGCTGGAGAAGTACGGACGCATCTACATGTACCGGTTCCGTCCGTCGTACAAGATGTATGCCCGCCCCATCGAGGAGTATCCCGCCAAATGCAAGCAGGCAGCGGCCATCATGCTGATGATCCAGAACAACCTCGACCCCGCCGTGGCACAACATCCCCATGAGCTGATCATCTACGGAGGCAATGGCGCCATCTTCCAAAACTGGGCCCAGTACCGTCTGGTGATGCAATACCTTGCCACCATGGACGAAGACCAGACCTTGGCCATGTACAGCGGCCATCCGATGGGCCTCTTCCCCTCCCATAAAGACGCCCCGCGTGTGGTGGTCACCAACGGCATGATGATCCCGAACTACAGCAAACCCGACGACTGGGAGCGTTACAACGCCCTCGGCGTGACGCAATACGGACAGATGACCGCCGGCTCCTATATGTATATCGGTCCCCAAGGCATCGTCCACGGCACCACCATCACCGTGCTCAACGCCGCCCGTAAACACGGGGGTAGCACGGCAGGCAAGCTGTTCATCACCGCCGGCCTCGGCGGCATGAGCGGTGCCCAGCCCAAGGCCGGCAACATCGCCGGCGTGGTGAGCATCACTGCCGAGATCAACCCCGCCGCCACCCAAAAGCGTTATCAGCAAGGCTGGGTCGACGAGGTGCACGACAACATCGAAGAGCTGTTCAAGCATGTCAACGAGAGTCTCGCCAAGAAGGAAGCCCGCAGCTATGCCTACCAAGGCAATGTGGTGGACCTTTGGGAATATGCCGCCGAGCACGACCTCCACGTCGACCTCGGAAGCGACCAGACCTCGCTCCACAACCCGTGGGCAGGCGGTTACTATCCAGTGGGACAGTCGTTCGAGGAGTCGAAGACCATGATGGCCGAGAATCCCGAGCTGTTCAAGGAGAAGGTGCAGGCTTCGTTGCGCCGCCATGTGGCCGCCATCAACAAGCTCACCGCCAAAGGCATGTATTTCTTCGACTACGGCAACGCCTTTCTGTTGCAGTCGTCGCGTGCCGGCGCCGACATCCTCAAGGCCGACGGCACCTTCCGTTATCCCAGCTACGTGCAGGACATCATGGGCCCGATGTGCTTCGACTACGGCTTCGGCCCCTTCCGCTGGGTCTGCGCCTCGGGTAAGCCCGAAGACCTGGCCGTCACCGACGACATCGCCTGCAACGTCCTCGAAGAGATTGCCCGCACCGCACCTGTTGAAATTCAGCAGCAGATGCGCGACAACATCCAGTGGATCCGCGGCGCCCAAGCCAACCACCTCGTGGTGGGATCCCAGGCCCGCATCCTCTACGCCGACTGCGAAGGACGCACCAAGATCGCTGCCGAGTTCAACAAAGCCATCGCCGACGGTCGCCTGAGCGGACCCGTCGTCCTCGGCCGCGACCACCACGACGTGTCCGGCACCGACTCGCCTTTCCGTGAGACTTCCAACATCTACGACGGCTCGCAATTTACCGCCGACATGGCTGTGCAGAACGTCATCGGCGACGGTTTCCGCGGCGCCACCTGGGTCTCGATCCACAATGGCGGTGGCGTAGGTTGGGGCGAAGTCATCAATGGCGGCTTCGGCATGGTCCTCGACGGCACGCCAGAGGCCGACCGTCGTCTCCACTGCATGCTCCACTGGGATGTCAACAACGGCATCGCCCGCCGCAACTGGGCCCGCAACGAAGGCGCCACCTTCGCCATCAAGCGTGCCATGGAAGCCGAGCCCAAGCTCAAGGTCACCCTCCCGAACCTCGTCAAGGACGAGCTGTTGGAGCATCTCTTTTAATCGCTACGGTAGGTTTGTCGGAAACGCCATCCCATAGCATCTATTCCGGCCTCGTCGGCTCCGCAAAGGCCTTCGCCGTTGAAGAACACTTCCGCCAAAACGGCGGACAGCATCTTGTTGTGTGTGCCACCAAGGAGGACGCCGCCTATTTCTACAACGACCTGGAGGCCATGTTCGGGGAACGGAACCTCGACTACAGCAAGAAGCAGATCCTCTTCTACCCCACCTCCTACAAACGGCCTTATGAACCCGAGCGACCCGACAACACCTACATCCTCTCGCGCACCGAGGTGCTGCAACGCGTCTCTACCAGCGAGCGCAAGACCGTCATCGTCACCTACCCCGAGGCGCTCAGCGAGAAGGTGTTCACCCGCAGGCTGCTGGCCAAGAACACCTTCAAGGTGAAGCAAGGCGACCGCGTCAACCTCGACTTCCTCACCGACCTGCTCTACGAATACGGCTTCGAGAACGTGGACTTTGTGGTGGAACCCGGACAGTTCGCCCTCCGCGGCGGCCTCATCGACGTGTTTTCCTTTGCCAACGACAACCCCTACCGTATCGAGTTTTTCGGCGACGAGATCGACTCCATCCGTAGCTTCGACATCGCCAGCCAGCTCTCCATCGAACGGCTGAACCAGATCGTCCTGTTGCCCAACTTGCAACAGCGGGCCTTCATCGAGGAACGCGAGTCGATCTTGGAATACATGCCCAAATCGGTGACGGTGTGGATCGAGGAGGCCCAATTCCTTCCCACACAGATCGACCAGGAATACGAGCGGGCCGTGGAAGCCTGGGAAAAAGCGGCGGAGGCGGAACGCAACAGCGAAACCCTCAGCGAAGTTCAAACGGAAAACAGCGGCAGGGTGGCCCCCGGACAACTGTTTTCCAAATCGGAAGCGCTGCTGAAGGCCCTGGAAGCCCACCCCACCATCGAATTCGGAAAACAAAAGACCGAAGATCGCGGCAGCCTTCGGTCTTCTGAAGCCAATCTTCGGTCTTCCAAAGAATTCCACACCACCCCCCAGCCCATCTTCAACAAGAACTTCCAGCTCCTCATCGACAACCTCAACGAATACAAGGAGAAGGGCTACCGCATCGTCCTCTATTCGGAGAGCTCCAAGCAACTCGACCGTATCCAGGCCATCCTCAACGACCTACAACACCACGACGAGCTGCACGCTGACTTCGAGCGCAAGCTCATCGCCATCCACGCCGGCTTCATCGACCACGACCGTAAGGTCTGCTGCTACACCGACCACCAGATCTTCGAGCGTTACCACCGCTACCACCTGCGCGACAACTTCTCGAGCAAACAGGCCATCACGCTCAAGGACCTCTACGACCTCAAGCCCGGCGACTACGTCACTCACATCGACCATGGCATCGGCCGCTTCGAAGGGCTGGTCACCATCGAACTGCACGGCAAGGAGCAGGAGGTGCTGCGCATCACCTACAACCACGGCGACACCTTATATATTAGTGTGCATTCGCTGCACCAGATCGCCAAGTACAGCTCCAAGGACGGCGCCGAGCCCAGCCTGAGCACCCTTGGGTCCAACACCTGGAACCGACTCAAGTCGAAGACCAAGAGCAAGGTGAAGGACATCGCCCGCGAGCTCATCCAGCTCTACGCCGAACGCAAGCGGAGCAAGGGCTTCTCCTTCGCCCCCGACAGCTACCTCCAGACCGAGCTCGAGGCCTCCTTCCTCTACGAAGACACCCCCGACCAGCTCAAGGCCACCAACGACGTCAAGCGCGACATGGAGTCGGAGAGCCCCATGGACCGTCTCATCTGCGGCGATGTGGGCTTCGGCAAGACCGAGATCGCCATCCGCGCCGCCTTCAAGGCCGCCACCGACAGCAAACAGGTGGCCGTGCTCGTGCCCACCACGGTGCTCGCCCTGCAACATTACCAGACGTTCAGCTCCCGACTCAACGGCTTCCCCGTCACCATCGAATACCTCAACCGCTTCAAGACCGCCAAGCAGCAGAAGGAGATCCTCAAACGACTCGAAGACGGACAGATCGACATCATCATCGGCACCCACCGCCTCACCGGAAAAGACGTCAAGTTCAAGGACCTCGGCCTGCTCATCATCGACGAGGAGCAGAAATTCGGCGTCTCCGTCAAGGAGAAGCTCAAGGAGATGAAGGCCAACGTCGATACCTTGACCCTTACCGCCACGCCCATCCCCCGCACCCTGCAGTTCTCGATGATGGGTGCCCGCGACCTCAGCGTCATCAACACGCCGCCCCCCAACCGCTACCCCGTGCAGACCGAGCTTCGCACCTTCGACGGCGCCCTCATCCGCGAGGCCATCCAGTTCGAGCTCGCCCGCAACGGCCAAGTCTTCTTCATCCACAACCGGGTGCAGAACATCATGGACCTGCACGACCTCATCCTCAGCTACGTGCCAGGGTGCCGCATCGCCGTGGCCCACGGCCAGATGGAAGGCGCCAAGCTGGAGCAGATCATGCTCGACTTCATCCAAGGCGAATACGACGTCCTCCTGTGCACCACCATCGTGGAGTCGGGCCTCGACATCCCCAACGCCAATACCATTATCGTCAACGACGCCCACCGCTACGGGCTCAGCGACCTGCACCAGCTGCGCGGCCGCGTGGGACGCTCCAACAAGAAGGCCTTCTGCTACTTGCTCACCCCGCCCCTGGCCACCCTCACCGAAGAGGCTCGCAAACGGCTGCGCGCCCTCGAGGAGTTCTCCGACCTGGGCAACGGCATCAACATCGCCATGCGCGACCTCGACATCCGGGGTGCAGGCAACCTGTTGGGGGCAGAACAGTCCGGCTTCATCAACGACATCGGCTTCGAGACCTACCACAAGATCCTCGACGAGGCCATCGCCGAACTCAAGACGAACGAGTTCGCCGACCTCTTCGACAAGGAGAAGGAGCTCGTGTACGTCACCGACTGCGCCATCGAGACTGACATGGAGGTGCTGCTTCCCTCCGACTACATCAACGCCACCGCCGAGCGCATCAGCCTCTACACCGAGCTCGACCACATCGCCACCGAGGAACGTCTCCAAGAATTCAGCAAAAACCTGGAAGACCGTTTCGGTCCCCTGCCCAAACCCGTCATCGACCTGCTCAATACCGTGCGGCTCCGCTGGATTGCCAAGGACCTGGGCTTCGAGAAGATCGCCCTGCGCGACAACTTGATGATTGCGCATTTCGTAAGCAACCAAGAATCAGCCTATTACGAAACTGAGACCTATCAGCAGGTGATGCAGTACATCATCGGCCATCCCAAACGTTGCGCCCTGAAAGAGGCCCATGGCAAGCTCATCCTCACCATCAAAGAGGTGTCGACGGTCACCCAGGCCTTGGACGTAGTCAGGGCCATGGTTCACTGATAAGCGCATTTTGTTCAAAAAAAATATTTCAAAAATATTCCACTATTCCATTTTTTTGTATATTTGCATGTCCAAAATGGGGCCAAAACCCACGGCGGACATGCTTAGAACAATTGTTTTAGATTTATAGTTTATTATGACAAACAGCATTGGCACATTGTGTAGTCAGCGCATGAATTTAAGCGGATCTCCCCGGTTCGCTTCGGCTTTGTTTATAATAAACCCCAAGAACCAACCTTTTTGTACACCTTTTTATATTAATGCAAGAACCCACGGGCAGAGGAAAGTGGATCTGGAAGCCCAGCAACTCAATCAACTGAAAATTCAATCTAATTAACTAAATTATTAATCAAATTTTTCAACTTATGAAAAAAGTTCTATGGATTGCATGCTTATTGTGTATGTTGCCGTTCCTCGGCATGGCACAGAATCATGCAGGTCTTGCAATGCAAGACGAGGCGGCAGGCTTTGGACAGGCCCCTGTTTCAAAAGAACTGCCATCGATGATTCAGTTGAAGAATGTAACTAGGGATGCAGCCGCCGAAGGTGACACCATCGGTGACTTCCATACCATGTACATTCCGCAACAGAACTTCAATTTTGGTCGTTACTACCACATTGTCCTCGTTGGCTCTACGGCTTACATCACGCAAGTCCGTATGTACAACGACTGGTACTACAGTGCGGCGGATTACTACTACAATGCTGAGGAGCAATCCACTGCCCCCGAGTTCCCGGTGTGGGCTTATGCCAACGACTACACCAAAGGCTTCATGACGCTGAATTTCGAAAACGGTAGCTTCAACCAGAGCACCAACCCGATCAGCTTGAGCATGAACGACATCACCTACGACTACAACCACGGCTACATGCTGGGTACCAAGTTCGGTCGTATCTACAAGCTGACGCTGGCTACTGAAGAAGGTATCAGCGGCGCTGCCGAATTGATGTACGACTACATCGACCACGACGACCTGAAGCCGGTGGCCATCGCTGCCGACCTCGACGGTACGCTGTACTTCGTGTCCCTCAGCCCGGACGGCGCTGAGATGTCCAGCCTTTACAAGATGGTCACCAAAGCCGACGGCACCTTCGACGAACCCGAAGAGGTCGGAAGCCTTAACTGGCCCGCCTACCACATCCAAACCATGGCCTTCGATCACAACACCCGCAGACTGTTCTGGTGGGCTTGCGACATCGACGGTAACACCATGCTCAAGGAAGTGGACAAGGAAACCGCTGCTTGCACCGACTACTTCCCGGAGACTCCGGAAGGCGACGGTACCACCACTGAAATGGGCGGTCTGATCTTCCAGTTCGAATACAGAGACTACACGGTCACCTGCATCAACGAGGAAGGCACCCTCACCCTCGACAATGGTGAAACCACCAACCAATACAAGCCCGGTGCCAATGTCAACGTCACCGTGGAGGCTGCCGACTGCCAGACCCTCGATCATCTGGTAGCCCTCAACCACAATGATCACACCGACACCATCGCTGTGATCTATAACGACGAACTCGTCGACGGCGTCGGCACCTTTGCCATGCCCGCTTGCGACGTCGATGTGGACGCTGTCTGGTCAGGCAACGAGCACACCATCACCGTCACCGTGACCCCGGCTGAGATGCAAGACCAAATCACCACGAATCCCTCCGGTACGGGTGAATGCGGTAGCACCATCACCATCAACTACGGTCACCCGGTTGGTTGGATTCTCAACACCAACATGCTGAAAGCCAAGAAAGGCAACACCAACATCACGCTGAACGGTTACCCGAACTACTCGGCCACCTTCACGATGCCCGACGGCAATGTCGTTGTAACGGGTACCTACAGCCCCATCTCGGTGGCCCAGATCCCGGACATGTGCCAGTGGCAGGCCCTCGAAGGCATCCCGTCTTTAACCTGCGGCACCACCTACACCGCCATTGAGTACTACTTCAAGAAACCCGGTGGCAGCTTTGTGAAATTCACCAACGCCGACATGCTCAACCCCAACAAGTTCGACAAGGCCGGCACGTGGCAATACTACGTCAAAGTGCAGAACATGTATGGCTGGTTCCAGACCGCTACCATGAGCTTCAATGTCATGGCTGCCCCGAAGAGCATCGCTATCGAAGGCAACCAGTACAACTGCGACGGCGACAGCATCGTGCTGAACGTGGTTCCGAACCCGACCACCGCTACCATGACCGGTACGTTTACCTGGAGCAAGGACGGTGACGAAGTGGCTGTCACTACGGAGCCCAAGCTCGTCATCAACCCCTGCACCACCACGGACGCTGGTATCTACACCGTGGTCTTTGCCCCGGGTGCCGATACACAAAACGAAAGCACTTGCGAAGTCGAGACCGAAGAAGGTTACACCGTGAACGTGGCTACGCTGCCCAACAAGCCGATCATCGGCGTCGTGGGCGGTGAAAACCCGATCTGCTACCACAGCACCGTTGAGCTTGAATGGCTGAACGGCGTTTTGGATCCCGACGAATACCTGATCCAGTGGTTCTACATTGATGGCGAAACCGAGGAATGGTATGAGATTGAAGATGCCAACCTCCGCGTCCTCAACACGGCCGAAACCAATACGGTGGTTGTTTCTGAAGACTCCACCTTCACCATCCAGCCCGTCGACGACAGCATCGTCATCGGTCTGAGCATCCGCTACGCTGGCGACTACATCCTCTGCCACAGAGAGAGCGATCCGTTCGTTGTCTACGCAAAGGAGAACGTGCCGCTTGAGATTTCCGGCGACCTCGAAACCTGCCAAGGCTTCGTTCCTGCTGAGAGCCCCTACCTCGATGGCGAATTCACCAACTTTGTCTGGAAGTTCGACGGCGAAACCGTCCTCGAAGGCGAAGATGCCAACGTCCTCGATTTCGAAAACATCGCTGAACTGGGTGTCCTGCTGCAAACGGCTGGCACGCACGTCCTCGATGTGGCTGCCGAAGACGGCAGTGGTTGCACCCTCTATGGCACCTACGACTTCATCGTCAAGGAATTGCCTGATGTAACCATCACCAACAACATCACCTCCGACACCGCCCACTACAACGACAACCCGGTCGTCACCATCAACGTCTGCTTCGGCGACATCGTCGAACTGACCGCTGCCGGTGCCGATGCCTATCGCTGGGGCGATGCCAAGGACGGCGAAACCGAAACCGGTGTCACCAGCACGATCACTTTCGTTGCTGAAACCTCCACCACCTACTCCGTCTCTGGTATGAGCGAAGAAACGGAATGCTGGAACACCACCACCATCCGTATCAACGTGATCCAACTGCCGACGATCACCTGGATCAACCCGGTGAAGCCTGAGAATCCTCAGGATACCATCGTGTTCAGCATGATCGAAGACGACATCCTCCTCGAAGCCACGCCTGAAGGCGGTATCTTCTCCTATGCCATCGCCGGTGAACCCGACGTTGACTACCCGATCCTGGATGAAGAGGGCAACCCCACCAACCACCTGAATCCGTCGCTGCTCGGCATTGGCGATTACCTGTTGATCTACAGTGTTGAAGGTGAAAACGGCTGCGCTGCCGAAGACCACATCAACATGTCGATTGAAAAGCGTTACTGGAGCGATCCTGACATTTGGGACAGCCTCTGGTATCAGAACTGCGAAGAAGCCGGTCAGTTCGAAATCAGCGATCCTCACCAGATGGGTGCTTTCATTGCCCACGTCTATGGTTTGAACGGCGTTGAACAGAAGGACTTCAGCGGTATCACCATCTACATCACCAACAACATCGACCTCCAAGAGAAGCCTTACTTCTACCGTCCGTTCTGCGACACCGCTGTGTTCAATGGTACCCTTGACGGTAACGGCAAGATCATCAGCAACATGGTCATCCTCGAGGACGACCTCGATATGAGCATCACGGGTCACATCCGCAACGTCGGCTTCAAAGACGCCAAGATCTCCAACCCGACCAGCGAGACTGTGATCGATGTCGTTGACACCGCCAGCTTCCACAACAGCTTCATCACCATGCCGACCTTCGTGAACGTGACCCCGAACTTCGAACCTACGGGCGAAGTCAGAAACGTTTACTATGTTGGTCCTAGAGACGGCGAAGAGGCCCATATCTACATGGACAACGCCGCTGAAGAGCCCGTCGTGATCGACCCGGTCGAGAACGAAGCCCTGCTCCACAGAATCAATCCTGACGAAGAACCTGTTGAAGGTATCCTCGAAGACTGGGTCTGGCTGCAGAACGACTTTAGCTACTTCTCCTGGACCCTCGATGGTCAAGAGGACGAACAGGTGAACTATGGTTGGCCGATCTTCATTACCCGCTTCGAGCACCATCACTACATCGTGGTGGCCGACTACGAAGATGGCACGCATGAATTCGAAGGCGCCCAAGAGAACACCATCGACGGTGTGACCTACACCTATGCCATGAACGGTGACGAGGTGACCATCACCTTCCACCCGGACAACCACATCATCTTCGATACCGTCACCATCATCGCTCACGACTACAGAGAGCTTGGTGTTGACCTCGACATCGACTATGAACTTGAAGGCACCAGCTTCACCTTCACCATGCCGCTCGACAGCCTGTATGAACCCGCCTACTGGGTGGAGATCATCCCGATGCCGCGTAGAGACTACTGGACCGACGGTCCTGAAGTCCTTGGCGAAGGCAACTACAACTACAACCCCGATTGGTACAACGACTGCGAAAGCGCCAAGGGTCGTTTCGAGATCACCAGCGCTGAAGACCTCGCCGCTCTGGCTTGGGAGGTTGACTTCGGTGGCCACGACTTCGACGGTGTGACCGTGTGGATCATGGGTCCGGAAGACGGCTTCCTCGATATGGCCGCCCACATGTGGAGACCGATCTACGGCTTCAGAGGCGTTCTCGACGGCACCCACTTCATTGTGGATAGCCTCTTCATCAGAGAGAACTATGAAGGTTCTATGCAACCTTACGTCAACGCCATGTTTGTTGACCTCGAAGGTGTTGTCCGCAACATCGGTATCCAGGATATCGACCTGCCCGAAGGCAGCGCCGTTGTCAGATCCATGGATGACGACTTTGAAGACGACGAATATGACGAAGAACCCATCATGATGTCCGCTGCTATCGCTTGCAACAGCCTCAAGCCTCGTGAGATTGAGGAAGAACCCGGTAGCGTTTACAACAGCTTCGTGACGGTCAACCCCGACCTCCATATCCAATATGAAATCGGTGATGAATGGATCAACGTCGTCAACAGCTACACGCTCGACCCGAACGGCAACATGATCGACGGCAACTATGACCCGATCGACTTCGACGACCTGCGCGCCTGGGTGGCCGCTGCCAACGCCGATGCCGCTTCACCGGAAGAAGCCCTCTATTGGGATTGGATCCTCGACGAGGAACTCATCAACTACTCCTACCCGATCCACGACCCGAACCACGATCCTGGCTTCAACATCACCTACATCCCGAGCACCGAAGACTACCAAGGCGATCCTGAAGGACACGGCTACATCTGGGGTCCGACCATCGGTCATGAAGGCGAGACCATTGAGGTCAACTTCAAGCCTGACTACTGCTACGACCTGACCCAGCTCTGGCTGATCCACGACGAAGACAGCATCGACATCAAGAACGAAATGAGCTTCGAAATGCCCGCCTATCCTGTGACGGTGTACGCAGTCTTCACTCCTTACGAGTGGACCTTGACCATCAACTACCTCGACATGAATGGCGAACCGCTCGCCGAGCCTGTTGTTTCCACGCAGCACTATGCCGACGAGATTTACGTTTGGTCACCCAGCTTCGAAGGCCTCGAGCCCGACATGCCGGTGGTCGACACCGTGATGATCTGCGGTAACATGACCATTGACGTCATCTATGACGGTGAAGAACATGCGATCTTCTTCTGCGAAGACATGATCATCGGAGAAGACGAAGATGGCGAACTTGAGTATGCTGAATGGATCAACTCGATTGTTTACGATGACACTGCCCGCTACACCCACGAGGTGACGGTCACCATCGTTCCTGCCGAAGGCTTGTCCATCGGTAACGTTACCATCACCAACATGGACAACGGCGAAGAGGTGGAATACACCAACGGCCCCGGTAACTACGACTACACCTTCATCATGCCGCTCGGCGATGTGATGATCTGCGCCGAACCTACCGAAGAGTACTGGGATGACTGGAGCATTGCTGATATCAGCTGGTTCGTCGGCCACGAAGACGATGACGTCTTTGTCCTGACCACCGACAGCATGCTGGGCGGTCTTGCCGCACTCGTCACCGGTAGAGAATGGTTGTATGACACTTCCGACGGCCACGAATGGCTGTTCGACGGCGAGCCTTACGAAGAAGGCAGCCACTTCTTCGACTTCGCTGGTAAGACCATCATCGTCGAAAGCGAACAAGAAGAAGGTATGATCGACCTCATTGAGCACAAGTGGAGACCGATCGGTGCCCAGATCGAATTCGACAGATGGTTCCAAGGCTACTTCGATGGCAATGGTCACCAGATCGTCAACATGAGAACCGCCGACATCGCCCTCTTGGACGAACCCGGCAACGGTTCCTGCCAGGCCTTCTTCGGCCACGTCGGTATCAACGCCGTCATCAACGACCTCGACATCGAAGGTCTTGCTGAAGGCCGTTACTTCACCGCCGGTATCGCTGGTATCAACAAGGGTACCATCATCAACAGCGTCTCTAGAGTGAATGTCCGTTCCGAGTTCGAAGCCGGCGGTATCGTTGGTAACAACTACGGTAACATCTACAACAGCTACTGCGCTGCTGAAACGATCGAATGCTGGTCTGCTGCTCCTGCCAAGGCTACCAACAACTACTATGTTGGTGGTATTGCTGCCTGGAACACGGGCGAAATCAGCAACTGCCACAGTGTCGCTGAGCTCGTCAAGGGCAACGGCAACAACCCGATCAACTACTATGGTGGCCTCGTCGGTATGAACGACGGCACGCTCGAAAACAGCTTCTGGACGGTCAACCCGATCGAAGACGCCATCGGCGCCGGTGAAGAAGAAGCCGTCAACTGCGCTGTGATGAGCACCACCACCAGCACCCTGATGAACACCAACGCCCAGGCCCTGGCCACCGAGATCGGTTACGAACTCTTCGGCTGGACCGACGGCGACGATGACTACCCGGTCTTCGACAGAGAAGACAGAGCCATCATGGACATCGACAACATCGACCTCAACGTCAGCCTCTACCCGAACCCGGCTAGCGACTTCGTGAAGGTTGAGTGCGAGAACATGCAGCGCGTCATGGTGTACAACATGTTCGGTCAACTCGTGATTGACAACGAAGTCAATGACAACATGGCTGACATCAATGTGAGCGGTTTCGCCGCTGGCATCTACACCGTGAGAATCGTCACCGCCAACGGTAGCGCAACCCGCAACGTTGTGGTGAAATAATTCCTGCGCTGACAAAGGACTGAAAAAGTCCTGAAAAGCCCGAGTGGGGCGGCCGGTTGGCCGCCCCACTTTTTTTATGTCATGTGTTGATTTTGAAGCTTTTTTCACCCCATTATTCACCACTATTTCGCAAAAAAAATGTATATTTGCTGATTAATTATATTGGGTATAGTAGTACTCCACTAAAGAGAAGAATAATCAACCATATAGGAACATGAAAAAAGCAATCGTCCTCTTTTTAGCCACCCTCTTCGCATTTGGAAGCGGCTATGCACAAAACAAGCTGTCCGGTCAACTGACCCAAGCCCTCCAACAATCGGGTGCACAAGAAAAAATCGATGTCATCATCACCATGGCGGACCAATACGACGGGTCCAGCCTCGACGCCAGAACCAGTTTCCTGAACCGGAAGCAACGGACCGCGTTCGTCACACAAGAGCTAAAGAATTTCTCCGCCAACAGCCAAGCCGACCTGCTCACCTTGCTCAACGAAGCCAAGGGACAGGTCAGCGACATCCAATCGTTCTGGATCTTCAACGGGATTGCCTGCAAGGCCACCCCGACCATGATCCAAGCGATCGCCCAACGTCCCGACGTACGGGTGGTCGACTGGGATACGGAATGCCCCACCACAGGGCTCACGTTCACCGAAACGGAATCCGCACCCAGAACCACCCTTGAATGGAACGTGGAACGCATCGAGGCCGACCAGGTGTGGACCTACAACGGAACCACGGGCTACACTGGCAACGGCGTGGTGGTGGCCATCCTCGACTCGGGTGTCCACTTCTCCCACAACGACTTGAAAAACAGCATGTGGACCGCCACGGGCTTTGCCAACCATGGTTGGAACTACGTCAACGGAACCAACAACCCCAACGAGACCCAAAGCAACGGCAATGGCGTGGGTACCATGGTGGCCGGCATCGTCGCCGGACAAGGCACCTCAGGCCGCCAAACCGGCGTGGCTCCCGGCGCCAAAATCATGGCGGTCAAGATCGCTGGAAGTACCGGCAACGTCACCGAGACCCGTATCAACAACGGCCTTCAGTTCGCCATCGAACACGAAGCCGACATCGTCCTCGTCTCCGCCGTGGAATCAAATGTAGGCGCAAAGGCCTCCTACCGCGATAAGATGGTCAACCTGCTCAACCTCGGAGTCCCGGCTTTCACCGCCGCTGGCGACGACGGCACCATCGACGCTCCCAACAGCATCGGTGCCCCATCCAACTGCCCCTCGCCTTGGCACAACCCCGACGAGACCCTCAACCAGGGCCGTTCTGCCAACATCTGCGTAGGTGCCACCAACCGAAGCGAGTTGAAGGCTGGTTTCTCAAGCATCGGACCCGTGACCTGGGAAAGCGTGACGGGCTATAACGACTATGCCCTCGCCGCCGGCGGTCACATCCGTCCCGACGTGATGGCACCCGGTGTCAACATCACCTCTACCAGCTACCTGGACAACAGCAGCTACCGCTCCGCCCAAGGTACCGCGCTGGCTGCCGCCCACGCCGCAGGCGTGGCCGCCCTGCTGCTGGAGGCAGACCCCAACCTCACCCCGGCCGACATCGACCGTCTGCTGGAGACCACCGCAGCCAAATGCGAAGGCCTCGTCACCAAGAACAACTTCTACGGCGCCGGCCGCATCAACGCCTACGACGCCATCACCGCCCTGCTGTCGACCGTCGCGGCCCCGACCAACCTGACCGCCACCGCCGATAACAACGAGGTCACCCTTACCTGGACCGCCGCCAGCGGTGCCGCCTCCTACAACATCTACTGCAACGAGGAATGCATCGCCACCGGAGTCACCGGCACCACCTATACCTACCAGACCGACTTCAGCGGCGCCCACGCCTACTGCCTCCGCGCGGTGACTGCCAACGGCACCCTCTCACCGAAGTCGCTTTATGCATACGTCTTTATCGACCCCGCCGGCCCCATCGTCCGGAACCTCGCAGCCACCGTCAACAACGACCAAAGTCAGGTGGCCCTAACCTGGGAGCTTCCCGAACAGACCAACACGCTGCGCTACGGCACCTCCGAAACGCCCAACGGCGCCTACGGCGGACAGAACGGTAAACAAAGCTACTGGGCCCAACGTTATCCCAGCGCCATGCTGGTGGACTACGCGGGCACCCATCTCGACATGGTAAGTGTTTACTTCAACAAATACAAGAACACCACCTATACCCTCACCCTCTATGACGGCGACGCCAACGGCCCCGACCAGCAACTCTTCACACAAAGCTTCACCGTCGCGCAGAGCGAGATCGGCGGATGGAAAGAAATCCCGCTGACGACGCCCATCGCGATCAACCACAACAAAGACCTGTGGATCGTCATGAGAGACCCCGTCGCCAACCCCAACAGCGCCAGCTCCGGGACCACCGCCAACCTCACCTACTGCACCATTCCCTACAACAGCACCGGCTTCCCGGCCTTGTTCAGCACGGACGGCATCAACTGGTCCACCTACAACAATAACGACGCTTGGATGATGAAAGCCCATCTCACCACCGGCTCCTATACCTACAACGTCCAACGCGACGGCGTCAATGTGGCCACCAACAAGACCACCCTCAGCCATACCGATACCAACGTCCCTGCCGGCGTGCATTACTATACCGTCACCACCAACTACAACAACGGGCAGAACGAATCCTTCCCCTGCGACCCGGTACGCGCCAACGTGAACACCCACTTCACCGTGACCTTTGTCCCTGGCGACGGCACCTGTGAGGTAGAGACCATGACCCAAGGAGGCGGCACCGGCGCCATCACGCTGCCAACGGCCACGCCTTCGGCCCTCTGCCAAAGCGAAGGCTATACCTTTGCGGGCTGGTGCAGCGAGATTGTGGAAGGCACCCACACCCCACCCACCCTCTTCCCTGCCGGCTACGACTATATCCCCGATGACGACTGCACGCTCTATGCCGTGTACAAAGTGGTCCAAAGCGAATATGGCTGGAAGCAGGCACGCTCCTTGAGTGCAGGCGACCAGGTGTGCATTGTAAATCAAGCCAATAGCGTCGAGTTCGACGATCTGGAAGAGGGCAACTCCATGGCATCGAGCATCGGGTACGACACCGAGATCCTGGGCGAGCATCCCTTTACCGCCCATGCCCGTAACGGAGGCTATACCCTCACCGACGCCCAGGGCCGCTACCTCAACAACCAGGAAGGCTACCTCCGGCTGAGCGCCACGTTCTACGCCGGTTGCGTGTGGACTGCTGAGTGCATCGGCGAAAACATCTACCTGCGCAATGGCAGCAACGAAAACGCCTATCAGCTCATGGCCTACAACGATGGTGAGGCAATCCTCTTTGCCAGCGTGCCGGCCAACGACATCGACGATCCGGTCTATTCGCCAATCCAGCTCTACCGCTTCAAGGGCAGCGAAGGCGTCTACTACGCCCACATCCCGGGTTGCGGCACCACTGTCAACGCCCCGATCTTCAACCCCGAAGCCGACGGCATCTATATGGAGCCCCTCCAGGTAAGCCTCAGCTGCAACGCCCAAGGTGCCACCATCCATTACACCACCGACGGCAGCACCCCCACCGCCTCCAGTACGACGTACGCCAACCCCATCACCGTCAACAGCACCGTCACTATCAAGGCCAAGGCCTTCAAGGACGGCATGACGGACAGCCCGGTAGCCCAACAGACCTACCAGTTCCCCACGACGTATGCCAACATCGCTGACTTCAAGGATGCCGACGACCCGAACGAGATTGCCCGGATCACCAGCACGATGACGTTGGTGTATCAATATGAACGGTACTACTACTTCAGCGACGACACCGGCGGCCTGCTGGTGTACGACGACTACCACGTAGTGAACGGCAGCTTCGCCCCTGGCGACCGCATCAACCTGCTTCAGGGCCGTTACCGCCTCGACCATGGCCAGCCCATGCTCATCCCGCTGGCTCCCCTCACCAAGACGGGCACGGGTACGGTACCGGATCCGGCCCCCGTCACGGTCGAAGCGTTGGAAACCTACTATTATCCCATGGATGCCATGCTGGTACAGATTGAGGACGTGCTCTTCAGCCGTAGCTACAGTCTCGCCACAGACGACACCCTCGATACGATCAGCTTTGTCCAAGACGGCCACAGCATGATGCTGCGCAACCGTTTCTACGCCTTGGAGGGCGACATCGACAACACTTACCACTACGACGTCACCGGACTCCTTGGCGTCAAAGACGATGTCTACTACCTCTATCCCCGTGGCGACCAAGACATCCGCCAATACCACACCATCACCCTCGCCGAAACCCAACACGGCACCCTCCAAGCCGACCACGAACAGGCCTCCCACCTCAGCACCGTCACGCTTACCGTGACCCCCGAAGCCAACTACCACCTTGAGAGCCTGTACTACTATGGGTCCAACCCGAGCAACCATACCGACATCGAAGCACCCTACAGCTTCGAGATGCCCGACGAGAACATCACCGTGGTGGCCGTCTTTGCTGAAGACGTCACCTACACCGTGACCTTCAACGCCGGCAACGGCACCTGCGCCACCAGCAGCCTCGAAGAGACCGCCTGGAATGCCGGCGTTGTCCTACCCACCGCCGCCCCCTCGTCCGGCTGTGCCACCGAGGGCTACACCTTTGCAGGTTGGGCCGAGAGCTTCATCGAGGAGGCCCTGACCGCCCCTGAGCTGTTCGCCGCCGGCACCACCTACCATCCGACCGACAACGTCACCTTGTATGCGGTGTACACTGCCGCCAGCGGTACCGAATGGCAAGACGTCACCACCACCCAAGACCTGCTTGAGGGTGAGTACATCATCTCGTCGCTCTTGACGGAGAACCAAAAGTACTATTACCTGGTACGCGAAGGAGCTGTCACCCAGAACCCGAAAGCCCGTAGAATCAACGGACTGCCTTCGGCTAGCTCGGAAGCCAAAAACAATGTGTGGACCGTCAAGAAGATCAGCAGCACGGAGTACTCCATCAGCTATACGGATGCCAACGACGTCACCTACTACCTGATCAACACAAACAACTATGCACAAGGCAACAGTGTGACCACCACCCCGCCCACCCGTGGTTGGACGTTCTCCAACAATGCCAACTACGGACTCGTGACCCAGTTCCGCAAAGCCACCACCCAGCGTTATCTCGACTTAAGCGGCGGCACCGGCGTCACCGCCTACTGGTATTCCCATTCCGTGAGCACTTCCGTCAATGAATACAAAGGCCAACTTCACCTCTTCCTGAAGCCCGCCAACGTGTACTCCACCAACCCGGCCTGCCAGATGGCCGTGGCCACCCCGGAGTTTGTCGGCCTGCCCGAGGGCGACTACATCCTCACCGACAACTACATGGTGAACCTCACCTGCAGCACCGAGGGCGCCGTCATCCATTATACGGTGGATGGCAGCACACCCACGGAGAGCTCCCCGACGTTCAGCGCCCCGTTTGCCATCAACCAGACCTGCACCGTGAACGCCATCGCCTTCCTGGAGGGCGAGCCAAGCGCCATGGCCACGCATGCCTTCACCTTCCCGATGCAGTTCGAGAATATCGCCGCCTTCAAACAGGCCGGTAACGACGGAGTCATCACCACCAGCACTGTCGCTCGGATTGCCGGTGACGTGCAGTTTGTCTTCCGTCATGAAAACATGATCTACCTGGCTGACGAAAGCGCCGGTCTGCTGGTCCGCGACAACAACGGCATCATCACCAACACCTACAACGACGGCGACCTCATTCAAGGCGGCCTTGTGGGCACCTACCTCAATACCAGCCAACAGCCGATGATGATCCCCATCGCGAATCCTGCAGCGGGCATCGCCGGAAGCCCCGTCGAGCCGCTTGTGGCCACCGCCCTTGACATCAAGACTCAATACGACAACTATGACGCCCGACTTGTGACCATCGTCGACGCTGAATTCGCCTCCGGCTACGACTTCAGCAACAACCCGGTCGCGCCCGCCAACGACCACGGCACCGCCATCAACATCCGCAACCAGTTTGGCACGGTGACCCTCTCGGGTGAGGCAGGCGAGCATGACGACATCACCGGATTCGTCGGACAATACGTCGCTTCCAACACCTATGTGGTAGGCATCTACCCGAGAAACAACGACGACTTCGTTCGTTACTATGACATCACCTGCGCCACCCTAGCGCAAGGAACCGTCAGCACGACGCCCGACCACGCCCGTGCCGGCGACCTGGTGACCTTGAACGCCCATCCCAATCCGGGTTATGAGATCGACCAATGGACCGTCACCGGCCCCAACGGCCAGTCCATCACCGTCAGCGGCAACCAGTTTGAGATGCCTGCCGGTGAAGTCACCGTGAGCGCTACCTTCCAGCAGATCGACTACACCGTCACCGTAATTGCCGAACCCGCCGAAGGCGGCACTGTCAGCGAAGGCGGCATCTATCACTATGGTGAGACCATCCAGGTGACGGCCACCCCCAATCCGGGCTACAAGTTCTTCCGTTGGTATGTGAATGGTACCATCGACACCCCCAACGCTTCCACCGTGTACACCATCACCGAAAACACCGAACTCAAGGCCGTCTTTGAGGCCACCGAAGACCACTACCTGATCCAGTTGGTAAGCAACGGCAACGGCACCGTCAGCGGTGAGGGCAACTACCTCTCCGGCACCACGATCACCGTGACGGCCACGCCCGATGAAGGATCCACCTTCCTCAACTGGACGGAAAACGATGTGGTCGTCTCCTCCGAGGCAAGCTACACCTTCACCGTCACCCGGGCGCGGACCCTCTATGCCAACTTCGTGACGGGATCCGGCGATGCCGAGCAGGCCATCAGCCTGTCGTCTGGCTGGAACTGGTGGTCGAGCAGCCTCGAGATGGACGCCACGCTGGATGCGGCCCTGAAGGACGCCATCGCGGCGGAAAACACCACGGCGGTGATCAAGAACGTGGGCGGCAACACCATGCTGGAGAACGGTACCTGGTCGCCCGACATGGCCCTCAACAACGAGTCGATGTACATGATCCGTGTTGACAATGCCGTGACGGCGACGCTGACGGCGGCTCCTGCCGACCCGACCAACCACCCGATCACGCTGGCTTCGGGCTGGAACTGGATCGGATTCCCCACGGTCAACGCCATGACGCTGGACGAGGCCTTCGCGGGCATCACCCCGAACGAGGAAGACGTGATCAAGGGCACGGCGGGACCGGCTACCTACACCACTCAGTACGGATGGAACGGTAGCCTCACGGGCCTGGAACCCGGCGTGGGTTACATGTACAAGAACAACGGCGATCCGATGACGCTGGTTTATCCTTCGACGTCGAAGGGGATGGTGCGTGTAGTGCCCATGGAGCGTTACTGGATGAGCGACACGCACCGCCATGCGACGACGCTGACGATGCTGGCGACGCTTGACGCGAGCCGTTACACGATGACGGAAGGCAACTACGAGATCGGCGCCTTCGTGGGCGACGAGTGCCGTGGCAGCGCCCGCCTGCAGCGTGTGGGCAGCCAGTACATCGCCTACCTGTCGGTGAGCGGTGAAGAGGGCGAGACCGTACGGTTCAAGCTCTACGACGTGACGAACAACGTGGAGCAAGGCCTGGCCGAAGAGCAGGTGAGCTACGTTTCGAACGCCATCACCGGTACGACGCACGAGCCTGTGGTGCTGCACTTCCGCGGCACGACGGACGTGAACGAGCAGGCTTCCCAAGTGCGGGTGTTCCCCAACCCTGCCGACGACTGGATCACCATCGAATCCGAGGCCCTGCAGTCCGCCACCCTGTTCACCCTGACTGGCCAGCAGTTGCTGCACGAGCCCATCCAAAGCGGGAGCGCCCGCCTCAACGTGAGTGCCCTCGCCCCGGGTCTCTACCTCCTCCAACTGAGGAGTGCCGATGGCAGCACGCTCACTCGGAAATTGGAAATCAAATAATACAATAGTATCCTATTTAATTATAATAGATTTATATTAAATCATAATATTATTGTAATACATAGAACAACAAAAAGTCCGGCGGCGCCTTCCGAATTCGACGGAAGGCGCCGCCGGACTTTTTTGATTTTTCCCAAAAAATTAATGCCATTTTTTTCCCATTTTTTTCTTGACACATGTTTTTTTTTTATATTTGCCGCTACTAATTACGAAATCTATTGAATCATTCACAAATTATTAACTAACACTAACGTTATGAAAAACAGATTTTTATTGTTATTACTGTTGCTCTGCACCTTCGGTTTGGCAGGCAATAGTTTCGGTCAAGGACCTGCTGATTGGACCGGTCCTGCAGCCGTTCCTTCCTATACGGACGGATCAACCATGTCCTTATTCGTGACACCTTACATCGACGGACAGCCTATCACCAGCGACAACTATGTGATGGCCGCCTTTATGGGCGATGAGGTTTGCCAAATCGGTCCCGCATGGAGTGCCATTGTTCGCCCCACTGGGGAGGGCTATTATTTCAGTGGCAACACTTTTGGATACAAGACTGTTAATCAAAGCCCCACGCGCAACCGTTGCATCTTCAAATTGTGGGATACTGAGGCGAATGCCGAAGCGGGCACTTCCACCTACGAATTTACGTATAACGCAAACGAGGTTATCGGAACCCCCACTTATCCCTTGGTAATCAACTTCTACACCGAAGAACCCGTTTGGGAACAGGTGACAGACGCCTCCACCCTGGCTGAAGGCGATGTCATTGCGGTCACCAATGTCGGCCTGACCAAGGCTTTGGGTGAACAACAATCTCTTTCTATAGACGAGGATACGGAAGAGGAATTTTATTACAGAAGAGCCTTTGATATTACCGCTGAGGGTGATGGTTTCACCTATGACGCAACGGGCACCTGGGCTGTTCAGGAGATCCTCGTTCACTTCGATTCACACAGCAGCACCAATCCGCTCCTGTTCGCTTCCATGGGATACTTGTATTCCGGCGCCGGACTGCAATCAGGTTACGAGATCGACAACAACTATCTGTGGAGTATCACCACCAACGATGACGGCACAGCTACCCTTGAGACACAAGGTTCTGTAAGTGACAAAACGATTAGATGCACGACCGCTCGCTTCTCTTGCTATGGCGCTACCGACAATAATCCCGTTCGCATCTATCGCAAGGTTTTGCCTACCCCCGTGGTAGAATATGATGTGACCGCTACGGCTACCCCCGCTGACGGCGGTAGCATCCAAATGGATGGCGCCGTTTTCACGGGTGGCACCTATGAAGAGGGCACCGAACTGACCCTCACCGCTGTTCCTGCCGAAGGTTACAACTTCGTCAGCTGGACGGTGAACGGCACTGAACTCACTGAAACCATCATTACGATCGAAGTGACCGAAGCCCTCACCATCGTGGCTACGTTCGAAGAGATTCCGGTGGTTTACTACACCCTCACCTACAACGTTGATCCCACCGAGGCCGGTACCATCGCCGTGACACCTGCAGCCGGTGAACAAGGCTATGAAGCGGGCACCACTGTGACCCTCACGGCCACACCTACCGACAACACCTGGATCTTCGACGAATGGCAGAATGAAGTCGGTGAAGCCGTATCCGCAATGAACCCCTACGAATTTGCAATCAACGAAAACACCGCCCTCGTGGCCAAGTTCCACCAGGAGATTCCGGTGGTTTACTACACCCTCACCGTGAACGTGAATCCTGCCGAAGCAGGTTCCTACACCGTCACCCCCACCCCCGGCGATCAAGGTTTTGAAGCGGGCACGGAAGTGACCGTCACCGCTGTTCCTGCCGATGAAACCTGGACCTTCGTGAAATGGCGCAACGCCATTGACGAAACCTTGACCACCGAGGCCGCCTACACCTTCACGATCGATGCCAACACGACCCTCTTCGCCGAGTTCGAACCCGTGGTCGTGGTTGAGCCCCACACCGTCACCCTCAACCCCGGTAGCGGTACTTGCACCGTGGATGAACTGACCGAGGCCGAAGGTGGCGCGGGTGTCACCCTGCCCACGGCCACGCCTTGCGACGCTGCCATCACCGCCGGCTATACCTTCGCTGGCTGGGCTGCCGCCGAGGTCGCCGAGACCACCACGGCTCCCGAGCTGTTCAACGGTGAATACCATCCCGAGGCTGACATCACCCTCTATGCGGTCTATGCAATGGGTGAGCAAACCTATACCTTCAAGAATGGCGACAACTACCTGAACTGGGGCTCCGGAAACTCGCTGTCTTTGGCTAACCAGGTCAGCGACAATACCTGCTGGAATGTCACTTTCAATGGCAACATCGCCAAGATCTCACCCATCACTCAAGAGGTGGAACGTGAGATCGCCTGGAACAACCAGACCACTGGCCAAAGATTTGCTGCATACAAGCACACCAGCCTTTATAACAACAACGGCCAAATGAGCGCCAACTATGGTGCCATCACCCTCTTCAAAGATGGTGTTGCCGTTACCAGCCTGGCTGAGAACGATGTGGTTGTCCTCGCTTCTGAAACCGTGAAGAAAGAACTTAGCACCGTTGGTAATTATGGTACAGGTGCTGATTATGAAGAAGTTCCCGAAGGTCTGTATCCCCTGACCGTCGGTATCGAAGGCGAACCTGCCACCTACAACTCGAATCCTTCCTGCGAAGGCCCCGTGGTCACCCAGGATCCTGTGATTAGTCCTAATTCCGGCACGATCACTGATCCGAGCGTCATGGTCGAGATCACCTGCCCCACCGAAGGCGCTGTGATTTACTACACCCTCGACGGCAGTACGCCTACCGCTGAATCCACCGTCTACACGGCTGCTATCGAGATCACCGAGACCACCACAGTGAGCGCCATCGCCATCGTTGAAGGCGGCGAGCCCAGCAACGTGGTCACCGCAACCTACACCTTCCCGGAAATCGTTGAATATCCGAACATCGCTGCCTTCAAGGCCGCCTACGATGCCACCAGCACGGAAATCGCCTCCATCACCGGCGATGTCACCTTCGTCTTCCGTAGCGGTAGATACATGTACGTCCAAGACGAAACCGCTGCCCTGTTGATCTATGACAACAGCACCCCGGTCATCACCAACACCTACGAAAACGGTGATGTCATCAGTGGTGGTATCACAGGTACCATGAATGTCTATAACGGCCAGAAAGAACTGGTGCCTACCACCAACCCGGCCGCAGGTGTCGCCGGCACCCCCGTCGAACCCACCGTGGTCACCGCTGCCGACGTCGTCGCCAACTATGCCGACTACGATGCCATGCTGGTCAAGATGGAAGGCGTGACCTTCGATGCAGACTATACGTTCAGCAACTCCGCCCGTTCCACGACCTTCACCCAGGACGAAACCAACTACACCGTCTACAGCCGCTTCAACAACCTGACCGTCACGGTTGAAGAAGGCCAAGAGGGTGACGTAACCGGTTTCATCGGTATCCACAACGACACCAAACAAATGTATCCTCGCAACAACGAAGACATCGAACTGGTCGAGATGCCGGTGGAGACCGTCATCATCAACGCCACGGCCAACCCGGCCATCGGTGGTACCGTCGAAGGCGCTGACGAATATGAGGTGGGCGAAGAGGTCACGCTGATCGCCACCCCCGCTGAAGGCTATGTCTTCGTGAACTGGACAGAAGGCGATGTTGAGGTCGGCACCGATGCCACCCTCACCTTCACCGCCGAAGTCGACAGAGACCTGGTCGCCAACTTCGAGGAAGGCACTCCTGTTGAACCCGAGACCTACATGATCACCGTCACCATCGATCCCGAAGATGCCGGTACCGTCACTGGCGCTGGTGAATACGAAGAAGGTGCTACCGTCACCTTGAACGCCACCGCCGCCGAAGGCTATGAGTTCTGGAAGTGGATGGAAGGCACCACCTTCGTGGGCAGCAACCCCATCCTCACCTTCACCGCCGAGGCCGACAGAGACCTGATCGCCATGTTCAAGGAAACGACGCCTGAACCGGAAGTCTACACCATCACCGTTCTGGAGAACGAAAATGGTACGGTCACCGCTCCCGAGAGCGCTGAAGCCGGTGTCACCATCGATGTCACCGCTACGCCGAACGAAGGCTACATCCTCACTGGCCTGTACTACTACACCACTGACGAAGAAGAAACGACCGAAATCGACCTCGAGGACATGAGCTTCGTGATGCCCGCCGCCAATGTCACCATCGGCGCCGAGTTCACCGAAGAGACGCCCGAACCGGAAGTCTACACCATCACCGTTCTCGAAGTCACTGGCGGTACCGTCACGGCTCCTGCCACTGCTGAAGCCGGCGAGACCATCAACGTCACTGCCACTCCGGCTGTGCTCCATGCCCTTACCAGCCTGTACTACTACACCACGGATCCTGAAGACGTGACCGAGATCGACCTCGAGGCCATGAGCTTCGAAATGCCCGCCGCCAACGTCACTATCGGTGCTGTGTTCACCTCCACCGCTGAACTGGGCGACGCCAACAACGACGATGAGGTCAACATCCTCGACGTCCTGGCCGTGTTGAACTACATCCTCGGCAAGAACCCGCAACCGTTCGACTTCGAACAGGCTGACATGGACGAAGACGGTGTCATCGACATCAGCGACGCCATGGCCATCAACGCCCTGATCCACGGCATGAAGGCCAACTGCGGCGAAGAGATCGCCCTTTACGATGTGGTGGACGGCCAACTCATGATCGAAGCCCCCGTCGCCCTGGCCGGTTATCAGTTCCACCTGAGCGCCGAACCCGTCAGCAACGAACTGGCTGGCTTCAGCACCATGGGCAACTGGGTCAACGGTGAGTACATCCTCCTCGTCTTCAACCTCAACAGCGACCACGAGGCCGGCCTCTACACGGTCCTCAACCTCGGCGACGCCCAAGTCAACAGCGTGGCACTCGCCACCATGACCGGCTGCAAGGTCATCGCCGAAAAGGGAACCCTGAGCGTCAACAGCCTCGAAGCCAACTTCAAGGTGTACCCGGTGCCTGCCACCACCACCGTCACGGTTGAAGGTGAAGGCATCAACTTCATCGAAGTCTACAATGTCATGGGACAACGCATCATGAGCGCCAACACCCAAGAGGTGAACGTCAGCGCCCTGAGCGCCGGCACCTACATGTTCCGCATCTACACGGACAACGGTGTGGCCAACAAGAACGTCGTCATCGTGAGATAAGACGAACGAAAAACGCACCCCCACTTCCCTTCGGGAAGGGGTAAAAAAAAGCGGCTCCAGCATTTGGAGCCGCTTTTTTTTTCATTTTTCGCTCATTGAATATTTTATTTTTTTATATTTGCGAGTTAAAAAGTATGTTTTAAAGAGGAAAAAAGGCGAAAAACAACAATACACATTCAATTAACTTATTATTAACTAACTATTTATCATCATGAGAAGAGTTTTTCTTATCATCAGTCTTCTGTGTCTGATGCCATTTGCAATGATGGCGCAGACGAGGGATGCTTACAATCCCGTAGCCGATGAGTTGGAAGCACTCGAAGAAGGTTACGCCTATGCATTTCAGATCTTTGATGGACCTGAAGCCGCATTCGTGAAATTCGACCTCGAGAACCCCTCATCGCTGAATGAGTTGAAACACTACACCGGCATGAAAATTACCGCTGCCGAGATGGTGCCCTACAACTCAACGAAAGACTTCGTTTATGCCTACGCCACGGCGGACGGCATAAGCGGCCAGTTCTGCACGGTTGACCCGATGACCGGTGAGCTCACCGTCGTTACCAGCGACGTGGAGCCCATGTCGGAGATGGCCTACGACCCCACTACCAAGACCATGTACGGTCTGAAGTATGGCGTCCTCTACACCATCAACCTCGACAATGGTACCGCCACCGTGATCAACGAAATGCAGACCGGTAGCAACAACTGGGTTGCGCTGGCCATCAACAATGATGGACTCATGTATGCGGTGAACAACACCTTCAGCGAAACCAACGCTGAACTGTACCGCATCAACCCCAGCACCTGGAACAGCACCCTCGTCGGTACGGTTCCTTACAAGACTCAGTATGCGCAAACCATGGCATTCGACCGCGACAACGGTACGTTGTACTGGTGGCAGACCTCTGCAGCAGGTTCCAACCTGATGCAAGTGGATCCCACCACGGCAACGTGCTCCGTCCTCTGGGCCAACAATGGCTGCCAGATGGCCGGTCTGATGTTCAGAAACCAACCTGAGAAGTTCAACATCACCTATGAGACCGTCGAGAACGGTGCCTTCAGTGGCCCCGCTCAAGCCGCTGCCAATGACGTGGTTACCATCACGGTGACCCCCGAATATGGCTATCGTCTCGGAACCCTCACCTGGAATGGCAATGCCATCGACGTTGAGGCTGGTGAACCCTACACCTTCACGATGCCCGAGGAAGCCGTTACCGTTACCGGTAGCTTCCTGCTGAGCCTCCACGACATCACCGTGATCGATCCTCTGAACGGCGAACTGGCCACCGAGCCTGCCGACCAGGGCCTCTATCCGAACATGATCAACGTGCTCCCGACTCCCGATCCGGGCTTCGGCATGGGCACCATCACTTGGGTAGCCAACGGCGAGGAACACACCATCACCGGTGAAGCTCCTTACCAGTTCGCGATGCCTGATTACGATGTGACTGTCAGCGCTGTCTACGAGCAGACTGGCGAGAACACCGTCAGCACCGCCGAATACATTGGCTACTTCAACGAAACCGTGACCGTCGCTGTTGCGCTGGCCAACGACAACTACGTGGCCGGCACCCAGATGGACATCACCCTGGGCGAGAACCTCACCTTCGTGGAAGGCTCCCTGACCCACAGCGAGCGCGCTGAAGGCGAAGGTTGGAACATCACCGGTAGCCTCCACGATGGCGTCCTCAAAGTGACGACCTTCAACACGGGTCTGGCCCACTATGCTGGCAACGAAGGCACGATCTTCACCTTCCAGGTGGTCTGCGCTCCCGTCATCAGCATGAACCCGCTGACCTTCAGCAACGTGATCATCGGCACCCCCGACGGCACCCAGTTGACCGTCGCTACCGTCAATGGCAACGTTGAAATCAAGGATGTTGTCATGAACCAGCCTGAAAATGTGGTTGCTTGCCACAACGCCACCGTGCCCGCCATCGAGTTCACCCTCGATGAGAGCAACGAAGACGGCGAAGCTTCCTTCGCTTGGACCAACGACAACCCGACCATCGGCATCGCCGCCGAAGGCACTGGCAACATCGCTGAGTTCACTGCCGTCAACACCGGCAACGCCGCTGCCGTGGCCAACATCACCGTCACGCCTACCCTGACCGTTGACGGCGTTGCCCACCTCGGCACCCCCAAGACCTTCACGATCACTGTCCTCCCGCAGGTCGTCATGGATCCTGTCGCTGACCTCGCCGTCTGCCACGATGGTAGCGTCAACGTAGCATTCACCACCACCGTTACCGATGGCGAAATGACCTATGCTTGGACCAACGACAACCCGGCCATCGGTCTTGCCGCCGAAGGCGAAGGTGAAATCGCTTTCACCGCCGTCAACGAAACGGCTGACCCGCTCGTCGCCAACATCAGCGTGATCCCCACCTATGCCGCTGGCGAGCTCACCTGCGAAGGCGAAGCCGTTGAATTCACGATCACGGTCTATCCGAACACCGTCATGCTTCCCGTTGAAAACCAGACCGTTTATAGCCGCGAAGCCACCGAGGCCATCTTCTTCGGTGCCAACGTCAACGACTATGAGCTGAAGGTCGTCTTCAACTGGACCAACGACAACCCGGCCATCGGCCTCGCCGCCTCCGGTACCGGTAACATCCCGAGCTTCGTGACCGCTGCCTGCAGCACCGAGCAAGTCGCCAACATTACGGTCGTCCCGACCTACAATGGCGGTGAGCAAACTTGCGAAGGCGAAGGCTACACCTTCACGATCACGGTGATGCCGACCTTCCTGGTCGTCATCAACGAGGGTATCACCAATGGTACGTTGGTTGACAACGCCAGAGTGTCCGCCACCGGTGAGCACTATGCTCCCGCCGGTGAGGAAATCACCCTGACCGCCACCCCGGATCCGGACTTCTTCCTCGACTATGTGACCGTTACGCAACTCGACAACAACGGCATTGTGGTGCCCTTCACCAGTGAATACAAATTCAACATGCCGGAGTTTGACGTCCTCTGCAACGCTAACTTCATTGACGCCAACAACCTGTCCATCCAACCTGGCATCCTTGATATGGGTTACCGCCCGATCAACGCCTGGATGTACTCCAAGTTCTTCGACGTCAACAACATCAGCGAAAGCGACTTCGACGTCACTGAAATTGAGTTGACCAACTACAACTTCATGGTTTTGGATCCGATCACCCTCCCGTTCACCATCGCTCCCGGCGCTGCTGCACAGGTGGGTCTCAACACCAACTACAAGAACGTGACCCCGGGCCTCTATCAGGCCACGATGGCACTGAAGGGTGTACAAAACCGCAAGGCTTATCTGAGAGACGTTGTCGCCACGGCCTATACGCCTGTTGAGCCTGACGTTTGGGAGCTTGCCACCAACGTGACCACCTTCCCGTATGTCAACACGCAGGCTACCGAAGGCACGATCTACAACAACTATCAGCTGCCTGGTGAAACCACCGACGGTTATGATGGTGTTTACAAGATCGTTGTCGACCACGACGTTATCCTGAACGCTTCCGTCACCGGTGCCGATCCTAAGATCGCCATCTACGAAGAAGGCTTCAAGGGTGTTGGTGGTCCTCACAACAACAACTACATGGGTGCCGCCGAAGAAATCCTGGCCACCGCCCAGATCGGCGAAGGCACCGAAAATATCGGTTATGAGCCTTTCCACACCTTCTATAAGTATTCTATCTGCCAGCTCCTCTACAAAGCCGAAGAGCTGACGGCCGCAGGCTTGAGCGCTGGCAAGATCTCCAGCATCGAGTTCGAGTACGCTCCCACCAACTCCAACTTCTTCACCCGTACCCTCCAGGTTTGGATGGGCAACACCTCGCTGAACGAGATGACGACCACTTCGGTGAGCGTCGCCGGTATGCCTCAGGTGTTTGACGGTACCATCACGCAGCAGGTTGGTTGGAACAAACTGCAGTTCAACGGTGCCAACTTTGTTTGGGACGGTACCAGCAACGTGCTAATCACCATCGTCATGAACGCCGGTGCTTATAACAGCACGACCTACTGGCGCTGCGAAGAATCCGGTTTCACTTCCGTCGCTTACCGCTATGTGGACAGCGCCCCGTTCTACCCGAACACGGACACCTATACCACGTCAAATACTTCAGTACGTGCCAACATCAAGCTGAACGGTACTGTCGGTATGACCGAGGGTGTCGCCATGGGTGACGAACCGCTCGTCGACTACGGCCTGTATCCGGGCACCTATTATATCGTTGCTTCTTCCACCAGCGAAGACAGCTACACGATCAACATCGACATGGAAGACATGCCGCTGCCGGAACCTCCGACAGTGATCTACCCTGCTCACGAATCGAACGGCATCGAAACGCCTGTGACCTTCGAATATGAGCTCGGCCAGTACACGCATGAATACCAGATCCTCCTTGGTACCTCCTACACGCAGCAGGATGTGGTCCTCGACTGGACTTCCGACCTGAGCAACACCTTCGATGCGGGCGAACTGCTCCACAACAAGGTGTACTTCTGGAGAATCAACGAACGCAACAGCACCGGTGTGACCGAAGGACCGCTCTGGATCTTCACCACCGAACTCAACATGCCTCTCAACCTGGCAGTTGCCGACGACGAACTCTACGAAGGCGAAGACGCCGTGTTCACTTGGGACACCCCGGCTGACCGTACCCTCCGTGGCTACAACTTCTACCAGGATGGTGTGAAGCTCAATGAAGAACCTCTCACCGAGAACACCTACACGGTTGAAGGCCTCACCTACAACATGGACGGCTACGACTTCAACGTCACCGCTGTCTGGGACGAAGGCGAATCCAACTATAGCAACACCGTTACCGTGTTGGTTAGCGGCTACGGCACTGTCAGCGGCCACGTCTACGAACAAGACGGCACCACTGGTATCGCCGGCGCCACGGTCACCATCATCGGCTTCGACGAATTCGATGAACTGGTTGACTTTGAATTCACCACCGACGAAAACGGTGCCTACAGCGGCAATGTCCTTGTCGGCTACTGGTTCGGTATGGCCGAGAAAGAAGGCTACCAGACTGTTGGCGACGACACCGGTATCGAAGTTGAATACCAAGGTGCTATCACGAACTATGACTTCATCCTGAACGAGGAATACACCCCCGTCACGAGAGTGGTTGCTGAAGAAATCAGCAACGACCAGGTCCACGTTTACTGGGGCTGGGATATGATCGAAGACTTCGAGTCTGGCACCCTCACTTCCTACGACTGGGTCAATGACACGCAATATCCTTGGGTGCTCACCACGAACAACCCGTACGAAGGCACCTACTGCATCAAGAGCTCCTGCGAGGGCATCGACTATGGAAGCTCCTCCATCGAGATTACGATGATGTTCGCTCAAGATGGTCTGATGAGCTTCTACGGCAAGATCTCCTCTGAAGCCACTTACGACAAGGGTCAGTTCTTCATCGATGGCGCTACCCGTCTCACCATGTCCGGTACGAGCGACTGGACGTTCAAGGAGTATGGCATCGGCGCTGGTATGCACACCTTGAAGTGGAGCTACACCAAAGACGTCTCATTGTCCTCTGGTGACGACTGCTTCTACATCGACTACATCAACTTCTGGTATGCTGCTCCTCCGGTTCCGGAAGGACAGATCCTTGTTAACTTCGAGAGCGGCATTCCTTCTAACTGGACGATGATTGATGCCGATGGCGACGGTTACAACTGGGGCCTCGTCAGCGAATCCTATCCTGACGATGGTGGTTACAACTCCGCCGACGCTGCCTACTCCTTCAGCTGGTCCGCCAGCACGAGCGCACTGGAGCCGGATAACTACCTGGTTTCTCCTGAGGTCGAACTTGGTGGTAGCGTTAGCTTCTGGGCTACCAACCACACCAACTCCTTCCCGGAGCAACTTGGCGTGGCTATCTCCACAACGGGCAACACCAATCCTGCTGACTTCACCACCATCTGGACCAGCGAGGTCGATGCCAAGGGATATACTCCTGGCACACGTGAAAATCCCGCTAAGATCGGCACTTGGCATCAATACACGATTGACCTGAGCAGCTATGCCGGTCAAACGGGTTACATCGCCATCCGCCACTATGGCACCTACAACGAGTGGGGTGTGTTGGTTGACGACATCGCCATTGACCAACCCAGAGAGCGTGCTTTCACGAACTACAACGTGTATCGCAAGAACATCTCTACCGACCAGGCTCCGCAGCTGCTTGCTACCGGTGTCGCTGAGGAAGAGTATGACGACAACAGCTGGGGCAGCGCCGCCGCTGGTGTCTACCAGTGGGGTGTCAGCGCCAACTATGCTGGCAACCGTGACGGTGAATCTGAAATCACCTGGTCCAACAAGATTGACAAGAACATGACCACCAACGTGGTTGTGAACGTCAGCACCAACAGCAACGATCCTGCAACGGGCGCCGTGGTCACCCTGACCAACACCAGCGAACCCGGTCTGGAACTTGCTTACAACACCACCCTCGACGAAACCGGTACCTACACCTGGACCGACTTCCGCAAGGGCACCTACGACGTCACCGTCAACCTGGAAGGCTTCGATCCGCTGACCGCCACGGCCACGGTTTGGGAACCCACCACGCTGAGCTACGTCCTCAACGAAATCATCGCCAACATCGATGACCTCTACGTCTCCACCACAGGTTGGGCCATGTTCGGTGAAATCCCGAGCGTCGATCCTCCGGCGGGTGCTGTGACCGTCAAACTCACCCACGGTGACAACTGGGGCGACGGCTCTGGCTACCAGATGCTGCTTGATGCCGATGCCACCGCCTTTGGCGTTGAAATCCCCACCTCCGGTGCACTGACCTCTGGCTGCTCTGTCTCACCCACGCTCTACGACGTGTTTGAGTACAAAATCCCGGAGAACGCCGATCCTAACTGCAGCACGCAGAACATGGTGGTCAACAACACGGTGACCATCACCATCCCCGCCGGCGTTTATGACTGGTGCATCACCAACCCGACTCCTGGCGACCGTATCTGGATCGCTTCCTCTCAAGGCAACGTCGGTGGTCGTCAAGACGACTACGTGTTCGAGGCTGGCAAGACCTACGAATTCGTTCTGAGCATGCAAGGCTCCAACGACGCTACGAACGTCACCATCACCGATGGTAACAAGAACGTCTACACCAATACCTTTGCCCCGATCCCGGCCGACGGTGCCAAAGACCTCGCCGATGTCGTGACCGTTGACAACGGTTATGTGGTGCTGCCTGCCAACAACCGCAAGGTTGAATACTACAACGTGAAACTCGACGGCATCATGGAAGGCACGACGGAACTCCCGTTCTTCCAGCACAATGTTGAGAACCTGATCGAAGGCGAAACCTACACCACCTCCGTCCAGAAGGTGTACACCACGGGCGAAAGCGAATGGGCCAGCTTCGACTGGATCTACACTGCTTGCGACAACTACGCTGGTATGCCGAGCGAACCTACCGCTCAGTGGAGCGGCGAAGATGTCGTCCTCAACTGGGTGCTTCCTGGTGGTGGTGACGGCCCGACGCCTCCCACGCCTCCGACGGGTGACGACAACTTCTCATTCGACTTCGAAAGCGGTTTGAGCGGCTGGCTCACCATCGATGCTGACGGCAATGGCCTCAACTGGTATCACAGCAGCAACTCAACTACCCAATCCGGTTACGACTACACGGGCCTCGGCCACAATGGCTCGAATGGCTTCATCATCTCACAGTCCTTCATCGACTATGACGGCGCCTACCAGGCCGACAACTACATTTACACGCCTCAGATGTACGACATCACCAACGGTTCTCACCTGAGCTTCTGGGCCGACTACGCCAACGACAGCTATCCTGACCACTTCGGCGTATGCATCGCCACCGTTGCCAACCCGACCGCCAATGACTTCACGATGGTTTGGGAAGGCACCGCCAAGAGCGGCAACACCGAAAAGGCAGCCTTGCGTCACAGCAACTCGCGTTATGAGAACTGGCGTCAACACACCGTCGACCTCAGCGCCTACGCTGGCCAAACCGTGTGGATCGCCTTCCGTCACAACGACTATGACATGTATGAGATCTGGATTGACGACGTTAACTTGACTGCTGGCAGCAAGGGCAACCGTTCCACCAGCTATGACTTTGAATCTGGCCTGAGCGGCTGGACCACCATCGACGCTGATGGCAATGGCCTCAACTGGTACCACAGCAGCAACTCGACTTCACAGTCCGGTTACGACTACACGGGCCTCGGCCACAATGGCTCGAATGGCTTCGCCATCTCACAGTCCTTCATCGACTATGACGGTGCTTACCAAGCCGACAACTACCTCGTCAGCCCCACCATGTTCGCCCTGCAAAACGGTTCGAACATCACCTTCTGGGCCGACTATGCCAATGACAGCTATCCTGACAACTTCGGTGTCTACGTCTCCACCGCTGCCACCCCGACGGCTAGCAGCTTCACCATGGTGTGGCAAGGCACTGCCAAGGGAGCAGGCGAAAAGACCGCTGTCCGCCACAACGGCACGCGTTATGAGAACTGGCGTCAACACACCGTCGACCTCAGCGCCTACGCTGGCCAAACCGTGTGGATCGCCTTCCGTCACAACGACTATGACATGTACGAGATCTGGATCGACGATGTGACCATCAACGCCGAAGGTGGCGATGTCCCGCCGGTTGATCCCGATGATCCGCCGACTCCGGCTGCCGACGTGATCGGTGTTGAAATCTTCCGCGACGGTGAATGGATCGCTGAAGTCCTGGCTCCTGCCACGACCTACACCGACCTCGCTGTTGAAAACGCTGAAGAATACACCTTCCGCGTCGTGTACGACGGCGACCAAGCCGACTACATGTACTATCGTATGTCCTGCCCGCAGACCTGCGCTGTGGCAGAAGATCCTTGCAAGGCTCCGAAGAACCTCGCTGGCGTCTACCAATGGAATGCTGCCAACAACTTTGGCGCCCTCATTACCTGGAACTACGGCGACTTCGGCGCATGGCTGATGTACGACGACGGTGTGACGGGTCACTTCGTGGGTGAGAACACGGATGCCATGTCATTCGAATGGGCCAACAAGTATCACGCTGCCGATCTGGCTGCCTATGCCGGAACCGCACTGACCAAGGTCTCGTTCGTTGGCTACGACGGTAGCAACCCGCAAAACGGCATCTACACCATCAGAATCTATGAAGGTGGTGAGAGCGCTCCTGCTACCCTGGTCTACACTCAGGACTACAACTTCAACGCTGCCGACAACGGTCAGTGGATCGAAGTGACCCTGGATACCCCGGTGGCTGTCGATGCTACCCAGAACCTCTGGATTGCCCTCTACAACGACGGTACCGTTGGACACCTCCGTTATCCTGCCGGCTACACTGAAACTGGCACGGGTGATGCTGATGGAAGATGGTTCAACGAGAACAACGATGGTTGGTATGACCTCACCGCGGCTGGCTTGCCGATCGGTGCTTGGATCATCCGCGGCTATGTCACCAACGCTGTTGATGGCAGCAAGCCGATGGAACTCGCTGTCAACAATGGCACTGCCAATGGCAGCACCAACCTCAGCGTCGGTGGACAAGTTGTCCTGCCGCAATACAACTTCGGCAAGAGCAACAGAGACGCCAACAGCTTCAATGTGTATCGCAATGGTAACCTCATCGCCAACGTCGAAAACGACGGCAGCGGCAGCTACAACTACTTCGACAACGTTGCCATCGGCAACTACGAGTACCAAGTGACCGCCCTCTACGACGACTGCGAGTCTGCCTATGCCCTGACGCCTGACCTCACTCAAGACTATGTCGAGGTGAACGTCACCGACGTCAACGAGCTTGGCAACAGCACGAAGCTGTATCCGAACCCGACCACGGGTACCGTGAAGATCGAAGCCTCCGGCATGACTCACATCACTGTGATGAGCGCCCTTGGCCAGGTCCTCTATGATGCCAACATCAGTGGTGACAATTACGAACTGAGCCTGAACCAGTACAACGCTGGTCTCTACCTGGTCCGTATTGCTCACGAGAACGGTGTCAGCGTCAAGCGCGTGACCCTGGTTAAATGATCCTAGATGAAACGTAGAGACGGGGCGCGTCCCCGTCTCTACCTCATCCATTATCATTGACAAAAAAGTGAGAACGACTGAAAAGCCGTTCTCACTTTTTTTGTAACTCCGCGGCTCGGAATTCAGTGATCGACATGTTAGGTCACATCCTCGTTTGCCGTGAAGTCCATGCCGACTCCCGGATCCTGTCCTCTGACTTCCTCACCAGCGGCGTGTATGTCCTCCGCCTCAGCAACGGCGAGAACGTCAAGACACAGAAAATCGTCATTGACTGATTCGATTTGCAGGGACATTGATATGAAACAGAAAACCCGCTGGACATCCAGCGGGTTTTCTTGTTGTTTTGTGGAGATTACCGGACTCGAACCGGCCACCTTCAGATTGCGAACCTGACGCTCTACCAGATGAGCTAAATCCCCAAATGCGCTGCAAAAGTAAGAAAATATTTAGAATAACAAATGAAGAATTTAGAATAATCGTACTTTTGTGCATCAAACAGTATTTCCATGAAACACACCATTCTCTTTATCCTCTGCCTCCTGCTTACCCTAGGCCTGCAGGCACAACCAAGCAATGACAACAGCGCATCACGGCCCAAAGTGGGCGTGGTGTTGGGCGGAGGCGGCGCCCGAGGCGCCGCCCACATCGGCGTATTGAAATACCTCGAGGAGCTGGGCATCCCCGTCGACTACGTGGCAGGCACCAGCATGGGCTCCATCATCGGTGGCCTGTACGCCATGGGCTATGATCCCGACGAGATGACGCAACTGATCTCCAGCATCCCATGGAACGAGTACATCGGCAACAAGATCGACCGTACCACCATGACGCAAGAAAGCCGTTTGCGCAGCAGCACCACCCTGCTGACCATCCCCTTCAGCCTGGAGAGCCTCGGCAAGAGCGACCCCAACGCAACGCTCGCCAGCAGCCTACCGGGCGCCTACGTCAACAACAGCGGCCTCATCAACCTGTTCAACGACCTGTGTGTCGGCTATCAGGAAGAGATGGACTTCAACAAGATGCCCATCCCCTTCGCCTGCGTGGCCACCGACCTCATTTCGGGAGAAGAAGTGGTGATGCGATCGGGCGTCGTGCCTCAGGCGATGCGGGCCAGCATGGCCATCCCGGGCGTGTTCTCGCCGGTGATCATCGGGAATCAGGTCATGGTGGACGGCGGCCTGGTGAACAACTTCCCCGCCGACGTGCTTCGCGAGATGGGCGCCGATATCATCATCGGCGTGGAGGTCACCTCAGAGAAGACCTGGACCCCGGAAATGCTCAAGTCACTCCCTCAGGTGATGGCAAGGCTCCTTACCAACGTCACCAACGCCAAACGGAAAACCAACAGGGGCTTGTGCGACATCCATATCGTCCCCGACTGCTCGGGCTACGGCATGCTCAGCTTCACCCCCGACGCCATCGAAACCCTTGTAAACAGAGGCTACGCCAAAGCACAGGAAAACCAGCAGCGATTGATGGACGTTAAGCAGGCGGTCGACAAGGCGGCCGGACATTCTGTCAGCAAGGAACTCCATGCCCCAAGGTCGCTCAACTTGATGGAGTATCCCGTGTGCATCAACGGCATCAACATCCATGGCGTCGACGCCAAATACAACCGATGGATGGTTCGCAAAAGTGGACTGAAACCCGGCGGCAAGTATTCGAAAGAGGAAATCGAGAAAGGGATCAACGTCTTCCGTGGCACCGGCTGTTTCGACGACATCACCTACAACCTCATCGAGTCCGATACGGCCTATGCCTTGAACATCAATATGATTCCCGCCTCGCCCAACGTGATCGGGTTCGGAGCCCGATACGACACCGAGGAAGGGGCGGCCCTGCTGTTCACCCTGGGCCTCAACGAGAAGGCCTTCGACGGCCATAAACTCAGCCTGACCGCCAAACTCAGCTACAACCCTCGCATCAGCGCCAGATACACCTACTCCCGTCACAACCTGGCCAACTTCAATATCTTTTACGACTTGCGGAACGAACACTACAAAGACCGGTACAACTATGTCGATTTCATCAACTTCCACCATTACCAGCAGCGGATCGGAGCCTCCATCTCGCAGTACCACATGCTCAACATGAACGCCTCCCTGGGTGCCTATCTCGTTTCTACCACCTACGACAAACTGGGCATCGCGGGAGACGACTTCGAAGTGTACCTGGCAGACAACACGCAGTTCGTCCCCTTCATTGAATACCAGTTCGACAACCTGGATGACGCCTATTTCGCCAAACGAGGCTTCTACGGCAAAGTGAGAGGGGAATGGATGCTGGACATCAACTCCCGTGAAAACAACAGCCAAAACGCCAGTCTGGCCCTCCAAAGCTATCTTACTCCCGGGGGCGGACGCGTCACCTTCATCCCCCAGGCCTATGGAAGATACTTTTTCGGCTCCCCCCAATACTATAACCTGACCAATTTCTACGGTGGCGAGGTGGCCGGGCGCCATTACGAGCACCAACTTCCCTTCATCGGCATCAACTACACGCAAGACGGCGCCCCTGTGATGGGCATCCTTCGTTGCGACATCAGGTACAACTTCTACAAAAAGCATTATCTCACGGCGATGTACAACGTGTTGTATGAGAAATACTCGACATTCAACTACTATACGCACGGTGCGGGCCTGAAGTATTCCTACAACAGTCCGTTGGGGCCCATTTCGCTTACCGGACAATGGGAAAGCCTCACCCATAAATTCAATGCCTATTTCTCTTTTGGATATACTTTTTAATCGTATTTTTGCCGACTCAAAACACTTATTCAATTATGAACATTGAAGACTATATCGTGGCAAGGGTGAACGCCTTGCTGCACACTCAAGACACTCGCATCGTCATGCGCCTCGAGGGGGGCATGAGCAACTACACCTACGTCGTTGAATCTCAAAACAAGAAATTTACCTATCGCGTTCCCGGGAAGTTCGCCGAGAAGTTTGTGGACCGCGTGGACGAATGGCATAACATCCAGGAAGTGGATCGGCTCGGGATCAACAATGTCACCACCTACGTGGAGATCCTCTCAGGAGAGAAACTGGCAGAATACGTGGAAGGGACCATCATGAGCACGACCGACGTGGTCTCCTACAACGAGCTTTCGGTGAATGCCCTGAAAAAGATCCACGGCAGCGACCTGAAGTTCAAGCCCTACAACGCCTTTGGACGCCTCGACGACGACGAGCGCTACTGCAGGGAAACCGGGTTCACCCATCCTCAGGAATACCTCGACCTCCGCGCCCAATTGGAGGCGCTCCGTGAGAAATACAAGGAGATCCCCATGGTGCCCTGCCATTGCGACTACCAGCCCACCAACCTCGTCATCAGCGGCGACAAGCTCTATGTGCTCGACTGGGAGTTCGCCGGCATGAACGACCCCTTCTACGACATCGCCTGCTACGGTAACGTCGGCTTCGACAAGGCACTATCGCTGCTGGAGTGCTATGTGGGGCACAAACCCACGAAAGACGAGTTGGAACGCCTCAGTTTCCACCGGGCCTTCCAATGCCTGCAGTGGTACAACGTGGCCATCTTCAAGGACCGCGTTGGCCTTAGTAAGGATTTGAACATGGATTTCAATGCGGTGGCATTGATGTTCCTAGGGATGGCGAAAGACTTGCTGGAGGCTTAATACAGGAAATCGGTGGCGGAGAAGCTGCCATAATCCCCGTCAAGGCCGAGTTCGGCCTTGGCTTCGTCAGACAACATGCTGATATCCCATACGGGGTCGAACGTCAGTTCGACCTCGACTTTTTTTACACCCATCACGGCCTGCACCCGTTGCTGCACCTCACCGGGCAACACCTCGGCTACCGGGCAGTTGGGCGCCGTCACGGTCATCACGATCTTGACATTGCCCTCGGCATCCACCTCCAGGCCATAGATCAAGTGCAAGGTCCAGATGTCGATCGGAATCTCCGGGTCGTAGATGGTCTTCAAGACGCTGATGATGGTCTCTTTCAGTTGGTTGATTTCGTCGTTTTCCATGGTTTTTCGTTTTTATGGGATGACCAACGTTACGAGGCGATTTGGAAAGCCTCGGCATACAACAGCATCTGCTTCACCATCGATAGCAATCCATTGGAACGGGTCGGACTCAGGTGCTCCTTCAAACCGATTTCGTCCAAGAACGACAAGTCGGCCGCCAAAATGTCAGCAGGCGCCTGGCCGGAGAACACCTTGATCAGCAGGTTGATGATGCCCTTGGTGATGACGGCGTCGCTGTCGGCGGTGTAATACACCTTGCCGTCCTTGAGTTCGGCATGCAGCCACACCCGCGACTGGCAACCGTTGATCAGGTATTGGTCGTTGCGATACTGTTCGTCGATCAAGGGACATTCCTTCCCCATCTCGATCAGCATGGCATAACGGTCCATCCAATCGTCAAACATCGAGAAATCCTCAACAATCTGGTCCTGTATCTCTTTTATGGTCATTTTAATATATTGTTTTTCAGTTTCGTAATCGTCTTTTTCATCCCAGGGTAACGTTTCACCCGTTGCGCTCACCGCAACATCATCGCGGCCCGTGACACGGCCTTCACGAAAACATCGATCTCCTCCAAGGTGTTGTACACCGCAAACGAGGCCCGCACCGTCCCCGGGATGCCAAAACGGGTCATCACCGGCTCGGCACAATGATGGCCGGTCCGAACGGCCACGCCCATCTTGTCAATAATGGTGCCAAGATCGTAGGGATGGATGCCGTCGATGACAAAACTCACCAGGCCGCTCCGCTCCGGAGCCTGTCCGATGAAACGCATGCCCTCGATGGCAGCGAGCCGTTCCAGGGTGGCATTCACCAGCAATGCTTCGTGGGCTGCAACGGCACTGCGGTCCAGGCCTTCGATAAACCCGATGGCCGTCTCCAGACCCAAGGCCGCACCCACGTTGGGCGTCCCCGCCTCGAACTTAAACGGCAGCTTGTTGAAGGTGGTCCGCTCAAAGCTTACGGTGTCCACCATCTCGCCTCCGAACTGATAGGGTGGCATCTGCTCCAGCCACTTCGTCTTGCCATAGAGGCCGCCGATACCCATCGGTGCATACATCTTATGCCCCGAGAACACAAAGAAATCGCAGTCCAGGTCCTGCACGTCGATGGGCAGGTGTGCCATCGACTGGGCACCGTCCACCACCGTCAGCGCGCCATATTGATGCGCCAGACGGATCATCTCCTTGATGGGATTCACCGTGCCCAGGGTGTTCGACACATGGGCCATGGCCACGATCTGAGGGCCTTGTTTCAAGCGTTCCTCATAGGCTTGGAGGTCGAGTACGCCGTCGTCGTCCATGGGCGCCACCAAGAGCTTGCCCCCCTGTTGCTGTACCAGCTGCTGCCAAGGCACCAGGTTGGAATGGTGCTCCATGGCGGTGACTAGCACAGTAAGCGGAACGCAGTGCGGTCCCCCTTTCCCGGTTTCCGATTCCACAATCATCCGCCCCAACGAAGTCGCCAACAGGTTCAACGACTCGGTGGTGCCGCGGGTGAAGACGATCTCATGGGCCTCAGGGGCGTTGACAAAGCGCGCCACCGTCTGGCGGGCATGCTCGTACGCCTCGGTGGCTTGCTGGCTGAGGTAATGCACCCCACGATGGATGTTGCAGTTCTCGTGCAGGTAGTAGTCGCGTTCCCGATCGATGACACACAAAGGCTTCTGGGTTGTCGCCGCATTGTCGAGATACACCAAAGGCTTGCCATAGACCTGCTGGTCCAAGACGGGAAACTGACTACGTATTTCGTTGATATTCATTACATTCTAGGATTTTTACAATGCAGCACGCAGTGATCGCAGCTCGAGAGCTCGCCCCGCAGCCGGCGTTTGATCATGTCGTCGATCGTGTCCTTGATGTCGTCGATCTGGATGTGGTTGCTGATCTCCGCCGCAAAGGCATACATCAGCAGCATACGGGCGTTGGCTTTGCTGATGCCGCGCTGCCGCATGTAAAACATCGCTTCCTGGTCGAGTTGCCCGGTGGAGGTGCCATGGGAGCACTTCACGTCGTCGGCATAGATCTCCAGGAACGGCTTGGTGTCGATCCGGGCAGTCGGGGTAAGGATGATGTTGGCGTTGTTCTGCTGGGCATCGGTCTTCTGGGCACCCGGAGCCACATACACATGGCCATTGAACACCGCCGAGGCCTCATCGTCCATGATGCCCTTGAAACGGGTGTCGCTGGTGCAATGTGGAACGTTGTGGTTGATCTTCAGGAAGTTCTCCACATGCTGCTTCTTGTCCACCAGATAGAGGCCATACACCTGGGTGTCACTGCCTTCGCCGTCGATGTCGACTTCAATGTGGTTGCAGAGGTCGCCGGCATTGAACGAGATCACCACAAAATGCACCCGGCTGTCGCGCTCCTGACGGATGTGGATATGGGTCTTAAGCGGCGTGGTGTCGTCGAGGTTCTGGATGCGATACAATTCCAGGAAACCGTTCTCCTTGACCACGATGTCGCAATGCTCCTCGTTGGCCTGAAGGTGTTCCGTGTCGTCCAACACGACGATCTGACGCTGTTGTCCGCTTTCGACTACGATATTGTTCTCTAGATAATCCATCGCCATGCCGATTACAGGTTCATCTCCTTGATCCATTCGTAACCCTTTTCCTCCAACTCGATGGCGAGGTGCTTGCCGCCCGACTTGACGATGCGTCCGTCGTACATCACATGCACGAAATCCGGCACGATGTAGTCCAACAGCCGCTGGTAGTGTGTGATCACCACGAAAGCGTTGTCTTTGCTGTGCAGCTGGTTGACACCATTGGCCACGATGCGCAGGGCGTCGATGTCCAGGCCCGAGTCGGTCTCGTCGAGGATGGCGAGGCTGGGCTCCAACATGGCCATCTGGAAGATCTCGTTCTTCTTTTTCTCGCCGCCGGAATAGCCTACGTTGACAAAGCGGTTCTGCAACTTCTCCGTGATCTCGACCATGGCCTGCTTCTCCTTCATCTTCTTCATGAATTCGAGGGTGGTGAGGGCGGGAAGGCCTTGATACTCCCGTTTGGAGTTGACAGCGGTACGCATGAAGTTCTGGATGCTCACGCCGGGGATCTCCACAGGATATTGGAAGCTGAGGAAGATACCCTCGTTGGCGCGGTCCTCGGGCGACATGCCCACGATGTTCTTGCCCTTGTACCAGATCTCGCCTTCGGTGATTTCATAGCCCTCTCGGCCGGTGATGGCGGCCGCCAGGGTACTCTTGCCCGTTCCGTTGGGGCCCATGATGGCATGGATCTCACCTTCGTTGACGCCTAGATTGAGGCCTTTCAGGATTTCTTTTCCTCCGATGGAGACATGGAGGTTCTTGATATTCAATAACATCTTGTTATATGTTTTTGTTTCTTCTTGTTTGCTTTTTCATTAACCGTTTCTTGTCACCCAGGGTAGCGCTTTGCGCAGCCCTGGGCTACCGAGCTTGAACCCCTACGGGGTTCGCCTACCACGAGGTCCCTTCTCACCTCCTATCTCTTTCTCCTATCTCTTTCTCCTATCTCTTTCTCCTATCCAACGCTTCCTTCCAAGGTGATCGACAACAGTTTTTGTGCTTCCACGGCAAACTCCATGGGAAGCCGGTTCAAGACGTCCTTGGCATAGCCGTTGACGATGAGGCCGATGGCCTTCTCGGTGGGGATGCCACGCTGCTGGCAATAAAAGAGCTGGTCCTCTGAAATCTTCGAGGTGGTGGCCTCATGCTCGAGGATGCTCGACTCGTTGCCACATTGGACGTAAGGCCAGGTGTGCGCACCGCATTGGTCGCCCATCAGCAGGGAGTCGCACTGCGAGTAGTTGCGGGAATTGGCTGCTTTCGGGGCCACCCGCACCAAGCCACGGTAGCTGTTTTGGCTGTGACCGGCCGAGATGCCCTTCGAGATGATGGTGCTGCGGGTGTTCCGACCCAGATGGATCATCTTGGTGCCCGTATCGGCCTGCTGGTAATTGTTGGTGACCGCCACAGAGTAGAACTCGCCCACGGAGTGGTCACCCATCAGCACACAACCCGGGTATTTCCAGGTGATGGCCGAGCCCGTCTCGACCTGCGTCCACGAGATCTTGGAACGGTCGCCACGACAGAGGCCGCGCTTGGTAACGAGGTTATACACGCCGCCACGTCCTTCCTTGTCGCCCGGATACCAGTTCTGCACCGTGGAATATTTCACCTCGGCGTCGGTCTCGGCGATGATCTCCACGATGGCGGCATGAAGCTGGTTCTCGTCGCGCATCGGGGCGGTACAGCCTTCCATATAGCTCACGTAGGCCCCTTCGTCGGCCACGATGAGCGTACGCTCAAACTGACCTGTGTTGGCTGCGTTGATGCGGAAATAGGTGGAAAGCTCCAGCGGGCAGTGCACGCCCTTGGGGATGTAGCAGAACGAACCGTCGCTGAACACGGCGGAGTTCAGGGCGGCGAAGAAGTTGTCGGTGTAGGGCACCACCTTGCCGAGGTATTTCCTGACCAGGTCGGGATGCTGCTTCACCGCTTCGCTGAACGACATGAAGATAACCCCGTGCTTGGAGAGCGTCTCCTGAAAAGTCGTCTTCACCGAGGTGGAGTCCATGACGGCATCGACGGCCACGCCCGAGAGCTTTTTTTGCTCGTCGAGCGAAATGCCCAGCTTGTCGAAAGTGGCCAACAACTCGGGATCCACTTCGTCGAGGCTCTGTTTCTCCTGACGCTTCCTGGGTGCGGCATAATAGATGATATCCTGATAGTCGATCTCCGGAAGATCGAGGTGGCCCCAGTTGGGCTGTTTCAGGGTCTGCCAATGGCGAAACGCCTTTAAACGGAACTCCAGCAGCCACTCCGGCTCCTCTTTTTTGGCGGAGATCAGGCGGATGATGTCCTCGTTCAAGCCTTTCGGTACAAAATCGGTCTCAATATCGGTCACGAAACCAAACTCGTAATCCTTGCTAGTGACCTCATTGATAATATTTTCCTTTGGATTGGAATCCATTTTTCCTTACAATTAAGAATAATTTTAAATAGTGTGCAAAAATAACTATAAATCGTGAACTGGCAATCAAAAAGAAAGAATTACATTTGCAAATATTTTAGTTGATGTACAAACGTATCAAAAACCGGGGCCTGCGCTGGCTGCTCATCGTACTTACGCTACTGATCGGGCTGCTGGTCTGCTATTGGCTCTTTGTCTATCTGATCACGCCGCGCTACCAGTTCCGTGAAGGACGCCCCTTCCGTGGCGAATATTTTTACAATCCTTATCAGAACATGGATCCCGACCAGTGGAAACAATACAACTTCCATTGCCATTCGCGCAAGCATCTGGGCCTCACCAACGGTCGGTTGAGCAAGGAACAGGACATCGACAGCATCTACCAGACCCTCGGGTATGACCATTACGGCATCTCCGATTACATGCACATCAACACCCACGGGAACGACCGGCCCGACTACCTCCCCGCCTACGAGCACGGCTATGGCTTTTTCCGCAAGACCCACCAACTCTGCATCGGCGCCGAAAACGTGGTGTGGATGGACTATCCCTTCATGCAGAGTCTCGACATGAAACAACACATGTTGAATGTATTGCAACAACACAGCCGCTTCGCCGTGCCCGCACACGCACCTTTTACCACGGGATACAAGCTGAGCGACATGCGCTATCTCAGCGGCTACCGTCTGTTGGAGATCGGCAACCCCTACGGCACCGCCTACGACTACTGGGACGTCGCCCTCTCCACCGGCCACCGGGTCTACGGCATCGGCGACGATGACACGCATAAGGTATTGAATCCCAACGAAGTAGGACGCTTTTTCACCATGATCAACACCGCCAGCATGGCGGCCGACAGCGTTTATGACGCCCTGGATCGCGGCTGCGCCTACACCGTGGACTTCCACATCTACTACGACAAGCCATTCGAGCTGAAGGTGGAGCGCATGCAGGCACTGCCGCACCTGACCCGTTGCGAGCTGGTCGGCGACACCTTGGTGGTGGAGACCGATGCCCGCATCATCGAGATCGCCGAGTTCATCGGACAGGACGGCAAGGTGCTGCAACACGAGGAACGGCTCCAGCAGGCGCGCTATGTCATCCAACCCGACGACACCTACGTGCGCGTGATGCTACGCCTGCCCAACCTCACCTTCTTCTACCTGAACCCCATCACCCGGCACAACACGCCGACGCCCCAAGACCTCAGCACGGCGGAGATCAACTGGTCCCAGACCATCCTGTTCTACTTCGTCTATCTGGTAGTGGTGGCACTTTGTATCGCCAGGGTGGTCAAAAACCTGAAACAAGACCGCTGATGCGCCTCAAACCCATCCATATCCTGCTGTTGGCCAGCCTGTTGATCCGGTCTCTCTTGGCCGGATGGATCGAGTTGGGCAACGACGAGGCATATTATTGGACCTATGCGCTGTTTCCCGACTGGAGCCATTACGACCATCCCGGCATGGTGGGATGGGTCATGCAGCTGTTTAGCCTCAACTTGCTGTTCGACAGCGAGTTCTTCCTACGGCTCGGGTCGCTGGTCTTCATGACGTTGAACACCTGGCTGGTGTATCGCATCGGCTTGGAGCTCAAGGACGAACGCACCGGCCTGCTGGCCGCCCTGCTTTACACGGCCTCGGTGTATGCCTTCGTCATCACCGGCGTCTTCATCCTGCCCGACACGCCCTTGAACCTCTTCTGGCTGCTGGCCTTCCGGAGGCTGCTTCGTTACGTTCGGGAAACCTCGCCGCAGGCAGCAACGGCACCCCGACGTCACAGGGACTGGCGAAAACCGTCCAAGCACCTGCTCCTGGCCGGCCTCTATATCGGCCTGAGCATCCTCTCCAAATACAGCGGTGCCTTCCTCTGGGTGGGCTTCCTGGCCTATCTCCTGCTGCACGATAGGAAACAGTTCAAGAATCCCTACCTGTACCTGGCCACCCTCTTGACGGCCCTCTGCTGCCTGCCCATCCTATGGTGGAACCTCCAAAACGACTTCATCAGCTTCCGCTTCCACGGCGAGCGGGTCGGCTTCTTCGGGACGCTGACGCCGGGGAATTTCTTCAAGGAACTGGGAGGTGAAGTGCTTTATAACAACCCCGTCAACGTCGGGGTTGCCCTCCTCGCCGCGATCGCGGCGTTCCGGCGCAAGCTTCCCCTGGAACGGCCGGCACAACGCCTGTTGCTGCTCACCGCCCTGCCCATGATCGGGCTGTTCCTCCTCATCTCGCTCACCCGCCCCACCCTACCTCACTGGTCGGGACCGGCCTACAACCTGTTGGTCTTGCTCAGCGCCGTCTGGCTGACAACGCGATCGCTCAAGCGGCAACGACGTTGGATCACCGCCTCGCTGGCCGTTTTGGCCTTGATCTTGGTGGTAGGCGTTGCGGAGATCAAGACCGGATTCATCCCCCTTGACCGCCATGAGGAACCCCAGCACATCGGCAAGGACGACATCAGCCTCGACCTGTACGGCTGGCGCCAGGCCGGCGAGAAGTTCGCCGCCTTCCGGGCCCAAGAGATCGCCGAAGGCCGGATGCACGAAGGGGACGCCATCATCGGCAACAGCTGGTTCCCCACCGCCAGCATCGACTACTACATCGCCCGCCCGCTCGGCCTGAAGGTGTTGGGATACGGCCCCTTTGAGCGCATCCACAAGTATCAGTGGATCAACGAAGAACGAGGCGGATTCACCCAAAAGGCCGACTACTGGTACCTGGCCGACAGCCATTATTTCATCGACCCGGAGAAAGCCTACGCCTACGTCAACTTCAAGAACATCGCGCTGGCAGGCGTCATCCCCATCGAACGCAACGGAAAGGTCGTCCGGAACCTCCTGGTCTATGAGTGCAAGTCGCTGGTGTATGGGCCGCCGACCTTAGAAGAGATAAGAACAAACCATTGAAAACGCAACAACTGAACAACAACATACGCTATGGAAAAATTATTAGACAAATTCCTGAGATATGTCGCCGTGGAGACGACATCGGATGAGAATTCAGAGACACAACCCAGCGCCGAACGTGAGCTGGACCTCCTGCGGATGCTCCGCGATGAACTGGAACAGATGGGCATCAAGGCCGAACTGGACGAATACGGCTATGTGATGGCCACCATCCCGGCCAACACCCGCAAAAAGATCCCGACCATCGGCTTCATCGCTCATGTAGACACCGCCCCCGACGCCTCCGGCAAGGACATCAAGCCCCAGATCATCAAGAAATGGAACGGCGAGGACATCGTGCTGAACAAAAAGAAAAACATCGTGCTACGCACCTCCGAGTTCCCCGAGATGCTGCAGTACAAGGGACAGACGATGATCACCACCGACGGCACCACCCTGCTGGGCGCCGACGACAAGGCCGGCGTAGCCGAGATCATGTGGGCCGCCCAGTACCTGATGGTCCATCCCGAAGTCAAGCATGGTGCCATCAAGATCGGTTTCACCCCCGACGAAGAGATCGGCCGCGGCGTGGCGAAGTTCGACGTCAAGAAATTCGGCGCCCAATACGCCTACACCATGGACGGTGGCGAGATCGGCGAACTGGAGTATGAGAACTTCAACGCTGCCGGTGCCAAGATCCACATCCAAGGCAGCAACATCCATCCCGGCTATGGCAAGGACAAGATGGTGAACGCCATGCTCATCGGCATGGAGCTCAACGCCATGTTGCCCGAGGAGCAGAAGCCCCGCTACACCCAAGACTACGAAGGCTTCTTCCACCTCACCGCCTTCAACGGCACCGTCGAGGAGGCCACGATGAACTACATCATCCGTGACCACGACCGCGAAAAGTTCGAGGAAAAGAAGGCCCTGATGACCGCCATCGTCAAGTTCCTCAACCAGAAATACGGCAAGGTGGTCAAGTTGGAACTCAAACACCAATACTACAACATGCGTCAGGAGGTGGAACCCCACTTCTTCATCGTGGAGAAAGCCATCAAAGCCATGGAGATGGCCGGCGTGAAACCCAAGGTACAACCCATCCGCGGCGGCACCGACGGCGCCAACCTGTCGTTCATGGGCCTGCCCTGCCCCAACATCTTCGCCGGCGGACACAACTTCCACGGCAAACTGGAATACGTGCCCCTCGAAAGCATGGAGAAAGCGGCGGAGGTCATCCTGAACATCATCAAGCTGTTCGCTGAATAAAGCGATGAAAGCCACACTTTACAAACGACTGCTGCGCTTTTACGGCATCAGCCTGTCCATCCTGACCCTCCTGCGCATCGTCTTCATTGGTGTCCATCACCAGGCAGGATGTTCGTTGGGAGCGGTGCTGAAAGCCTTGGGGATCGGCATCGTCATGGACTCGAGCGTGATGTCCTGTTGCATCGTCGGCTGTTATCTGCTGGGAACCCTGGCCTCCTTGCTTGGGGAGAAAACAGGCAAGAAAACCTTGACCGTCAGCCTGACGTTGGCATTGTTGTTTGTATCGGCCATCAACGTGGTGGATTTGTATTACTTCAAGTATTACAACACACGGCTGAGTTACAACTTGGTTCGGTATTTCTTTGAAAACATGGGGGAAAACTTCCGCATGCTTTGGAACAGTTTCCCCCTGTTTTGGATCCTGCTCGGCCTTCTCACCGCCATGGTTGCGATGTGGTTGCTTGTCGAACGTCTGTTCAAGGACGCCCCGATGCGGCAACGATGGACCACGGTCCCGGCCGTCCTCTTGACGTTTGCCGCCTTGTCGTTCCTGTATTACGGCCCACCCTTTTGGAGACTCACCACCTTCTCTTCGAACGAGATGCTGAACCAGGCGGCCAGCAACGGCGCCTATACCTTGGCCAAGTCGTACAGCGTCATGCGGAATTACCATGACGACCTGTTTCCTTTTGACGAACATGCGGTCCTCCACGACATGGAAAACAACCTGGCTTTCCTACGTTCCTCCGAGGAAACGCCTGTGCCTTCCATCATGCCCACCTTGCGCAAGTTCAAGCAACCCAGCGGGCATGCGGCACCCAAAAACGTCGTCATCGTCATCTGCGAAAGCTTCAGCGCCACCTTGACCGGTGTCATCGGTCAGGACGAGCGGTCCTATTCACCTTATTTTGATACGCTCTGCAAGGAAGGCGTGTTGTTCACCCACTGCTTCTCCAACGGGCCACGCACCCAGCACGGACTGGTGTCGGTGCTGTCGGGCTTTCCTTCGGTGATCGGAAGCTCGCTGATCCGCCGCAGGGGAACCAACGCCCTTTTCACCATCGCCGACGCCCTTCGACCCGAAGGATACGAGACCCGTTTCATCCACGGCGGCGATGTGCACTATGACGACATGCTCGACTATCTGCGCCAAGGCAATTTCGAGCACATCCATGGCGTGGACGATTTCGACACTTGGCGATTCAAGAACGACTGGGGCGTCTGCGACGAGGACCTCTTCGACTTCGCCTTCCAGAAGATCAGCGAAGCCACGAAGCCCCACCTCACGGTGATCCTGACCATGAGCAACCATTTGCCTTTCGACATCCCACCCTATTACGCCGAAAGCCATCCCGAAGTGCTCGATTTCCAGGATTCGAAAGCTTCCTATTATTATGCCGATTACGCCTTTGGCACCTTCATGGACAAGATGAAGACCTTGCCCGATTACGAAAACACCCTGATCTTGCGCATCGCCGATCACGGCGAGGTGTACTCCCAAGCCGACCATCAATTCAGGATGTTTCACATTCCCGCCTTGCTATTGAACGGAAGCCGGCATGACACGGTCTTCGACGCCGTATGCTCCCAAATGGACTTCGTGCCGACCCTCCTGTCGGAAATCGGATACCAAGGCAGCTTCCCCTGTATTGGCCGGAATCTCTATGCCAGCGACTACCGGCCCTTTGCCACGATGAACACGTACGACAACCTCCATATCTGGATGGAGAACGACAAAGTGATCACCTGGGATCTCATGACCGATGAGGCCCGTTGCTATCAGATGCGAGATGACTTCCTGCTGGAACCCTCGGAACTTCCCTCCGAGCCGGAAACAAAGAAGGCGAAGTCATACCTCGCCTTCATTAGTTACCTCTATCAAAAAGGGCTTTATTCCGCGCCGCCCTCCAACTTGCCGTGACAGTTCTTGTATTTCTTGCCTGAACCACACGGGCAGGGATCGTTGCGTCCCACCTTCTTCTCCACACGGATCGGCTGGGTGATCTCACGCTGCTGGGTGTTGCTGTGTGCCTGCGAGAGCAGGTCGTTGCGCTGTTCCCGGATCTTGGAGCGGTCGATGCCGCGGGCGCGGTGCTCCCGGACGTTGTCGGCGTCCTGCACGGGGATGTCGGCCCGCATCAGGAAGGAGATGACCTCCTCGTTGATCTTCTCGATCATGGCGCTGAACAGGTTGAACGACTCGAGCTTGTAGATGACCAACGGGTCTTTCTGCTCGTAGGTGGCGTTTTGCACCGATTCCTTCAAGTCGTCCAGTTCGCGGAGGTGTTCCTTCCAGGCGTTGTCGATGAGGCCCAGGGTGATGCTCTTCTCGATGCAGAGACTTACCTCGCGGGCGCCGTTCTCGACGGCCTTCTTGAGGTTGACGATGACGTTCATGCCATGGCGACCGTCGGTGATCGGGATGGCGATGTTCTCGAAATGCGTTTCCCGCTCATACACGTTCTTGATGACCGGCATGGTCTTCTCGCCGATGATGCGCGACTTCTCACGGTAGTGCTCCAGCGCGCTGTCGAAGATCTGCTGCGCCAGGTCGTCGGTGCGGCCCCGGTCGAAGGTTTCCTCGTCGAAAGGCACATCGATACCCATGGTGGCCAACAAGTTCATCTTCAGACCCTCGTAGTCCTTGACGTCGCGGGCATCGTTGAGCAGCTTCTCGCCCAGGTCGTACATCATGTTGTTGATGTCGATGGACAGACGCTCGCCAAACAGGGCGTGGTGGCGCTTGCTGTAGATCACGGTACGCTGCGAGTTCATCACGTCGTCGTATTCGAGCAGGTGCTTACGGACACCGAAGTGGTTCTCTTCGACCTTCTTCTGTGCCTTCTCGATCTGCTTGGTGATCATCGGATGTTGGATCACCTCGCCTTCCTTCAGGCCCATGCGGTCCATGAGGGGTGCGATACGCTCGGAGCCGAACATACGCATCAGGTCGTCCTCGAGGGAGACGTAGAACTGGGAGCTACCCGGGTCGCCTTGACGACCGGAACGGCCACGCAGCTGACGGTCCACACGACGGGACTCGTGACGTTCGGTGCCGATGATGGCCAAACCACCCGCTTCCTTGACACCGGGTCCCAGCTTGATGTCGGTACCACGGCCTGCCATGTTGGTGGCGATGGTGACGGTGCCCGCCTGACCGGCCTCGCGGACGATCTGTGCCTCCTTGAAGTGCAGCTTGGCGTTCAACACATTATGCGGGATGCCCTTGCGGGTCAGCATACGGCTCAGCAACTCGGAGATCTCCACCGAGGTGGTACCCACCAGCACCGGACGGCCTTCCTTGACCAGCTGCTGGATCTCCTCGATGACGGCATTGTACTTCTCACGCTTGGTCTTGTAGATCATGTCTTCGTGGTCGATACGGGCGATGGGACGGTTGGTCGGGATGACCACCACGTCGAGCTTGTAGATGTCCCAGAACTCGCCTGCCTCCGTCTCAGCGGTACCGGTCATACCGGCCAGCTTGTGGTACATACGGAAGTAGTTCTGCAGGGTGATGGTGGCGTAGGTCTGCGTGGCGGCTTCCACCTTGACGTTTTCCTTGGCTTCCACAGCCTGGTGGAGGCCATCGCTCCAACGGCGGCCTTCCATCACACGGCCGGTCTGCTCATCGACGATCTTGACCTTGTTTTCCTGGATGATGTAGTCCTTGTCTTTCTCAAACAACGTGTAGGCCTTGAGCAGCTGGCGGACGGTGTGCAGACGCTCCGACTTCTCGGAGAAGTCGCGCATCAGCTCGGCCTTGCGAAGCACCTTCTCGTCGTTGGAGAGGTTTTGCTGCTCCAGCTCGGCAATCTCGGCACCCACATCGGGCATCACGAAGAAGTCGGGGTTGTTGTATGCGGCGCAGAGGGCGTCGATACCCTTTTCCGTCAGGTCCACGGTGTTCAGCTTCTCGTCGATGACGAAGTACAGGTCATCGTCGATTTCATGCATCCGCTCGCCCCGGTTCTGCATATAGATGCCTTCGGTCTTCTGGAGCAAGGTCTTCATGCCCTCCTCGCTGAGGAACTTGATCAAGGCGTTGTTCTTGGGCAGACCACGATAGGAGCGGAACAGCAGGTCGGCGCCATGATTCTTCTGCTCCTCGGTGGAGGCCGGATTGGTCAGGATCGACTTGGCTTCGGCCAGGATGGTGGTGACCAGGCGCTTTTGGGCATCGTACAGCTTGACCACATCGGGCTTCAGCTGGTCGAACTCCTGGAGGTCGCCACGCGGGGTGGGACCGCTGATGATCAACGGCGTACGGGCATCGTCGATCAACACGGAGTCAACCTCGTCGACGATGGCATAGTGATGCTTGCGCTGCACCAGCTCCTCGGGGTTGCCTGTCATGTTGTCACGCAGGTAGTCGAAACCGAATTCGTTGTTCGTACCGTAGGTGATGTCGCAGTTATAGGCGCGGCGGCGCTCAGCGGAGTTGGGCTCGTGTTTGTCGATGCAATCGACGGTGAGTCCGAGGAACTCGTACATGGCACCCATCCACTCGGAGTCACGTTTGGCCAGGTAGTCGTTGACGGTGACCACGTGGACGCCTTTGCCCGCCAGGGCATTCAGATACACCGGCAGAGTGGCCACGAGGGTCTTGCCTTCACCGGTGGCCATCTCGGCGATCTTGCCTTGGTGCAGCACGATACCGCCGATGATCTGGCAGTCGTAATGGACCATGTCCCAGGTGACCATGTTGCCGCCCGCCATCCAGCTGTTCTTGAAGTAGGCCTTGTCGCCCACGATGGTGACGTGCTCGTACTTGGCTGCCAGCTCACGGTCCAGCTCGGTGGCCTTCACCTCCACGGTCTCATGCTCGCAGAAGTACTTGGCAGCGGCCTTCACCACGGCAAACGCCTGGGGAAGGATCTCGTTCAACGCCTCCTCGATCTTGTCGAGCTCACGTTTCTCGATCTTGTCCACCTCGGTATAGATCTTTTCCTTTTCGTCGGGATCCATGTCGGGGTTGGCATCGACACGGGCCTTCAGCGCGCTGATTTCCGCCACTTCGGCAGCGGTCTTTTCCTTGATGTATTCTTGAAATTCCACCGTCTTGTGACGGATGGCGTCGATATCCAGTTTCACGATCTCGTCGTAGGCGGCGAGGGTCTTTTGCAGTATGGGCTGCAAGGCCTTGTTATCGCGGGTGGCCTTGTCGCCGAAGAGTTTCTTTAGAAATCCCATTGTATCAGTTAAAAGTTAATAATTTGCAGTTAACAGTAAAGAAAAACGCCCTTGGGCAAAATTCGTGCAAAGGTAAGGATTTTCTGTTAATAACAGAAATATACGCCAAAAAGTCAGGTTTATTTCCCGTACAAATGCGTCACATGCTTGTCGAGGGTCTGGTCCGGCGAGGGTGCGGGAGCCATGCCGATCTTGGTACCGGGCAGGATGATGAAATACTCGGGGAAGGTACGCACCTCGTAGCGCTCGAGCAACAGAAGGTCGTTGCCCAGGTTCAACAACGGCCAGTCGTAGCGGTGCTCCTCAAAGCGTTTCCGGCAGGCAGCCATCTGGTCCTTGGTACACACCGTGACGAGCTGCACGCTGTCCTGCCACTGGCGGTGGAGGTCGGACAAGGTCTCAAACTGGTGCTCCACCGTAGCGGAGCCGCCTTCCACAAACTGCAGCACCACCATCCGGTCCTTGAAGTCGGACAGCCTGATGGTGGCACCTGCGGCGTCCTTCAAGGCAAAGTCCGGCGCCGAGGCACCCATGGCGAAACGGTCGAACTCGGCCAAGACATGGTCCACCCCCTGGCGGGTCTCCGCGAACTGGGTCTTTGCACGCAGGCGTTGCAGCTGTTCCCTCACCGCCTTTCGGGCCCGAGGCTCCTCGTTGTAGTAGTTTCTCAGACGATAGAGTTTGATCAGCTCGGCCAGCCGGGGGTTGCGCTGGAGGAAACCATCATCCAAGGTGTTGTTCTTGAAGAGATCCTTGAAGAGGTCCATATACGACTGACACCGATACAGCACCGGTTTTCCGTCAAAGTATTCGTTGATGACCTTTTTTCCCCCATCGGCGTTCACCGCCATCTGGACCGAAGCAATTCGGTACTCGTTGTATTGGCGGACATAGGGGACTCCGTCGCCGAGGTTGGCTTGGATCGCCGCTTTGATGGAGTCGAGATAGCGGTATTGCCGGCGACGGTAGATGGCGTCGAAATAGTCCAAGACATAGCTGTTGGTGATCTGGTCGGAGACGATGAGCTGTCGGCAGAGTCCGTTATCGCTGGCAGTCTTGATCCGCAACGTGGGCAAGGGACGTTCAAAATACGATTTCGAAGGATCCACCTCGGGGAGGGTGACCGTCACCTCGTAGGAGGCACCCGGTGTTACCACCCAGTCGACACGCTCAAGCTCCACCGCCAGACAGGCGGGTGTCACTTGGTCCACCGGACCTTCCAGCAGGAAGAAGCCCTGGGCATCGGACGTGGTCCGGGCCACCTCCGTCTCATGCATCGTCAGCAGGTCGTCGACGACCAAGAGGCGCACCAAGGCCTCCGCCCGGTTGACCCGGCCGGTAACGGTGACGGGACCCCCTTGCAGGCACAAGGGAAGGAGCAGGAAAAACAGTCCGAGGACTTTCAGGAAAAACCGTTTCATGCAAGACAAAACGGAGCGACTGCCCAATTATTGCCTTTCAGGCTCACTTCTTCGCAGGCAAGATCACCTCTGCAGGCAGGAATTTCGAGGTGTCGCCGCCGTTCTTGTAGATGTCGCGCACCACGCTGGAGCTCACGCCCACCAACTCGCTCTCGGTGAGCAGGAAGATGGTCTCCAGCTCGGGATGGAGCCGCTTGTTGGCATGGCCGATCATGTTCTCGTACTCGAAGTCACTGCCGCAACGCAAGCCACGGATGATGACATTGGCGCCCACCTTCTTGCAGAAGTCGGCAGTGAGCCCTTCGTAGCTCTCCACCTTCACCTGGGGATAGTCGGCAAAGACGGCCTTGCACCAGTCGATACGGTCTTGCAAGTCGAAGGTGGTGCGTTTCTCCATGTTGATGCCAACGGCAACATAGATCTCGTCGAACATGGGAAGGGCCCTCAGCACGATGGAGCGATGGCCAAGGGTGATGGGGTCGAACGACCCAGGGAATACAGCGATTCTTTTCATGTTTACTTGGTTCAGGGAAACGTGTTGGTCAAGCGAGCCCTGAGCCCGCAAAAGTACGATTAAATATGAGACCTGCCACCATTCATGCTTCTTTTTTCAGGATTCCACGGATGGAATCGCCCAAGGCATCTGCCAGGGAACGGTAGGTATGCTGCAGGAACCAATCGAGATCGTCGGGCCCCAGGAACACCACCTCGGTGATGTCTTCGTCCCGTTGGGGAGCCACATGGTCCGTATCGGCAGCCTCCATCAGGAACCAGGCCGTCTGTTTGAGACGCCATTCGTCTTCATATAGGTAACAATGCCAGGAAGAAGGCAACGGGCGGAGGATGTGCAACCCCTGAAGGCCCGTCTCCTCCTCCACCTCGCGGAGCGCCGCCGCAGGGAAGCCCTCCCCCTCCTCGACATGGCCCTTGGGCAGGTCGGGGATGCCATGCCGCTCGATGGCGGCGAAACGGTCGTCGGCAACGACGACCCCTCCGGCGGCGGGCGCCATCACAAAGGTACGGCACAGCGCTGCGGAAAGCACCTCGGGACGCACCCCGTCGATGACCACATCTTCCTTGAGCGAGAGCGAAAGCCACTGGCGAAGAAAAAGATGGATTTTTTCAACTTCGTATGTCTCTAATTGTTGGGCACTTGCATCCAACATCAGGTCCTTTTCCCCGATATTCGGGAAAATCAGTGCTTGCTGTTCGTAAAAAATCTTGTACATTTGTAGCTGAATAACAATCGTCGTTCCAACGGCAAAAATAGTCATTTTATGAAATACGAAGATTCCGCATTGAATTTAGCGATGCATCTTTTGCAAATCAAGGCCGTCAAACTCAGTCCCAAACAGCCTTTCACTTGGGCATCGGGACTGCACAGCCCCATCTATTGCGACAACCGGGTGACCCTCTCCTATCCCATGGTACGGACCTTCATCCGCCAGCAGTTCGTCGAGAAAGTGCTGCAACACTACGGCAAGCCGGACGTGATTGCCGGCGTGGCCACGGGAGGCATCGCGCAAGGCGCCCTGGTGGCCCAGGAACTCGGCCTGCCTTTCGTCTACGTTCGGTCGGAGAAGAAGTCGCATGGCATGCAGAACCAGATTGAAGGCGTCGTTGAGCCCGGCCAGTCGGTCGTCGTCATCGAAGACCTGGTATCGACCGGCAAGTCGAGCCTGCTAGCGGTGGATGCCCTCCGCGAGGCGGGTGCCGTCGTCAAGGGCATGGTGGCCATCTTCACCTACCAGCTGCCCACCGCAACGGAAAACTTCGCAGCCAAGGAATGTTCCCTGCACACGCTGACCAACTACGAGACGCTGATCTACAAGGCCATCGAAGAAAAATACATCAGCGAGGAAGACCAGCAATCCCTGCTGGAATGGCGGAAAGACCCGCAGGCGTGGTCGGACCAGCATTAAAGACGGCAGCAGACTAAAGGAATCGGATTTCCTTGATGTCGTAAACCCCTTCCCGCGTATGCTCATCGACCGTCATGAGGCGGCCGAAGGGATCGATTCCCGTGATGCACATCCGAACGGGTTCACCTTTTACTTCATAGCGCGCCCACTGCCGATAACGGTACAGCCGGTTCAGGTATTCGTACCCTATACGGTCGGCTCCTTCTTCCATTCGTAGCATCGCCACCCGATGTTGCACCGCGTTCACCAAACGTTCCAGCAACGGCTGCAGTGCCACCTCATGGCCCAGGATCTCCTTCAAGGAGATGGGATGGGAAGGCCAGTCCCGAAACTGCGTCTGGTTCACATTGAGGCCGATGCCCACCACCGACACCCCCATGGCATCGCCATGAATCGTGCTGTTGATGAGGATGCCGCAAAGCTTCCGGTCACCGTAGTAAAGGTCGTTGGGCCATTTCACCGAAAGCTGGGCATCGGGCATCGCCATCGACGGCTCACGGAGCAGCACCGTGTCGAGCACGTCAAGCAAGGCCAAAGGAACCGCTTGGGAAAGGGTGAACTGGTCGGCGGCCTTCATGAAGGACATGTCGACCCCCATGCTGAAGGTGAGGTTCTGCCCTGGAGCGCTCTCCCACGTGTTGTCCGCCATCCCCTTGCCGGCCACCTGCTCCGACGCCGACACCACGGTGTCCACCCGTTCCTGCTCTTCAAAGCGGAGGAGATAGGCGTTGGTGGAATCGAGCTTTTCAAAATGGAAAAAACGCATGGCAACTTTTTTGTGCAAAAATAGCAGATTTTCGAGCAGAATATGGAATATTTTTTGCATCTTTGCAGTCTATTATAGACCCTTAAGTATCAAATTTAAAAAAATAACATAACTATGATCAAAAAAACTTTACTATCCATTGCTTTGTGCGGCTTGTTCGGATTCCTTTCCGCTCAATCGCTGCAATTCGGCTACTATGACGAGGAGGCCGCATTCCATGGCTACGACAACAACCTGCGCGTCATCTGCGACAACGCCCCCACCGAATGGGGTGAGATCGCCATGGAAAAGCTCGGCATCAAGAACCTCACTGCCAACGACATCAACGTCGTGGTCGAGAAGGAGGAGGTTTCCCTCGTTGAAGGCACGGAGAACTCCTTCTGCTGGGGCAATTGCTACACGCCGATGGTGTTTGTAAGCGACCCGCCGCTCCTGGTACCCGCTGGGACGGTTTCGGATCCGGGCGAACTTTCGTTCCACCACCAGATCGACCCCACTTTTGAGGGAACCGGCATGATCCCCGGCACTTCGGTGGTCAAATACCACGCCTATCCCGCCGGACAACCCGAAGACCGCGCCACCCTCGAGGTCTGGTTTGCCTACCATGCGGAAAACGTGGTGGAGACGCCCGCCAGCTTCGGCAAGGCCTACCCCAACCCCGCCGTCAACACCGTCCGTTTCGATGTGCAAGGCGGCCATGGCACCATCAAGGCCGTCCTTTACAACCTGTTGGGTCAGGAAGTGAAGCACCAGATGGCAGACTGTGCCCAAGGCAAGATCGAATTCACCGTGAACGACCTGCAGGACGGCATCTACTTCTGCAGCTTCTTCGTCAACAACGAGAAGGTGAAGACCGAGAAATTTATCGTGAAACGCTAAGCAATGATCACCGAAGAACAGGCCAAACAAGCCATCCGTGAGTTGATCGAATACATCGGGGATGACCCAGACCGTGTCGGTTTGCAGGCCACCCCCGATCGTATGTTACGGATGTTCAAAGAGATGTTCCGGGGCTACGACCCGGAACAGATGCCCGTCATCACCACCTTCCCCAACGGCCAGGACGGCATCATCTACGACAATATGGTCATCGACAACGGACCGTTTTACTCCGTGTGCGAGCACCACTGCCGCACCTTCTTTGGGGAATACTGGTTCGCCTACATCCCCAACAAAAAGGGCCGCATCCTGGGGCTCTCCAAGATCGGCCGCGTGATCGACTACTGCTCCTCGAAGCTGCAGGTGCAGGAACGCTTGGTGCAGGAAGTGGTGGAAGTGCTCACCGAGGCCTTGGGCGAGGAGAACCCGCCGCGGGGCATGGCCCTGATGATGAAGGGACGCCACATGTGCAAGGAGAGCCGCGGCGCCCGCAAGGAGGGCTACATGATCTCCACCTACCTCACCGGGGTCTTCAAGTCGGACCTCCGCGTGCGGAACGAGTTCATGTCCTACATCAAAAACTGGAAACCTTAAACCCAGCACCCCGTAGGGGTGCGCTGTTGAAACCACCCCGTAGGGGTATCCTGTCGGTAACCACGGGGTTGACCCTCCGGGAAACCCCTGGAACCAATACCATCCGCTTACCTCCCACCATAGGGGTGCGCTGTTGAAACCACCCCGTAGGGGTATCCTTTTCTATTGTTTTATGGACCAATTCCCCAACGGCGTATCGTCGAGGGTTCCCTTTTCACGTGCCCATTCAATAAATAAGGAGCGGAGGTCTTCCTCACTGTTCCAGATGCGGTGCGAGGCGATCTCGTCTTGCGTCCAGCCGCATCCGTTCACGAAATGGTTGCCGCCACCCATGGAACGGTACGAGTTGAGCACCACCCGGTAGGTGCTATCGGGCGAGAACGGCCTTCCGTCGGACATCCCCTTGATGACGACCCGCTCGCCGTATGGCTTCGAGGCATGGATGACATAGTCGATGCCGGCGGCACCGTCGAAGTTATAGATGGTGTTGCGGATCTCGTAGGAATACTCCAGATGGGCCTGCACATCACGCCCGGTCATCTCCATCACGGCCAAGGAGTTCTCAAAGGGATACCATTTGAAGAAATCGGCCACCGTCAGCATCCCCGGCTCCAACTCGAACCGACGGTTGAGCGGGGCGGCCAGCGAGAGGTCGGCGGGCATGCCCAGTCCGGCAACGATGTCGAGCTGGCAACGATGGATCTCGTCCACCCAGAGGCAGGATCCCTGGAACACGGCCTCGGGCGAGATCTTGACGGGAAGCACGGCCACTTCTTGGTTTTGGTAGGCCTCGGCACGGTCGAGATAGGGCTGGAGCACGGCTTCGAAGCCAGGGTCGGGTTCCTGCTCGGCCGTCGGAACCAAGCCAATGGTGATCTCAGGCCGTCCCTTCCGTTGGAGGGTCACCTCCGCCTGCGCCAGGTTCGCGCCACGGGTGCCCGAGTTGAGCACACAAACGGTGTCGCCATTGCAGTTCAACACCTTTTCGGCACGGGCACGATGGTCATGCCCATAAAAAACCAAGTCGAACCCAGGGACGTTCTGCACGATCCATTTGGTAGCGTTCTCGCGACCCAAGGGCGCGTCTTCGGGAAGGTTCTGCTCCTGAGGTTCCCATCCCGAATGGAAGAGTCCCACCATCAGGTCGGGGTGTTCCTTCTCCTGGATCACCTTGACCCAATGCGCCGCAGCGGCCTCCGCCTGCTCGAAGCGCAAGCCCGGCCGCAGCCGATCGGGCACCCAGGTCACCACATAGGGCGTCAGCAGTCCCAATACGGCGATCTTGAAACCGTCGCGTTCGAGGACCGTATAGGGTTGCCAAAAGGGATCGCCTGTGGCCTCATCGATGACGTTGGCGCAGACCACCGGCATCCGCATCTCGGAAAACACCCGGTCGAAGACCTCACGTCCCGCCTCAATATCGTGATTGCCCACCCCTACCACGTCGTAAGGGAAATAGTTAAGGAAGGCCGACACCAGGTTGGGATTCGAGGCATCGCGGTTCGAACCGTATTGGTAAGGCGTGCCTTGCAGGTTGTCGCCATTGTCCAGAAGGATCAGATGGTCGCCCAGCTTGGTTTTCATCTGCCGGATCAACGCGGCGTCGTTGGCACATTCCTGATAGGCACCATGGGTGTCGGTGGTTTCCAAAAAGGTAAGGGTGGTTTTTTTCGGGGAGCAGGCAGTAGCCAAGGTCAAAAGAGAAAGGATCATGGGATAAAAAACTTTCATGGCGTATTCCGTTTTAGGGGCGTAAAAATACATCTTTTTGCACTTTTTTGAAAAAAAACATTGCCATGACCCGACAAAATGCTATTTTTGTAGCACAATTCGAAGTCTGAGAACGAGATGACCGACCTGAGCATCATATTGTCCGAGATAGAGGTCAAAGTGAGGAAACTCCTTGATGCACAGCGCCAACTCATCGAGGAAAACAGACGGCTGGCGAGCGAGAACCAAGCGTTTCGCGAAGAACACGAGCGATTGGTCCGGACCAACCAGGAGTTGCACGATAATATAAACAAAACAACAATTGCTAACGCACTCGGTAACAACGAGGAAGGAATAATAGAAGCAAGAAAGCTCATCAAGGAGTTGATGAAAGAGATTGATCAGTGCGTTTCGATTTTGAACACCAAGGAGTAAGCCAAATAAAACGCCAGCACCATGGAAGAGATCACCATCAATATTGTCATTGCCGACAGGTCGTACAAGTTGACGGTGGCCCGTGCCGACGAGGAAAAGGTGAGGAAGGCCGCGGCCTTGATCAACGACCGGGTAAAGTCCTATTCGAAGCATTACGCCTTCAAGGACGTCCAGGACCTGCTGTCGATGACGGCCCTGCAGTTCGCCACCTCCACCGTAAAATACGAATCGGAGCTTGCTTACCGTGATCAACATCTGGAACAACAGCTCAACGATCTGAACGCCCTGTTGAGCGACCCATTATAGTGGTTCTTTGAAAATTTAGATTCTGTCTGTCCGAACGCATCAGGTAAACTCAACATTAAATACAATTCAACCGGTTTACTCGTGTACTGTAAAAACAGGCCTCATCCCTTCGGGGAGCACTTTGGTGCCAGTGGACGTTTGCGCATCGCGGTGACCACAAGCGTGTCGAACAGGGTTTATTCTTTTCCCTAAGGGCAGACAGAGTCTTTTTTCTTTTCCTCCTGTTCCCGAGTAAAACCACATTTTTCAATGTTATTACTCAACATCACCCTATCCATCATCATCCCGATCGCAGCCCTCGTATTGGGTCTGGCCTTGGGCTATTTCATCACTTCCACCTTGCTTAGGAAAGCGGTGACCAAAGAAGCGAACGCCTTCCTTGAAGAAGCCAAGGAGAAAGCCGAAGTCATCAAAAAAGAACGCATTCTCCAGGCCAAGGAAAAGTTCCTCCAAATGAAAGACGAGCACGAAAAAGCCTGTAACGAACGCAAACGCGAGCTGCAGAAGACCGAAAACAAGGTCAACCAGCTGCAGCAACAGGCCAACCAAAAGATGGAGGAGATCCAACGCAAGACCAAGGAAATCCAGAACCTGCAGCAAAACGTGACGGCCCAGCACGAGGCCCTCAACAAACGCAAGGCCGAACTGGACCAGATTATCGAAGAAGAATCCAAGAAGCTGGAGACCATCTCCGGTCTCTCGGCCAAAGACGCCAAGGAACAGCTCATCGAGATCATCAAGGACGACGCCAAGGCCGAAGCCATGGTCTATGTGAAGGAGATCACCGAAGACGCCAAGATGAGCGCCAACCAGGTGGCCAAGAAGGTGGTCCTCGAGACCATCCAGCGCACCGCTGCCGAGACGGCCATTGAGAATACCGTCAGCGTGTTCAACATCGAGAACGACGAGATCAAGGGCCGCATCATCGGCCGTGAAGGCCGTAACATCCGCGCCCTCGAAGCCCTCACGGGTGTGGAGATCATCATCGACGACAGCCCCGACGCCATCCTGCTCTCTGGCTTCGACCCGATCCGCCGCGAGATTGCCCGCCTGTCGCTCCAGAAGCTGGTCACCGACGGCCGCATCCACCCCGCCCGCATCGAGGAGGTGGTCCACAAAGTCGAGAAACAAGTCGAGCAAGAGATCATCGAGACCGGCAAGCGCACCGTCATCGACCTCGGCATCCACAACATGGCTGCCGACCTCATCAAGATGATCGGCCGCATGAAATACCGTTCGTCCTACGGACAGAACCTGCTCCAGCACTCCATCGAAGTGGCCAAGCTGAGCGCCACCATGGCCGCCGAACTGGGCCTGAACCCCAAGACCGCCAAACGCGCCGGCTTGCTCCACGACCTTGGCAAGGTGGCCGAAAACGAAGAAGAGCTGCCGCATGCCATCCTGGGTATGAAAGTCGCTGAGAAGTTCAAGGAGAAACCCGACGTGTGCAACGCCATCGGCGCCCACCACGACGAGATCGAGATGGACACCCTCATCGCCCCCATCGTCCAGGTGTGCGACGCCATCTCCGGCGCCCGTCCTGGCGCCCGCCGCGAGGTCGTCGAGGCTTACATCCAGCGTCTCAACAAGCTGGAGGAGATGGCCATGAGCTATCCGGGCGTGGTCAAGACCTACGCCATCCAGGCTGGCCGTGAGTTGCGCGTCATCGTGGGTGCCGACAAGGTGACCGACCAAGACGCCGACCGCATCGCCTACGATCTCTCGAAGCAGATCCAGAACGAGATGACCTATCCGGGCCAGATCAAGATCACGGTGATCCGCGAGACCCGTGCGGTGAGCTTCGCCAAATAAGGAATAGAACGACAGAATTCCTATTGATGGAAAATGCCACCCTCCACGGGGTGGCATTTTTTTCTCCATCAATCATCCTCTTCCAACATAAAGAGTTCCTCGACGCTTTTCCCGAATACCTGCGCCATCTTCAAAGCCAACACCGTGGAGGGCACATACCTTCCTGTCTCTATGGCATTTATCGACTGACGACTTACGCCAATACGTTGCGCCAAATCCTCTTGTGTGAGGTCCATTTCAGCGCGGGCCACTTTCAAACGGTTCTTCATTGTGCGCCTCCTTTGTTAAAACGGTACAACGCAATTTTGAACTTGATGATAAACAAGATGAGGAAGACGAAAAACACCAGATACGGCACATAGATATAGGTGATTCCATAAATGAGCAAAGTGGCGATGATAAACAGCGTCGCCGTGACGTAGGTAGACCAAATGAGGCTTTGGGCACGGAGATAATGCACAAACTCATCCTCAACTTTTTCTTTCGAAAAGCCAATAAACAATAATCCAATCGTCAACAAAGGCATAGCGATGGACAGGATATTCGTGTTAGCCATCCGAAAGAAGCCTCCTTCGTTGTCATCATCGAAAAGGACATCTAAATACAAGGCAGGCATTTTGATATCCAATTCATTAATACAAATATACCCAACCACTGCCGCAATCGACAATACCCATCCCATCACTTTGAACCAATGAGGAAACAAATAGTTTTTTTTCATAGTGCTTTGTTTTTTAAGGTTTGACACCGCAAAAGTAAAGTAAACTTTCCAAATAGACAAATTAATTTGTCATTATTTTAAAAATCACTTGTAGGTTTTTTTCAAGCAACATTTTTGTTATCTTTGCTCACTTTGAAAATCAACACTTCATCCTAATGGAAAACGACCAATTCAAGCTGCCCGAGAACGCACAACGCGAACTGAAACCGGGCGAAGAGTATGAGCCCATACTCTCGAAAAACAAGAAGTACCAAGAAGTTACGGTATGGTCGGTGTGCATCGGCCTGGTGATGACCATCCTGTTCTCAGCGGCCGCGGCCTACCTCGGCCTGAAAGTCGGACAGGTGTTTGAGGCCGCCATCCCGATTGCCATCATCGCCATCGGCCTGACGGGTCTGGCCCGCAAGAACGACGCTCTGTCGCAGAACGTCATCATCCAAAGCATCGGTGGATGCTCGGGTGGCGTGGTGGCCGGCGCCATCTTCACCCTGCCCGCCCTCTACATCTTGCAAGGCAAGGGCTACCAGATCGAGATCAACTTCTGGCAGGTGTTCATCGCCTCCTTGCTGGGCGGCATCCTGGGCATCCTGTTCCTCATCCCCTTCCGCAAGTATTTCGTGAAGGAACAGCATGGCAAGTTCCCCTTCCCCGAAGCCACCGCCACCACCCAAGTGCTGGTCAGCGGACAAAAGAAGGGCAAGGACTCGTTGCTACTCGTCGTCAGCGGCTTGATTGGCGGTCTGTACGACTTCATTGTCTCCACCTTCGGCTGGTGGTCGGAGACCATCACCACCCGCATGATGGGTTGGGGCGCCGCCGTAGCCGACAAGGCCAAGCTGATGTTCAAGGTGAACACCGGTGCTGCCGTGCTCGGTTTGGGTTACATCATCGGCCTGAAATACGCCTTCATCATCTGCTGTGGCTCCATGCTGGTATGGTTCATCATCATCCCCGGCATGAACCTCATCTGGGGCGACAGCATCATCGACTTGATGAACACGGGCGTGGCCCAGACCATTGGCGAGATGGCTCCCGAGCAGCTCTTCAAGGACTACGCACGCCATATCGGCATTGGCGGCATCGCCATGGCCGGCATCATCTCCATCATCAAGTCATGGGGCGTCATCAAGTCGTCGGTGAGCCTTGCCGCAAACGAATTCAAGGGCAAGAAAGGACCCAAAGAGGTGGTGGAGCGCACCCAGCAGGACATCCCCATGAAGTTCGTGGTCATCGGCATCGTGGCCGTGTTGATCATCACCTTCCTGTTCTTCTGGCTCTTCGTCGTCCATAACGTATGGCACGCCTTGATTGGCATCTTGGTCGTGGCCGTCATCGCCTTCCTGTTTACCACCGTGGCCGCCAACGCCATTGCCATCGTGGGCAGCAATCCCGTGAGCGGCATGACCCTGATGACCTTGATCCTGGCCTCCATCGTGATGGTGGCCGCCGGCTTGACCGGACCGCAAGGCATGAGCGCCACCTTGATCATCGGCGGCGTGGTCTGCACCGCCTTGGCCGTAGCCGGAGCCTTCATCACCGACTTGAAGGTGGGTTACTGGATTGGCACAACACCCAAGAAACAAGAGCTTTGGAAGTTTGTCGGCGTCGCTGTGGCCGCCGCTACCGTGGCCGGCGTCATCATGATCCTCAACAAGGCCTACGGCTTTGTGGGAGAAGGTGCGCTAGTCGCGCCCCAAGCCAACGCCATGTCAGCCGTCATCGAGCCCATGATGTCGGGCGGCAATGCACCCTGGCTGCTTTACGGCATCGGTGCCGCCATCGCCCTGATCCTCAACTTCTGCAAGGTGCCGGCACTGCCGTTCGCCTTGGGTATGTTCATCCCCATCGACCTGAATATCCCGTTGCTCATCGGCGGCGCCATCTCCTGGTTTGTCAGCTCTCGCAGCAAGGACAAGGCCCTCAACGACGCCCGTTACAACCGGGGTACCCTCATCGCTTCGGGCTTCATCGCCGGCGGCGCCCTCATGGGCGTGGTCAGCGCCATCCTGAAGTTCGCCAACGTCGATCTGATGGCCCGCACCGCCGACGGCGGCTTCTTCAACGAGACCCCGCTGGCCGGCCTCATCGCCTTGGCCATGTATATCGTGATCATCATCTACATGATCTGGGATTCCAAACGAGCCAAAAAAGAAGAATGAAAAACCAACCTATTTACCATGAAATACAACAGAGTATTATTGAAACTTAGCGGCGAAGCCCTGATGGGCAGCCAGCAATATGGCATCGACCCGCAACGTCTGAACGAATATGCCGACGAGATCATCGAAGCCGCCAAGACCGGCGTGCAGATCGGTATCGTCATCGGCGGCGGCAACATCTTCCGCGGATTGCAAGGCGCCTCGCAAGGCATGGACCGCATCCAAGGCGACTACATGGGCATGCTCGCCACCGTCATCAACTCCATGGCCATGCAATCCACCCTGCAAGGCAAAGGCCAAAAGGCCACCCTGCTCTCCGGCCTCTACATCGACCGCATCGCCGACACGATGAGCAGTGCCAAGGCGATCCGCTTGTTGGAAGATGGCCACATCGTCATTATGGGCGCCGGCACGGGCAATCCCTTCTTCACCACCGACACCGGCAGCGCCCTCCGCGCCGTGGAGATCAAGGCCGACATCATCCTGAAGGGCACCCGTGTGGACGGCATTTACACCGCCGACCCCGAGAAGGACCCCACCGCGACGAAGTTCAGCCAACTCACCTACGACGAGGCCTACAGCCGCAACCTCAAGGTGATGGACATGACCGCCTTCACCATGTGCAAAGAAAACAACATGCCGATGTACGTGTTCGACATGAATACCCGAGGCAACCTGCTTAAGGTGCTCCAAGGGGAACATATTGGAACCCTTGTAACCAAGTAGGAAAACTGCAAGAAACGCCCCTGTAGGGGTCGTCCTATCGGCAGTCACGGGGTTGCCGACAGGCAACCTCTGGGTCAAAGAAATGAAAAGGAAACATCATCTGAGAACGGTCCGTAACGAGACCAGTCGCAAGCTGGATTACCTCCTGTTGGGGGTGATCCTGCTGGTGGCGGCCGTGCTGCGGTTGTGGAAGCTGGGACAGGTACCCTTCATGCACGACGAGTTCAGTGCCTTGTTCCGGCTTAAATTCGATAGTTTCCATGACTTGATCCAATACGGAATCAAGATGGACGGTCATCCTGCCGGAGTTCAGTCTTTTCTTTATTATTGGACCAAACTGGTCGGATGGAATGAGTTCTGGGTGAAGCTGCCCTTTGCCTTGATGGGCATCGGCTCGGTCTTTTTGATCTATGTAATTGGAAAACAGTGGTTTAACAGAAAAGTAGGCCTATTGGGCGCTGCCATCTTCGCCGTCAGCCAGTTCACGGTGTTCTACAGCCAGCTGGCCCGGCCCTATGCGGCAGGGCTTTTCTTCGTGCTGTTGACGACCTTCTTCTGGAACAAGATCCTGTTCGACTTGAAGAAGCCTTCTGTCGGCACGGTGATCGGTTTTGCGGTCGCCGCTTGTCTATCTGCCCTGGCACACAACTTTTCCGCCGCCCAGGCAGGCTTGATCTTCCTGACCGGACTGTTCTTCCTGAAAAAGGAACGCCGCCTCGCCTACTGGCTCGGCGGCCTTGGCGCCCTGATCCTCTACGCCCCTCACCTGCCGATCTTCTACCATCAGACCTTCGTCAACGGTGGCATCGGCGGCTGGCTCGCCAGGCCCGAGCTCTCTTTCCTCCCCGACTTCCTGCGATACACGATGAACTACGCCCCGCTCTTCATGTTTGCGGTAGGACTGCTCATCGTCCTTCCCTTCATCCTGCAGAAGCCTGAGAAACGGCGCAAGCCCATCCGTTGGGCGCCCGTCGCCTGGTTCGTCATCGTGTTTGCGCTCGCTTTCGTGTATTCGCTGTTGCGAGAGCCCATCATCCAATACAGCACGATGCTGTTCTGCTACCCCTTCCTCGTCCTGGCCGCCCTCTCGTTCCACCGGAACAACTCCATGACCAAGATCGAGACGGCAATCGCCGTGCTGGCCATCCTGTTCATCGGCGCCATGACACTGATCACCAACCGCCAGCATTACGACCTGATGTACCATCAAGGCTACGACCAGATCGCCCAGCGCATGCAGCAGGACCAGGAAGACCTCCAAGGCATCCGCTTCGTCACCTTCACCGAATCGGCCAAGGTGCCGGAGTACTATCAGGCCCAAGCCGGAATCAAGGACCGCACCATCTTCGACTACGAAGACAACCTCGGGGACTTCCGGCATTGGCTCCAACGGAACGACAGCCCGATGCTGGGGTTCGGATGGACCGACTACGGCGACCCCGCCTGGGAGGCCCAGGCCGTAGCCTACTATCCTTGGCTGGTCCACGAAGACACTTGGTTCACCTCACGTTATATGACCCTCTCAAGAGACTCCGTCGCCGGAGCGACCTCCTTGTTGCACCCGCTCTCGGAGCAACCCTTTGCCTTCACCAACATGGAATGGGGCAAGCCCCTCTTCCTCGACGGCGACTCCCTCGACCCCCACACCGACCTGCTCGGCGCAGCCGCCACCATCCGCACCAACGATACCATCCAGCAATGTATCCTGGTGATGGAGGTGCGCGACAAGGCCACCGACTCGGTGCTGCTGTGGCATGGCGGCAACGACCAAGGTGCCCTCCTGCCCGGCACCAACCACCTGGTCAACGCCATCCGTTTCGACGAGAAGCGCTTCCCGCCCCAAGGCAAGACCATCAAAATCTTCCTTTGGGACCAACAAAAAGGCACGATGATTGCAGAGCGAATCGACTACTATTGTACCCGGTTCAACAGACGACTCACCGGACTCTATGAACCGCTTTGATTTTTTTTGAAAGGAAACGACAATATTTTCATCATTTCGCTATTTTTGCATCCAAAACCTTGAACAACATGACAGACGAATCTCAATTTGTATTAGACGAAGCCTCTGAGAGCATGGACAACACCATCAAGCACTTGGAGCACGAATTCCAGGGCATCAGAGCAGGAAAGGCCAGCCCAGCCATGCTGAATGGCGTGATGGTTGAATATTACGGCGCCACCGTCCCGATCGAGCAAACCGCCAACATCGGTTGCCCCGACGCCCGCATGATCGTGGTGGTCCCCTTCGACAAGAGCGCGCTGAACAACATCGCCAAGGCCATCCAGAACGCCAACCTGGGCTTCAACCCCATCAACAACGGTGAACTGCTGCGTGTGGCCGTGCCCCCGTTGACCGAGGAACGCCGCCGTGAGCTGGTCAAGCGCACCAAGACGGCTGCCGAAGACGCCAAGGTCGGTATCCGCAACATCCGCCGCAACGCCAACGACGAAGCCAAGAAACTCGAGAAGGACACCATCTCGGAAGACGAGTCCAAGCTCCTTCAGGAAGAAATCCAAAAACTCACCGACAAATTCGTCAAGAAGATCGACGAGCTGACGGAACTGAAATCGAAAGACATCCTTACCGTTTAATCGGCCAAGGATCCTTAAAATGAAGAAGGGGGCGGTCCGGTCGGACCGCCCCCTTCCTTATTCCTAGGGCCTTTCAACGGTTCAAGGCGTTTTCAATCGCCATGTCGAAAAGCTTGCCCAGCGTCAAGCCGAAGCAACGGGCCTGGGAGGGAATGATGCTCGCCTCCGACATGCCGGGGACGATGTTGGCTTCGATGAAGAACACGCCTTCGTCGCTGACGATGTAGTCCATGCGCACAAAGCCCTTGCACTCCAGCTTCTCATACAGCATCGCCGTCGTGGCCTTGATCTCGATCTCGATCGCCTCGTCCACCTGGGCAGGCGTCACTTCCTCGCATTTGCCTGCGGTATATTTGGCCTCATAGTCGAAGAACTCGTTCTTGCTGCAGATCTCGGTCAGCGGGAACACCATCATCTTGCCCTGATACTCCATGGCCCCGCATCCGAACTCACGTCCATCGACAAACTGTTCGCACATCACCTGACGGCCCGCCGCCCGAGCCGTGTAAATGGCAGGGACCAGCTCTTCGGCCGTCTTCACCTTCGACACGCCCACGCTCGACCCGTTGCAGGTGGGTTTGACAAACAGCGGCAAGCCCAACTCCTTGATGATGGCCTCAGCATCGTATTTCTCGCCTTCGTTGATCAGCACCGATGGCGCGACGTTGACACCGTACGAAGCCACCAGACGCTTGCAAAAGTCCTTGTGGAAGGTAAGGGCACAGGTAGTCAGGCCCGACGAGGTGCAGGGGATGCCCAGCAGCTCCAGGTAGCCCGAAAGCGGCCCGTTCTCGCCCGGCTCACCATGCACGGCATTGAAAGCCACATCGAACTTCATCTTATGGCCGTGAACCTGAATGGAAAAATCGTTCTTGTCGACCTCCACGCGGGTACCGTCTTTCAGCAGGCCGTACCAGCCTTTCTTGGATACCACGACAATCTTGGAATCATAGCGTTCCGGATCCAGGTTGTTTTTCACCACCTGGGCACTCTTGACGGAAATCTCGAATTCTCCCGAGTCGCCGCCACAAACAATAGCCACATTCTTCATGTTCTTCAAAATTTTTTTCTAAATTTGCCTGCTAAATTAGTAAATATGGGCAAACTCCAGTTTCTAAAACAAAAGAAATTCTATATCCACCTGTTGGCCATCATCGTGCTCAGCTTCGTCCTGTTGTGGTTAACGATCAAATTATTAAACGTTTACACACGGCACGGAAAGGTTTATGAACTACCTGATTTCAGTGGCATGACCATCGAGCAAGTGGAAGACCTCTATGGCCGATCCTATCACTTCATCCTGGTCGACAGCATCTATTCCAAGACGGAGGCACCCGGCACCATCGTCCAGCAGGATCCCTTGCCCCAGGCCAAGGTGAAACACGGCCGCAACGTGTATTACATCATCGTGGCCAAGACCCCTGAACGCACCACGATGCCGAACCTGAACAACCTCTCCCTGCGCCAGGCCTTGGTATTGCTCGAATCGAGCGGCCTGCTGGTGAAGGAACTGGTATATACCGACCATTTCGCACGGAACGCCATCTGCGAGCAACACTACAATGGCAAGGTGATCAAACCCGGTACGGAACTCGTCAAGGGAAGCAAGATCACCCTCTATGTGGGTCTGGGAACCGACCGTCGGAACACCAAGTTGCCCAAGCTCTACGACACCCAGGCCGAAGACGTGCAGCACATCCTCAACATGGCTGGGCTGAACCTCGGCAACGAGACTTTCGAAGACAAAGACAGCATCCAGTACATGAAGGTGTACAAGATGGAGCCGCCCTACAGCAAGGGCTCGGTCAAGCCCGGCACCTTCGTCGATGTGTGGTACCGTTCCAGCAAGAAGTTCGACTTCGACAAGGAGCGGAACAAGATGCTGGCCGAAGACTCCCTCACCAACGCCAAGGAGCGCCAGGCGGTGCTCGATTCGCTGGCGGCGATCAACGATTCCATCGCTGCAACACAACAAGACATTGAAGAAGACGATGAAAGCTATGAAGACGATTTTTAAATGGACCCTGGCAGCCCTGTTGTGCGGCCTGTTCCCACGCTGCCTCACCGCTCAGGAGGTCCTCACAGGATGGGCCCGTCCCGATCAGGAAGCGACGCTCCATACCCGCGACAGCCAGGTGCTGACCCTGCCGTTCTACGACGATTTCTCGAGCTCGTGGAACTACCCCGACGCCCAGAAATGGGCCGACCGCAACGCATACGTCAACCCGGGCTTCCCCCTCCACCCCATCACCCGCAACGCCGCCACGCTCGACGTGCTCGATGCCGAGGGACGCGTCTATGACTACGCCATCAGCAATCCATTCATTGCAGAATACCTCACCTCGAACCTGATTCGGCTCGACTCGGTGTTCACCCCCGAGCCACGCCCGTTAACGCCTGCCGACTCGCTCTACTTGAGCTTCTTCTACCAGCCACAGGGTAATGGCAACGCACCCGAGGCCAACGACTCGCTGGTGCTGGAGTTCGGCATCGTCCACGACCTGGACACGGCCTGGCACAGCGTATGGAGCGCCCCCGGACAAACGCTCGAGGCGTTCTTGGAACAAAACGATGGCCAGTACTTCAAGCAGGTGATGATCCCCATCGTCGACACGCAGTATTTCGTCAGCGGATTTGTCTTCCGTTTCTACAACTACGCCAGCATCGTCAGCCAGGCATTGCCCACCTACCGCGGCAACGAAGACAACTGGAACCTCGACGTGGTGTACCTGGACCGCAACCGGCGCCGCACCGACACCGGCTATCCGAAGCTCTGCTTCACCGGGGCGACGCCCAGTTTCTTGAAGCGCTACCGTTCGATGCCTTACCGTCATTACTGCACCAACCCCACCGCCAACATCCGCAACGAGTTCCCCCTGGAGCTTTCCAACCTCGACGACCAGCCCCACAACGCACGATACCACTACACCATCGACCAGGTGGAGGGCTACCAGCACTTCACTTCGGAAACCGAGACCTTCCCGATGGAAGCCGGGGCGCTCTGCCAAGCGAAGACCGGCAAGGTGGACGTGCTGTTTACCATCGACACCCCCGCCGACTCCACCTCGTTCCTGATCCGTCACTACCTGGTTGACAACAGCGTCAATCCGCCCTTGGTCGATTCCCTTTGCACCCAACAGGGATTCTACAACTATTTCGCCTACGACGACGGCATCCCCGAGATGGGTTACGGCGTGGAACCCGCGAGCAGTTCCTTTGCCATACAATATGAGGTCTCGATGCCTGATACGCTGCAAGGGGTCCAGATCCTCTTCAACCACACCTTGAACAATGCCAACGACAAATACTTCAACATCGTGGTCTGGAAAGACAACAACGGCAAACCCGGCGAGGAGATCTACCGCCTCTCCAACCGGAAGCCGAAATGGGAAGACGGCCTGTACCGCTTCGTCTATTACGCCTTCGACCAGCCGGTGCGCCTGAACGGTCGTTTCTATGTGGGCATCGAGCAGCAAGGCTCCGGCATCATCAATGTCGGCTTCGACGGCTCGAACGACAATGCCCAGTATAACTTCTACAACTCCACGGGCTCGTGGCAGCAAAGCGCCAAGGCGGGTTCCATCATGATCCGTCCGGTGGTGGGCGCCCGGTATTTCATCGGCGTGGACGAGCCTTCTGAGACCACACTGCGGCTCTATCCCAACCCCGCCTCCGAGGTGCTTCACATCGAAGGCGTTGCGCAGGGCCGTTCCGTCATCCTCTTCGACTTGACCGGACGCAAGGTGGTCGAGACCGCCTTTGCACCTGAGATCAGCCTGAACGGGCTTCCCGACGGCCTCTACCTCGTACGCATCATCACCGCCGACGGCAAGGCAATGCACCAAAAAATCAGCATCAGGCAATGAGCGAAGAACGATTGGACGACCTGTTGGAGAACGATCCCTCCGAAGACGAGAGCGGGGAACTCTATGAGCACATCCGCATCGTGGTGGACAAAGGCCAGGCCCAGGAACGCATCGACACGTTCCTGACCAACCATATCCAGAACATCTCACGCAACCGCGTGCAGAACGCAGCCAAGGCCGGCAACATCCTGGTCAACGACAAGGCGGTCAAGCAGAACTACAAGGTAAAGCCCAACGATGTCATCTCCATCGTGTTCAGCTATCCTCCACGGGAGATCAACATCACCCCCCAGGAGATTCCGCTCAACATCGTCTACGAAGATGCGGATGTCATCGTCATCAACAAGCAGGCCGGGCTGGTGGTCCACCCCGGTCACGGCAATTTCGAGGGCACCCTGCTCCACGGACTGGCCTATCATTTTGAGCAGACCCATCAGGCAGTCGAGAACCATTTCGGATACCTGGTCCACCGCATCGACAAGGACACCACCGGGCTGATGATCGTGGCCAAAAACGAGACCGCCCAGGCCATCCTGGCCCACCAGTTCTTCGAGCACTCCATCCACCGCCGCTACCACGCCTTGGTGTGGGGCGACTTCGACGAAGACGAAGGCACCATCGTAGGAAACATCGGCCGCAGCGCCAACGACCGCCGCAAGATGACCGTCTATCCCAACGGCGACCACGGCAAGGAGGCCATCACCCATTGGCACGTCCTGGAGCGGTTCGGCTACGTCACCCTGAACGAATACCGCCTGGAGACAGGACGCACCCACCAGATCCGTGTCCATTCCCAATACATCGGCCATCCACTCTTCAACGACGCGACCTATGGAGGCGATGTGATCCTCAAAGGCACCACCTTCTCAAAATACAAACAATTCATCGAAAACTGCTTCCGGCTGATGCCCCGACACGCCCTCCATGCCAAGGAGCTGGGCTTTGTGCATCCCACCACCGGAAAGGAAATGCTGTTCACCTCCGACCTCCCCGACGACCTGGCCGCGGTGATCGAAAAATGGCGCAACTACACCGTCGCGAGCCTCAATGCCCGTGCTGGGCGCTGACCTTGGCCAAGGACTGGTCCAGCTCCGCCAGGAACTTCCGGGTCTTGCCCAAGGTCTCCAACAGGATCACCCGTTCCTCGTATTCGGAAAACTTTTCCTTCAACGCCATCTTGGCCCCGGCCAAGGTATAGCCTTTCTCCTTGGTGAGATGGTAGATGATGTGGACGTAACGGACATCCCGTTCGGTGAACAGCCGGTTGCCTTTCTTGTTCTTGCGGGGACGGAGCACGTCGAACTCATTCTCCCAATAACGAATCATCGAGGTGTTGACCCCAAACATGTCGGCCACTTCGCCGATGCTGTAATAGTATTTGCCGCTTTTGTTCTCTTCCATAGTCTAATCCATTGTGATTGAAGGGTTTTCCGCTTGTTTTAAGATATTCTCGTATTCTTCAGGCGTCAAGTCGTTGAAGAAGAAATGCATGGGATCGGTGGCTTCACCGTTCTTCAGCACCTCGTAATGGAGGTGGGTTCCGGTGGACTTGCCCGTACTGCCGACATAGCCGATCACCTGGCCGCGTTTCACCTGCTGCCCCGGCTCCACGCCGAACTTGGAGAGGTGCGCGTATTGGGTCTTGTAGCCGTAGCCGTGGTCGACCGTGATCAGGTTGCCGTAGCCCCAGTAGTTCTGTTCCGCCTTTTCCACCACGCCGTCGCCCGTGGCGAACACCTCGGTGCCGAGTCCCGAGGCGAAATCGATGCCGCTGTGGAACTTCGAGACCTTGTAGATGGGGTCGGAACGGTAGCCGAAATAAGACGAGATGTGCCAGATATCGGCCTGTTTGAGGGGAAGGATGGCAGGAATGCAGGCCAGCATCTTGGTCTTGTTCTTGGCCATGGCGAACACCTCGTCGTACGACTTGGACTGCTCGTAAAGCTGGCTGGCCACCCGGTCGAGCTTGCGGGAGGCATGGAGCACGAGATCGGAATACGTATGGCCATACAGGGACGCGTAACGGTCCGGCCCACCGAGGCCCGCCATACGCACCGAGTCGGGAATGGGCTCCGCCTCGAAGATCACCCGGTAGATGTTGTCGTCGCGCTGCTCCAGGTCGGCCAACACGGCGTTCATCTGCTCCATTCGTTCGTCGAGGAGCTCGTACTGCAACTTCAGGAAATCGATCTCCCTTGCTTGGGCTTTCTCCTTGGGCGATCCGAAGAAGGCGTAGAACAGCAGCACCAACAGGAAGGCGAAGACCGCAGTGGAGAGCAGGAACAGGACCACCCGGCCGACACGCTTGCGTGTCGGCTCCTCAAAACGCTCATAACTCAGGGTCTTGTAGTTATATACGTACTTCTGTTTGGACATTCCTACTCAAAACTGCACAAAATTATAAAAAAAAGCCTAACTTTGCAGTTTTTTAGAACTAGAAAGTACATCGATGAACGCTTACGAAATCAGAAATAGCTTCTTGGATTTCTTCCGCTCCAAGGAGCACGCCATTGTGCCCTCGGCACCCATCGTCGTCAAAAACGACCCGACCCTGATGTTCACCAACGCTGGCATGAACCAGTTCAAAGACATCTTCCTGGGCAACCAGCCTTCGAAGTGGAAACGTGCCGCCGACTCCCAGAAATGCCTCCGGGTATCGGGCAAGCACAACGACTTGGAAGAAGTGGGCCACGACACCTACCACCACACCATGTTCGAAATGCTGGGCAACTGGTCGTTTGGCGACTACTTCAAGAAAGAGGCCATCGCCTACGCCTGGGAGTACCTTACCGAGGTGGTGAAGATCGACAAGAACCGCCTCTACGTCACCGTATTCGGCGGCGATGAGAAAGACGGGCAGCCTGCCGACATGGAAGCCTACGGCTACTGGAAAGAGCATGTGAGCGAAGACCGTATCATCTACGGCAACAAGAAAGACAATTTCTGGGAGATGGGCGAGACCGGCCCCTGCGGTCCCTGCTCCGAAATCCATATCGACCTGCGCGACGACGAAGCCCGCAAGCAAGTGGCTGGTCGCGACCTCGTCAACATGGACGACCCACAGGTGATCGAGATCTGGAACCTCGTGTTCATGCAATACAACCGCATGGCCGACGGCCATCTGGTGGAACTCCCTGCCAAGCACGTCGACACGGGCATGGGCTTCGAACGCCTCGTCCGTGTGCTGCAAGGCAAGACCTCGAACTACGACACCGACGTGTTCCAGCCCATCATCCAAGCCATCGCCAAGAAGTCGGGCATTGAATACGGCAAGGCCGAGAAGACCGACGTGGCCATGCGTGTCATCGCCGACCACCTGCGTGCCGTGAGCTTCGCCATTGCCGACGGACAGCTGCCCTCGAACAACGGCGCCGGCTATGTCATCCGCCGCGTGTTGCGCCGTGCCGTACGCTATGGCTTCACTTTCCTCGGCTTCGAAGAGCCGTTCGTGTGCCAGCTCCTGCCCATCCTGGTGCAGCAGATGGAGCACAACTACCCCGAGATCAAGTCACAACAGGAACTCGTAGGCAAGGTCATCCGCGAAGAGGAAGCCTCGTTCCTGCGCACCCTGGCACAGGGCATCAAGCGTTTTGAAGGCTATGTGGAACAGCATCCCGGCCAGGACATCGACGGCAACTTCGCCTTCGAGCTGTTCGACACCTACGGCTTCCCCATCGACCTGACCCAGCTGATGGCCTCCGAGAAGGGCATCAACGTCGACATGGAAGGCTTCAAGGTCAACCTCGAGGAGCAGAAGAACCGCTCCCGCAAGGCCGCCGAGAAAGCCAACGGCGACTGGGTAGTGGTGAACGAAAGCGAACAACCCACCACGTTTGTCGGCTACACCGACATGAGCTGCGAGAGCCACATCCTGCGCTTCCGCGAGGTGGTTGCCAAGAAAAAGACCCACTTCGAGATCGTCCTCGACAAGACCCCGTTCTATGCTGAGATGGGCGGTGAGGTGGGCGACACCGGCACCTTGACGTCCGAGAACGAGACCATCAAGATCGTGAACACCGTCAAGGAGAACAACCTCGTCATCCACATCACCGAGCAGCTGCCGCAGAACCCCGAGGTGGCCTTCACGGCCACCATCGACATGGAACGCCGCCAGCGCATCGCCAACAACCACAGCGCCACCCACCTGATGCATGCCGCCTTAAGGCAGGTGTTGGGCAGCCATGTCGAGCAGAAGGGTTCGTTGGTCGACGACCAGCGTCTGCGCTTCGACTTCAGCCACTTCGCCAAGATGACCAACGAGGAGCTCCGCCAGGTGGAAAAGATCGTCAACCGTAAAATCCGCGAAAACATCCCGAATGTGACGTATGCCGAACTTCCGATCGACGAAGCCAAGGCCATGGGCGCCACGGCGCTGTTTGGAGAGAAATACGGCGACAAGGTACGCGTGGTGGTCTTCGACAAGGACTTCTCCATGGAGCTCTGCGGCGGTTGTCACACCAGCGCCACCGGCAACATCGGTTCCTTCAAGATCGTCAGCGAGGCGGCCATCGCCGCGGGAATCCGACGCATCGAGGCCATCACCGGCGAGGCGGTGGAAGACTATCTCGACGAGCAGCTCGACCTCATCGGACAGATCCGTGAGACCGTCAAGGCAAACGACCTGGCCAAGGGTGTCGCGGCCCTCAGCGAGCAAAACAGCGCCTTGCGCAAGGAGGTGGAGCACCTGATGCAGGAAAAGGCCCAGGACACTGCCGAGAAGCTGCTTTCCAAGGCCGTCGACCATGAAGGGTGCCATCTGGTGGTGGACCAGCTGAAGTGCACCGGCGACCAGCTCCGCAACATCGCGTTGATGCTCAAGCAAGCCGATCCCAACGCCCTCGCCATCCTCGGCGCGGTCAGCGAAGGCAAGCCCTCGCTCTGCCTGCTCCTCCCCGACGCCTACGCCGAAGCCAAAGGCTTGGATGCGACCAAACTCATCCGTGAGGTGGCCAAGGAGATCCAAGGCGGTGGCGGCGGCCAAAAGACACTCTGCACGGCGGGTGGACGCAATGCGGACGGCCTGCCCAAGGCCATGCAGATGCTGAGAGAAAAAATTTGAAAGTGATCAGGGCTGCCTTCCGGCAGCCCTGATGGTTTCTATTCGACTTGTTTCAGAAAAGCGATCAGCTTCTGGGTGGCGCGTCCCCGGTGGCTGATGGCGTTTTTCCCTTCATGCCCCATCTCGGCAAAGGTCTGGTCAAAGCCATCGGGTTGGAAAACGGGATCGTAGCCAAAGCCGTCGGTACCCCGCTGCACCTCGGTGATGTGTCCGTCGCAGCGGCCTTCAAAGTAATAGGATTTGCCGTCAAGGTTCAGCGCGATGCAAGTACGGAAGGCCGCTTTGCGGTTTCCGGCCCCTTTCAGGGCCTCCAGCAGCTTGTTTACGTTGTCCTGATAGCTGCAGTGTTCACCGGCATAACGGGCCGAATACACGCCCGGAGCGCCTCCCAGCGCCTCCACCTCCAGCCCCGTATCGTCGGCGAAGCAGTCCACATGGAATCTGTTTGTGACAAAGTCCGCCTTGATCTTGGCATTGCCTTCGATGGTGTCGGCATCCTCGATAATATCCTCATGGCAGCCGATTTCCTCGAGGCTCAAGACCTCATAGAGGCCGTCCATGATTTCGCGCATCTCACGCAGTTTGTTCTTGTTGTTGGTGGCAAAAACGATCTGTTTCATTGAATGATTCAAAGATTTAGGATTCAAAACGGTTTGGGAAAGGGAATGCATCGTATCTCTACAGGGACCAATCGATGGGTTCAACACCATGTTGCATCAAATAGGCATTAGTTTGGGAGAAATGATGGCAGCCGAAGAAGCCGCGGCTTGCCGACAAGGGAGACGGATGCACGGACTTTAGGATCAGATGCTTGAAGGGATCTATCAAGGCCTGTTTGGCGATGGCGTAGTTGCCCCATAGGATGAATACGAGGTGTTCCCGCTGCTCCGAAAGGGCACGAATGGCCGCATCGGTGAACTGTTCCCAGCCATGGCGTGAATGGGAAGCCGCCTGGCCGGCGCGCACGGTGAGCGAGGCGTTCAAGAGCAGCACGCCTTCCCTGGCCCATTTCTCGAGGTTGCCGGAACGGGCCATCGGGATGCCCAGGTCGTTGTGCAACTCCTTGAAGATGTTCTGCAGACTGGGCGGGAAAGGCACCCCATCGGGCACCGAGAACGACAAGCCGTGGGCTTGACCCGGTCCGTGATAGGGATCCTGTCCGAGGATGACCACCTTCACCTTGTCGAAGGGAGTCAGGTTGAAGGCATTGAAAATCAACGGACCGGGAGGGTACACGGCATAATGCCGTTTCTCCTCCACCAAAAAAGATTTCAGGTCGGAAAAGTACGGAGCGTCGAACTGGGGTTTCAACACCCTGTACCAGCTATCGTCAATATCAGGCTTGCGTACCTCCATGTGGGCATTTAGGCAAAAATTATTTGCAAAGATGGGAAATAATTCCGAAAAAAATGCGTTATTTTGCAAATCAATCCGGAAAAAAATGAAGAGAATCTCCATCGTTTTGTTCATTGCACTTGCCCTCGGCCTCCTCATGTCCGCCTGCGGCTCGTCGACCACCTGCCCCGCCTACGGAGAGACCAGCAAGTATCAAATTGAGACACGCTATTGAAACTCCATCGCTTCTTCATCGCGATTACCTTTGCCCTTTCCCCCGCCATCCTAGAGGCGCAGGAGATCGCTATTGGCTCAGATGAAGGGAAACCCCTGGGGGAGCGGATTCTTTACAACCACGAAAACAGCCTGCACGCATCCCTCCACACCCAAGGACTGGGCTTTGGGGGACGCATTGGTCGGATCAAGAGCATCGAAAAGACCACCTACTGGGAGATCGAAGCCTCCTATCTCAAGTCACTGAAACAAATCCGGCTGGTCAACCCTTCCCTTTTCAGCTTCAGCTCCTTCGTCTTTGGCAAGCTGAACGACGTCTTGGTGGTTCGTGGCGGTTATGGCGGTACCCAGAGGATTTACGGCAAACCCTACTGGGGTGGTGTGGAACTTAGCTGGATCTATGAATACGGCGCCTCTGTGGCCCTGCTGAAGCCCTATTACTACGTGGTGGCCATCGCCGAGTACAACGCAGGCACCTACACGGAGGTCCTTGAAAACCAAAAATGGGAAGACACCTCCAACTGGATCGACGTGTTGGGGAAATCCTCTTTCAAATACGGCCTCAACGAAATCAAGTTCCGTCCTGGAATCCACGCCAAGGGCGGCATGAGTTTCGAGTTCGGTTCCACACGGACCCGGATGCAAGCCATCGAAGTGGGTGCGGAAGCCGAGTACTTCCCGCAAGGGTTGGACATCATGGCCGAGAACCCACGCGAATATGTTTTCCTCACCTTATATCTATCGTATCATTGGGGAACGCGCTTCAATAAATACTGAGATCCGTTCGCAGTAAGGGAATCGCACCGTCAAGGGAAAAAGGATAGGAAACAATCAAGGAAAAACCATTTCGAAAAAAGAGAAAAACAAAAAAGGATCGGGGTTTCCCGATCCTTTTTTGTTACCGTGAATGTCCAGATCAATAGACCAGGAACTTCACCGTGGAAAGGTTGCGTCCGGCATTCAGACGGAGCACGTAGGCGCCCGTGGTGAGACCATCCATGGCAATGTCCATTTCGTGCTTGCCATTGGAGAGGGTACCCAGGTTGGCGCTCTTGACCATACGGCCCATCATGTCGAACACCTGATAGCTGACGCTGGCGGTCTCATTCATGTTGAAGCTGACCTTGGCGCTTTCACGCACCGGGTTGGGATACATGCTGACCGTCGGGGCTTGGGCAACCGTCTCATCGACATTCGCGCCAATGTGCTGCAGGTAGTTCTCGCAACGGAACAGGCCTCTGCCGTAGGTAGCGGCGTAGATGGCACCTTGGTTGCGGATGCCCGGGACTTCGGTCACAACGGTCACCGAGTCAACCACGGTCTCAATGTACTGGGCAGGATGATAGAGGGTCTGCTGCTTCAGATCCATGACCGGGACAACGCCCATGTTGCTTTGGGCAGGCACCCATTCCACGTTGGAAGCGGTGATGTCTTCCGTCATCCAGATACCGCGCTCGGTACCGACCATCACATAACCGTTCTCCAACACGATCACGCTGGAGTAAACCGGCATCAGCGGCAGGTTGCCCTGCACGGAGATCCACGTCGGTTCATCGGCCATGGCGTTGTTAGAGAAGAAGACGTATTGTTCGTTACCATAGTTACCCAAGGTCACCACCACCTTGTTGGAATTGTTGGGATCCACAGCGATGCTGGTCACCACCTGACGGTTGACAGGAAGATTCAAGTCGACAGTCTCAATGGCGAAGGCATCGTTGTTCATGGTGGAGGTAGCCGCATCCACCGCGCTGTTCAGGTTGCTCACACGAACCACCTTGCCCGATCTCATACCGGCGAAGAGCACATCGCCATCGGTGCTGACAGCCAAGCAGGTCGGGATGCCGTTGAAACCAGCCTTACGGTCGGCGAGCTTGTACCACTTCGGAACCACATTGAAACGGAGGGGTTCGCGAGTGACATACAAGGCATTGCTGATACCGACATACAATTTGGCAGTAATGGGATCGTGGACCTGGATGGAATCCTGCTCCGTCATGTTTTGAGGCAGGACATAGTCGAAGGGATAATCGGCAATGTTGCTGTAGCACTGAACCACATCGCCAGCCTTGTCACCATTCTTGCCATAATACCACACGGAGTCAAGGTTGTTCTGATCCTCATAGTTTTCAAAGAGGGTGAAGGGCAGGCTGTAACCCGAGAAGCCGGTAAAGGACTGGCCGGAAGTAAAGTTGGAGATGTCGTAGTCCTGACCAGCGGTTTCACTACGCTTCAGGTTACCGTTCTTGCTCGAGAAAATCAAGGCGTTCGGGTTGATGGTCGAAACGGCGCAGGTACCGGCATGGTAGCTCTCCTCGAACAGTCCGAAACTGCTCGGCATGGCATTCGGAAGCAAGGTAACACCCGTATTCATGTGGTCGGCGTTTTCGTCACCTTCGATGAGGATGGGACCATGATCCAGGAAACCAGCCACCACACGTTCAGCCTTGCCGGACACACCCACATTGAGGGCGCGGGTCGTCGTATAGCCTCTGTTGCAGTTGCTGAAGTCCAGATAGATGCTGTTCGGTTCGTCGTATGCCTTGAAGATACCGCCATCGGTGGCCACGTAGGCCTTGCGGGAATCTCTCGGGTCGAAGGCAATCCAGTTGATACCCACATGGAGGTAGCGGTTCGTTCCGTCATACATGGGGGTGCTGTTGCCATCGGAAAGCTTCATGGCGATGTAATAGCCGTAAGGATCGGAAGCGGTTCTTTCCAAACGCCAGAGGTTGTAGCCACAGATATAGAGCCAATCGGTGTTTTCGGGGTCGATGACCAGACCATGGTTAAACAGGGCACGGCCTTCATACACCTGATGGCCGAAGGTGCCGTTCACGCTCGGGAGGGCGATATGCCAGGTGGCACCCTTGTCTTCCGTGGTATAGATGGAAGTATGCTGACCATTGACATTGAAGGTGGCGGCATACATGACGTTGGCGTTCTTGGGAGAGACAGCCACGTCAAGCACATTGGCAGAGGTGGCAATCTGGGTGATGTGACCGTTTTCGTCCAACACGTCGGCGGCAGCGGAGCAGCATCTCAGGTTGTCGATCGGTCCAACATACAGTCTTCCTTTGACAGAAGCCACGATGTCGTGGTCAGGAGCCACAAACACCTCGTCGGCACGGTCGGTAAGTTCAGCTCCGTCGCAGACGGCGAACTGCCAGGTGGCGCAACCGTCGGTGCTGTAACGCAGACCGTCGTCGGTAGCAACGATGATCATGTCGCCATCGGTGGCAATGGCGTTGATGAAGCACCATTCCGTAACATCGTTCTGAACGGTAGGCTGGGTGCCAGGGACGGGTTCCATCACATTGTTCTTGATCGTGTAAAGGCCGCTACCAATGAAGCTGTTGCTGTAACCAAGGTCGGTCAGGATGTTGTAACTATGGGCGCTGTTGCCGTCGCCGGTACCGACGTAGATGGTACCATCTTCGGCCTGGGCCATGCAGCTGACCATGAGGTTCTCACCCACCTGATGCCAGGTGACACCTTGGTTCCAAGTGTAGAACACACCGCCTCCCATGGAGCCGATGTAGACTTCGTTCATGTTGGCATTGTTGTACACAATGCTGGTTGTACGGCCACCGAAATTGTCAGGACCCATAGCCACCCAGTACACCGGGGTCTCGTCCTTGCTGTTAACGGCGTTTTCGGTTTGCTTGGCAGATTTGATCATCCAGGCAGGATCGATCAAGCCCGTGTTTTGATTGACACGCATGCTGGCGATATAGGCCGCGGCATTGTCTGAATCTTTTTCACGAGGGACGTAATGTCCACCCTGATCAGCCATCAATGACTGACCTAAAACCATGATTACCAGAAGTAAACTGAAAGGTAAAAATCTCTTCTTCATATTACGTGATTTTGATTGTATTTGCATAATAGGTTGCAAATATAAAACATTCTTCCAAAGAAAAAGAATTTTGGAAGTTTTTTTTTATTTTTTTTTCGGCAAAAATCCGATGCCGCACGAAAAGAAAAAGAGAATCGACTCCTTCAGGAAATCAGAATGCGATCATGTCGCTTGCAGGCAACCAGCCCTCGCTGCCATCGGCGATCCGAACCTTGTTCCAATCGGCGGTGCGATCCAGAATGGACACCTTGGCGCCCTCATGTAGGACAAACAAATCCACACTCGTTTCGCTGGGCGAACTCATCACCGTGACCGTAGGCGTCATGATAATGGCTTCGCCCTGATGCTTCAGTTCGGCTTGCTTGCCCCAGGCAAAAGCCACGGACAACGCCAGTGCCACCAACATCGGCAACCCGACAAAGAAGCCCAACTTGCGAAGGCCGGTCCGTCGCGCCATCAAGAAGACGAAGAGGCACAACAAGGTCAAGGCAAAGGCCACGATGCTGACCCACGCCCAGCCGTCGGCCGAAGCCATCGCCTTGAGACGGTTCCACCAACGCTCATAAAACGGCTGCGGAATGGGTTCGATCTTGTCGGCAACCGCCAAATTGGCGATCTCCAGGTTGGTCTTGAGGTCGGCATTGCCGGGATCGAGCTTCAACGCCTTCTCATAGTACAGGATGGCCATGGGATAGGCCTTCGATTTGTAGTAGGCATTGCCCATGTTGTAGTACAACTCGGCCGATTCCAACCCGAAATCGACGATTTTGCCATAGTGTTCCAAGGCTTGCTCATAATTGCCTTCGTTGTAGGCGGCATTGCCCTCCTCAAACCAGGTAAGGGGCATTTCGGACTGGGCCATGGCGATTGACGAGACCATCAGTCCCATCACGATGACGATGCTTGCGATTCTTTTCATCTTCTTAGGTTTTTTCGGATTAGACGGCTTTCTCCACTTTCATGATCAGATCCAATCCCCGATCGTACAGGTCCTTCATCTTGGAGGCGGCGTCGCCGGGAGCGAAACGGGCAAACTCACAGCTGTTCAAGACGTCCACGAACGCATCGGGAAGCGGATCGTGGATTCCCTTGTTCACCATGGCCTCCTTCACGGTATCCATGGAAAGCACCGAGCGTTCGATGCCCAACTTGTCGGAAATGTAGCCCCAAAGCGCTTGCGACAGTTCCTCGTAGAAGTGGTCTTGGTCGTTTTCCTTCAGGAAGGCGTAGGCTTTCTTCAGCCGGCCCTTGGCCACCTTGGTGGCCTGCTTGTTACGCACCAACACCACGTCCTGGCGGAACTGGCGGCGGCGCTTGACCAACACCAGGACCACCACAAAGAGCAAGACCAGGAAAGCCAGGATGAGGATATAACCCAACGAGCCGAAGAACGTCGAATACAAGGGCTTCAGCTGCGGCTGGCCCGTCACGATATGACGGATGTCGCTGCCCAAATGCTTGACGCCCTCCTGGTTGGAGGCATACACCCCACCGCCTTGTTCGTCGCCCGAACCTTTTTCGACATGGACCTCATGCTGGGGCGAATGGAGCGTGACGTAGGTTCCCTTGGCCGGATTGAAATACGAGAACTCCATCGGCGGAAGGGTGAAATCACCCGCCCGACGAGGGATGGCAAGGACCTCCGCCTTCTTGGTACCGCTCATGCCCTGCCCGTTGGCGTCGATGTTCGAGACGATCTTCGGGTCGTAGACCTCGAAGTCGGGCGGGAAGTTCGGCGTGGGGAGGTTCAGCAGCTCGATGTTGCCACTGCCCGAGACCGTCACCGTGACGGTGACAGCTTCGTTGGAACGCACCTCGTCACGGTCGAGGGCCGTCGAGAAATTGTAGTTGCCCACGGCACCGGAGAAACTGTCGGGACGGCCTTCGGTAGGCAGGTTCTTCACCGTCAGGTTGATCGTCGGAGTCTCCACGTTTTTCTGGACGTTGGTGATGCTCCGGTTGAAGAACGGATCGTTGAAGAAGATGTCGAAAGGATCGTTGCTGCGTTGGGAGTTGCGCTGGGTTTGGATCTGGGCGATGCAATCCAGCCCCATGGGTTCGATCGTGAGGGTGCCCGACTTTTGAGGCACCAGCACCACCTTTTTCACTTCGGCGACGGTATATTCGATGCCGTTCACCGTCTCGTTGGTCTGGCGCAGCGTGCTACTGTTGTCGCCCACCTCGCGCATCCAGAAGCCTCCGTAGGAAGGCATCCTCGATACCGAGAGCTGGGAGACCGGAACCCGGGTATAGAGCTTATAGGTCATCACCACCGGCTCACCCACATACACCGTCTTCTTGGAAGGACTCACGGTGAAGAACAGGTCTTTGCCGCTCACCGAAGGGTCACTCGTGCTGGGACGGGCAGTTGCCGTACCGGAGGACGACCCGGCCGGAGCACTGGAATTGGAAGGCTCCGCGGCAGCCGTCACCGTAATGGTGTAGGGCTCACTCGTCACGGTTTCACCGTCCACAACCAACGAAGCGGCACCGATGGTGAAGGTGCCCTCTTTCTCCGCACGCAACACGTACGAAAAAGTGTGGCTGACCGAACGGCTCATCGATCCGTTGATGATCTGAACGCTGGAGCTGGTCGAGTTGAAGGGCCCGCCCACCACGGTGAAACCGTTGAAGGACGGCGCCGAGAACTGCTTCCCCTCTGCGTTGGCCTCGAAGGCGATCTTGAACTGTTCCCCGACCGCCACCTGAGGCTTGGCGGAGACCTTGATGCTGGGTTGCTGTGCCCGTAGCGGCAGGGCGACGAGCAACGCGACGATGATTCCTATGATGCTGATCCTTTTCATCTGATGATTGTTCCAAACATTCCGTTATTCCACTTTCTTTTACCAGTCTTTGTCCGATTTCCGTTTCGGTTGTTGTCTGACTTTCTGCTCGTTGACCTTTTCTATGGTCTTCTTCTCCTGATTCTCCAGCGCGTCGAGCATACGTTGGGCATCCTCGATCGACATCTGCTGGTTCTGTTGCTGTTGGTTCTGCTGTTGGTTTTGGTTCTGTTGCTGATCCTGCTGCTGGTCTTGTTGTTGGTCCTGCTGCTGATCCTGTTGTTGCTCTTGCTGCTGGTCTTGTTGCTGCTCTTGCTGCTCCTGCTGCTCTTGTTGTTGCTGGTCCTGATTGTCCCCTTCCTGCTTCTCGAAGACGGCACTGACCATCACATCGAAGCCAGGCATGGTGAAGAAATTGCCCAGCGGCTGTACATGGACCGAAGTGTCGCCCAGTTGGCTGATCTGGTACTCCTTGAATTTGTACCCAGGTTCCGGGACGTTACGGAGCATGACACTCTCACCCCGGGTGGCCTGCGCCACTTCGGGCATGACATGACCGCCCTCCAGCGTGCTGTCGGCAACCACCTTGTAATAGGCATCCGTCTCAACGAACGTTGCCTTCACCGTGACGTCTTCGTCCAACATCTGGAAGACGTTCATCTCCGATACCGGCGCGGTGGTGGAGGGATCCTTGTCGCTGACCACCGTCAACGCGTCGAGCTGATAGCCCGCCTCAGGTTTCACGATGACACCGACGGTCTGTCCCGGCAAGGCCAGGGTGTCGGTAACCCGGATGGTCCCATGCTCGGTGGAATCCACATGGACGTGCAGGGCCGTACGGAAGGTGGCAGACACCGTCACATCGAAATCGGGCATCTTGAACACCGTGTCGTTCACCGGCACGGTATCTTGCGGAGCCCCCGTGCGATACACACGGTAGCGTTCCACCCGATAGCGGGGCTCGGGATGGGCATACAGCGTCACCTGCTGGCCCTCGATGGCCTTGGTGCGATCGGCCGAAACCGTTCCATGCTGGGTGTTCTTGTCGATGGTGATCTTGTGCGAAAGCTTGAACTCCGCCGACACCAACACATCGAACTTGGGCATTTCGAAACGGTTGCCGCTGACATTGACAGTCACCTGCGGATCATCGGCCTTGACCACGACATATTGCGAAAGCGCATAGTCCGTGTCGGGCACGGCATTCAAGCCCACCATCTGGCCGTTGAAGGCCATGGTCTCGCTCGCGGATACGCTGCCATGCGGAATGGACGGTTTCACCCGGACGTGGCTCTTGACCAGATGCGCTCGGCAGTATTCCAGGTTGTACAAGGCGTCGTCGTTGTCGGGATTGAATTTCAACGCGGCCTTGAAGAGGTTGAACGCGTCGTAGTATTTCTCCTGTTCCAGCAGGCACACACCCATGTTATATACCGCCTGCGACTTGACCTTGGCGTCAGGGGTGGTCTCCAACACTTTCTGGAAGGCCTGCATGGCATCGGCATAGTTCTGCTGCTTGTACAAGGCATCTCCGAGGTTGAACTGGGCATCCACGTTGAGCGGCTGCGCATCGAGTGCCTTCCGATAGTTCGTTTCCGCTTCGGTGTAGTGCTCCTTGCGGTATTGACGGTTGCCCTTGCGGATGAGCTTGTCCGTCGTCTGGGCCTGCGTGACCAACGCCACGAGCAGGCAACATAGGGTCAAAATCCTTTTCATTGCGCTCCCTCCTTCCGTTCAAAGAGATTCCATTTGCTTTCCCATTCCTTTCGCCCAGACGACATGAAAATGCCTAACAGGAGGAAAAGGATGGCGGCACCCACAAACCACTGGTATTGGTCCTCGTAGTCGGTGAAGACCTTGGTCTCGATCTCGGTCTTGTCCATCTTGGAGATGTCGTCGTAGATCTGTTCCAGACCCACATTGGAGTTGCTGGCCCGGACATAGCGTCCACCGCCAGCGTCGGCAATGCGGCGCAACATGTCCTCGTCGAGTCGGGTGACGATGGTATTGCCGCTCCGGTCTTTCTTGTAGCCGGTCATGCGGCCGTATTGGTCATACACCGGAATGGGCGCGCCGTCGGGCAATCCCATGCCGATGGTGAAGATGCGGATGCCTTTCTTGGCAGCCTCACGGGCGGCGTTCATGGCAGCCTCGTTCTCATGATCTTCACCGTCGGAGATGACAATGATCGCCTTGCTCCGCTCGTCGTCGTTGAACGACTTCAGGGCCAGGTTGATCGCCTCCCCGATGGCCGTACCCTGCGAGGCCACACTGTTGGTGTTGACCGAAGAGAGGAACATCTTGGCGGCGGCATAGTCGGTGGTGATGGGCAGTTGCACAAAGGCTTTGTCGGCAAACACAATCACGCCGATGCGGTCGCCTTGGAGGCCGGCAATCAGCTTGTTGATGGCTTGCTTGGAGCGGTCGAGACGACTTGGCACGATGTCTTGGGCGTTCATGGAGTTGGAGACGTCCACGGCCAGGAACAGGTCGATGCCTTCGCGCTTCACCTCTTCCATCTTCGAGCCGCTCTGCAGGTTGGCCAAGCCCAATATGAGGCTGGTGATGGTCAACAGGTAAAGCACGAACTTGAAGACGTTGCGCCGGCTGGAATGGCGAGGCACCAGATAGTTCCGCATCTTGACGTCGGCGAACCGACGGAAGGTCTTGTCTTGCCAGAGACGAAGCACGACATAGAGAATGATCAGCAACGGAATGACAAGCAAACCGTACAGATACTCGGGATGTTCAAATCGCAATACTTCCATAGCCACTACTCCGAAATCGTTCTAAAAACCGTTCTACGCAACAAAAACTCCAGCAGCAGCAGGGCAAGGGCCCAGGCCACCAAGGGATAAAACTCCTCGTGAAGGCGCTTGAATTCCATCACTTCGATCTTCGAGCGTTCCAGCTTGTCGATCTCTTGATAGATCTCGTCCAACTTCTGGTTGGAAGTGGCGCGGAAATACCGGCCTCCCGAGTTGTTGGCAATTGTCTGCAGCAGCTTCTCGTCGATCTCGACCTTCATCTGCTGGTATTGGGTACCGAAGATGGTCTGCACCGGGAAAGGCGCCGTGCCATAGGTTCCCACGCCGATGGTATAGACCCGGATGCCATACAGCTTGGCCATCTCCGCGGCGGTGTAGGGGTCGACGGAACCCGCCGTGTTCATGCCGTCGGTGAGCAAGATGATCACCTTCGACACCGCTTCGCTGTCTTTCAGGCGGTTGATGGCCGTGGCCAACCCATCGCCAATGGCGGTGCCGTCTTCGATCATGCCGTTCTTCAATTCGCTCAGCATGTTCAGCATCACCCCGTGGTCGGTGGTCAACGGCACTTGGGTGAACGACTCCCCGGAAAACACCACCAGGCCCATACGGTCGCCCGGACGACCCTCCACGAACTCGGAGGCCACCTTCTTGGAGGCTTCCAAGCGGTCGGGTTTGAAGTCGCGGGCCAGCATACTGCCCGAGATGTCTTGCGCCAGGATGATGTCGATGCCTTCGATGTTGGATTTCTGGCTCGAAGAGGAACTCTGGGGTCGGGCCATGGCCACCAGCAAGAGGGCCAGCGAAGCCATCTCCAAGGCAAAGAGGAGGTGGCGTCCATACACCTTCCAACTCTTCGGCAGGGATTGGAATCCCTCCGTGTCGGAGAACCGCACCGAGGCTTCCTGTTTCTTGTGGCGGAGGATGTACCACACCGTTGCCAGCGGGATCAGCAACAGCCCCCAGAAAAAGGCCGGATTGGCAAAGGTAAGGTTCTCAAACATGGCTGGGAGCCTCCTTCTCCTGGGCTTGTTCCTGGGCCTTCATGGCCTGGTAATGGGCATAGCTGCCGTTCACAAAATCCGTCATGTCGTTCATGGCATTGTCGTTCTCCAACGAAGAGGCCGAATATTTGGCGAACTTCACCAGGTCGGACAATCCCATCGTATCTTTCAATTTACCATATAACCGTTCATCGAAATGCAACTCCTTGACTTCTTCCAGAATCGTATCGGTGGTCATCTCCACGGCATTGACCTGGAACTGTCCCTCAATGTATTCACGGGCGATGTCGGACAATCCGGAGTAATACTCCTTCACCTTGCCCACCTGCCACAGCTTCTGTTGGCGCAACTGCTCCAAGTCGCCGATGGCCTTGGTGTAAGGCGGGACGACCGGACCCTTGACAGGTTGCCCATCCACTAGCACGCGAGGCTGACGTCGACGGAGGTACAGCCACAGGCCGAGACCGGCCAGCACCAACAGCAAGGCACCCAACAGCCAGGGGAACAGCTCTTTCATGGAGACCGGCTTGGCAACCGGCGGCACCACAGGACGAAACGCCTGCGTGGTATCGACCGTGATGGTGGTGACATAGAGGTCCACCGGATCCGTAAAGGCTTTCATCCGCATCGGGTCGTCGGCAGAACGGGCATAGACAAGATCCACGGAAGGGACCTGAACCGCACCCGTGTCGAAGGTCATCAAGGTCAGCTCCTGCTGTACGATGATGTTGCTGTCGGCATCGGCCGTCCGAACCACATCGCCCCGTTTGAGGATGTCGATCTGCTCCGAAAGGGTGTCGCGCGAAAAGTCGTTCCATTCCACATAATAGCCGTAGGGCACCTTCATCGTCAAGTCGAGGGAGAAGGGCTTGCCCACGGCGACCGTGGTTTCCTTGACCTGGGCCGAGACCTCGACTTCCTGTGCCGAAGCCGTCGCCACCCATCCCAAGAGCACTACGATCATCAAAATCCATCTTTTCATCGTCTTGATCCTCTCTTCTTGAAAAGTTGCATCAATGGTTTCACATAATCCTCGTCGGTATAGATCAGCGTGTTGTCGACGCCCTGCATCGTAAAGAGCCGGTTCAGTCGGGCCGCCTCTTGCAGGATCATGCTGCGATAGGCCTCGTGCCAAGCGCGGCTGGAGGTGTCCACCCAACGCTCGCGACCCGTCTCGGCATCCTTGAACTTCACCAAACCCACCTTGGGGATCTCCATCTCACGTCGGTCGGTGATGCGCAAGGCCACCAGGTCGTGCTTGTTGGCGGCGATCCGGAGTTCCTGCTCGAAATCCTTTGCGGTCATGAAATCGGAGATCAAAAAGGCCGTGGTCCGCCGTTTGATGGCGGAGGTGAGGAAACGGAGTCCCTCGCCGATGTCGGTGCCGCGTTCTTCCGGCTTGAAGTCGACAATCTCGCGGATGATGCGGAGGATATGGGAACTCCCTTTCTTGGGCGGGATGAACTTCTCCACCTTGCTGCTGAAGAAAATGACCCCCACCTTGTCGTTGTTTTGGATGGCGGAAAACGCCAACACGGCCGCCAACTCGGCAGTCAGGTCGCGTTTCGACTGTTCGAGCGAGCCGAAGTCGTTGGAACCCGACACGTCGATGAGCAACATCACCGTCATCTCACGCTCTTCCTCGAAGACCTTCACGAAAGGCCGGTTGAAGCGGGCGGTCACATTCCAGTCGATGTTGCGGATGTCGTCGCCATACTGGTATTCGCGCACCTCGCTGAAGGTCATACCCCGTCCCTTGAAGGCACTGTGGTACTGACCCGAGAAGATGTGGTTCGACAGTCCTCGCGTCTTGATCTCGATTTTCTTGACCTTTTTGAAAATGTCGTTTGCTTCCATTTTACAACGCTAGCATTCCCAAGGGATTCGGTTTACGGAACCTCAACCGTATTCAGGATTTCGTTGATGATCTCTTCGGTGGTCACATTCTCCGCCTCTGCCTCGTAGGTCAGGCCGATACGGTGACGCAGCACATCGTGGGCGACGGCACGGACATCCTCGGGGATGACATAGCCGCGGCGCTTGATGAAGGCGTATGCCTTGGCGGCCAGGGCCAGGTTGATGGTGGCACGGGGCGAACCACCGTAGCTGATCATGTTGGTGAATTTCTTCAGCTTGTAGTCGGACGGGAAACGGGAGGCAAACACGATGTCGGTGATGTAGTTCTCGATCTTCTCGTCGAGATAGATCTCACGGCACACCTCACGGGCACGCAGGATGTCTTCCGGCTTGATCACCGCGTTGATCTTGGCGACCGCGTTGCCGATGTTCTGACGGAGGATCAGTTTCTCTTCTTCCTTCTTGGGATAGTTGATCACCACCTTGAGCATGAAACGGTCCACCTGGGCTTCCGGCAACGGATAGGTACCCTCTTGTTCGATGGGGTTCTGGGTAGCCATCACCAGGAAGGGATCCGGCAGCTGGAACGTCTCTTCGCCGATGGTCACCTGATGTTCCTGCATGGCCTCGAGCAGGGCGCTCTGCACCTTGGCAGGGGAACGGTTGATCTCATCGGCAAGGATGAAGTTGGCGAAGATGGGGCCGCGACGGACCACAAACTCCTCGTTCTTCTGGCTATAGATCATGGTGCCGATCAAGTCGGCCGGCAACAGGTCAGGAGTGAATTGGATTCGGGCGAAGTCGGCGTCGATGGCCTGGGCCAACGATTTGATGGCGAGGGTCTTGGCCAGTCCCGGAACGCCCTCAAGGAGGATGTGGCCGTTGGCCAGCAGACCGATCAGCAGTCGTTCGGTCATCTGTTTCTGTCCGACGATGACCTTGTTCATCTCCAGGTTGATCAAATCCAAAAACTGGCTCTCACGCTGGATTTTCTCGTTCAATTCACGAATGTCAGTCTCTATCATTTTGTCAGTTGTTTAGTTGTTCAAGTATTACAGTGATTCCGCCGTCTGGGGACGGCGGCCCCGTCAAAAAGCGTGCAAAAATACCGCTTTGTCAGGAAAAATAACTCCTATTTAATTATTTTATTGCAGGACTTTCTTAATTTTGTGCGTCTATCTACGAAAAGCAAATGATTAAGAAGATCTATAAATTCGGCGGCGCCTCGGTGAAGGACGGCAACGCCGTCCGCAACCTCAAGAACATCGTGGCGGCGCACAAGGACGAAGACATCTTCCTGGTGGTGTCGGCCATGGGAAAGACCACCAACATGCTGGAGAAAGCCCTGAAGGATTTCCGCGAGCATGAGGGCGCATTGGGCATCGAAGCCCTCGGCGAAGTCATGGACTATCACGAGCGCATCATCCTCGACCTCTTCGACAACAACCAGCAACACCCGGTCATCGAGTCGGTCTCGAGCCTCTTCATCGAGCTTTGGGAAAAGCTCCAAAACACCGACCAGCCCTACGACTACCAATACGACCAGACGGTGAGTTACGGGGAGCTGATCTCCACCACCATCATCCAGGAGTACCTCAACCACTGCGACGTGCCCTGCCGTTGGCTGGATGCCAGAAAATACGTGCTGACCGATGACCGCTTCCGTTCCGCCTCCCCCGATTGGGACGAAACCAGACTGAAGATCAGCAAGTTGAACGATGAGCATATCCACGGCATCGTATGCATCACCCAAGGTTTTATCGGGGCCACCGTCGATGGCAAGCACACCGTCACGTTGGGCCGCGAAGGCTCCGACTACACTGCGGCCATCTTCGCCAATTGCCTCGATGCCGAGGAAGTCACCATCTGGAAAGACGTGGACGGCCTGCTCAACGCCGACCCGAAACGCTTCGGGGAGACGGTCCAACTGCCGCACATCACCTACTCCGAAGCCATCGAGCTCGCCTTCTACGGAGCCTCCATCATCCACCCCAAGACCCTCAAGCCGCTACAAAACAAGGGCATCCCCCTCAAGGTACAGTCGTTCCTCCATCCCGAGCACATGCCTTCCCTCATCGACGGGAAAGCCGATCGGAACATCGGAAGGGTCCCCTCCTATATCGTCAAGGACAACCAGACGCTGGTCTCCATCTCGCCGCGGGACTATTCGTTCATGAATGAGCACAACTTACGGCTGATCTTCGCCGCCTGCGACGAGCTGAACCTCCACGCCAACGTCATCCAGACCTCGGCCTTGATGCTTTCGTTCTGCTTCGACCACGACGACCTGAAACTGAAAGGCCTCATCGGATCGCTCCGTGAGACCTTCACCGTGAAATACAACAAGGGGCTGACCCTGTTTACGATCCGGCATTACGACAACGCCTACACCATGGGCGACCGCTTTCTCGAAGGGAAGAAAATCCTCCTCAAGCAAAGCAGCCGAAGCACCTTGCAATATGTTGTGGGATCACCTCAATAGTCCCACTTGTCGTATTTGAGCTTGGCGTTTGCCGCCTTTCGCTCGGCGTTGACGGCTTCGTATTTCGAGGCATCGACATTGCCTGAACCTTTCTTGCCGGCGTTCTTGTCCTTGGCGGCCTGTTGTTCTTTTTCAAGCTTCTCCTGCTCCTCGTTCAAGGCTTCATTGGCATCCTTGACGGCTTGGTTGATGGAGTCGAGCTGGGCAGCCTGCTTTTCAATCTCCTTTTCGGCCGCCTCTTCGATGGTTTGGGAGATTTTTTCCGATTGTTTGTCGATCTCTTTCTGAACGGCCTTCTCTACCCCTTTTTCAACGCCTTTTTTTACGGCTCTTCCAATGATGCCGCCCAATTGGGCATATGACGGGACCACGGCGACAGCGAACAGGATCGCAATCAATGCTACTATCTTTTTCATCGTATGCTGGTTTTAATGGTTATTTTTTCATGGAGGTCAACACCGAAGAACTGAGGAGTTCGCCCTTGGAGTACGACTCCCTCTTGACCATGCCGATGCCACGGGCATACCACATCTTGAGGGTAGTGGCACTTTTGATGCCCATCACACGGCCTTCGGAGGTCTGTTTGATTACATAACACTTGAAGGTGCCTGCCGGGGTGGTGATCTCTTCACGGTCAACCACCTCGTTCTCGGTGACCGTGCTCTTCACGCGGAAGCCGCCCAGGTCAACGATCATCTCTCCCAGCGGCAGCTGGTAGCCCACGGCCAGTTGGTTGGGGATCCGCATCAGTTCCGGATCGGTGGCGGTCAGGTCGATGCTGCCCTGTCCCATGGAGATCATGGCACTGCCGTTACGCACCTCCATCGCGGTCTCCACCGTCGTTTTTTGGCCACCCGCATTCACCGTGGTTTCCACGGTGACGTCGTAATCCAAGTCGCCGACGATTTTCACATCCTTAAAGACCTCGACGGTCGTCCCCGTTTCCTTGCCCTTGGCATCATAGTCGGTGTAAGTCAACTCAGCCCCTTGGGTCACACAACAATAAGGGGCCTGTGCATGAACCTGGACAAATCCTGCCATCAGCAGGAAGCATAAGAGTACTTTTTTCATGTTGGTAGGTTGTATTGGTTTCTAATTCCTTTGTTATCAGCTTTATTAACAAAATTCAAAAATACAAAAAAAATAACAATCGCAACAATCATTCCAAAAAAATGTACTTTTGTGCCCATGAAGGTCATCGCACACATCCATACCGCTTTCCCGACGAAATTCGGGATCCCCCGTCAAAGCGGCATCATCGAGACGCTCCAAGGAACCATTGTGTTTGAGCCGGAATACCGCGTCCCCGAGGCGGTCCGGGGCTTGGAAGGGTTTTCGCACCTCTGGCTGATCTGGGAGTTCTCGGAAGCCAAGCGCGACACATGGTCGCCCACGGTGCGTCCTCCCCGACTGGGCGGAAACACCCGAATGGGCGTCTTCGCCACCCGCTCGCCCTTCCGACCCAATCCCATCGGGCTCTCCTCGGTGAAGCTGGAAACGATTGAAACCGACCCGAACCTCGGTCCCGTGCTCCACGTCAGCGGGGCCGACCTGATGGACGACACGCCGATCTACGACATCAAGCCCTACATCGCCTACACCGACAGCCATCCCGAGGCCGTATGCGGCTTTGCCAACAAACCGGCGGAACAACTGCTGGAAGTGGATTGCCCGACCATACTGCTGCAACAGGTCGACATAAGCCTGCGCGACAGTCTCCTTGCCGTGCTGGCACACGACCCGCGCCCCCAATACCAAGACGATCCCGAACGGGTGTATGGCATGGCATTTGGCCCATACGAAGTGAGGTTCAAAGTCAACGACCTGAACCTCACCGTTTTGGAAATCACGAAAACCGCCGATTCTATTTGATCTTCGTCACCGCCGTCTGCAGGATCTTGTCTCCCTGGGTCTTTTCATAAACATAGACCATCAGGTAGCATTCGTCCGCATTGTAGGCGGCATCGAGTTCGGTGTCGTAGCTGAAATGGAAGGTGTCGTCAGGATCGACATGGCTATCTTCGAAGGCATCCCCGTAGGCACCGTTGAGGGTGCCACGGAACACATTGCGGAAATCATATTCCTTGTCGATGCCACTCGGCGTGGTCTGCCAACCCACGATATGGTCTTCGACCAGGCAAGCCGTGATGTAAAACTGTCCATCCAACGCCACCAGCGGCAAGACGCGCACGCCCACGTCCAGACGACGGCTAGCCTCGTCATAGCGAGGTGTCAACACGATCTCGAACGTCTGTTCCTCTTGCAAAGCAGCCGCCACGGGAGCGTCGATTTGCTCGACAAACAAGGTGTTCCCCTCCGTCAGTGCGACATGATCCACGGAGAACAAAGGATTGGAGTTGTTGTTGTTGTACCAAGCCGTACCCTCATCCGTAAGGAAATGCGGAAACTGTCCGGCGGGTTGGGCAAGATAGCCGGCATGGACGCTCATGATGAAGATATGGTCTTCATCCAGCTGGTGCTGCAGGTTATGGGCGTAATCGGCCGCTTCGGGGCAGTTGACGCAACGGGCACCCGTGAAGTCCTTGATCAGCACGGTCTTCCCTGTCAGCGTCACCACACCGTCATCGACGATGACCGTCACCGTATAAACGGCGGTGGTCCCGTTGGGGGCGCTCACGGTATAGGCCACCGGGGTGGTGAAGTCTTGGGCCTCGCCCGAAGCGGGGCTGACCGTGGCGCCTTCGGACACTTCGATGGTCGGAACCAGATGGGTGACGTCGGTACCCTCGGGCATATACACCAGCACGGTCTTGGCGACTTCATTGATCACGCCTTCCTCGCCGTCGATGACGAAGGAAAGGATGCTCTTTTCATTGTCCGCATCATGGACGACCGCCTCCACCTGATACTGAGCCGTCGTTCCGTTCTTGGCAGTGACGGTGTAGCAGACCGGTTCCGTGAAGTCTTGCGGCACGCCCGAGGCTGGCGTGATGGTGGCGTAGGTGGAAATGAGGATGGTGGGGGTCAGATGGCTCACGTCGGTGCCCTCGGGGAAATCCAGCCGCACCGTCTTGGCATCCTCGTCCACCAGGCCCACAACGTCATACACTTCGAACAACAGGATCTTTTTTTCGTCTTCGGCCCCTTCGATAAAAGGTTCTTCCAGGACATCGCACGCCGGTATCAGCAGGGCAAGGGCAAACAGGGCAAAAACGGTTTTTATCAGTTTTTTCATGAGATTCATTTTTTGGAGTAAGGGTTAAAAACTTGTTGAGACGGTCAAGGAGACACCGCTGGAGGCGGGGACGGTACGGCACACGCCGCCCACACACACCACACCTTCGCTTTGGCGACCGGCGCTCAGCATGACGCGGGTGGCATCGTGGAGATAGGTGACCGTGCCCGTGAAGTAATGGTCGCGGTATTCAGGAACCGGGTTGCCGTAATTCCATTTGTCGGCGATGGAGAACGACCAGTGCGGCGTGATGGTGTATTCCAGCAGGCCAGCGGCCCAGTGACCACGTTTCTGGTAGTCTTTTTTCTCGCTCTCCTCGTATTCGTAGCCTTTGTGGACTTCGTTCTCCCACAGGCCTTGAAGCTCGAAACGCAGGCTTTGGCGGTTGTTGATCTTGTAGGTCACATCCATGAAGCCGATGTTGGCTTTCACCACCGGCGTCCCGACATGGCCTTCGATGGTCTCCATGTCATAATACAGGTTGATATATTGCGCCGTCACATGCCAGTCCTTGTTGATCTTCTTGTCAATCTCGAAGTTGAAGTCGCGGAAGAAACGGTGGTCGCTGACAGCGAAGAACTTAGAGGTGTAGCCCAAGGTTCCGGGAACGTTCACGCCGGTCTCATTGCCGAAAGCGATCGTGTCGCGGACGATGTCGTTCACCTGACTGAAGTTCAAGGCGAGTTTGGTGCCGTATTTTCCACCGAGGGCAGAACCTTTGGGGATGGTGTAGTTCACCTGGAACTGGGCCGCCATCTCACCATTGGGCTGCGTCGAATAGGTATAAAGCGACGGCAGGCTGTGGGTATGCGTATAATTGATCGGCGGGATGAAGTTGATGTCGAGGTCGTTCTGCTTGGCGGCATAGGACGACTTGAAGCTCATGTTGTCGGTACGTTTCAGCTGAAGCACCACCCCAAGTCCTTTCTGGGAATAGGAGAGCGAAGACAGCAGCGACCTTCCTTCCTTGTAGATGAAGTTGTTGATGGCCGAGGGGTCGTTGACCTTATAGGCATACTCCGTGCTGAAGTTGAACCGTCCGTAACCCAAGTTGATGCGGCCTGCAGCAGCGCCCACGTTTTCGGGGATGGCATAGAACAGGCTCTGGTCCTTCTGTTTCTTGCTGACGAAGCTGGCGCCCACCAACACTTTGAGCTCGCTGTCGTTCATGGAGCCGATGCTTTGGTTGAGATCCCACTCACCGTCCACGCCGCGCACGATGCCACGATAGTCGTCGGTGCCGAAGTCACGTTCGTTGTAGGGAGCCCAGTAAAAACGCTGACGGCCATAGACCCCTTTCAGGGTGATCCCCTGGAACGGCCTCAGCACGACCCGCATGCCACGGAGGGCGTTATCCATGCCCAACGACCATTCCTCATAGGTGCGGAACGTCAATCCACTGCCGAACTGGTCATAGACGTCACCCACGGTGACCCCGATGAAGCCGTTGTCGTAGGTGGCGAAGAAGTTGGCCAGGCCGACGCCGTTGAGTTCGCTCCGGAAGCCGTTCAGCTCCGGCAGGAACGCTTCGAAGCGGAGCCCCGCGGAGAAGTCGCCATAAGTATAGCCGACCTTTCCGAAACCATTGATACCGAGCTTCTTGCCATTGATGGCAGCTTCGGTGATGTCGATACCCGTGTCCGGCATGTAATACTGTGCATCCGTCTGGAAGCTGCCGTTGACCTGGGCGTTTTCAACAAAAGACTGGGCACGCAACGAGAGGGCACCCAGCAGCAAAAAGGAAACTAAAAGTGTGCGTAGTCCTATGTTCATAACGATACGTATTAATCCAACAAGGGGCTTTCCCCTAGGAGAAAGCCCTCTGGTTATCCAAACGTTTGATTATTTCTTTTTTCCGGCGGCCTTCAAAATCTCTTCGTAAAGATCGTTCTCAGCCCCTTCGAAGTAGCCCGAGTGCTGATACACCAGCTTGCCTTGGCCGTCGAAGAGGAAAGTGTACGGCGGGTTGTTCACGTTCATGGCGCGGGCCAGGTCCTTGTTGACATCGAGCAGCACTTCGAACTCCCATCCCTTGCCTTCCACAAAAGGCTTCACCTTGGCGGTGGAGCGCGAGTCGTCGATCGACACGGAGTAGATCTTCACGCCGGTCTCGTCCTTCCAGTCTTGATAGACCTCGTCGAGGGCGTTGTGTTCCTTGATGCAAGGTCCGCACCAGGTGGCCCAGAAGGTCATCACGAATGGCTTGCCGTTGTTCGACAGCTTGGCAATATTGACATCCTTGCCTTGCAAGTTTTTGATGGTGACGTTCGGGAGGTCCGACTTCTGCTGGGCTTGAACGCCAAAGCCAACCAACACAGCGACTAAAAGAGCAAACAGTTTTTTCATAGCTTATCTATTATCTAAATTGTTTCTTGTTTCTTACTACAATCTTCTATCCGTTCACATAAACCTCAAGGAGCTTGCATCCTTCCTTGGCATTGATATTGACTTTTTCAATGACATTTGGGATCAATACAAGCTCACCTAATGATACAAATACCGAGCCATTTTCCCATTCCACAGCAAAATTTCCTTCGACCGGCATCAAGATCACGAAAGAATCCAGTTCCGAGTAGTCCTTGGCCATCTCGCCCTGGAGGTGAAGCAGGTTGGTGGTGAAGTAAGGGCTGTCCACCGTGGGAACCGTCTTGTTGAGGGCTTTTTCATAATCCGTCTTGTACTGTTCCACGGGGTCGAAGTCGATGGCGTCGATGGATTGGGGAATGTGCAGTTCGCGGCGCATCCCGGCCAGGTCGATGCGATCCCAGTCGTAGATCCGATAGGTGACGTCGCTGGTCTGCTGGATCTCCGCCACCATGATGCCGGGACCCAGGGCATGCACACGGCCGGCAGGGATGTAGAAGACGTCGCCCTTTGCAACAGGCTCATGATTCAGCACCGTCTGGAGGGTGCCGTCTTTCATCACGCGGAGGTATTTCATCCGGCTCATCTCGCTGTTGAAGCCCATCACCAGCTCGGCGTCAGGGTCGGCCTGCATCACGTACCACATCTCCGTCTTGCCGTTGCCCAACTCCCGTTTCTCGGCCAGTTCGTCGTCGGGATGCACCTGTACCGACAGCCAGTCGTTGGCATCGATGATCTTGATGAGCAGCGGGAATTGTTCGCCGTAACGGTCGAAGACATCCTCCCCCACCAGGTCGCCCATGAAGGTCTCCACCAGGTCGTTGATCTCGTCGCCCTCGAAGTCGCCGTTGAGGACCACGCTCTGCTCGTCCCAGAGGCCGGAGAGCAGCCACACCTCGCCACAGTTGGGCAGGGGGCCATAGTCCATGCCAAGCACCTCTTTGATCTTGCGTCCGCCCCAGATCTTGTCTTTGAAGAGGGGCTTGAATTTCAGGGGATAGAGTACCATGGTTGAAATTTTGGGGGCAAAGATAATGTTTTTCTTCTTTACTTTTCCCATCGATGAAAAAGTATCCTTACCTTTGCGAAACAACAGCAAGCCTTATGGAGAACCTCATTGAATTACGACATATCCTACACGCCCATCCCGAGTTGTCGGGCAACGAAAAGCTCACCAACAAGATCCTGAACGAATGGGTAAGACAGACCCGGCCGGACAGGCTGATCGAAAAGATCGGCGGCTACGGACTGGCAGCCATATATAAAGGTGCCAAACCCGGAAAGCGCATCCTCATCCGCGGCGACATCGACGCGCTGCACATCCCTGAGCCGAACGACCTCCCCTACCGCTCACAAAATCCAGGCGTGTCGCACAAATGCGGGCATGACGGCCACGCCACCATCCTCTGCGGACTGGCCCAGTGGCTCGGCGAACAACGGCCCGACCAAGGCGAGGTGGTGTTGCTGTTCCAACCTGCCGAAGAGACCGGACAAGGGGCCAAAGCGATCTTGGAAGACCCTTTGTTTGAGCAGATCAAACCCGATGTCGCCTACGGGCTGCACAACCTGCCCGGCTTCGAGAAAGGGAAAGTGATGTGGCGTCAGGGCTGCTTTGCAGCAGCTTCCTTCGGACTGAAGCTCTGCTTCGACGGCCGCACCGCCCACGCCTCGCAGCCGGAGACAGGCCACAGCCCCGCGGAGCTGATGGCCCTGCTCATCCACCAGCTGGAGAAGAAACGGGAGCTATTAAAAGAGGTGAAGCCCTTGACCACCTTCGTCATCACCCACGCCGTGTTGGGCGAGGAGACCTTCGGCGTGGCCCCAGGCCACGCCGAACTCTGGCTCACCTTGCGCAGCTACGACGACCGCAACCTGGCGCTGATGGCCGCTCAGGTCATCGACCTCTGCCGCGCCAAAGCCAAAGACCATCTCTTCGACTTCAGCTTTTCCGAGCACGAGGCCTTCGCCGCCACCAACTGCGACAACCGTTGCATCGACCTGATCCGGCAGGCCGCCACCCACTTGGAGCTCAACCTCGGCCAGCTGGAAGAACCTTTCCGTTGGTCGGAGGACTTCGGCCGCTTCGGCAGCGTCTGCCCCATCGGCTTCTTCGGACTGGGTTCGGGCTTGGAGCAGCCCGCTTTGCACGACCCGGAATTCGACTTCCCCGACGACATCCTGGAGATCGGGATGACGATGTTTTGGGAAATCATAAGGCAAGAGATAGAAGGATAAACTCAAAAACCATCTATTTAGTAAATTTGATACTAAGGAATTTTTGCAAAATTTACTTGGCTTTTTCAAAAAGTTTTGTATTTTTGCAATATGAATAATTGTAGTAACAAAAATACTAAACCCAAGAAGATTCTTTCTGAAATAGCAGAAGTGTTTTCAGGTGTATACCTGCAGGCTGAACCTTATGGAGACGTCTCCTATTTGCAGATAAAAGATCTGTTTTCTGAATTGCCCGAGAGAACAGCTTCAAAAGTCACTCTTTCTGCCAAAAACGAACGTTATTTGTTGGCAAAAGGCGACCTGTTGTTTGCCGGAAAAGGGACAACCTACCTTTGCGAAGTGTTTGACCTCGACATTCCAGCCATCGCCTCCACCACCTTATATGTTATACGCCTTGCCTCAAAAGACATCCTCCCCGATTACCTTTGCTGGTACTTGAATCAACCCAGCGTGATGGCGGCCATGAAAGCACAACAAGTAGGTACTGGCACACCGCTTATCCATAAACAAGTCGTTGAAAACTTTGAAATCCCCGTTCCAGATATAAACACACAACGTCAGATTGTTGAATTGGCAAAACTTCAAACCAGGGAAAAAGAGCTTTACAAGGCCATCGCCGAAAAACGAAACCTAATTACCAACCAACTCATAATGAATATATTAAACAAATAAATATGGAAACCAAGAAAATCACCCAAGACGACATCAACCGCACCGTTTGGAAGGCTTGCGACACCTTTCGCGGCGTCATTGACCCGAGCCAATACAAGGACTACATCCTTACCATGCTGTTCCTGAAATATGTCAGCGACGTGTATAAATCGAAATTGAACGATTACCTTATTAAATATGAGGGAGAAGTGGAACGCGCCGAGCGCGCCATGCGCCACGAGCGTTTTGTGGTGCCCGAGAAGAGTTCGTTCGACTTCCTCTATGAACACCGCAACGCCTCCAACATCGGTGAGTTGATTGACGAGGCGCTGGCCGACCTCGAAGACGCCAACCGCGAGAAGATGAGCAGCGAGGACGGCAGCAGCATCTTCCGCAACATCAGCTTCAACAGCGCCAATCTGGGCGAGCCGAAAGAGAAAAACGCTCGATTGAAAAACCTGCTGCAAGATTTCAACGGGGTGGATTTGGACGAGTCGCATTTGGAGAACAACGACATCATTGGTGATGCCTATATGTACCTCGTCTCCACCTTTGCAGGGGAGGCTGGCAAGAAAGCGGGCGACTTCTTCACCCCTGCCGAGGTTTCCACCTTACTTGCAAAGCTGACCAAGAGCAAACCTGGCGCTCGCATCTGCGATGTCACCTGCGGCTCCGGCTCCTTGCTCATCAAGGCGGGTAAGGAAGTGGGCAACAACAACTTCTCGCTCTACGGGCAAGAAGTGAACGGCAGCACCTGGGCGTTGGCGATGATGAACATGTTTTTGCACGGCTTCGACAATGCCGTCATCCGCTGGGGTGACACCTTGCGTAACCCCAAGCTGAAAATGAACGACAAACTGATGAAGTTCGACACGGTGGTGGCCAATCCTCCTTTCAGCCTCGACAAATGGGGCGCGGAGGAAGCCGCGTCCGACCCTTACAACCGTTTCTGGCGCGGCATCCCGCCCAAGAGCAAGGGCGACTGGGCCTTCATCAGCCACATGCTGGAGGTGGCTGACGACCAAAGCGGCAAAGTAGGTGTCATCATCCCCCACGGCGTGTTGTTCCGTGGCGGTAGCGAAGGTAAAATCCGTCAGTATATCCTTGAAAACGAGCACACCCTGGAGGCTGTCATCGGTTTGCCCGCCAACCTCTTCTATGGCACAGGCATCCCTGCTGCCATTGCCATCTTCCGCAAGGGCCGTGGCTCGGAGAATGTGCTGTTCATCGATGCCAGCCGCGAATACGAAAACGGCAAGAACCAAAACAAGCTCCGCCCGCAGGACATCGAGCACATTGTGGGTATCTACCGCAAGTTTGCCGCTGGAGAGCTGCAGCCTGGCGTGGTGGAAGACAAATACGCCTACGTGGCCACCCCCAACGAGATCCGCGAGAATGACTTCAACCTCAACATCCCGCGCTATGTGGACACCTACGAGGAAGAAGCCGGAATCGACATCCCTGCCGTGCAGAAAGAGATTGAGCAGCTGGAAACGGAATTGGCTGAGGTACAGGGAAAAATGAAGGAATATTTGAAGGAATTAGGATATTAAAACGACATAAAGTTATGAACAAGATAGAAACACTATTCAAAGAATGGCAGTCGCTTCAACCAGTAAAAGAAGAGTATCAACAGAGACTGGACCAAAAATTTATGCTGGAGTTCAACTACAACTCCAACCACATTGAAGGCAACACTCTTACTTACGGGCAAACCGAGATGCTATTGATGTTTGGTAAAGTGGTGGATGAAGCCAACATGAAGGATTTAGAAGAAATGAAGGCTTCCAATGTCGGATTGAAAATGGTAAAAGAGATGGCCTTGGATAAAGAGCAACCCCTCACCGAGTATTTCATTAGAACCCTACATAAGACTTTGCTTCGAGAGGATTATACTGTTTATCGTCAACTACCTGACGGCACGAGCACTTCGTATGTAGTACACGCAGGACAATACAAGACCCGCCCAAATTCTGTTATCACTGCCACTGGTGAGCGCTTCGAATATGCCTCGCCCGAAGAAACGCCGGCCTTGATGACGGATTTGCTTCAATGGTATAACCAAGCCGAGACAGAAGGAACCATGACACCCTTAGAACTGGCGTCATTGTTCCATTATCGCTATATCCGAATTCATCCATTTGAAGATGGAAACGGAAGAATCTCCCGACTAATGGTGAACTATATTCTCTATCGTCATGGTTATCCCATGATCGTCGTAAAAAGCGCAGATAAAACAAACTATCTCACCGCACTTAACCGCTGCGATGTAACCACAGGCCCCGTCCCTTCCGATGGCGCTCACGCCGATCTATCCCAAATCACGCCCTTTGTGGATTACATGAGCAAATGTCTTTTTAGAGCATTGGAGATCAGCATTAAAGGTGCAAAAGGCGAACGCATTGAGGAAGCCGATGACTGGAAGAAGAATCTCAAAACCAAGTATCGCAATCAAATTAACAAACCAGAAGTTACCGATGATATTGCGAACAGAATATTAGATGATGATTTCAAGACACTTCTTCAACAAATAGACAAAGAGTTATCTGAGTTTTATTCTGTATTTACTTCGGCTTATTGGACACCATCAATTGGTAATTATACGACTTCCGAACAAGGCATTTATTATTCAGACATCAATTTCTATAAGGATTTCGGCAATATTAAATCATCGTTTTCGATACGGATAGAATTAACCATCCAGCAATTCCTATACAAAACAACAATCTATAATGTCAGATATGGTTCAGGGTCTATCTTATACAATAAACAATATTCTTACGACGAGCGCATTTCTGAACAGGACAGAACCGATATGGTGAACACGATCGGCAAGTACTTAAATTCTTTCATTGAAACCAAAGGAGGCTTCATAACGAACAACAATTAATCAATGGCTAAACAAACCCCACATATCCCCTCCGGCTACAAGCCCTCGCCCCTTGGCCCCATTCCCGAAGACTGGGAAGTGAAGAGACTAGGAGAAGTGTGCACTTTCTTGCGTACCAATACATTATCACGCAATCAACTTAATGATACGGATGGTGAAGTTCGAAATATTCATTATGGAGATGTTCTTATAAAATATCCCTCAATTATTGATATTCGAAAACAATCTATTCCATTCGTAAATCAAGAAGATTACAAAGAATCGATGAATGATTTTATCGAAGATGGTGATGTTGTACTGGCGGATACCGCAGAAGACGAAACAGTTGGAAAAGCATGTGAAATAGCCAATGTTGGTTCAGAAAAAATACTTTCCGGACTTCATACAATGTTGATTCGCCCTCAAAAAGGGTTATTTTCCCCTTGGTTTTTAGGCTATCAAGTTAATTCTGTTTCATACCGAAAACAATTAAATGCTCTAGTACAAGGTATAAAAGTATGTTCATTAGGAAAGCAGGCAATCGCTAACACTTACTTCGCCATCCCCCCTCTCCACGAGCAGCAAAGCATCGTCTCCGTCCTTTCCCTTTGGGACACCGCCATCGCCAAGCAGACCGCCCTGATAGAGAAGCTCTCCCTGCGCAAGCGCGGCCTTATGCAGCAGCTGCTCACGGGGAAGAAGCGGCTGGAAGGGTTTAGTGGGGAGTGGAAAGAGGTGAGGTTGGGAGAAGTATGCCCAATGGAAAGAGGAGAAATGCTAACATCAGATAACTATTTGCAAGGAGATATTCCTGTGATTGCCGGAGGCAAAGAGCCAGCTGGATTTCATTCTTACGCAAATAGGCAAAAAAACACCATTACCATCAGTTGTTCAGGAGCAAGCGCAGGTTTTGTGGCATTTCATGATGTACCTATATTTGCCACAGACTGTTTCACTATATCAGAATCAAACGCCTATAACATTTGGTTCATTTATCATGTGCTCACTAATCTCCAAGAAAAAATATACAAGTTGCAAACCGGTGGAGCACAACCGCATGTACATCCCAAAGATGTATATCCAATGAAAATACATGTTCCAAGCATCAAAGAACAAAACGCAATCGCTTCGGTTTTGGTCAATGCCGACAAAGAAATCGAGATACAAAAACAAAAGCTGGCGGCCATGCAGGAGCAGAAGAGGGGGCTGATGCAGGTGTTGCTAAGTGGAAAGAAAAGAATTAATTAAATAACCAAGCATATGAAACTCACTGTGTTTTTTTCATGGCAATCGGACATTGACAACGATATATTAAACAATAAAAGTTTTTTGTGTAATTGCATTAATTCAGCATTAAAAAACATTGAAAACAAAGGAGAGTTAAAGAATGTCTTCTTTGAATTCCAAGAAAGCACAAGTAACATTTCAGGTAACCCATCAATACCAAACACTCTAAATAAAAGGATTGAGAACTGTGACATTTTCATTGCAGACCTATCAATTGTTGACTCATATTCTAGACTTGAATTATTCTTTCGTAAACTAAGAAAAGCAAAAACCAAACGAGGTCCAAACAATAATGTATTTGGAGAATATAATAAAGCCTTAGCTTCTCATTGTGAGGAACAAGTCATCACAATAATGAATTATTTAAATGGCAACCCAAAAGACAATAATAGTTTAATACCATTCGATGTCAGAGAGCGCAGGTTCCCAATAGGTTACCTTCTAAAATCAGATAAGGACATTGAGGAAGTCAAAAAATCTGTCATCACACAACTCGAAAACGCTATAAAAGGATGTGCTCTATCAGCAATACGGAACGCCAAATCCAAATACTATCCTTTTATAAATCACCAAGAACAACAAAAACAACTTAGAAATACAGGGGGATTTATTCAAACAGATGAACTTTGCGCTTTTCAAAAGCAGATACGAGACAACAAAGAAAACATTCGTTTAATTGGTTTATCTGGATTAGGAAAGACCCGCATTGTTTTTGAATCTTTTAAAAATTCTCAAGATAACGTAAATTATTTATATTGCAATTGTTATGCCAACGAGGAATCTTCTATAATTGGTGCTGCCAATAAGATATATGAGGAGTTCAAAGAGGCTATAATTGTCATTGACAACTGCCCCAAAATGCTTCTTGAAAAACTGATTTTTATCAAGAACAACCTTCAAGCTCCCAATCCAATAATTGCAATTTATCATGATGTAAACGAAACAAACATAAAGGATACTAATCAAATAATACTTCCAAGAAAGCAAATGGAGGTCGTTGAAGGTATTGTTGACAGATATAAATCATATTATAAGCCAGAACAAAGAGATAGACTAATTGAGTTTTCCGGTGGCATTCCTCTTATTGCCATTGGATTATGCAAGTCTTTAAAAGAAGGTAATCCTATTGGTGTATTCAATGACGAAACTTTGCTTTCAAAACTATTAGGCACTGATGAGAATTCAACCGAAAGAAAAATGCTTAGAAGTCTTTCTTTGTTTGATTTTATTGGCTCATTTGAAGAAGCACGAATTGAACTATCTTTTGTTGCAAACAACAAAGACATCACTCCTATTGAAGGGTCAACAGAAGTGATAATGAACAATTTTGATAGTTTAATCAACAAATCAATCGAACGAGAAATAATGGAACGAAATGGTCGATTTGTTGCTATTAGACCAAAACCAATTGGCTTGCAACTTACTTCAGAATGGATTTCTGATTGTAGTTCTGATAGATTATTACGTGTTGTAAAAGCCATTCAAGAAAGTGATTGCGCAAAATCTCTGACAGAATCCTTTTCGCAACATTTTAGATATATGCAACATGATGAAAAGGCGGTATTGGTATTAGAATCTTTACTTCAACCCAACAGCCCTTTTCATAATGCGGAAGTCATAAATACTGACTTGGGTTCACGGCTCTTCCGCTCATTTGTTGAAGTGAACCCAGTTGCTGTAGCAAATTGTCTTTGGTCTGTTTTCGGCAATATGAACACAGAACAAATACATCAAATCAAGGAAGGAAGAAGAAATCTTGTTTGGACTCTTGAAAAACTATGTTTTGATGCTCGCACATACGAACTAGGAATGAAATTGCTGTTGATGTTCGGCGTTGCAGAAAATGAAACTTGGGGAAATAACGCCTCAAATGAATTCATTCATTTATTTAAAATATATCTACCAGGGACACAAGCTTCTCTTTCCGAGAGATTAGAGGTATTAAGATGGGGCATCAATCATGCTCAATATAAGGAGTTATCTCTTAAGGCTTTAGCATCAGCTTTAGAAACCTCACATTTCACATACATGAGCGGTGCGGAGAATCAAGGCACAAAACAGTTAGAACACTATCAACCTAAAATTTGGAAAGAAGTATTCGACTATTGGGCGGCGTGCATTGATATTATCTCCAATGAAATCCTCAATGGGACCAACTACTCCGTGTTTTGTTGCGAAACACTTACTCAATGTATCTCGGGTCTATGCAGTTCAGGAGCGGCTTTTATCGTATTACCCGCAGTAAAAGAAATATGCAACAAAAAGAACAATGATTGGGACGATATGCTTAATAGCCTTATGTGGATAAAGACACACATATCATTGAAATTGGAAACAAATTGGCAGACTTTAATTGACGAAATGATTGAAGCGCTTACAAAAAAAGACTTCGTGTCCCGTTTTAAGGCTGTTGAGAATCGACATTATTATTTGGAAGAAAAACTCAATTTCGAAGAACGAATAAAAAAACAGCAAGAAAAATACGAAGCTTATGCAAAAGAGTATGTTGAAAATGAATTTAACGACGTCCCGACTCTATTAAAACTCTACCAAATTGACAGTACCTTTTCCCATCCTTTTGGATACACTATTGCAAAACTAATTGAACATAACCCCAACAAGCTTAGATGGTTTATTATCGCATCTATCGGTTGTTTTCACTCATTAGAAAAATACAATCCTTCTATTTTGTTTGATTTTGCAAGAGGACTTGATGGTGAAGCATTTGACTATTTAGTTATATCTTTAGAGAAGGACGACAAATGTTCATACTTGTTGTTTTCCATACTTGCAAATCACGGAATAACCTTGCCAAACACTCAATTACTATTTGAATTAGTAAGAAAAAGAACCGCTCACATTAGATCATTTTTAGATTTTTGGAGATATTCCAACAGTATTACAACTTCATCAGAAAAAGAAATAATTGATTTCTTCGCCAACATAATCCACTGCAACCAAGATGGATTTGATGTTGTCGTTACCATGCTAAAAGACATGATGTATTTCGATAATAAACGGAATTATGATGCTATTGCAGATTATATAATTTCTGAGTTTGAGAATAGGTACATTGCCGTTGATGTTTTTATGCAAAATAATGATTATTTAGAAGTTATCGAACAATTATTAACGATATGCAACAAGTCAAAGCTAGCAGTTTTTATCAATAAAACCATAATAGAAATTTCAAAAAAGCCTGGTTCTCACATTTCAAGTGATTATCGTATCGAACGTATCTATAGCATATTATTTGATAAGTACTTTAAAGATGTTTCCGACGATTTGTTTGCAGCATTAGTCTCAGCTAATCCGTTTACCGAATTGTCGTTTCAGTTCTTATTGATGCCAAAAGAAGTTTATGATTTATCGCAAAAGCTCTTCCAAAAAGACAATCTTGATGTCATTCTTCAGTTTTGCGAAAAAACGCCACAAGCTCGAAACAGGATAATGAGATTGGTTCCTGCAATTCAAAATGAAGAATTCAGCCCCTTTACAATGGAATTGTTGAACAGATATGGTGATGACGCTGATATGCTTAATAGTTTAAGCTGCAATATAGGTTCATTTGGTATTGTTGGATCCTTAATCCCGGCCTATGAAAGCAACAAGAAAACTCTATCTACTTTATTGACACATTCAAATCCTAATGTGGTTGAATGGGCTCAAAAAAAGATAGCGCAATTAGATAAAGACATTGCATTTGAAAAAAAGAGAGAAGCCGAAAACAAGTTCTTATATGGTTAACTCAAGCATTGATTAAATACAAAAGACACCCTCACTATGATAACAAAACCCGAACTGCAAGAATTACTGCAAAGCACCGAGACCTATCGCGTGGGGCGCACCAGTTCCACCAGTGTCCCTCAAGATGTCACTCAAGATGTCACTCAAGGTGGCACCAAAGGTGGCACTCAAGAAATATAAATGGAAACCGTTTAAGTTATTGATTATATTGTTGAGAATAAACATATTACAAACGACAAAAAAATTTTGAAAGACCTTTACGAAATACAATATCTCGACATCGAATTTAAATACTCGACATCATGACCCTCCCCGTAAACATAGAATCGCTGATTGACGGCCGTGTGGTCGAAAGCGACAGAATAGAATTCAAGAAAGGATGGAATCCCGATGCCATCTACCGCACCATCTGTGCCTTTGCCAATGACTTTGAAGACATTGGCGGCGGTTACATTGTGGTAGGTGTCGAAGAAGAGAAGGGCAGAGCCAAACGGCCTGTCTTTGGATTAGACATCAACGAATTAGACACCATCCAGAAGTCGATGGTAGGCTTCAACAATTTGATTCAGCCTTATTACCAACCACGTACCGCCATCGAAGATGTTGACGGAAAGAAAGTTTTCGTTATTTGGGCGACACCAGGCGACCGCCGCCCATACAAAGTACCCGACAACGTCACGGCAAAGCATAAGGAATACAACTATTATATACGATACAACTCCAGTACGATAATAGCCAAAGGCGACTATGAGATTGAGCTACTAAACATGGCCAACAGAGTACCTTTCGATGACAGAGGGAACCTATCAGCAACAACTAGCGATGTATCAATGTTGCTCATTAGGGATTATTTGACCCAAACCGGCAGCAAACTGGTTGAGCAACTTGAGACTAGTTCTCCTCTGCAAATTCTTCGTCAAATGGATTTAGTCGAAGGTCCTAATGAAAACATCAGGGTAAAAAACATTGCCCTAATGCTTTTCTCATACCAACCGGAAAAATATTTTCCAGGGACTCAAGTGGATATTGTCATCTACCCAAAAGGGAAAGATGTAGATCCAGATAATTTCATAGAGATAAACCCCATAAAAGGACCCGTGCATCAAATTATCAGAAGAACGCTAGACTATGTTAGGACGATGGTGATTCGGCAGAAAGTTACCAAAGTTTCTACCAAAGCCGAAGCGAACAAAACTTCCAACTACCCCTATCAAGCATTAGAAGAACTCATTGTGAACGCATTATACCACCGCTCATATCAAGAGCGAGAGCCTGTCGAAATCTCTATCATGCCTGAACATATTGAAATCATTAGTTACAATGGAGCAGACCGAAGCATTAAGCTTGAGGATTTAAGGGCTGGCAAAAGAATCCATGCACGAAGATACAGGAACAGAAGATTAGGAGATTTCTTAAAAGAACTCGACTTAACAGAAGGCCGTGGCACAGGCATACCGACCGTCAAAAAAGAATTGGAGAAAAACGGTTCAGAAAACGCTTCTTATGAATCCGATGAAGATAGAACCTACTTCTATGTATCTATTCCTTGCCATAAAGATTTCGCATGCAAAGAACTTATGATTGATGAAGAAGGACATATCCGCGACCGAAAACTCACTATCGCAACAGCCAACGACATACGAAAACAAATATTCTCTTTAATTGTTGAAAACAATCGCATAACCAGACGAGAGTTATCCGAATCAATCGGAATCAACCAATCAGCCATCCAAAAACACATCGAGGCCCTCATCAACAATGGAAACATCAAAAGAGAAGGGAAAACCCGTGCAAGTTATTTCATTATTTTGAAAGATTTCTAGGTGGTCAAATAAGTGGTCAAATAAGTGGTCAAATAAGTGGTCAAATAGGTGGTCAAATAGGTGGTCAAAAAAGAAAAACAATGGACAGAATCTCCTTCAAAGAAAACGATATCAGCCAAAAACCGGCATTGGAACTGCTGCAAAAGCTGGGCTATCAGTACCTCTCGCCAGAAGAGGCGCTGGAATTGCGCGGCGGAAAAACCTCCAACGTGCTGCTGGAAGAGGTGCTGCGGCGACAGTTGCGGGCACTGAACTCCATCCGCATCGGTAGCCATAGCGAGGCGCGCTTCTCGGAGCAAAACATCGAGAATGGCGTCATCGCCATGCGCAACGTGCCCATGGAAGGCGGTTACCTCAACGGCAACGAGGCGGTGTATAACATGCTCACTCTCGGAAAAGCCTTTGAGCAAAGCATCGACGGCGACAAGAAGAGCTACACCATGCGCTACATCGACTGGCAACATCCCGAGAACAATGTCTATCACGTCACCGAGGAGTTTGCCGTCACACGTTCTGGTTCCAGCGATACCTACCGTCCTGACATCGTGCTCTTCGTGAACGGCATCCCCCTGGTCATCATTGAATGCAAGCGTCCCGACATCAAAGGCGCCGAGGAACAAGCCGTATCGCAACACCTGCGCAACCAAAAAGACGACGGCATCCGTAGCCTCTATGTCTATAGTGCCCTGCTTTTGTCCATCGGCAACAGCTTCGGCAGCTATGCCACCACGGGATCGGCCGCCCAGTTCTGGAGCAAATGGCATGAGATGTTCATCAACAAAGAGGCAGAGATGGCGTATCACAAGCGGTTGCTGGAACTGGTCAACGAAGGTCGCGAGGAAATGCGCGCCCCCACCCTGCAAGACGAATACCTCTACAACCTCTGTCGCCCCGAACGCCTATTGGAACTCATCTTCCACTTTACCATCTTCGATGCTGGCATCAAGAAACTGGCACGCTATCAGCAGTTTTTCACCGTGAAAGAAACCGTCGAACGCGTGAAGACCATCGAAGCCGGGCACAGAAACGGTGGTGTGGTATGGCATACCCAAGGCAGCGGCAAATCGCTGACCATGGTGATGCTGGCCCAGAAAATCGCACAAGAGCCCAGCATCCACAACCCGCGCATCGCGTTGGTCACCGACCGCACCGACTTGGACGACCAAATCACCAAGACTTTCCGCAAATGCGGCAAACAGGTGGAGAACGCCACTACGGGAAAACGACTTGTGGAACTGCTGGAAAGCAACACCGATGCCGTCATCACTACCGTCATCAACAAGTTTGCCACGGCCATCAAAAAGATCAAGCAACCCCTCACCGACCCCAACATCTTCATCCTGATCGACGAGGCACACCGCAGCCAATACAAGGAACTGGCCATCCAGATGAACCGCGTGCTGCCCAACGCTTGCAAAATCGCCTTCACCGGAACGCCTTTGATGAAGAAAGACAAGAACACCGCCCTGACCTTTGGCGGCATCATCAAACCCGTATATACCGTCAAGCAAGCCGTTGACGACAAGGCCGTTGTGCCGCTGCTTTACGAAGGACGCCTTTCGCCCCAAACGGTGAGCGAAGGCCCCATCGACAACTTCTTCAGCCAAGCCTGCGAAGACCTCACCTATGAGCAGTCCACCGACTTAAAGAAAAAATTCTCGCGCACCGACATCCTCAACCAAACCGAGCAACGCATCTATTCCATCGCCTCCGACATTTCCGACCATTACTCGAAAAACTGGCAAGGCACAGGCTTCAAAGCCATGCTGGTAACGCCCATCAAACGCGTGGCCATCCTATACAAAAAGTATTTGGACAAAATCGGGAAAGTATCGTCGGAAGTACTCATTACCGCACCGGATGACCGCGAAGGCGAAGAGATTGCCTACGGAGGTACGCCACAAGAAGTAAAAGCGTTCTGGAAACAAATGATGGACGAGCACGGAACTCCTGCCAAATACCAGGAGAATCTCATCTCGAGGTTCAAAAACCAAGAGTTTCCAGAAATCATGATTGTGGTGGACAAGTTGCTCACTGGATTCGACGAGCCCAAAGTGGCTATCATGTACCTCGACCGCAACCTCAAAGGCCATACCCTGCTGCAAGCCGTTGCGCGCGTAAACCGTACTTGCGAAGGGAAAGACTACGGTTATATCATTGACTATTACGGCGTGTTGAGGGAGCTGGACGATGCTTTGAGCATCTACTCCGAATACGACGAGGACGACCGAGAGGTGTTCCGCGACACCTTGGTGCCTGTGATTGACAAAATCGCCGAGCTGCCCCAACGATACAACGACTTGTGGGACATGTTCAAGACCATCCCTAACAAGCGCGACTTGGAAGCCTACGCCCAATCGCTGCGTTTGGAAGACCGACGTCACGAGTTTTACGACCGACTCACTGCGTATTCTTCGGTGTTGCAACTGGCCTTATCCACAATGGAATTCCATGAGAATACCGACGAAAAAACCATACAACGCTATAAAGACGACCTGAACATGTTCGCCAAACTGCGCACTGCCGTACAACTCCGCTATTCCGACACGGTCGATTACAAGAAATACGAGGCACGCATTGAGAAACTCATCAACCATCATGTGGAGAGCGATGCCGTAAGGGTCATCACCAATCTCGTCAACATCTTCGACAAGGAGAACTTCAAGAAAGAGGTGGACAGCATCGTGGGCACAGCCGCCAAAGCCGACACCATCGCCACACGCACTTCAAAATACATCCGTGAGAACATGGACTCCGATCCGGCGTTTTACAAGAAATTCTCCCAACTCATCAAGGAAGCCATCGAGTTGTATGAACAAGGGCGCCTAACCGACAATGAGTATTTAGAGAAAATGATGCAATACAAAGAAGACGTGCTCAACCATACGGATAGCGAACTCCCCTCTGAACTGGAACACAACAACGCGGCAAAGGCCTATTTCGGTATTGCTTTGGAGAACTACAAGCGACTCTTCCCCGACATGCCCGTCCGAGATATGGCTTTGGAAACCACTCGTGCCTTCGATGAAATCATTCGCAAGACAGTCATTGTCGACGGCTCTGTCCTAGTGGACTGGCAATCGAAAAGCGACATCATCGGCCGTTTGAAAATCGAACTGGAAGACGAGCTTATCGACAACATCAAACGCAAATACGGCTTGAATTTCGCATTCAGCGATATGGACATCATCATTGACGGCTGCGTCGACGTGGCAAAAATCTGGATCCGATGACAAAAGACAGCATTCAATACGGCACCACTCTCATCGAATATGACATCGAATTTGTCGACCGAAAAACACTTGGCATCAAAGTGCTTCCCGATGGCGCCGTTTCCTTGAACGCGCCTATCAATGCAACGCTTGATGACATCCGCAACAAAGTGCATCACAGAGCCGCTTGGATCCTTCGTCAGAAGCGCTATTTTGAATCTTTTGGCACTCCGACTACCGAAAGACAATACATCAGTGGCGAGTCGCATCTCTATCTGGGACGGCAATATATGTTGAAAATCAAGGAAGGGAGGAGCAATGTGGTGCATTACCAAAACAACATCCTAGAGGTTGTATGCCAAAACAAAAAAGAAGCTGCTAAAGTGTTACAACTTTGGTATCTGGAACGGGCACAGATCAAGTTTCCGGAATATGCCAAGCCCATTATTGAGCAATTTGTCGCATACGGAGTGCAGCCGAAAAGAATAGGCATAAGAAAGATGGAAAAACGATGGGGGTATTGCACTACTGACGGCAACATCTACTTGAATCCCAGACTGATCTGCGCTCCAAGATGCTGTATCGAATACGTCATCACTCATGAACTTTGCCATTTGGTGCATCGCAATCATAACAAAGAATTCTATACCCTATTGAGCAAAGAAATGCCTCATTGGGAAAAATGGAAAGCTAAACTTGAACGATTAATGAATTAAGAAGAATATGGAAACCACCGTAAAAAACCCCTTAGTGATCCGCTGCGAATACTGCGGCGGCGACCAGAGCTACGACATCGTCAAGCAGAAATATTGCTGCGCCCACTGCGGTGCGGAGGCCAATGCCGCCGAGAAAAAGGCCGAATACCACCGCTGGAAAAGCATCCGGCATGAAGCCGTCTTGCAGGACGTCGCCAAGGTCAAGACCTTCTCCTGTCCCAGCTGCGGCGCCCAGACCATGGCCACCGGCGACGACGTCTCGGCGCAATGCCCCTTCTGCCAAAACACCATGATCGACACGGCGTTCGCCGGCAACGACCTGCCCGAGGTGATCCTGCCTTTCAAGTTAAGCAAGCAAGAGGCCCTAGACCAGCTGAAGGCTTGGCTCTCGGCCAACAAAGGCAACCCCGCCGCCAAGTTGATCGAGAAGAACCTCCACCGTTTCACGGGATGTTACCTCCCCTACCATATCGTCCGTGGCGGCTACAACGGGGATCTGGCCATCAACCTGCAGGATGGATCGGCCGCCCATTATCCCTTCCGGGCTTACCTGAGCCACACCGCGGTGAACGCTTCCAAAGACTGGGACAACCTGTTCCTTGACGGCATCGAGCCTTTCGACTTCGACGAGGCACGGGCATTCGACTTCGGCTTCCTGAACCACCAGAACGCCAAAATCCAGAATGTGGTGGGCAAGGCGCTAAACAACCGCATCACCCAGGAGACGCAGTCCGAGTTGTACCAGGACCTGTCAAAAAAGGTGCGCACCAAGGAGATGACCGTCTATCTCAACGAAAACGAAAACGAGTCCATCCCGGCGTTGATGCCCGTGTATCTGGTGAAATGCAAGGACGGGGTCGCCGCCGCAGTGAACGGTCAGACCGGCAAGGTCTCCATCGCCACAGGGAAAAAGAAGAATCTCACCCGTCTCTGGTGGCTTTGGCCTACCCTGGCTACTTTAGTGGTCGGCCTGGTGTCCTGGTTGTGGATTGGAGAGGCGATGGCCGCCGGGGGCATTGCCCTGGTGTTTGGCATGGTCTTCTTTGCCGTCGCCCATAACCGCCACCATGCGGAGATCATCGACGAAGTGATCACCAACCCAAAAACCAAAGCGAGCCACAACGACACCCGGACGGAGTTCTTTGCCGACTTTGGACGGGGTCCCGTCCCCGCCGAGTTGAAGTTCTTCACCTTCTGGCGAATCGCCAAGCTCGTCATCGGGATGTTGCTCCTCACCTTCCTTCCGGTGCTGATCGCCATACCGATACAACTCCTCAGGGGGCAGCCCCTCTCCGCCCTCCATATCGGCTACGGGGCGGCTTGGTACATCGTCCCGGTGTTCATGGCCATCGTGTTGGCGGGCGGTGCGGGCAAGGCCATGATGTACGGCGAACCGTTGTATTTCGAGAAACAACCCAATGGAAAACGGGTGCGGCGGCGACTGCCTTCCCAGAAAAAGTTCTCGCTCAAGCAGCTGCTTCCTCGGCTTAAAAACATAGAATCCACCCAAGGAACAGGGAAAACCATAGGATGCGCCATTGCCATCGTCCTCTTCCTGCTGATTGGCAGTGTAGCCGCCATGTTATAAATGGGGAACCGTTTTAAAGCAGCCTCATGAGCTCGCTGATGATGGCCCGTGAATAGGCGTTGGCCACCTCCACGATGAACTTGTTGAAGTCGATGCGGGCGTTGTGGTCCGCCGTGTCGCTGATGGTACGGATCACCGTGAACGGCACGCCGAACTCCAGGCAGACCTGCGCCACGGCGGCCCCTTCCATCTCGACACACTGAATCCCAGGCAGGAAACCAAGGATCTCCTCCCGTTTCTCATCGCTGTTGATGAACTGGTCGCCCGAAGCGATGTCGCCATAAACCAACTTGGGCGCTAGGTTGAAGTCCTTGACCGCCTGCTCGCCCACCATCTTCTCCACGCCCCGTTCCAGCAAGTTCGTGACCGCCTTACCGGCCAACTCCGTAAGTACCGGATCGCTGTCCACATAGATGCGGTTGAGCAGCGGAAGTTCGAAACGCGAGATCATGGGACGGGCATCCAAGTCGTGCTGGACCAGCCGTTTGGAGATGACGATATCGCCCACTTTCAAGCCATCCGCCAAGGCACCGGCCGTCCCAATGAAGAACAGATCGGTCACGCCAAACTCCTGGACCATCAACGTAGCGGTGATGGTGGCAGCTACTTTGCCCCACTTGGAGAAAGCCACCACACAGGCGATGCCGTTGATCTTGCCCACGACGAACTCGCGGTTCCCCATGGTGACAACGGTTTTGTTTTGCAAGAGGGCTTTCACCTCGTCAATCTCCTGGGCCATCGCACCCAAAATGCCAATCGTACGATCCATGATATTTCTATTTTGAACATGCAAAACTACACGAAAAAACCTATCTTTGCAAAAATTTACCCTTTATGAAGAAGATCTGTATCTTTTGTGGCAGCAGCATGGGCTTTGATCCCGTGTATCGCGAGAAGGCCACCGAGCTGGGACATGCCATGGCCGACCGCGATTGCGAGCTGTTGTATGGTGGAGGCAGTGTAGGATTGATGAAAATCATCGCCGACGTGATGATGGAGCGGAAATGCAAGGTCATCGGCACCATCACCAGCCATCTAATGGACATGGAGGTCGGCTACAACGACATCGACGAGCTCATCGTAGTGGATTCGATGGCCGAGCGGAAAAAACTCCTGGAGGATATGGCCGACGGCTTCATTGCCATGCCAGGCGGACTGGGCACCATGGACGAGTTCTTCGAAGCCTTTGTGCTGAGCCAGCTACGGGTCTTCGACAAGCCCGTGGCGCTCTATAACGTGAACGGCTTCTACGACGACATCATCCGGTTCATCGACCATTCCGCCAAGGAAGGTTTCATCCGGAAAGAACATGCCTATAACCTCATCGTCGATGACGACCCGAAAGCGCTGCTGGAGAAGATGGAGCGGTTTCAGCCGACCGACGTGAAGAAGTGGGTCGTGGAGATTAAGGAACAAGTGCAAAACGGAAAATAAATCTTGAAATCAGAAATCTTGAAATTAGAAATCCAGAAATCTTGAAATAAAAAATGATCATCATTGGCATTACGGGGACGCTGGGCGCTGGGAAGGGCACCATCGTCGATTATCTGGTGAAAGAAAGAGGGTTCGTACATTATTCGGTACGGGCTTTTATCGCCGAGGAGATTGAAAAGAAAGGACAGGAAGTGAATCGCGACACGCTGACCGCCATGGGCAACGAGCTACGCGCCAACCATTGTCCGAGTTACATCACCGACCAGCTCTTTGAGCGGGCCAAGGCCAACGGCAAGAACGCCGTCATCGAGAGCGTGCGTACCCCGGGCGAGATCGCCTCGCTCCGTCAGAAAGGGGAGTTCTACCTCTTCGCCGTCGATGCCGACCGCAAGATCCGCTACGACCGCATCTACCTGCGCGGCTCCGAGACCGACCATGTCAGCTTCGAGACCTTCGTCGCCAACGAGGAGCGCGAGATGACCGCCACCGACCCCAACAAGCAGAACCTCGGCGAGTGCATCCGGCAGGCCGACTTCGTGTTCATGAACGACGGCTCCATCCCCGAGCTGCACCAGCAGGTGGAAAAGGTGTTGATGCAACTGCACGTCCGTCCTTCGTGGGACGACTATTTCCTGAACCTCGCCGACACCGTGAGTGAGCGCGCCACCTGCGACCGTGGCCGTAGCGGCTGTGTCATCGTCAAGGACAAGCAGATCCTGGTAACCGGTTATGTGGGATCGCCCAAGGGCCTTCCCCATTGCGACGACGTGGGCCATCTCTTCCGCAAGACCATCCACGAGGACGGCTCGGTGACCCAGCACTGCGTCCGCACCGTCCACGCCGAACAGAACGCCATCTGCCAGGCGGCCCGCAGGGGCATCGCCCTGGACGGCAGCACCTTGTATTGCCGCATGACCCCCTGCCGCACCTGCGCCATGCTCATCATCAACTGCGGCATCGTGCGCGTGGTGTGCGAACGCCGCTATCACGACGGCGCCGAAAGCGAGGCCATGTTCAAGCAAGTGGGCATCGAGCTCGTCTATAAGTACGACGAGGTGCAGCAATACGAAGGACAGAAGTGACACGCTTCTAAAAAAGATGGTAACTCAGGCCGAGTATTACCCCATCCTTTCTTGCAGGGCTTCGAAGATGCCGTTGCGTATCTTGCGGCTACACTTTTTTTCCGACAAAGCGGACGATCACGCCCAACACCGCCAGGGCGATCAGGAAGGCCACCCACGAAGGCAGTCCCAAAGCCGTCGGTAACACGCCCAACAGCATCGCCACGCCACCCACGGTGAGCGCGTATGGCATTTGTGTCCTGACATGCTGCAAGTGATTGCAACTCGAGGCCAAGGAACTCATGATGGTAGTGTCGGAGATGGGCGAGCAGTGGTCGCCCATAACGGCGCCGGCCATCACCGAGGCCACCACGTTGTAGAACAAGGGCATCGTGGCCTCCATGGTGAGCCCCTGCTCCTGAGAGAGCAGCCACGAGGCAGGAAGGATCAAGGGATAGAGGATGGCCATGGTACCCCAGGAGGTGCCCGTGGAGAATCCGATCAGGGCTGCCAGCAGGAAGGTCAGCACCGGCACGACGACGGGCGACAGCGACCATTGCAGCAGCAGCTGTGAGACAAACTCAGCCGTATGCATATCCTTGGTAACCAGAGCGATGGACCAGGCCATGGTCAAGATGAGCACTGCATTGAACATCGACTTGAAGCCCTCTACCATCTCCTCCATCACCTTGGCGAAGGTGAGGGTGCCGCGCCACAAGGTCATAAAAATGGCCGTGATCATCGACAGCAGGGAGGCCCAAAGCAGCGCCTTGTACGAGTTGGCTGCCCCGATGGTAGCGGAGAGCTTGGAGAAGAAACCCGCGCCGGCATCGTGCCACACCGAAGCATCGTAGCCCGTGACAATCAGTCCAATGACAGTTCCAAAGATCAATACCAACAAAGGGATCAAGGCATCCACGATATGGGCGGGACGGGCCACCTGACCCACCTGGTCTGTCTCCATGGACGACCGTTGGCGGGCGAGCCGCTCGGCCTTCAGCATCGGGCCGTAGTCGCGTCCGCTGAGGATGAGCATCAGTACGAAACCCAGGGTCAGAAACGGATAGAAGCTGTAAGCCAAGGAGTTGAAGAAGACAGAATAGGCCGAGGCCTCCAGTCCGATGACGTTGATGCCGTCCTGGATATAGCTCAGCTCGGCGCCGATCCAGGTGGTCACAAAGGCCACGGCCACCACGGGCGCCGAAGTGGAATCGACGATATAAGCCAGCTTCTCACGCGACACCTTCAGCTTGTCGGCGATGGGACGCATGGTATTGCCCACCACCAAGGTGTTGGAATAGTCGTCGAAGAAGATGCAGAGGTCCATGAAGAAGGTCATCAGTTGGCCTGAGCGAGGGCCTCTGGCACGACGCGACAGCCAGTTGACCACCCCCTGCATGCCGCCGTTGGCGGTGATGATGCGCACCATGCCGCCGATGAGCAGCGTGAAGATGATGATGAGCACATGGTCGGCATCGAAGAGAGAGCCTGCCACGTAGGCGTCGACCACGCGGAGGGCGCCGCCGCCGAGGGCGGCGGCGGGACTCGCCCCACCATACAAGGCCATCAGGAAGGTACCCGTCAGGATGCCCACAAACAGCGAGGAGATGACCTCCTTGATCAACAGGGCCATCACGATGGCCACCAGCGGCGGCAACACCGACATCCAAAGCGGCATGGGTCCTTGGACGGGGCCCAACACATAGAGCAGCCCCAGCAGCAACGCCACGGCGACCAAGCCGATCAACCAACCGATTCTTCGTTTCATATTCACCAAAATCGGGCCAAAGATAAAGATTTTTCACAAAGAGCGGCCGAGAATCTTTTTAACAATGTATCTTTGCAGCACAAATATATAAACAACCTTCACAACAACCTCCAAACATGAAAAAAATAGCCCTGTTACTCGCCTGCATCGTGAGCCTCTGTTGTTTTACCCGTTGTGTGGACAACATGGACGACCTGCTGGCCCAAAAGCCGGAAATCGCCTTCCTCAACGAAGAGGGATACTGCCATGCCGATGGCAACTACTATGTCGGCACCGAAATCGAATTCAAGGTCCAAGCCATGCCCAACGCCACCAGCGAGAGCCCCTTGGTCGCCTTCAACTTCTCCATCGTCGACCTCAACGGCAACAGCCTGGTCGATGAGTCGGCTACCGTCACCACCGACACCCTCCTGGTCACCAAGTCGTTCCAATGCCAAAAAGAAGGGACCTACGTGGTCACGGCCACCGTCACCGACTCCCTCGGAAAGGTCAACGCCGCCGAGCTGCGCATCACCTTGGTCGACCCCAATGCCGGAGAAATCGGCCGCTATGAAGGCTATGTGAACATCGCCGGAGACGTGGTCTTCGACACCCTGTTGCCGCAACAACAGCTCGACCTGGACAGCCTCTTCGCCCGGGTGGTCCTTAGCGAGGGCAGTGCTCCGGACGAGGTAGTCGCCATCGTGGAGATCGAGGGAGCGCCCTATTCCCTGACATGTCATCAGCAAGACGGCCAACTCATCATGGACGAGATCCACCTGACCCGCGTACTGACAGACCTGAACAACCTGGAGCTGCATTTCACCATCGACATGGTCGGCACCTTGGATGGCGACCGCTTGCAGATAAGCGGCCCCGTGACAGGAACAGGCGAATTGAACCTGTTGCTCCTGCGGGTCCATGCCACGATGTCGGGTCAGATCGACGGAACCCTGGAACGGGTGCAGGAGGAGCAATAAGCGCCAGCCATAAACAAAAAAACAGCACTGCTGAGCAGTGCTGTTTGGAAGTAGCGGGGGCAGGACTCGAACCTGCGACCTTTGGGTTATGAGCCCAACGAGCTGCCTCTGCTCCACCCCGCATCAAGTTTCAGGCTGCAAAGATACACCATAAATTCATACACCGCAAGTATTTTATCGATTTTTTTCAAAATATGAACCATAAAGCAGGATACGTCAACATCATCGGACGCCCCAATGTAGGCAAGTCCACCCTGATGAACCAACTCGTCGGGGAGAAGATTTCCATCATCACCTCCAAGGCCCAGACCACCCGGCACCGCATCCTGGGCATCGTCAACGGCGACGACTTCCAGATCGTGTTTTCCGACACCCCGGGCATCATCAAAGACCCCGCCTACAAGATGCACGAGATCATGAACCAGTTCGTCAACGTGGCCTTGATCGACGCCGACCTGATCTTGTTTGTGGTGGACATCACCGACAAGAAGGTGGAGGAAAAGACCGTCGAACGGCTGAAAGCCACCGACATCCCCGTGTTTGTCCTCATCAACAAGATCGACCTGTCCAACCAAGAAGGTGTGGAACAGGCCGTGCAGTATTGGGAGCAGGCCTTGCCCAACGCCACCGTGTTTCCCGTGTCGGCCCAACACAACGCCAACGTGCAGCATGTGTTCGAGCAGATCCTGACCAAGCTACCTGAATGCCCGCCCTATTTCCCCAAGGACGAGCTCACCGACAAGTCGATGCGTTTCTTCATCACGGAGATCATCCGGGAGAAGATCTTGCTCAACTACCAACAGGAGATCCCCTATTCCGTTCAGGTGGAAGTGGATTCCTACGAGGAGAGCGACCACCGCATCCACATCCGTGCCTCGATCTACGTGGCCCGCGACTCCCAGAAAGCCATCATCATCGGAAAGGGCGGCAGCGCCATCAAGAAACTCGGCATGCAGGCCCGCGCCGACATCGAAGAGTTCACCGGCAAAAAGATCTTCCTGGAGCTCTACGTCAAAGTCGACAAGGACTGGCGCGACAACGAACAGGAGCTGAAACGCTTCGGCTACGAGGCCTAATCGTTCCGAAAGGGAAAGGCTTCAGTGAAATCCATTTAAAAAAACAAAAAATACGTATCTTTGCAGCCAAAAAGAAGAAGCCATGTCAAATATTGTAGCGATTGTCGGCCGCCCCAACGTGGGCAAATCGACGCTGTTTAACCGAATGTTGAAGCAACGCCAGGCCATCGTGGAAGAGACCAGCGGCGTGACCCGCGACCGCCATTATGGAAAGAGCGACTGGAACGGCAAGGAGTTCACCGTCATCGACACCGGAGGCTACGTGGTCGGTTCCGACGACATCTTCGAGGAAGAGATCCGCAAGCAAGTGGATCTGGCCATCGACGAGGCCGACGTCATCATCTTCGTGGTCAACGGCAGAGACGGGCTCCACGTGCTGGACGAAGACGTGGCCCTTATCCTGCGTCAGCAAAAGAAACCTGTGCTCCTGGCCGTGAACAAGATCGACGAGCCCAACAAGGAGATCCTGGCCGGCGAGTTCTACGCCTTGGGCCTGGGCGACCCCTACCCCATGTCGGCCATGACCGGCGCCGGCACCGGCGACCTCCTCGACAAGGTGTGCGAGCTGCTGCCCAGCGACACCACCGACTTCGACACCTCGCTGCCCCGCTTCACCGTGGTAGGCCGACCCAACGTGGGCAAGTCGTCGCTCATCAACGCCTTCCTCGGCACCGACCGCCACATCGTCACCGACATTGCCGGGACCACCCGCGACAGCAACGACACCCGCTACAACGCCTTTGGCATGGACTTCATGCTGGTGGACACCGCCGGGTTGCGCAAAAAGAGCAAGGTGGAGGAAGACATCGAGTTCTACTCCGTGATGCGCTCCATCCGCGCCATCGAGAACTGCGACGTGGCCATCCTCATGATCGACGCCCAGAACGGCTTCGAGGCCCAGGACATGAACATCCTTCGCCTGATCGAGAAAAACCGCAAGGGCGTGGTGGTGGTGGTCAACAAATGGGACCTCGTCGAGAAAGACTCCAACACCCATCTCGCCTTCGAACAGCAGATCCGGGCCAAGACCGCCCCGTTCACCGACTTCCCCATCATCTTCACCTCGGCCATTAACAAGCAACGCATCTTCAAGGTGCTGGAGACCGCCCATCAGGTGTACGAGAACCGCGAGCGCCGCATCGCCGTGCGCGAGCTGAACGACGTCATGCTCGAAGTCATCGGTTCCGTGCCGCCGCCGACCGCCTCCCGTGGCCGTTACATCAAGATCAAATACATCACCCAGCTCAAGAGCGTGTTCCCCCAGTTCATCTTCTTCTGCAACCTGCCACAGGACGTGAAGGAGTCGTACGAACGCTTCCTCGAGAACAAGATCCGCGAGCATTGGGACTTTTCCGGCGTTCCCATCCAGCTGATCTTCAAGGAGAAGTAAGAACAATACAACGAACCACCGCTACAAACGACAAAAAGACTACAATATATGTATAGATTACTATTAAAGACCATCCCCCTGTGCCTCGTACTGATGCTCAGCGCCTGCAAGCAACAAATCAAGGAAAAGGTAGTGAGCTACTATGAGAACGATCAACCCGCAAAAGTCCATCACATCGACCGTCATGACCAAGTGATCTGGGAGGTGGAATACTATGAAGACGGCGCCGTCAAGATGGAAGGCGGCATGAAGAACGGCAAGCGCGAAGGGGAATGGAAAGCCTATTTCCAGGATGGCAAGGTCCAAAGCGAGGGCATTTTCAGGAACGGGCTGCGCACCGGCAAGGCCACCGTGTACCATCCCAATGGCAACCTCTATATGGAAGGCTTCTACAAGGAAGGCCACCACTGCGGGAAATGGACCTACTACGACGAGCAGGGCTATGTCGTGAAAAACGTGGATTACGGCGAGTAATCAAAGGTCGTCCTTCATCTTCTCGATCATCCTACGCTCCTTCTTGGTGGGTCGTCCGGCACCCCGGTCGCGATACTCACCCTTGTAGGCATGCATGAACTCAATGCGTTCGTATTCCTCCGGAGGCGTCAGGTCGTCGTATACCTCGGGCACCTGTTTGGCGGCGACACGGTTCTTGATGACCGTCTTCACCCGAACCACCTTGTGCAGCTGTTCGATCTGCACCTGAATCACGTCGCCTTCCTTCACCTCACGTGAAGGCTTGACGGTGGTGTCGTTGATCTTCACCTTACCCCCCTTGATGGCCTCTGCCGAGAGGGCGCGGGTCTTGAACAGGCGGGCCGCCCACAGCCATTTGTCCATACGGACGATGTTTTCTTCGTTGTTCATCGTTACAATAGGATTATCGGTCAAAAACGAGCCGTTCGCCACGGCTTTCCTCATGAAACACCCCCTGCTCATACACCAGGTTGCCGTTGACAAAGGTGTGGGTCACACGACAAGGGGTCTGGACGCCTTCGTAGGGGGTCCAACCGCATTTGGAGCATTCCTCCTTACCGGAAATGGCATGAGGGGCATCCATATCAACCAATGCCAGATCGGCATGATAGCCTTCACGGATAAAGCCCCTGCGGTCGATTTGATAGAGAATGGCCGGATGGTGGCACATCAGCTGTACCAGTAAAGGCAGGTCGAGCCCTCCCTCGTGCAGGAGGCACGCCATCACTTCCAAGGAATGCTGGATGGACGGGAAGCCCGATTTACTGGTGAAATAGTCTCCGGTAAGCTTCTCCTCCAGCAGATGCGGCGCATGGTCGGTGCCGATGGTGTCGATCAAACCGGATCGCAACGCTTCGAGCAAGGCCTGCCGGTCCCATGACGCCTTGATGGCCGGATTGCACTTGATGGAAAAGCCCAAGGTCTCATAGCTATGGTCATCGAACCACAAATAATGCGGACAGGTCTCCGCCGTGATCCGTTTCTCCTTCAAAGGAAGATCGTTCCTGAACAGGGACAACTCCTTGCGGGTGGAGATGTGCAACACATGCAGCCTTGCGCCGAACTTCTCGGCCATGTCGACCGCCTTCGACGACGATCGGTAACAGGCTTCGGTGGTGCGGACAAAGGGATGGATGCTAGCGTCCGGGATGACTTCGCCTTTGGCTACCAAATCCTTGCATCGCACCGTGTTGGCGTGGATGGTCTGCTCGTCTTCGCAATGGGCCGCGATAAGGCAGGGCGACTCCCTGAACAAACGGACCAAGACCTCGTTCTTGTCGACCAGCATGTTGCCCGTGCTACTGCCCATGAAGAGCTTGATGCCACAGACCGTTTTCGGGTCGGTCCGGACCACCTCGTCGAGGTTGTCGTTGGTGGCGCCCAGGTAAAACGAATAGTTGGCCAGGGATTTCGCTGCGGCGAGGTCGAACTTCTGTTGCAACAACGCCTGGGTGGTGGTTTGCGGCACCGTGTTGGGCATGTCCATGAAGGACGTCACGCCGCCGGCCACGGCGGCGTGACTCTCCGTACCGATGTCGGCCTTGTGTGTCAGGCCCGGCTCACGGAAATGCACATGCTCGTCGATGATCCCTGGAATCAGGTAACGGCCCGTGCCGTCGATCACCGTGGCGGAACCCGGGTCGAAGGCCTCGCCCTCATGCACGATGCGAGCGATCATGCCGTCCGAAACGAAGACACTGGCCAAGAAAGTCTTGCCTTCGTTGACCAGTGTCGCATTTTTTATCCAATAATTCATGCTGTCTTGCGTGGTTTGATTTTGCCAGTCAGTCCCCTCCAGCGCAGGTTGATCACGCCGAAGACCGCCTCTCGGAAGATGCCCTTGCTCATCTTCGATTGGCCTTCGCGCCGGTCGGTGAAGATGATGGGCACCTCCTCGATCTTGAAACCGAGCTTCCAGGCCGTGTACTTCATCTCGATCTGGAAGGCGTAGCCCACGAACTTGATCCGGTCGAAGTCGATGGTCTCGAGCACCTTGCGGGTGTAGCATACGAAGCCCGCCGTGGTGTCGCGCACCTTCATGCGGGTGATGAAACGCACGTAGGCCGAGGCATAGTACGACATCAGCACCCTGCCCATGGGCCAGTTGACCACGTTGACGCCCGTCTTGTAGCGGGAGCCTACCGCAAGGTCGGCCCCTTGGGCGCAGGCGTCGTGCAGGCGGGCCAGGTCATCGGGGTTGTGGGAGAAGTCGGCGTCCATCTCGAACACATACTGGTAGTCGCGTTCGAGGGCCCATTTGAAGCCCGTGATGTAGGCCGTCCCCAGTCCCAACTTGCCGGGACGTTCCAGTAGGAACAGCCTGTCAGAGAACGTACCCATCAAACCCTTGACAATGTCGGCCGTCCCATCGGGACTGTTGTCGTCGATGATCAAGACGTCGAAGGCCATCGGCAAGTCGAACACATACCGGATGATCTTCTCGATGTTCTCTTTTTCCTTATAGGTGGGAATGATGACTAAGTTCTCTGACATGGAGGTTGCGTTTTATTCTTTTTCTTTGACAATGACATTCTTGATTTCCCAAGTGGCGGATGCGCCGTCGGCACTGATGTACTTGAAGGCGATGCGCATGTCGGCACCCCTGAGGTTCATCGGGATGGGCAGCTCGCCTGAGCTGACATACTGCCATTTCACAGTAGGATGGTTCACGCCGGTGATCTCCGCTTTAGGATATTGGACAGGATCATTACCCGGGCCGTAATCTCCAAGCACCCACACGGTGTAATAGCCTTCTTCCACACCGACACCCATGCTCTGCTCCGGCCCCCTGGCATGATCAAAGACCAGCACGGGGTTGGTGGCGTTCGAAAGGTCGAGCGAAGGCGAGATCAGCCAATCCTCGTTGGCGTAGGAGACGTCATCTGCATAACCTGACATCACCGCACCGTATCTGTTATCGAAACGCCACTCCTGCTCACCCTCGGTCGAATACGTGATGAAGGCACCGAAGCTGTTTTCGGTCAACAAGGTCTCGTTGAGATAGACCGTTCCAGTGGGCGTCGGAGGCTCGCTGCCTTCCAGTACGAAATCTTCATACTGGCCGTTGCTGTCGCGCAAGCCGGCTTGGCCAAAATAGGTGCGAAGATTGCCATACACGGCGAGGAGCTTCCCGAGGTTCTCAGGATGGTCTTTCAGGTTGACATCGGTACGCAAGGGTTTGCCGGCAGGCAGGTTGACGAAGAGGCACTGGGTGATCTCATGGCAGTTGGGATCGTCGGCAATGACCACGTTGGTGGCACTGTCGAAAGGTCCGTTCCAAAGGACATCGCCATTGCTGGACACCGAAGAGGTACCGTTGATGACGGCACCCACGATGTAGCCGCGCACCCAAGCCATCACGGTGTTCTCAGGATGATTCTGATGGTCGGGGTTCTGGTTTCCGATACCGGCAGCCACATTGTAAGGATCGTCGAAAGTGCCGCTACCTTCACCTTCACCCGGTCCCGGAGGTGGAGGCGTCGGGCCGCCACCGGCCTGTCCTTCCTGGACGGTGATGTTCTTGATCTCAAACGTACGGGAACCGTTGGACGTGGAGAGGAACTTGACCGCCACCGTCACCGTCTGTCCGATAAACTGATCCAGGCTGGCTTCCTTGTCGGTGAAGGTCCATGCATTGCCGGTGGAGTTGTTCTCAATCTCATCCATCACCGGAGTCCAATAAGCCGTTCCGGGATCGGCATCCCATACATAGTCGGTGGAGACCAACAGCTTGACATCCCCGGCCATGGGTGCGTTGTATTTGGCAGCATAGTTCAAGACCACCTTGGCATGCTCCACGCCTTCGATCTTCACCGGTGAGGAGATCAGCCAGTCTTCGTTGTCATTGTCCGTGCCACCTGAGCCACCTTCATGTCCGGAGATCCAGGCGGATTCGTATTTGATGGTCCACGTTTGGGGACCCAACACATTCTTGGTGATGTACGTGCCAAACTCGGAAGCAAAGGATTGGCTGTAAGGCATGTTCTGCACCTCACCACCCGGGTTCGGGCCGGGAGGCGGGGTCGGGCCGTTGCCTTCCTGCAGGGCCATGCTTTGCACCTCGATGGTACCGGCCTTCGCATCGGTGGAGACGTATCTGACGGCCACGCGTACGGTGTCGCCAACAAACTCCGACAGATCAAGGGTGGTTTGGGCGAAGGTGTTCCAGTCGGAACCGGAAACCCACGAGGCAGGCACTTGCTTCCAAACGACCTCATTCGGATTGCCCGACACGTACTCGGAGGACACCTGGATGGTGATGTCGTTGTCGAGGTTGCTGAAGTAACGGGCAATGTAGGACATCGTCAGCGAGGCGCCGTTGACGCCCACCAGGTTGACCGGAGCGGAGATCAGCCAGTCCTCATTGGCATAGTTGACCGAGTTCTCAAAGCCCGTCATCTTGGCGGTGCTGTAGTCGATGACCCACTTTTGGGCACCCATCACATCGTAAGTGGAATACGTGCCGAAGTTGGAGGCAAACGACTGGAAGTACGGCAGGTTATGGACCTGCTCCTCGTCGTCGTCGTCACCGCCGCCCGGGTTGTAGCCCTCGAATTCAAGCTCCTTGGCGGAACGGATATAGAGCTGCCAGGTCTGGTTGTACACCGCAGCGATGGCCACCAGGTTGCCCGGTCCCTTGGGGAGGTAGTCCTTGGCAAAGTTGGCATAGTTGCTGGTGCGGACGATGACGCTCTTGGAGAGGTCGTTGGGATCGACCAAAGTACGGTTGCCATAGCCCGTGGGGTCGGCAAAGGTACCCTCGTCGGTGAACATCACGTTCTTCAGTTTGACCAAACCGCCCAGATACTTGCCGGCAAGGACGTCGGCGATGGTGGCCTCGGCAGGCTCGATGGGCTTGTCGTTGGCCAGGATGACGATGTGGCCGTCCGCCTCGAAGTTCGAGAGTTGCGGCAGCCCGTTGTACAAGGCGTAGGTCACGTCTTTCAGATAGACACGGACCGAGTCGCCGATGCGCACGCCGCTGGTGGCATTCAGGTAAAGCTCGATTGCCTTGCCCGAAGCACGGTCTTGGAGGAAGGCAGCCTTGTAGAGGTTGCCCGACTTCTCGTCAGCGGTAATGATACCATACACGGAGGCGTCTTCGTTGAACACCGTACCCGATTCCATGTTCAGGATGTTTTCAATGGTGTAAACCTCACCAACCGGCAACACATTGATGGGAGGCCTGTCATATTCTTTCTTGCAGGAGCTGAAAAGCAAGCCCATCAAGGCAAGAAGAAGAAAACTGTTTTTAACGATTCGTTTCATTTTATGTGATTTTTATTTTCAATTATCGATAATCAATTTCCAAACTACTTCCTGATGATCAGGTTGATGAAGAAGTTCGTTCCGAACATGTAGGAATACTTCGACGGGAACAGTTCCGGGTCGTTGGCGTTGAAACGCAGCTGATCGTATCCGTAAAGCACGATGTTCTTGTTGTTCAGGAGGTTGTTGACACTCACCGTAATCAAGCCATAGTAGCCGCGATATCTGCGGGAATAGCCAGCAAAGAAGTCCAGCGTGAAGGCAGGCTTGATCGGCTTTTGGTTGATGATGTCCTCAAGACGGCCGTCGCCCTCGGCATAGTGGGAAAGGCCAAACTCGGTATGGTTGTAGGGATTCACGTCGAAATACATGTTCCCCATATAGTTGGCGTTAAGGCTGACCCACCAGTTCTTGGGGTCGTTGTAACGGATGCCCAGCGAGCCCACCGTTTCGGGGCCGTTGGCCACGTGATAGTTCTTCAGATAGACCGTCTCGTCCAAGATATAGGCCTCGGCGTTGTTGTCGTCATACACCGAGAAGGTGGGGCGGCTGGCGTAGGTATGGACGCCGTTACCGAAGGCACCCTGCAAGGTGATGGTCGGGGTGACCTTGTATTCGGCACCCAGTTCCACGCCGATGCTGTGCTGTTCCACGCCGGTCATGACGAAGTTGACAAACTCACTCTTGTAAGTGCTGCCACCCGATTCCGACGAGCCGATATAGACGTTCTCGCAATAGAAGCTGCGGTTCCAGACCAGGTTCTTGTAACGGGTGTAGTATCCGGTGGCGCGAAGCTTGAAGACCGGGGTGCGGAAGGTATAGCTCAGGTCGCCCGAGAGGATGCGTTCGCTCTTCAGGTTGTCCGACACCAGGGTGTTGCGGGTACGAGGCGAGGTATAGATGTCGCGGAACTGCGGGGCTTTCGACATGTAGGCGCCATTGAACACGATGTGGTTGCGGCCGTTGATGGCGTAGGTGACACCTCCCTTGACACTGGGATCGAAGAAGTTGTTTTTGCCGGAGTCGCCGTAGGAATCGTTCGGGAAGGCACCGTTCTTGAACAGGCCCGTGCGCCAGATCTGTGTGAAAGAGGCCTGGGCACCCAGGTAGAAGTCGAAGTTGCCGGCCAGGTAGTTCACTTGGTTCCAAAGGGTGACATGGTTGCGGTTCGCATAATAGTTGTAGTTGATGATATCGCCCACGTAGGCCACATGGTTCGGATGGTTCAGGTCCACCTGGCATTCATCGGTCTCGAGGTTCTCGGCGTACTTGTTGATGTCGTAGTAGAAGTCGCCGCCCAGCAGATCGTTGACCATCTCATAGTAATGCGTTCTGGAGATTCCGAAGCTGAGACCGCCGGTCAGGTGCAGGTTGGGCGCAAACTCATGCGAGAAGAAGGTGGAGGCGCCGTATTGCAGCTTGTCGTAATGGCGTTCGGCCAGGATGTATTTGGAGGACCATCCGGAGATGGTGTGGCTCGGCAGGCCATCAGCATTGAAGACGGTGCCGAGATGGCTCATGTTGGCTGCATACAAGGCATCCCAGTTGATCTGGGTCACCGTGGGATCGCGGTTGATCCAAGCCTGTTCCAGGGCTTCAATCTCGACGGTGCCATGGCCATGTTCGCGGAGGTAGCTCGGCAGGTTGCGGTAGTAGTCCGGACGCGGGTCCTTGGCTTCGCCCCACTCCAGGGAGGTCTGTCCGGCCTTGCCTGCGAAAAGGAAGGCGGAGGTGGTAAACGAAGTCGCTTGGGTCGGGTTCCAGTACCAGGTCAGCTGGGCCATCGGTTGGTGATAGGTGCTCACCCTGGCGTTGCGGATCACCTGCTTCCCGTTGGGCAAGGTTTGATAGCCCCAGTTGGGATTGTAGTAGTTGGTACCGACCAGGTCGTAAGCCTCTTGGACCACCGGAGCGGAGCCGCCCCGCTGCGAGGGAGCGCCGAAGAAGGTGAAGTTGAGGCTATGCTTCTCATTGATCTTCTTTTCCGCTGCCAGGAAGTAACCGGCGGCCTCATAGAAGGTGCCCTCCGTGTAGCCCTCGCCGGCGTACCGTCCGCTGGCCAGCGCCATCAGGTACCAGCCTCTTCCGATCTCGCCCGTGCCGATGGAGGCCGTGACGCGGTGGTTGTAGGAACGGTTGGAGATGGAATAGCCCAACGAGACCTGCTTGCGATACTGGGAAGCCCGGGTGGAGTAGTTGGTCAGTCCGCCGATGGCACCGAAGCCCGCATCGGTACGGCCCAATCCCTCGACGATCACCGAATTGCGCATGGCGTCGTTCAGGCCGCCCCAGTTGGAGTAGACCGGACGCCCTGTCTCCGGGTCGTTCATCAGGATGCCGTTGATCATCACATCGGAATACTTGTTGTCGTTGCCGCGAATGCGATAACGGAGCGAGCCGAAGTTGTAGGCGGCAATGGAGTTGAAGACATCGCGCGACGAATGCAACAAGGTCGAAGCATCGTTCACCGAGGTCGAAGTCTCATCAAAATCGGAGTCCAACAGGATGACCGTCGGCACCTCCAGATTCTGATTCACTGTCGTGTCTGCCGTCTGGGCAGCAAGCCTGGCACAAAGCAAGGTCGCGACAGCTAATAGTAATACTTTCCTCATATTTATTTAATTCATTTATACCAAATAGAATGGCTCGAAGTTAAAATGCAAATATAGGAATTATCCCTTAAAAATTTCTCTTTTTAAAAAATAATTATTTTCCTATCTTTGCCGTGTTAAAAGCAAAACTTCGTTATGAAAAGGATCATTGTTTGGATGATGGCCGCCTTGGCCCTATTCCTCAACTTGAAAACCGCCGTTGCCCAGAAAGAGCACGCATACAAGATCAGCCTGGTCGGCTTCTACAACCTGGAAAACCTCTTCGACACCATCGACGACCCGCTCACGAACGATGAGGAGTTCCTGCCCGATGGGGCCAACCAGTGGAACACAGAGAAATACATGGCCAAACTGCACAACATGGCGTATGCCATCTCGACCATCGGACTGGACTATACCCCCGACGGTGTTGCCGTTCTCGGTCTCTCTGAAATCGAGAACCGCCATGTGCTTGAGGACCTGGTGGCCCAGCCCGAGATCGCCGCACGCAACTACCAGATCGTACACTACGACTCTCCGGACCGGCGTGGCGTGGATGTGGCCATGCTCTACAACCCCAAGTATTTCACGGTGACCGGCTCCAAGTCGTATAGGACGGTGATCCCCGGCGAGCCTGACTTCATCACCCGCGACCAGTTGCTGGTATCCGGCCTCTTCGACGGCGAGCCGATGCACTTCATCGTGATGCACTGGCCTTCGCGGTATGGTGGCGAAAAGCGTTCCATGCCTGGCCGCTTGGCTGCCGCTGCGCTATGCCGTCACATCGCCGACTCGCTGATGGCCGACGACGCCAATGCCAAGGTAGTCATGATGGGCGACCTGAACGACTATCCCACCAACAAGACGATCACCAAGCACCTCCGTGCCACAGGGTATCTGAAGGGATTGAAAGAAGGTGAGTTCTTCAACCCGATGTACGACCTGCACATGAACGGCATCGGCACCAACTACTATAGCGACGTTCCCGGCGTGCTCGACCAGACCATCATTACCCCGGGACTGTTTCCTACCGACTACAGCACCTACCAGTTCAAGAACGCCATGGTCCACAACAAGGAGTTCCTGAAGCAGCACGGCGGCCGCTACAACGGCTTCCCCTTCCGAACCTTCGGCAGCGGCGTTTGGATGGGCGGCTACAGCGACCACTTCCCTGTGTACCTAATCTTATTGAAGAAGGTAGAATAAACATTAAGCGCCTCCGAAGAGGCGCTTTTTTTGATTCCTTTCGATCTGCACAAAAACCTATAGACCATGAAAAACACGATCTTCCTCTGCTTTGCGATGCTGCTGTTTGCCGCTTGCAACCAACAACGCCCCGAAGCCAACTACGACATCATCCCGCAACCCAAAGAGGTGAACCTCAACGATGGAAAGCCTTTCATGATCATCGCGAGCACGGCGGTTTACTACGAAGCCGGACTCCAGCGCGAGGCGCTGTTCCTCAGCGAATATGTCAACGACCTGCTGGGCTACGGGCTGGAGGTGCGCGAATACCAAGGCCAATCCAACGGCATCGTACTCCAGGTGGCGAAGGAAAACTTCGATCAGGCGGAGGCCTACCAAATCGACATCACGCCGAAGCAAGTACATATAACTGGCGCCGATGCCGCCGGTGTGTTCTACGGCATCCAAACCCTTCGGAAGAGCCTGCCTATCGCTTCTTCCGAGAAAAAAATGCCCGTCTTCCTACCCTGCGGCACCATTCGCGACTGGCCCAACTTCGGCTACCGCGGCATGCACCTCGACCCCTGCCGGCATTTCATACCACTTGATTCAGTGAAAGTGTATATCGACATGTTGGCCATGCACAACATGAACCAGTTCCATTTCCACCTCAGCGAGGACCAAGGATGGCGCATCGAGATCAAGAAATACCCTGAACTCACACAGATCGGTGCCTATCGCGATGGCACCGTCATCGGTCATAACGGCAACCTCTATGACACCATCCGCCACGGCGGTTTCTATACCCAAGACGAACTCCGCGACCTCATCCAATACGCTGCGGAGCGTCACATCAACATCATTCCGGAGATCGATCTGCCCGGACACATGCAGGCGGCCTTGGCCTGCTATCCCCAGCTGGGTTGCACAGGCGGTCCCTACGAGGTGTGGAAACGTTGGGGTGTGTCGGAAGACGTGCTCTGCGCAGGCAATGAGGAAGCCATGCGATTCGCCGAGGATGTGCTCAACGAGGTGATGGACCTCTTCCCCTCGCCCTACATCCACATCGGTGGCGACGAGTGCCCGAAGGTACGTTGGGAGCAATGCCCGAAGTGCCAAAAGAAGATCAAGGAACTCGGCATCAAAGGCGATGAGCGTTTCTCGAAAGAAGACTACCTGCAGAGCTATGTGATGAACCGCATGGCGAAGGCGGTCGAGGCACGCGGCCGTCGCGTGATCGGCTGGGACGAGATCCTGGAAGGCAACGTCTCCGAAACCGCCATCATCATGAGCTGGCGTGGCACCGAAGGCGGCATCGAGGCAGCCCGCAAGGGTCACGACGTGATCATGGCCCCTTCGTCGCACTTGTATTTCGACTACTACCAGAGCGAGGACATCGCCAGCGAACCAATGTGCATCGGCGGCTACCTGCCCGTGGAGCGGGTGTACGCGTTCCAGCCCCTGCCCGAAGTGCTGACACCCGAGCAACAGCAACACATCATCGGCGTGCAAGCCAACATCTGGACCGAATACATCGCCCATTTCTGGCATGTGCAGTACATGGCCCTGCCGCGTATGGAAGCCTTGACCGAGATCCAATGGAACAACCCCCAGGAGCGCGATTTCGACGCTTTTGTGGAGCGTTGCCGCAAGATGACACAATTCTACGACCTTTATCACTATACTTACGCCAAGCACATCTTCAACCCACAGGTCTGGGCCGATACGGTAGAGACAAACCTAGCCACCCGCAAACCCATCACCCTGCGCCAGGCACCCGCGGAGAAATACACCTACGAGGGGGCCGGCGTGCTCAACGACGGCAACCTGGGACGTGGCGCCTACAACTCCGGCAAATGGCTGGGATTCTGCGGCGATCCCATGGATGCTGTCATCGATCTGGAACAACCCGCTGCCATCAAGCAGGTGCGTTTCCACGCCCTTACCAACAAAGGAGCCTGGATTTACAATCCGAGTCAGGTAAAGGTACTGGTGTCAGACGATGGCGAGAACTTCCGCGAAGTGGCACATAAAGACATCCCGATCTCCACTTGGGAAGACCGGGATGGCATCTTTGCCTACGAAGTGGCTTTTGAACCGGTCACGGCCCGATTCGTCGAGGTATGTGTCCGCGGATTCGACCTTCCTGAAGACCATAGTGGCTACGGCAATCCGGCCTGGATCTTCGTGGACGAGCTCGAGGTCAACTAATCGGCCTGTCCAATCACTGCTGTAACGCTTCCTTAATCGCCTTTAACGCCAAACCCTCCATCAGGTAATAGGTGTCGGGATTGGGGTGGCAGCCGTCCTCACTGAGGTTTTTGGGAAAGCCCATGTCTTCATCAGCGAGTGCTGAATGATAATCCACATAGACCAAGTGGTTCGCTTCGGCGTAGGCTTTCAGCTCCTTGTTAATGGCAACGATGGTTTGGGCGGCGTCTTTGACCTCAGGCCTCCAAACAAAAGCTTTACATGGCGGGATGGAGCTGATGATGGGAATGATGCCGTTTGCTTGAGCCAACGTACACATCGAAATCACATTCTTCACTACTTGTTCGGGAGCCGTCCAATAGTCGTTAAGCGCCACATCGTTGGTACCCGCCATGATGACCACCGCCTTCGGATGGAGGTCGATGACATCCGACTGGAACCGCACGAGGATATGGGCAGAGGTCTGTCCTCCGATCCCTCTACCACAATAGTTGTGGTCCTTGAAAAACTCGGGATGGTACATCGCCCAAATCTCGGTGATGGAATTCCCGATGAAGACCACTTCGGGGAAAGCCTTATCGGATATTATCCGCTCGTTATCAGCCTTATAGTCGTTGAAACGAAACCAATCTTGGGAATAGCCGAACATGGATAGTGTCAAGAGCATGAGCATCATGATGGTTTTTTTCATAGTATGGTGTATTAGTCACAAAGTAAAAAATTAATACGTATCTTTGCCAAAAATCCATTTGACATGACCACAGCAGTTTATTATTGGATCCTCGCCGCCGTCCTGGCCATCCTCCTCTTCATCATTGGTAGCACCATCAAGAAACAAGGCAAGCGACTCGAATGGATCGGTTGGCTGAGCATCCCTTTGGCTGCCGCGCTGCTCATCGCAGTGTTATTGGGGATCCGCAGCTGCCGCAGCGACCGACTTGAGAAAGGTCTCAGCCACTGCACCAGGCAAGTCATCACGGAGGATGGAGATCGAAGTGTCGCTAGTTGGACGGAACAGAACAAAGGTGTGTAAGTCCTCTGGTTCTTCAGTCTTGATGATTCTAAAATCCTCCGCCACATCATAACGGCATTTCCCATGATCGAATAGGAAGACGTATTGTCCTTCCCCTTGATTGCCTATTCCAGATACCTCCCTGTCGAAATGCCAAACGATTGTTTTCCCATCGCCATTAAAGATTAAGGTATCCGCCTCATGGACAAAACACCCTGAATGGGGTGCTGGGGGCGGCGTACCTGGATCGGGAGGAAGGTTGATGTGCTTGCAGCCACTGAAAAGGGCGACAATGATTGCGATAATCAGCGAAATGATAAAGATGGCGACAATGCAACCACCACGGCCTTTCTTTTTCGCTTGAGGCTGGCCCCCTTGGGGAGAAGCAGGTCTTTGTTGATACTGGGATTGAGGCGGTTGGGTACCACCACGAGGCGGCTGAGGCCTTTGGTAACCTCCTTGCGGCTGAGCACCTCGTGGCGCTTGGTAGGCTCCCTGAGGCTGCTGATAACCGCCTTGGGTCTGCTGATAACCGCCTTGGGTCTGCTGATAACCGCCTTGGTTCTGCCGATAACTGCCTTGGGTCTGCTGATAACCGCTTTGGTTCTGCCGATAACTGCCTTGAGATTGCTGATACCCCCCTTGGGGAGCGCCGGTAGGTGGAGCTTGGCGCTGTGGACCCGCGTTGGGCTGAGGTTTAGGAGCTTCCCAAGTGGAAAGCACCACTTCTCCGGCGACGGCCGAGGCCATCACCCCCTCCCCTTCCTGAGGCGCGGACACGGGCTCCTGAGGGCGCTGCTGATACGGCGGCACCTGAGGGCGCTGCTGATAAGGCGGCTCCTGAGGTGGTTGTTGATAGGGTTCTTGCGGTCTTTGAACCTCTGGTGTTTTTAAGCCACAACGGGGACAGAACCTTGCCTCGTCATCCAGTTGGGCACCGCAATTAGAACAGTATTTCATAGCTTATAGATATGGATTAATTTCTTCAATGACATTCGTGCATTCATTCACCACTTCTTCGAGGGTAGTACCGTATTTGCTCATCAGCACATTACGGGCCTGTTGCAAGGAGAGCTGTTTCACATCCGGGGGCGGCGGGGTCCCGACGGCTTCCAGAATCTTAATCTTCTCATAGAGGACACTGTAGTCTTTAGGGGCAACGCCCTTCACATTGAGCGCGTGGATACGTGGGTCGAGGATACGCTTGAACTCCTTGACGTTCATACGCACCCCTTCCTTGACCAGCTCTTCGCCATAGCCCATCACATGCTTGGCCTCTTCCACCATACCCGCGTTGAACAGCTGTTCGGCCTGCGCTCTGCACGACTTGCCCTGATTGAGCCAGAATTCGCACTTGTACTTGACGGTATTGGCCACCTTCTTTGGATCGATGAGTGGGTTCGTCTGCATCCCCTTGTCAATAATGTTTTTAAGGTCCTGACCGAACGACTCCAGTCCCTTCTCGCCGTTCACCACGGCCTGGTCGAACTTCCTCAAGGTCTTGATGGCTTCCTGCATATCATCGGGCATGTAGCCATAGTGGTATTTGTTGAAGGCTTCCGCGTAGGCTTCCTCCATCATGGACTCCTCGATGTCGACCCAGGTCTTGGTCTCCTCATTCCACACCTGGTACGTGACGTCGCGGTCGGCACCGATCTTCGTGCCTTCAAAAAGGTCTCCACCGGCATTGGACGAAGCCCCCTTCCAGGCTCTCACATTCTTGGGTTCCACCTTGAGACGGTTGGAAAGGATATCGATGGTGAGCGGATCCACTTCGTCATAAATCTTCTGGATGTTATGGTTGAAGTTGGCACGGAGCAGATCCGACTCGCTTTGGCGGAGGAGGTTCTGTGCGGCCTTGTTGCCTTGCAGGGCAAGGGTGGCACGACGCATCTGTTCAGGCGTAGCCGTGGGATCGTTCATCACCCTCTTGAAGTTTTCAAGAATCTTCTCGGCATCCTGCTTCGCCCATTTGGCGCATTCCTCGTTGAACTCCGAGCTGCCAAAGCGGATGACATCGTCTCCTCCTTCCTCTATGGTCTGCTTGATGGCTTGGTTGGCTTTTATGGCAGCGTCTCTCCGGATGTTCTTCACCTTGCTTCCTGCCTCCTTGACCTTGTCACCCAATTGTTTCGTGTTAAATACAGAAGGTTTAGAGAGACCCTGGGACACTTCCTTGCTCTTCTGAGCTCCTGAGACAGCTTCCTTGATTTTTTCATAGCCGTCTTTCAAGCTTTTGATGCCTTTTTTGTTGGCATAATCCATAAGCTTGCCTTTACCCCAATTGATAGCTTTACCGCCCACATAGAAGACACCTTCCCAAAACACCACTTCCGAGCTCACCGTAGCGAAGCCTTTGAAAGCACTGTCGCCGCCCTTGTCAACATAATCCTTCAGTTTGACGAGGCCGCTTGCTGGGGTAAACACCAGTTCGGAGGCACCAGCGGTGAAGAATCCAAGTGCGATTCGGGCTCCCAGGAAGGTCCACGTCTTCTCCATCTTGCCGTATGTAGTCACAAAAGCGTCCAGGTTCTCGTCGGCAGCGGTCCAAGCAGGCGTCCAGGCCGCATCATTCACAAAATAACTGCCCATCTTACCCGAGCAGTAGTCATTGAAAACCTTCATGACCTTTTGATAATCAGGCTCGTAAAAACCAAACTCGTTACTATAGCCCTCCACCATGGCATTTACCTTATAATAGAAAGGCATCAATTCGGCGAATTTCGGATCGAATGCTATTTTCGATCTCAAGTCGAGCAACTGCTCGTATTTTCGTTCATCCTCGTGAAGCACCCTATTGTATTCCCGATTGTCGGAGATGTCACGATAAGGTTGTGAGATGATGGGGACGATGATGGAATCCTCGTACATCTTGTTCTGATAAGTCACCTTGACAGTTACCTTTGCCTTGGCACGGTTAGGCGGAAGAAGGCCACCCCCACAGGAATGGATGACACCTCTAACGGTATTGTCACTATTGACGCCCAACAGATCAAAACGGAAGTTCATCAAAGCACAGGGTGAAGCCACCTGATTACCGAATTTGTCAACGAAAAGCATACTGCCTTCTGCCACGTCTTCGAAAATAAATATCGGATCGCTATCAGGGATAACACTTTTGATTTGTCCACTGGTCTGGTCTTCTGCAACAAGTTTGAAAGTGGCTTGGCTCTCACCCCACTTCTTACGTCCATTGGGATTGGTGGCAAGAGTCTCGCTATCAGAGCTGCTGTAATAGTCCACCAGATAAGCCTTGAGGGCGTGGACAAAGAGGCTCACGCCAAGGAAGATCCGATAAAGATCGATCTCAGCAGTGAGGGGCTCTTCCCGGTTGGCAAGTTTCACTGAGATTTTGCAGGTAAAGCATTGGGCGTCGCCTCCGATGGGTTTCTCCTTTGACTTCACTCCACTTTCGGTGACATTGATGCGGAACTTGAGCGGGTTTTCTCCATTGGGCTCAGTCTGTGCCTTAAAGAATTGAGCACCTCTTTCGTCAATGGTCACCTGTACACTCGACACCATTCCCGAGTAATTGACGATCTGGAACTCCATGAACTCGGTCTTCCCCTCTCCTGCGGCGAAGGTAAGGGCTTCGCCAATGATGATCTCAGGAGCACCCATCACCTTGAAAACCACATGGTTGATCAAGGCTCCACCAGGCCAGATGAAGACCATGCGCACGCTGGCTTCTTCAAACGTATCGTTACTCGGTTCTTGGGTGGCAACTACATCGGCCGATTTGTATTTCTCCCCCATTCTGACATTGCTGACTCTACAATTACTCTCGGCGGTGATTTGTATCTTGGAGGTCAGGTCATTTCGCTCTATCTTACGTCCTTCGCAGGTGATTTCCTCAATTCTCACACCGATAGTCTGAGGTGGGTCGTTTGCAACCAACGTATCGCCAAAGTTCTTGTACAGAATCATGCGATAGGTGCTGTGCGGCGGTTCCGACTCTTCTTGTGGCTCCTGCTTCTTAGGCTCTTTATTACCTTTCGTTTTGTTTTTACCCTTGCTGCCTTTTGTTATTGCAATTGCCGCTCCCCCAGCGACAAGTCCACCAACAACGATGAACCCCCATGGTATTTCAGGACCTTCTTGCTCGCCGGGATCTGGGGACACAGGCGTAATCACTTCCTTTACTTCTCCAATATAGGTGTAAACGTAGGAGACCGCCTTACATACCTTATTCAAATCATCATCTAGATAAAAAGGCCATAGATTTATATTTAATATTTCTCCACTTTTTAAATCCAGCTGTTCAAAATTTGAATTGCTGCTGTAGGTGACCAAGAAACCATCGTCGCCTCCCCATAAGTTTATCCCGCGGTCAAGCCTAGGCAGCCAAATGCTTCCCCAAAAACCATACGACAGATCCGAATCCCACTTCTGCTCGGTGAAGGGTATCTTGATTTTTTCTTCGTCTCCAAGTGCGATCTTGCTGGGCGGATCTTGCCATGAAAAAGACAACACCGAACAAGATGCGCTGTTTTGCGACACCACCCAATCTCCTTCGGGTTGACCGACATAAGGATTTCCCCTGAATTCGACATGATCCAGCACCCAATAACCCTGGTTGTTGTTCTCCGCCTGCATTCCAAGGGCCGAAACGAACAATAGTATTAAAAGAGGAAGACGTTTTATATTCATACGGAGGTTTATAGGTATGGATTCACTTCTTCAATGACATTCGTGCATTCATTCACCACTTCTTCGAGGGTGGTACCGTATTTGCTCATCAGCACATTACGAGCCTGTTGCAAGGAGAGTGGCGTCACATCCTTGGGGGGCGGTGTGCCGACGGCTTCCAGCACCTTGATCTTTTCATAGAGCAGGCTGTAATCCTTTGGCGCGACACCCTTCACGTTAAGGGCCTGAATACGCGGATCAAGGATACGCTTGAACTCCTTGACATTCATACGGACGCCTTCCTTGACCAACTCTTCGCCATAGCCCATCACATGCTTGGCTTCCTCAACCATTCCAGCGTTGAAGAGCTGCTCGGCCTGAGCCCTGCACGACTTGCCTTGGTTGAGCCAGAAGTCGCACTTGTACTTGACAGTCTTGGCCACTCGCTCTGGATCGATGAGTTTGTTCGTCTGCATTCCTTTATCAATAATGTTTCTAAGGTCCTTGCCGAATGACTCAAGGCCAGTCTCGCCGTTTACCACGGCCTGGTCGAACTTCCTCAATGTCTTGACGGCCTCCTGCTGGTCTTTCGGCATAAATCCATAGTGATATTCGGTGAAAGCATCGGCGTACGCCTGTTCCATGATGTCTTCCCGGATGTCAACCCACTTGCCGTCCTTGCGCACTTGGAAGGTAACGTCACGGTCTGCTCCGATCTTTTTACCATAATAAAGGTCGCTGCTGGCATTGGAGGAGGCACCGTCCCAAACTCTGATATCGTCTTTGTTCACGCCAAGGCGTGCCGCCAGTTCTTCTATGGTCAATTGGTCGGCCTCTTGATAGATCTTTTTCAGATTCGCATTGAAGTTGGCACGGAGCAGATCCGACTCGCTTTGACGGAGGAGGTTCTGCGCGGCCTTGTTGCCTTGCAGGGCAAGAGTGGCGCGACGCATCTGTTCAGGCGTAGCCGTGGGATCGTTCATCACCCTCTTGAAGTTTTCAAGAATCTTCTCGGCATCCTGCTTCGCCCATTTGGCGCATTCCTCGTTGAACTCCGAGCTGCCAAAGCGGACGACATCGTCTCCTCCTTCCTCTATGGTCTGCTTGATGGCTTGGTTGGCTTTGATGGCAGCGTCTCTCCGGATGTTCTTCACCTTGCTTCCCGCCTCCTTGACCTTGTCACCCAATTGTTTCGTGTTGACGGTAGGTGGCTTCACAAGGCCTTTGGAGACATTTTTGCTCTTTTCGGCGCCGAAGATCATCTCCTTGATCTTGTCATATTTTGTTTTCAGCTTGTCCGTAAGTCCAATCTTATCGGAAAAGCTTTTGAGTTTGCCACCGGCCCATTTCATGGCTTTACCGCCTACATAGAAGACGCCTTCCCAAAACACCACTTCCGAGCTCACCGTAGCGAAGCCCTCAAAAGCACTGTCACCGCCCTTGTCAACATAATCCTTCAGTTTGACGAGGCCACTTGCTGGGGTAAACACCAGTTCGGAAGCACCAGCGGTGAAGAATCCAAGTGCGATTCGGGCTCCCAGGAAGGTCCACGTCTTCTCCATGTTGCCGTACGTAGTAATAAAAGCGTCCAGGTTCTCGTCGGCAGCGGACCAGGTGGGCGTCCAAGCGGCTTGGTTCACAAAATAATAACCGATCTTCCCCGATACATAGTCTTGATAGATCTTTTTAATCTTCTGGTAATCAGGCTCATAGAATCCAAATTCTTGACTATAACCTTCTACCATGGCATGCACCTTATAGTAAATGGGCGTTAAATAGGCAAACTTGGGATCCCAGGCAATCTTCGATCGGATGTCAACCAACTGCTTGTACTTCTGATCGTCCTCATGAAGCACCCTGCTATATTCCCGATTGTCGGTAATGTCGCGATACGGCTGAGAAATGATGGGGACCTCTACCGAATCCGAGTAGCTCTTGTTTTGGTAGCTCACCGTGATGGTCACTTTGGCCTTGGCACGATTCGGCGGGAGCAATCCGCCGCCTCGGGATCGGAAGACGCCCCGGACCGTGTTGTCTTCGTGGATCGTCACCAAATCGAACTTGAAGTTCATCAGCTGGCAAACCGAAGCAATCAGGTTCCCCTCCTTGTCGGCAAACATCATGCTGCCTTCCTGAATATCCTCAAAGGTAAACACCGGATCGCCGTCGGGAATGACACTCTTGATCTGTCCGTTCCGCTGGTCCTCGACGACGAGTTTGAAGGTCACTGCACTCTCGCCCCATTTCTTTCGGGTATTGGGACCCATGGGGAGCCGCTCGCTTTTCCAGTTGCTGTCATATTCCACCAGATAGGCCTTGAGGGCGTGGACAAAGAGGCTCACGCCGAGGAACATCCGATAGAGGTCAAACGAGGCGTAAACAGGGTCCTCCTGGTCGGCAAGCTTCACCTCCACCTTGCAGGTAAAGCGCTGGGCATCGCCTCCGATGGGTTTCTCGGAGGGCTTGACACCGCATTCGGTGATGTTGATGCGGAACTTGTAGGGGTTTTCACTGTTAGGTTCCGTCTGTGCCTTAAAGTATTGGGCACCCCTTTCGTCAATGGATACCTGCACCCCCGACACCGTTCCCGAGAAATTGACGATTTGGAACTCCATGAACTCGGTCTTCCCATCGCCAGCGGCGAAGGTAAGGGCTTCTCCTATGACGATTTCGGGAGCACCCATCACTTTGAATATCACATGGTTGATCAGCACCCCATGGGCACCTCTAAAGACAAAGCGCACCTTGGCTTGTCCCAACTGTCCTTCTCTGGGAGCCTCTTTGGCGGTCACGCCAGCTGCCATGTACCGGCCCCATCTTCCGACATTGCTGAGGGTACAGTTTTCCTCATCCCAAATGGAAATCTGGGCAGTGAGGTCATCGCGGTCGTAGGTATAGCCTTCCGGCGTAATCTCCTCGATCCTTGCTCCTACCATACGTGGTTTTTCTCCCACGACAAGGGTATCGCCAAAGTCCTTATACATCACCATCCGGAAACGGCTGGGTGCTTTTGCCACCGGCTCTTCGGGTTGTTCTTTTGCTGCCGGCTTGTTTTTGCCTTTCTTGTTCTTGCTTTTAGCAATGGCCACACTTCCGCCAACCAAAACGGTTCCACCAACGATAAAACCCCATGGGATCTCGGGGCCTTCCTGCTCCCCTGGATCAGAAGAAGCCGTTGTAGTCGTCTCGATCAATCCCCCTTCAGGAACGTAGGTGTAATGATACACGTACATCCAGCCATAGTTCTTTCTAAGGGCCCTGGCATCTTGTCCATCAAAGGCCTTGTTGTTAACACCCTCTTTTACACTATGAAAATCGTAATGGGCAAAGATGGCGATATCCAAGGTACACAGTTTATCGTCAGGAATCGCTTCTGAGCCAAAGGTCGGTTGCATATAGTCATGTCCACCCATCATCAAGATGTCCGAACCTGCCGAAAAGTCTTGGTTCAAGAAACCTTCTTCGTGGACCCACTCTTTTTCGAAATATTGTTCACTCCAGTCGTAAGGCCACATCTGGATGTTACGCTGCTTCTGCCCTCTTTTGCCGTAAGCAATCGCCTCTCCAAAGACGGACCACGGACAGTATTCATAATAGACAGGATCCGAATCGAAAGATTCATCTCCCTGGGGGATGAGCTCTACCTGGCGGTTACGCTTCTTTGTTTTTAGACAGCTTTTACTATAGGGGATCACCGCCCGATGCTCCTGTCCGACGGGGATTTTATCGGGTGGGTCGTTCCATGTAACGGTGCATTCCTCACAAGAAGCATGGTTCTTTTTCACCGACCAGTCGCCGTAGAAAGGCTTTGCCTTGGACTCGGGGACACTTTCCCCATACGGCCAGTAGTTCATGTCGTCAATCATGTTGGAGCCCACCATCAAATGGTAGCCCCTGACTTCGCTGTTCGTCAGCACCCAGTAGCCCCTGTCGGGGAATGGCTCATGCACCCATCGCTTCTCGCCATTGGATCCTGTCCCAATTTTCCAAAGCTGTGCGCTTGAAGAACCCGCCATTACGACAAGAACCAGCGCAAGAAGGTATCGCATCTTGTTCATGGCTCGGGCTATTTAGTGTTTCAAATTCGGACAATGCGACTTGATGAAATCCAAGACAAAGTCATAATCCTCGTCGGTAACATACACCTGGTTCCTGTCGAGCAGCTGGTTCACTTTGATGGTGTGAAGCCAACGACGACCGCGCACGCGACGTACATTCTTGAAGTTGGAGACACTGGGGGTTTTCGCCATGGAGAGCATGCCTGCACCGGCCACACTGGGACGTTTGGCAAAAAGGCCTACAAGAAAAGTCAGAAAACCCAGTTTTAGCGCTTTGTTTGACTGCTCGTTCAGTTGGAGGTGTTTCACCGAATGCTCATCCATCTCAAAACGGGCCACATAGCTCCCACCGAAAAGGGCATTCAAGATCGCTGCGCTAATAATGGTCAGGACGAAGAAAATGCCTAATACCACACCCGTCACCTTTAACATCATAATGGCTCCGTCAAAGTTATGATCTTGAATATAAAAAATCAAACCGAAGACCAGGATCATCGCCAGCGAAACGTAAAAGAAGATCTTAAACACCGTGATCATAATGACCGGGTTCTTGATCATATTCAGTTCATATCTCCAGCGGTATTTCCCGTCCTGGCAGAGGCGGACTTCCGCTCCTCGATAATCGTTAGGGGCAAGGGGTTCTGTTTTCATAAGGCAATGGTATTATTGTTTATAATTGTTCATTATTTTGCATTCGTACAATGCTTCCTGATGAAGTCATAGACAAAGTCAAAGTCCTTGTCGTGAACATAGACTTGATTCCTAAATAGCCGCTGATTGACCTTGATCAAGTCTCTCCTGCGATAGGCCTTGATCCGACGCACCTTGGAATAGACCGAGGTGCTTTTGTTGTTCGCAGCAGCCAACATCCCTGCTCCCATAGCGGTCGGACTTTTGGCCGCGGCACCCACCAAAGCGGTAAGCAACCCGATCAATTCCCCTTTCTCCACTTGTCGCGGCATCTGGATGTGTGCGATCTCATTTTCATCCATCTCAAAGAGGACGACGTACTTGCCACCATGAATAAAGGAAACCAACAACACTCCAAGGAATGTCAAGACAGCGAACCCACCCAGGGCAATCAACGCCCCTTTTGCCATGTCCCAAAGGCCGGCCCAATCTCCATGAATCCCATAGAGGATGGTGCCGAAGATGGCGAAACCAATGAGGATGATGTAAAAAAAGATTTTGTAAACCGTCAGGAAAATCGTGGGGTTGGTGATCATGTTCATCTCATAGATCCAACGGTATTTCCCGTCATTGCAAAGCCTAACCTCATTTCCTTGGTACTGGCTGTCATCCAAATAGCCTTTCATAGCACTTTGTTTTTTTTAACACTTGGTTTGTTCTAGTTATAGTTTTCTCTCCTATCCTCAGCCATGGCTTGATAGCAGCTTTTATTCTTGATAATAGACACGTTTCACGCGTTGTGAGATGCGGGTCATCACCTCGTAGGGGATGGTCTGGCAGGCCTTGGCTATGTCGCCAATCGGATGCTCCGCGTCGAAGACCACCACAGTGTCGCCTTCCTGGGCCTCCACCCCGGTGAGGTCGAGCATACACATATCCATGCAGATGTCGCCGATAATGGGCACCGGCTGGTTGTTGATATAGAACTTGGCGTTGCCGTTGCCGAGCAACCTCGAGAGGCCGTCGGCATAGCCAATAGGCACAATGCCAATCCGCATGTCGTGCAACGCGCGGCCATGGCGGTTGTAGCCGATGCTGTCACCTGCCGGCACTTCCTTGATCTGGTTGATGGTGGTCTTGAGCGACACCACGGTCTCCAAGACGTCTTCGTCCTGCTTGCAGGTGGGTACTCCATAGAGGCCGATACCCAGACGCACCATGTCGAACTGGTATTGGGTGAAGCGGGTGATTCCCGCGGTGTTGAGGATGTGGCGCAACACCTTGTACGGGAAGGCATCGACGATCATCTGGCTACCCTGCTCGAACACCTTGATCTGACTCATCGTGAAGTCGTCCTCATCGGGGTTGTCGGCGGTGGCCAGGTGGGAGAACACGCTCCGCACGTGGATCAGCGGGTTGGCCTGGATGCGGCGGATCAGCTCGGGAAGTTCCTTCAGCGAGAAGCCCAGGCGGTGCATGCCGGTGTCGAGTTTCACATGGACGTTGAGCGGGAGCGTGACGCCCGTCACCTCGAGCGCCCGTTCAATGAGCTCCAGGTTGCGGAAGCTGAACACCTCCGGCTCCAGGTGGTATTTGATGATGTTGTCGTAGCTGTTGATCTCGGGACTCATTACCATGATGGGCAGGGTGATGCCGGCACGGCGCAGTTCGACGCCCTCGTCGGCAAAAGCCACCGTCAGGTAGTCGGCCCGGTGGAACTGCAAGATGTTCGACACCTCGTAGTTGCCACTGCCATAGCCGAAGGCCTTCACCATCACCATGATCTTGGTTTCGGGTTTGATCAGCGAACGGTAGTGGTTGAAGTTGTTGACCAAGTGGTTGAAGTTGATCTCCAGCACGGTCTCATGCGCCTTCTCCTGCAGCTCCATACCGATCTGCTCGAACTCGAAGGCACGTGCACCCTTGAGCAGGATGGTCTGGTTGCGGAACTGTGAGAAGGGGAACCGTTGCATGAAGTCGTTGACATCGTCGAAGAACCGGCTGTTCTGCGGAAACTGTCTGGCTTGCCGCGAGATGGCAGGGCCGATGCCGACAAGCATGCCGACGCCCTTCTCATGGATGAGTTCGGCGATGGCCCCGTAGAGCTCCCGTTCATCGCGACCGCTCTCCAGGATGTCGGAGAGGATGAGCACCTTCTCCTTGTGCTGTTGCTGCTGGTTCATCACGTCGAGGGCGATGGACAGGGAGTTGACATCGGAATTGTAATAGTCGTTGACGATGGTGCAGTTGTTGATGCCCGCTTTGATCTCGAGGCGCATGGCGATGGACGACATGCCCAGGAGCCGTTGGGCCAGCACCTGAGGATCCATCTTCATCTCCAGACAGACCACAATGCAATGGATGGCATTCTCCACCGAAGCGTCGTCCACAAAGGGAATGACAAACGTCATGGGCTCGTTCCGGACCACCAGCGACAAAGTGGCGAACTTGCCTTGTTTCTGCACGTCGGCGACATAGACGGGGGCCTCCTTGAACTTGCGGCTCCAAGGCAGCAGCCGCACTTTCTTGCCCAGGTCCGCCCGAAGGATCACCTGCTGGATGTCGTAGTAATCCATGCAATAGACCAAGGCCTCCGCCTGCGTGAACAGGTTGAGTTTCTCCCCTGCCTTCTGCATGTAGCTGATGAAATTCTCCTCATGGGCCTGTCCGATGTTGGTGAACACGCCCAGGGTAGGCTGGATGATCTTCTGCAAGGCACCCATCTCGTTGGGTTTGGAGATGCCCGCCTCGAAGATGCCCAGCTGGTGGGTCTCGTTCATCTGCCACACCGACAGGGGCACGCCCACCTGCGAGTTGTAACTCTTGGGACTCCGCACGAGATGGAAGTCGGGGCTCAGCAGTTGGGCTAGCCATTCCTTGACGATGGTCTTGCCGTTACTGCCCGTCAGGCCGATTACCGGGACGTGGAACCGGCTCCGATGATGGGCAGCCAGCTGTTGCAGGGCTTTCAAGGTGTCTTGCACCAACACAAATCCCGCCTCCGGAAAGTCTCCTTCCGGGACATGGTTGACCACGAAGGCGCGAACGCCTTTCTGATAGAGGTCTCCAATATATTTATGACCGTCGTTGCGATGGCTGACCAAGGCGAAAAAGAGGGTCTGACGACCCGCCATCACCTGCCGGCTGTCGATGAGCAGGTCTTGAATCATCCGGTCGTCGAGGCACCCTGCCCACTGGCCATCAATCACTTCAACGATTTCACTTAATGCATACATACGGTTACGAATTCAATGCTCCATGATTCCTTTCCAGCGATATCCCAGCCGTTCCAGTTCGAGCGAAGCGCCGATCTGGTACATCACCTTGACGGTGCGGGCGTAGACATAAAAAGCCCGCGGGCTCTGCGGCTCGATGTTTTCATGACGGATAAAGCCAATGGCGGTCGTGGCGAGGGAACGCAGGAGTTCCTCCATGCGGGTGGTCTCCTCGCTTTCGAGGGGAATGCCGAGGATGTGTTGGACGATGTGCTCGTCCATGTCGTCGAATCCCCGTTTCCCATGAAGGCGTCCGTAGGGATAGTAACGGAACGTCTCCCAATCCTGATCCCACCATTTGGCGACCGCCATGCCGAGGTAACCCGCCCAGGCTACCGACACGGTGGGATAGTCGGTGATCAGCTTCATGGCATCGGCCATGTAGTCAGGCGCATAGTCGGTCCAACGCAGGTCGATGTCCTCCGAACGGAGGAGCTGACCCGTTAGGGTCCCGTTCTGCCGGCAAACCCGGATCAGCTCCTCGCGCAGATGATCTTCGAAGTTGTTATAATAGACCGAGTCGTCCATGATCACACCACCAGGTTGAAGGTGTCTTTGGCAATCACGAATTCCTCGTCGGTGGGATAGACCACCACGGTGACCTTGGAGTCGTCGGTGGAGATGACGCCTGCCTCGCCGATGAGTTCCTTGTTGGCCCGGTGGTTGAGCTTGATGCCGAGGAACTCCATGTCCTCGAGGATGGCCTCACGCATGAACCAGGCGTTCTCGCCGATGCCTCCGGTCATGACCAGCACGTCGGCGCCGTTCATCACCGCCATGTAGGCGCCGATGTACTTCTTCACCCGATGCGCGAACATGTTGAAGGCGTAGGTGCAGCGCTCATCGCCCGCTTCCTTGCCGGCACGGACGTCACGCATGTCCTGCTTGTCGCCGGTGATGCCCACCAAACCCGACTTCTTGTTGACGAGGGTGTTCATCTCCTTGGTGGTAAAGCCTTCCTTGTCCATGATGTACATGAAAGCGCCCAGGTCGAGGTCGCCTGTGCGGCTGCCCATGACCAAGCCTTCGACCGGGGTGAAGCCCATGGAGGTCTCCACCGACTGGCCATACTGCACGGCTGCGATGGAAGCACCGCTGCCCAGGTGGCAGGTCACGATCTTGCTCTTCTTCCAGTCCTTGTCGACAAAGGCAGCCGCCTTTTCGGCAACGAACTTATGGCTGGTGCCGTGGAAGCCATAACGGCGCACGCGATACTTCTCGTAGTACTCGTAGGGAAGGGCATAGAGGTAGGCCTCGGGCGGCATGGTGCTGTGGAACGAAGTGTCGAACACAGCGACCATCGGGATGCCGGGAAGCACCTCCTCCATGGCATGGATGCCCTGGAGGCTGCCCGGGTTGTGCAAGGGAGCCAGGTCGCAGAGCGACTCGATGCCCTCGATCACCTTGGCGTCGATGCGGACGCTCTTCGGGAAGAGCTCTCCGCCGTGGGCCACACGGTGGCCCACGGCGCCGATTTCCTTCAGGTCTTTGATGACACCCATCTTGGGATCAACCAAGGCCTTGAGCACCAGCTTGATACCCTCGGTATGGTTCGGGATCGGCAACTGCTCGTAGTATTTCTCGCCGTTGTATTTATGGGTGAACTCGCCCATTTCGAGTCCGATGCGCTCCAACAGGCCCTTGGCCATCAGATGGGCGCGGTCGGCGTTTTCCATGTCCAGCAGCTGGTATTTGATGGAGGAGCTGCCGCAATTCAGCACTAATATCTTCATAGTCAATAATTTTCGTATTTATGTTTTTAGTTTTTCTGGGCGATGGCTTGGTTGCAGGTGATTGCGACCAGTTTGTAAACATCGTCAATGGAGCAGCCACGGCTGAGGTCGTTGCAGGGCTTGGCTAAGCCTTGGAGCACAGGGCCCACGGCCTCGGCGCCGGCCAGACGCTGCACCAGCTTGTAGGCGATGTTGCCCACCTCGAGGCAGGGGAACACGAGGGTGTTGGCCTTGCCGGCGACGGGGCTGCCCGGAGCCTTGCTGGAACCCACCGAGGGCACAATGGCGGCATCGGCCTGGAGCTCACCGTCGAGTACGAGGTCGGGACGGCGTTCCTTGGCAATGCGGGTGGCTTCAATAACCTTGTCGACCACTTCATGCTTGGCGCTTCCCTTGGTGGAGAAGCTCAAGATGGCGGTGACAGGATCGATCTTGGCAATGGCCTTGGCCGTGTCGGCGGTGCAGATGGCGATCTCGGCCAGCTGCTCGGCCGTCGGCATAGGAGTCACCGCACAGTCGGCGAACACCATGCGTCCGTCGGTGCCGTAAGGGCATCCCTCGGGCAGGAACATGGTGAAGGCGCCGCTGACGCAGCTCACGCCCGGAACGGTCTTGATGATCTGAAGGGCAGGACGGAGCATGTCGCCCGTGGTGCTGCGGGCACCGCTGACGAGGCCGTCGGCTTCGCCGGCCTTGACCAGCAGGATGCCGAGGTACATGAAGTTCTCCGCCAAGTCGCTGGCCTGCTCGGGGGTCATCCCCTTGGCCTTGCGGATCTCATAGAGCAGATCGGCGTATTTTTGTTTGTCAGGATTGTTCTTCGGGTCGATGATACGGGCCTTCCCGATGTGCTGGAGGCCGAACTCAGCGGTCATCTCCTTGATTTTCTCGGCAGGACCGATGAGGATGATGTCGGCGACACCGTCTGCGAGGAGGCGGTCGGCGGCTTTCAAAGTACGGGGTTCGTCACCCTCGGGAAGCACAATGCGCTGCTTGTGGGCTTGGGCATTGGCGATGATTTCTTGCATTAAATCCATGATAGCTTGTTTGTTTATAAGTTGATTGTAGATTTGTTGTTCCGATGTTTTTAGCTTTGCAAATTTAAGAATAATCCATCAATATTTTATACTTTTGCAGTCTGAAATTTTATCACCATGCCCGACCATCCGTTCATCAACTACTGGAACCCTTCCCCAGCGCCCGCCGACACGCTGTTGTCTGCCGACACGCTCTGTGGCGACAGCCTGGTGCCCGGGTTCATCACCACCGGATTCGAAGGCATCATCAACCCGATTGTCCGGGTCACCCACGAGGTGTTGGCAGGGTGGAACCTGATCGTACTGGGCGCCGTCCTACTCCTCGTTGTAATCAACAAACAGCTGTATCCCAGACAGTTCCGTCAGATCCTGGCGGTTCCTGGCGGCGTGGCGCACACCAACCAGCTGCTTCGTGAATGGACGCCCTCACGGAGTTTCATCGGCTTTTCCTTTTTGGTGTCGTATGCCGTGGTGATGGCGCTGTTCGTGCAAAAGGCCTGCGTGGTCTTTTCGCGCGACGTGTCGGCCTACAACGGATTCCGGGTCTTCAGCATCATCCTGGCTTGTGTTGCAGGATGGATCCTGGTGCGCCATCTGATCCTGATATGGATGGCCTGGCTCTTCCACGAGAAGGAAGTGTTGCCCCGCCAAAGCACCGTACAGCTTTCCTCAGCCACCCTTGTCCTGCTGGTGATCCAGCCCATCCTTTGGTTGGTACTCTACACCCCCAACTCCATCTTCATCTGGGCAGGCATCGGCATCGTGTTTGCCGGAGCCCTGTTACGGGTCATACTACAATTTATTGAAACAAGACTTTTTTCGAAAATGCCTTCGTTTTATATTTTTTTGTATTTTTGCACCCTCGAAATCGTACCGATGACACTACTCCTTGTCGCAGGCCTTCGCTACTTTGCCCATCAGCCTGTGATTTAAACAGTTATCTAATGAAGATCAAAAACATTCTGGTATCCCAACCGCAGCCTACCGATATCACGAAAACACCGTATGGCGACCTGATGAAGAAATACAGCGTGAACTTCACGTTTGAGAAATTCATCAAATTGGAAGGAGTCACTGCCAGCGAACTCAGACAAGAACACATCAAGCTTCCGGAATATACCGCCATCATCCTCTCCAGCCGCAATGCGGTGGACCACTTCTTCAGGGTGGCCAAGGAGATGCGCTATGCGGTGCCGGAGACGTTGAAATACTTCTGCATCAACGAATCCACCGCCCTGTACCTCCAGCGTTACGTGCAGTATCGCAAACGCAAGGTTTTCCATGGGAACCAGACCTTTCCCGACCTGCTGGAGATCATCAAGAAGCACAAGGACGAGAAATACCTCTACTGCTGCTCCGACATCAGTTCCGACGCCACCACCGACATGTTGACCGCCGCCAAGATCAATTTCACCAAGGCGGTGCTGTTCCGCACGGTCTCGGCCGACGTTACCAAGACCATCAAGATCGCCGACTACGACATGCTGGTGTTCTTCAGCCCCGCCGGAATCGAGTCACTCAAAGCCAACTTCCCGAAATTCAAGCAGAAAGAGGTCGCCATCGGCGGCTTCGGCGAGGCTACCTGCCAAGCCATCGTGGATGCCGGGTTCAAGCTTGACTTCCATGCGCCCACCGAAACCGCCCCTTCGATGACCATGGCCATCGAGGAGTTCATCGCCGCGGAAAACAAGAAGAACAAGAAGAAGTAGCCGTTGGCGTCGAATGGAGGGCTTCCCGAAATACGAACGGATCTGCAAGGAAAACGACATCCAGTCCCTTTTCGACCAAGGGGCTGGATTTTCGTGTTATCCCTACCGGGTGGTGTATCGGTTCCGTCCTGTCGGCGACCTTCCCCCGACCTGCCGACTGTTGCTGTCCGTCTCCAAGAAACGCTTCCACCACGCCATCAAACGCAACCGTGTCAAACGCCTGATTCGCGAAAGCTGGAGAAAAAACAAGGCCCCCCTCTGCGAAATCTGCCAAAGGGATACTATTTCACTGGATGTTGCGTTAGTGTACCAGGCCACCGTCATCCACACGTATCCCGAAATGATGGGCAAGACCGCCAAAGCCGTCAAGGAAGTCGTTCGCCGCTATGAAAAAGAGATTCAGACCACTCACTAAACTCCTCATCGGACTGATCCGGTTGTACCAGATCACCCTTTCGCCTTGGCTTGGCGGCGCCTGTCGCTACACCCCCACCTGCTCCAACTACGGCATCCAGGCCTTGGAGAAGTATGGGGCCTTCAAAGGCAGCTGGCTCACCCTCAAGCGGGTGCTGTCGTGCAATCCTTGGGGCGGGAGCGGGTATGATCCGGTGCCATGAAACAATAGAAGACAAAAACAGAACTAAAAAACGAAATACAAAAAAGGAAGCACCCCGGAGGGGTGCCCTGTCGGTAACCACGGGGTTGACCCGAGGGAAACCCCTGGAAAAAAGAAAAACTATGGCCTATAAACGTTTTATCATTGCGTTGTTTTCATTGCTGTTGCCCGTGATGGCAATCGCGCAGGAGAAACAGAACAACTTCGAGATCTCGAAGAGCATCGACATCTACAACAGCCTGATGCGGGAACTCAACCTGAACTACGTGGACGAGATCAATCCCGGCGAGCTCAACGAGACCGCCATCGACGCCATGCTCAAGGAGATGGACCCCTATACGGTGTTCATCCCGGAGTCGGAAATCGAGAACTACAAGCTGATGACCACCGGCGAATACGGCGGCATCGGCGCCCTGATCCAATATGACGGCGAATATACCCGCATCTCCGATCCCTACGAGGGCTGGCCCGCCCAGAAAGCTGGCCTTCAGGCAGGCGACGCCATCCTCTCGGTCAACGGCGTGGACACCCGACTGAAACCGACCGATCAGGTGAGCGAGCTCCTCAAGGGACAACCCGGCACCGAGGTAACCCTGAAGATCCGGCGCTATGGGGTTGACAAGCCCATCGAGAAGACCCTGAAACGCGAGAAGGTCAAGATCGACAACATCCCCTATTCCACCGTGTTCGACAACGGCATCGCCTACCTCTCGCTGAGCGGATTCACCCGCGAGGCCGGCAAAGAGCTGAAAGAGAAGCTGGTGGCCATGAAGAAAGACCATGTCCTCAAGGGGGTGGTCATCGACCTGCGTGGCAACGGCGGCGGCCTCCTCAACGAGGCCGTTGATATCGTCAACCTCTTCATCCCCAAGGGGAAACCCGTCGTCTCGATGAAAGGCAAGACCCCGACGGCCTGCAGCCTGCACAGCACCAACAACGAACCGGTCGACGAGCAAGTGCCCCTGGCCATCCTGGTCGACGGCGCCTCCGCCTCCGCCAGTGAGATCGTCTCCGGCGCCATCCAAGACTACGACCGCGGCGTGATCATCGGCCAACGCACCTTCGGCAAGGGCCTGGTCCAAAACATCCTGCCCCTGTCGTACAACACGCAGATGAAAGTCACCGTGGCCAAGTACTACATCCCCAGCGGACGCTGCATCCAGGAAATCGACTACTCCAAGAAACGGAAAGCGGAGCAAGGAGCCGACACACTCCATGCCCAAACCACCACCACCCTGAACGCTCAGGACACCCTCGGCAAGCCGTTCACCACGGCGGCCGGACGTACCGTCTACGAAGGCCACGGCATCATGCCCGACGTCAAGGTGGATCTCCCGAAGTATGCCACCGTCACCGCCTATCTCTATGCCAAGAACTACATCTTCGACTACGCCACCAAATTCGCCCACGAGCATGCCTCCATCGCACCGGCCAACGAGTTCAAGATCGACGACGCCACCTACAACGACTTCATGAAGTTTGTGAAGGACAAGTCGTTCTCTTACACCACCGAAAGCGAGAAAGTGCTGGAAGACCTGAAGAAGTGTGCCGAGGCGGAAGGCTACCTGGAGAGCATCAAACCCCAGATGGAAAGCCTTGAGAAGCAGCTGAAAGCCGACAAGGAGAACGACCTGCTCAAGAACCGCAAGGACATCGAGGAGCTGCTGCGTCTGGAGATCGTCGGACGTTACTACTACCAAGTCGGCCGCATCGTCGCCTCCCTCCAACATGACGAAGACCTGAACGAGGCCTTCAACATCCTCCTCGACAAGAAACGCTACGAATCCATCCTGAAGCCGTGAACTGGCGCGAGAAGACACGGCATTACGAGCCAGCAGCCTGGTTCCTCGGCCTGGCCATGATGGCGGCAAGCCTCACCCTGTCGCCTTTCATGATGAGCGTCTCCCAGTTTTTCCTGTTGGCCGTGTGGCTCTTCATGGGCGATCCCGTCCGCGACAAGTTGCACCGTTTCTTCCACAATCCGATCGCAATCGTAGTCATTTCAATCTATTTATTGCATTTAATAGGCCTCGCCTACACCGAGAACTACGGCAACGCCCTCAACGACCTGCGGGTCAAGCTACCCCTGATCACCTTCCCCCTGCTACTCGCCTCGGTGAAGCCCCTGGAGCAACGCACCCTCGACCTGGTGCTGCTCGTCTATGTACTCGCCGTGCTGGTCGCCACCGTCATCAGCTTCAGCGCCTACCTGAGACACGACTACGACGACATCCGCGACATCTCACGCTTCATCAGCCACATCCGTTTCTGCCTGAACATCGTGCTTGTGATGGGCATCATCGGCTATTACCTGTTCACCCGCCGAGGCCATTGGCTGGAAAAGGGGGTGCAGGTCGTCCTGCTCGCCTGGTTTGCCTGGCAACTCTACCTCTTCGAGTCCATCTCGGGCTACCTCGCCTTCCTTGGCCTGGTAGCCGCAACGGTGGTGTTTCTCTTTTTCCGCAAGGTGAAAAGCCGCGGCTGGCGATGGGCGGGAATCATGGTGCTCATCGCAGCGCCCTTGGCCGCCGGGTTATGGCTCCATCACACGGTCTCGCAGATGCTCCGGGTGGAACCCGTAGCCCTCGACACCCTCGACCGGAAAACCGCCCTGGGCAACGACTATTGGCACGACACGGTCTGCTTCCCGGTGGAAAACGGCCAATATGTGGGACTGTATTTCTGTCGGCCTGAGATGAGGGATGCCTGGAACCGACGTAGCGCGCTCGCCTACGACGGCACCACCCACAACGGGGAGAACCTGGAAGCCACCCTGGCCCGCTACCTCACCTCCAAAGGGCTCCGTAAAGATGCCGAGGGCGTGGCCGCCCTCAGCGAACAAGACATCCATAACGTGGAACAGGGCGTCGCCAACTACGTCAGCTGGAGCCATCCCGGCGTCTATGCCCGGCTGGCCTCCACCCTGTTCGAATACAGCCAATACCGACGGCTGAACAACCCCAATGGCGGCTCGCTCTCCCAACGCATCGAATACACCCGCGCCTCCCTGTACCTGATCCGCCAGCATCCGCTGTTCGGCGTGGGCACCGGCGACCTGGCCGACGCCTACCGCAACGCCTACGACGAGATCCACTCGCCCCTGGAGCCACAATACCGGCACCGGGCCCACAACCAGTACCTGGCCATCACGGTTGCCTTCGGCCTCATCGGCCTGGTCGTATTCGGGTTGGCCTTGCTGCTCCCTTATCTGACCGGACGACGCCACCGCAGCTACCTTTATACGGTCTTCCTCGTCATCGCGCTGCTATCCATGCTGCCTGAAGACACCCTTGAGACCCAAGCCGGGGCTTCCTGGTTTGCTTTTTTCAATTCTTTGTTTATCTTTGCATCCAATAAATGGAAGGATCCTTCCTAAAAGGCGATCACATGAAGAAACAACAATTCATTTCGGACTACACGGTTTACCAGGACGAAAACGAGCTGGCCACCCACACCGCCGCCGATGCCGAGCTGCTTCGGATGGCGCATGAGGCTACCGACCATGCCTACGTCCCCTACTCGAAATTCCATGTAGGTGCCGCCGTTCGTCTGGAGAACGGCGTCGTCCTGAAAGGATGCAACATCGAGAACGCCGCCTATCCCAGCGGCCTGTGCGCGGAACGGGTGACCCTCTTTGCAGCGCAAGCCCAGTATCCCGACGTTGCCGTGGAGGCCATTGCCGTCACGGCACGATCCGAAAACACCGAGGTCACGGAACCCGTCGCCCCCTGCGGTGCCTGCCGTCAGGTGATGGTGGAGACCGAGCAACGGTCGGGGAAACCCATGCGGATCATCTGCCAAGGCCATACCGGACCGGTGTTCGTATTCGAGGGCGTGGAGACCCTGATGCCCTTTATTTTCCTAACCAAGTTCCTTTGACAACCGCCTCTAAGCATCAGGCCAAGCAAACCCATCAGCCATGCATCCTTTGCTATTGAAGTTCTTGAAATTCGGCGCCGTAGGCTTCTCGGGCGTTTTGGTGAATTTCGGGGTGACCTGGTTTTTCAAAGAGGTTTGCAAGCTGAACAAATACGCCAGCAACATCCTGGGCTTTGTGGTCGCTGCCACCACCAACTACCTGCTCAACCGCTGGTGGACCTTCCAGAGCACCAATGCACAGGTAGGGACGGAATACGCCAAGTATTTCCTGGTGTCCATCGTCGGCTTGGGTATCGACACCCTGACGGTCTATCTGCTCCACAGCAAACTGAAATGGAACTTCTACCTCAGCAAGGTCTTCGCCATCGGCGCCGCCACGCTGTGGAATTTCTTCGGAAACCTGTTGTTCACCTTCGCCCAGGTTTAACTTTTCAAGGTTTATATAACAGAGGCGAACCCTAGCTTAGCGAAGTGTCCCAACGGCACTACGCAACTCCCTTCGGTCCGTTGCTGATGTGCCTTTTGGGACACCTCGCACGCTTACGGGTCCGCCAGGGATCCCCAACGGAAACACGCGACCCCTATCGGTCGGGGTTTTAACCCCGGTCGTAGTGAGGCATTTCCTCGGGCAGGATGATCGAAAACTCCACCAACCCTGCCGGGGTAGTCTTGGCATCGTCATCGTACCAAGGGGTCTGATAAATCAGTTTCTTCTTCCCTTTTTTCGAAATCGTATAGACGTTCGACACATTCGCCGCCAGCATGTGGCAGATCATCTCCCACGACTTGGGGTTGTGGCACTGCTCCAGGTTACGGCCACGGGCGTCGCCGTTCACGTCGATGGAGCTGTCGTTCTGATAGATCACGTTGCCGTCCTTGTCGCTGACCGTGACGGCGATGTTGATTCCCTTGAAAAAATCCATCATTTTAATCATCTGTTTTTCTGTTTTACTATTCCCTATTGGTACCCCGTAGGGGTCTTCTATTGGTTAACAACCCTGTAGGGGTTTTCTATTGGTACCGAACCCCTGCGGGGTTCCCTGTCGGTAGCCCAGGGTATCACCCTGGGATGGTTTATGTTGGTCATCAACCCCATAGGGGTTTGCTGTTGGTATCCTAGGGCAACACCCGGGGACCGTTGTCAGATAAATCGACGGTAAAGGTGACCGCCTCGCCCTGGGCACCGACCACGCCCACCCCATGCTGCACGTTTGAATAGACCTGGGTAGGCTCCGTGAACCATCCCAGCAAACCGTCATCGGTATTGTGATAGGTGTTGTAAGACTTCTCGAAACGATAAAAGTGTTCATCTACCTGCGATACACTGACTATAAAAGGTTCGGGGACGTAACCTTCGTAGGCGTAATAACGGGTTCTGAAGGTGACCGAGTAACGCGTCCCGTCGAAATAGGCGTCGTTAAACAGATTGTAAGGGCCACGCCCGTAATAGTCGCTCTGTCCAAACAAATCGTCCACATGAACGATGTTCATGAAATCGGTAAACACCGGGTCGTTGGACGTGAAGCCATCCAGCCCCTCTTGGCCGAACAGATTATAGAAATCCTTCCCGGACGGGTCGTCGATCTCCAAAGCGAAATAGACGGTGCGGTCGCCATCGCTGGTTTCATCGATTCGGATGGTATCGAAGCGGATCACCTGGGGCGTCAACGGCATCTTGGTCTCCGCCACCGCAGGCTCGTCGAACTCGCTAGAGCGCACCTCGAAACGGAGGGCATCGCCCGCCTGCAGCAAGTAGGTCCCCTCACAATAGACGAAGGCATAGCTCAACTCTTCCGTGATCTCCCCTGTCATCCAGTTCTCAGAGGAGACGTAAGTACACGAATCGCTCACCCGAAGCGACTCCTTGAAGGCACCATTCACATAGAGATCCACCGCCACGTCCTTGACCCGAAAGTCATGCTCCACATCGATGTAGAAAGAACTCTTCTCCACCGACAGCCGGGCAGGTTCCCCGACATGCTGCAAGCCGTTCACCACCAGCAGCGGTTCCGGGGCGATGTCATCGTACGGGATCTCTTTCTCACAGGCGGCCAAGCCCGCCATCATGATAACGATTGCTATGATTGGGATGTATTTCATGTTTTTCATTATTTCAAGGGTTTCCCTGCGGTCAACCCTACGTTGTTATTTTGTCCCAGGGGTTTCCCTGCGGTCAACCCCGTGGCTACCGACAGGGCACCCCTACGGGGTGGGGTTATAATTATTATTTGTTTTTCAATCCTTTTGTTTCTTCTTTCTGACTTCTTAAAACTACCATTTGTATTGCCAACTGAGGGTCGGGATGATCGGGAAGATACAGATCTGCCGCAAGGTCTTGGACATCTTGTATTCCCCTGTTTCGGGATAATAGGTCTCATATTGGCGCGGGAACACGACAAAGGGGTTGTTGTGGTTCAAGGTGTTGTAAACGTTGATGCTGAAGATGCGTTCGCAGTGCTTCTTCTGCTTGTGGAAGTTGACCACCAGGTCGAGCCGTTGGTAGCTGTTGTAACGGTAGTTGTTCCGCCCTTCGATGTGATTGAGGGAATACGGATAATAGGTATCGACATAGCCGACGCCCAACCCGTGGTAGCCCTGCAACGGCAGCGTGGCACAGTTGCCCGAGCTGTAGATCCAGGTGGCGCCCACGTCGATGTGGTCGTTGATGTCATACATGACGACGATGTTCAGGTCGTGACGGCGGTCGTACTTGGCAGGAAACACCCGACCGAAGTTCAGCTCCTGTCCCGGACGGTCGAAGAGACGGTTGGCATGGGCCCAGGTGTAGCCCACCCAGCCCGTGAGCTTGCCCACCTGTTTGTGGGCAAACAACTCGATGCCATACGACCAGCCGTCGCCCATCACCACCTTGTCCTGCCAGTCACTCTGGTCGAGGGTGAAGAACGAAGCGCCGTCCTTGTATTCCATCACGTTGTTCATCCGCTTGTAATAGCCCTCGATGGAGAATTCGAAGCCCTTCCAGTCGTAGAAGCCGCCCAAGGCCACCTGATGGGCCTTCATCGGGATGACATGGCCTGTGACCGACACCCAGAGGTCGGTGGGCAGGCTGATGGCGTTGCTCGAGAGCAGGTGGATGTATTGGCTCATGGCCGCATAGCCCGCCTTGATGGAGAAGTCTTCCGTCACCAGGGCGCGCAGGCTCACGCGGGGCTGCAGGCTGTGATAGGTGTGACGGTCCACGCTGAAGGTGGAATAATGCAGTCCCGCATTCAGCTTGAAGAAGTTGTTGATGCTCCAGTTGTCCTCCACGTAGAGGTCGGTCTCCAAGGCACGGATACGCGCGTCGTTGGTCGTGCTGTCGAACACGTACCCCTCTTGTCCGTTTTCCGTATCCGCCACGTGGATGGCCGTGGTGGTGGGCCTATAGGTATGATACGTGAGGTTCGACCCGAACTTCACGTCATGGTCGTCGAAAGGCTTGTAGTCGAAGTCGGCCTTGGCGCTGAGGTCATAGATCCCTGAGTTCATATCGAGGCCCAAGGTCTCCGAATAGCTCGACTCCGTATATTGGGTCTGGCTCGTATAACCCGCGCCCATGCTGTGACGGTATTGGGTATAGGCCCCCGTGAGGTTCATGAAGAGGTTGGGCTGGATGATATGGTTCCAGCGCAGGGCGGCCACCCGGTTACCCCATTTCCAGTCCATGTTCAAGCGCTCAAAACTGTTCGTCAGTCCATGAGAATAACTGTCGTATTCATCTCGATATTTGATATTGGCATACACCTTGTCATCGCCCGAGTAGATGCTAAGGAACAAGCGGTCTTTGTCGGAGAACTTATGGTTCACCTTCAGGTTAAGGTCATAAAAATAATAACCCGCCCAGGCGGTGTTCCTTCCCGTCTCGGTCTGTTGTTTCACCAGGATATTGACCAAGGGCGCCGTGATGAAGTCATAATAGGTACGCCGGAACGAGAGGTTGAACGAAGTCTTGCCTTTGATGATGGGGCCTTCCACGTTCACCTTCGAGGCGATCAGGCCGATGCTGGCGTTGCCGTGGTACTCGTACATGTCGCCGTCTTTCATGCGCACATCGACCACTGAGGAGAGCCTGCCCCCGAAACGGGCCGGGAAGCTCCCCTTGTAGAGCGTGACGTTCTTGATGGCATCCGAGTTGAAGGCCGAGAAGAAACCTGCGGCGTGGTTCACGTTGTAAAGCGGCACGCCGTCCAACAGGATTAGGTTCTCGTCGGGACCCCCGCCGCGGACGTACATGCCCGCCGACCCTTCCGTGCCCGACTGCACGCCCGGCAACAGCTGCAAGGCCTTGATGACGTCGCTCTCGCCGAACAAGGCGGGCACCTTCTTCAGCTGCAGCACGGGCAGCTCGATGGCACTCATCTGGGTGCCTTTCACGTTGCTCTCCATGGCCCGTGCCGTCACCGTCACCTCGTTGATCTGGTTCGACTGTGCCAAGGCCATATTGATGACCGTGTCGCCATGCAACTCGATGACCGCCTCGTAGGGTTCATAGCCCACAAAGGAGGCCCGCAACCGGACCCGCCCATCGACCAGTTTGAGCGTATAATACCCGAAATTGTTCGTCACTGAGCCTTTCATGGTATTGGCGTCATACACCGATGCTCCCAACAAGGTCTCTTGGCTCTTGGCATCGGTGACGTAGCCGCTGATGGTATGGGACTGGGCCCAAAGCGTGCCCAAAGGCAGCAACGCCAATAGGAATGAAAGGAAAAGTGTTTTTCGTAATTCCATATGCATGCTAAAAACAGAAAAATGATCGTTATATAAACATAGCAAGCAGTGTTTTATTGTGAAAAAACGTATATTTGCACATAATCTCACCGAGTGAAAAAGCTATACCGACTCATATTAAAATCCTTTCTCGGCACGTTTGTCTTCACCTTTTTTGTGGTGATCTTTGTGCTGTTGATGCAGTTTTTATGGGTCTACGTGGATGATCTTGTTGGCAAAGGACTGTCATTCAAGATCTTATCCGAGCTGTTTTTCTATGCTTCCCTCTCCTTTGTCCCCATGGCCCTCCCCCTGGCCATCCTATTGGCCTCCATCATGTGTTTCGGCGACCTCGGCGAGCACTACGAGCTGGTGGCCATGAAAGCCTCGGGCATCTCCATCTGGAGGGTCATGCGCCCCTTGGTCATTCTCTCGGTGATGCTCAGCGGCTTGGCGTTCGTCTTCTCCAACAGCATCAACCCGGTGGCCACCCTCAAGTTCAAGACCCTGCTCTTCGACGTCCGCAAGCAAAAGCTGGCCTTCGACATCAAGGAGGGCGTGTTTTACAAGGACATCGAGAACTATGTGATCTACGTGGACCACAAGGGCGAAGACGGCAGCACCATCTATGGCGTGAAGATCTACGACCACTCCGACCGCGAGGGAGAGAACAAGATCATGGTGGCCGACTCCGGCATCATGTCGCTCAGTCCCAACCAACGCGCCATTGTCTTTTCCCTATACAACGGATTCAACTATGTGGAAGACAACTCCAACAAGGAGACCTTCCGCAAGAACCGTCCCTTCGAGCGCATGTCGTTCCGCGAGGAGCAGATCCGGTTCAGCCTCGAGAGCTTCGACCTGACCCGCTCCAACGAGGAGATGTACAAGGGCTACCAAGCCATCATGAACACCCATCAGCTCAGCACCGCCCTCGATTCACTCGAGAAACGCTACGACGACCGCCAGCAGACCTTCGCCACCAGTTTCCAGCGAAGGCTCTCCCATTATGAGAAGATCCAAACGGACAACATCCAAACGGACAACATCCAAACGAATAACATCCAAACGGATAGCATCCGACACGCAACGTCTAACGCTCCCCTCGAATGGCCCTTGGCGAACCATCTGGACCCCGCCACGCGCACCAATGTGCTGGAAACCGCCATCGCCAACGCCCGCAACGCCAAGGAAAACGTCTCGTTCAACAAGCAGGACCTCAACGCCCAGCAACTCAACATCAAACGCCACCGCAAGGAATGGCACAAAAAGTTCACCTTGAGCTTTGCCTGCCTGATCTTCTTCTTTATCGGAGCGCCCTTGGGCACCATCATCCGCAAAGGCGGGCTGGGGCTTCCCGTGGTGATCTCCGTGCTCTTCTTTGTCATCTACTACATTGTCTCCACGGTAGCGGAGCGCATGGCCGAATATGGCGACCTGAACATGTTCCTCGGGGTTTGGCTCTCTTCGCTGATCCTCTTCCCCATCGGCTTGTTCCTGACCTTCAAGGCCACCAGCGACTCCACCCTGCTCGACGGAGACAGCTGGAAAAAGTTTTTCCGCAACCTGTTCCACCGCAAAAAAGCCTTGTCATGAAGCTATTGCTCCTCTGCAACAAATCCCCATATCCGGCCTTCGAAGGAGGGCCCATGGCCATGAACAGCATCGTTACCGGATTGCTGGAAGCCGGACACAAGGTCAAGATCCTGGCCGTCAACAGCAAGAAGTTCAATGTCCGTCCCGAGGACATCCCCGAGATGTATCGGCAAAAGACCGGCATCGAGCTGATCGATGTGGACCTGAAGGTGCGTCCCCTGAAAGCCTTCGCCAACCTGTTCACCTCCAAGTCGTACCATGTGGAGCGCTTCATCTCCAAGGAATTCAACAACCGGCTGATCGAGGTGCTCAAAGCCGACCTGTACGACGTGGTCCAACTGGAGACTCTCTACATGGCCCCCTATATCGACACCATCCGGAAATACTCCAAGGCCTCCATCGTGCTGCGCGCCCACAACGTGGAGCACCTGATCTGGGAACGGGTGGCCAAGGGCACGCGCTTCTTCCTGAAAAGAGCCTATATCAACCACTTGGCCAAGACCCTTCGCCGCTACGAGCTGACGGCCATCGACCAGGTGGACGGCATCGCCGCCATCACCCGCAAGGATGCCGCCTATTTCCGAAAATACTGCGCCACGCCCACCATCGACATCCCCTACGGTGTCTATCCCGAAGACTTCCATCCCAACTACGAAGTCGCTGAAAAGCCTCAGTTCTACCATATCGGCTCCATGAACTGGATGCCCAACGAAGAAGGCATCCGCTGGTTCATCAACGAATGCCTCGAGGCGGTGGTCGCCAAGGTGCCCGACTTTGTCTTCCACCTGGCCGGTCGCAACATGCCTGCCTGGCTCCAACACCTGAAGAACCCACACATCGATGTCATCGGCGAAGTTGCCGACGCCAAGGAGTTCGTGGCCAACCACGACGTGGCCATCGTGCCGCTGCTCTCCGGCAGCGGCATCCGCATCAAGATCATCGAGTCGATGGCTTTGGGCAAGACCGTCATCACCACCCAGGTGGGGGCCGAGGGCATCCTCTTCGACGAGGACATCCATCTGATCATCGCCGAGAACAAAGCGAAGATGGCCGAGGCCATCCGGCGCATCCACGAGAATCCTGCCATCGCGACGGAGATCGGCAAGGCGGCCCGCAAGCTGGTCGAGGAAGTGTATGACAACCGCAAGATCACCGGCCGCCTGCTCCTCTTCTACGAACAGATCAAACCCGCATCGAAAATCACCTTTGTCTGACCATGAAAATATTCATACTCCTCCCCCGCATCCCCTATCCGCTCGAGAAAGGCGACAAGCTCCGGGCCTACTACCAGATCAAGCAGTTGTCGAAAAACAACGAGATCGTGCTGTGTGCCCTCAACGACGACGGTAAGGTGGATGAGCAGCGGGCGTTCCAGGCCCTGCAGCCTTATTGCAGCTCCATCAACTTCATCAAGCTGTCGAAGCCGGGCATCCTCTTCGGACTGCTCCGCGCCTTCTTCAAGGGGCTGCCCCTGCAATGCGGCTATTTCTACCACCGCAAGGCTGCCCGCAAGGTCGACGCCCTCATCCAGAAGCACCAGCCCGACTTCCTCTTCGGGCAGTTGCTCCGTGTGGCGGAGTACCTACGATACAAAGACCTCCCGAAAGCCCTCGACTACCAGGATGTGTTCTCTTATGGCATGAAACGTCGTCGCGACATCGCAGGACCGCTTGCCAAGCCGATCTACAACATGGAATACCAACGCCTGTGCCGCTACGAGACCGCCATCTTCGACGATTTCGACGTGAAGGCCATCATCAGCGAACCCGACCGCGAACTCATCCCGCATCCCAAGAAGAACGAGATCCTGATCGTTCCCAACGGCGTGGATCACGACTATTTCAAGCCCCAGCAGCAAGCAAAGAAATACGATATCGTGTTTACAGGCAACATGAGCTACGCCCCCAACGTGAATGCCGTGGAATACCTCGCCAACGAGATCCTGCCCCTGGTATGGAAACGACTGCCCGAGGCCCGGATGTATATCGCCGGCGCCAACCCCGACCCCAAGGTGAAGAAGGTGGCCTGCGACCGCATCCTCGTCAGCGGCTGGCTCGACGACATCCGCGACGCCTACGCGCAAAGCCGCGTCTTCATCGCCCCGATGCGCATCGGAACAGGCTTGCAGAACAAGCTGTTGGAAGCCATGTCGATGGGCTTGCCCGCCATCACCTCACCGCTGGCCAACGCCTCGTTGGGCGCCCAACCCGATGTGGAGATCCTGGTGGGCGGGGATGCCGAAACCATGGCACAGCATCTCATCACCCTGCTGACCGACCAGGAAAAGGCCCAACGTCTGGCCCAAGCGGGCTTCGACTTCACGAACCGCGTGTACGACTGGGGGACCTCCACAGCCGTCCTGGAGTCGGCCATGCAGGCTTATCTATAACCACTGAATTCCAATAACAATACTATTATGGCCCAAGTTGACGACAAAAAAATCATCTTCTCGATGGTGGGCGTTAGCAAGATCATCCCGCCCTCAAGACAAATCTTGAAAGACATCTACCTCTCCTTCTTCTATGGTGCCAAAATCGGCATCATCGGCTTGAACGGCGCAGGCAAATCGACCCTGTTGCGCATCATCGCCGGCAAGGAGAAATCCTATAACGGCGAAGTGGTCTTCTCGCCCGGCTATTCGGTCGGGATGCTCGACCAGGAGCCGCAACTCGACGACACCAAGACCGTCCGCCAGGTGGTGGAGGAAGGCGTGCAGGAGATCGTCGATATCCTCAAGGAATACGAGGAAGTCAACAACAAGTTCGCTGAACCCGATGCCGACTTCGACAAGCTCATTGCCCGCCAGGGCGAACTCACCGAGCTCATCGAGCAACACGATGCTTGGGAACTCGACAGCAAGCTGGAGCGCGCCATGGACGCCCTCAACTGTCCCGATGGCGACACGCCCGTGAAGAATCTATCAGGGGGCGAGCGCCGTCGCGTGGCCCTCTGCCGTCTGCTCCTTCAAGAACCCGACATCCTGCTCCTCGACGAGCCCACCAACCACCTCGACGCCGAGAGCATCCAATGGCTGGAGAGCCACTTGCAGCAATACAAGGGCACCGTCATCGCCGTCACCCACGACCGTTACTTCCTCGACCATGTGGCTGGTTGGATCCTCGAGCTCGACCGCGGTGAGGGCATCCCGTGGAAAGGCAACTATTCCTCGTGGCTCGACCAGAAGACCGCCCGACTCGCCATGGAAGAGAAGACCGAGAGCAAGCGCCGCAAGACCCTCGAACGCGAGCTGGAATGGGTGCGCATGGCCCCCAAGGCCCGTCATGCCAAAGGCAAGGCCCGTCTGGAGTCGTATGAGAAGATGCTCAACGAGGACGTGAAGGAGAAGGAAGAAAAACTCGAGATCTACATCCCCAACGGCGACCGTCTGGGCGCCAAGGTCATCGAGGCCCACGACGTCACCAAGGCCTACGGCGACAAACTCCTCTTCGAGAACCTCAACTTCAGCCTGCCCCAAGGCGGCATCGTTGGCGTCATCGGTCCCAACGGCGCCGGCAAGACCACCTTGTTCCGCCTCATCATGGGCCTCGAGAAGCCCGACTCCGGCACCTTCGAAGTCGGCGACACTGTGAAGATCGGCTATGTCGATCAGCAGCATGCCGACATCGACCCCGAGAAGACCGTATGGGAAGTCATCAGTGGCGGCAACGAGCTCATCCAGCTCGGCAAACGTAGCATGAACTCGCGCGCCTACGTGTCGCGTTTCAACTTCGGCGGCAACGACCAGCAGAAGAAGGCCGGTGTGCTGTCGGGCGGTGAGCGCAACCGCATGCACTTGGCCCTCACCCTGAAGCAGGAAGCCAACGTGCTGCTCCTCGACGAACCCACCAACGACATCGACGTGAACACGCTCCGCGCCTTGGAAGAAGGTCTGGAGAACTTCGCCGGCTGTGCCGTCATCATCAGCCACGACCGCTGGTTCCTCGACCGTGTGGCCACCCACATCCTTGCCTTTGAGGGCAACTCCCAGGTCTATTTCTTCGAGGGCAGCTACTCCGAATACGAGGAGAACAAGATGAAGCGGCTGGGCAACGTCGAACCAAAACGTTTTCGTTATAAAAAATTAATAGAATAGTTTGGAATTCCCGTTTTTTTGCTATTTTTACACTTCCATTATTAATCAATTCATTACTAACTAAAAACTATTACTGATGGAAGCAAACAAAATTTACAAAAACGTGATGATTTTAGGCATCGCTGGTGCTGTGGGTGCGCTTTTCAACATTCTTTTAGGTTGGCTCGGTAACATCTGTGATTTGGCAGTCGTCGCCGGATTCATGGGGATGTATGCCAGACTCAACGACCTGATTGAAAAGGATGCCGAGGACGCTGCCTCCTTAAAGAAACTTCAACTCGGTGCATTGCTCTACATCGTGGGCCTCGGTGTCAGGATGATCCCCGTCATCGGATGGATTGCCGGTCCTATCGTTCTGATTGTTGCTTTTGTGTTTATGCTCCTTGGCTACATGGCACTGAAAAAGTCGGAGACCTTCCCGTACAAAAATGCTATGGGACTCCCCTTCATCGCTGCCATTCTCGGTGTTGTCGCCGCTATCTTCAAGATCATCCCTGTGGTCGGCACCACCATCGGCAACATCCTGCTGATTGCCACATTTGTCCTCTTGCTTGTTGGTTGGAAGAAAGCCACAGGCCCCGTTACTGAGTAACATCTATTTTTAAATAATCATTATCATGAACGAATTTATTGCTGTAGCAAAACACGTATTTTTAAAGAACTACGTCAATTTTGAAGGCCGCGCTGGCCGTAAGGAATTTTGGTATGCTTTCTTGTTCAGCTTTGTCGTAAGCTTCATTTTGGGACTGTTTGGCAAAGTTGGCGCCATCCTAAGCGCTATTTGGTCGCTCGCCATTTTGCTCCCCACCCTGGGCGTTGGGTGCCGTCGTTTGCACGACATCAACAAACAGGGTTTGTTCCTGCTGCTTGCCCTCATCCCGATTGCCGGTATCATCATCCTCATCGTATGGTGGGCCCAGGAAGGTGACAAACAAGAGAACCAATACGGTCCTGTGCCGGAAGACGTTAAACCTGAATAATTTACGTGTTTAATGGCAAAAAAAAGCCTCGCGTTTGCGAGGCTTTTTTTATTGTTTCACCTTCTCGAACCGATTCACCACCGAATCCATGATCTGTTCCAATACCGCGGGTTGGTAGGAGTAATAGGCCATGTTCTCCTTGAAGAGGCTGTCGGTGAGGCCATAGTGATCAAACACCTGTCTGTAATAGTCTTCGGCCAGACCGGCATCGGGTTCGCCCTGCGCCTGTTTCTGCTTCAGCATGGCCTCAATCAGATAGACATCCGTCATCACGTCGACCATCTGTTGCTCCGTAAGCAACAACTCGGGCTTCTTGACCTGTTCACGATGGCCACAGCACACGACGGCTCCCGCGAGCAGCAGCATCAGCAATAAGGGTTGGAAACGGCGCATCATTGGATCAGTTCCCTACATCCGACATGAACTTGATACGCATCAGGCGCACTTCCTGCTCGCTGTATTCGTCTTCGCCAAGCTCCCGAAGGGCCGCCTCCACATTGTCGGACTCCGCCTCCTGGAAATAGTCGAGGATGTCTTCCTGATGATAGATGTCGATGTTGTCCTCGATGTAGTAATTCAAGTCGAGACGGGTGCCCGACGAGACGATGCTTTCGATCTCCGACAGCAACTCGTCGAACGACAGGCCTTTGCCGTAGGCGATGTCCTCCAAGGGGATACGCTTGTCGATGTTCTGGATGATGCTGATCTTGAGGGCCGACTTGTTCACCACCGATTTGACCACCATGTCGTTGGGCCGGGTGATGTCGTTTTCTTCCACATATTCCTTGATCAGCTTGATGAACGGCTCACCAAACTTCTCCGCCTTGCCGGCACCAACACCCGCGATCTGGGTCATTTCTTCCTTGGTGATGGGGTATTGGATGGCCATGTCTTCGAGCGAGGGATCCTGGAAGATGACAAATGGCGGCAGGTTGTTCTGCTTGGCGATGGTCTTGCGCAAGTCCTTGAGCATGGTGAACAGGGTACGGTCGGTGCCGCTGTCCTTGCTCATCCCCATGGCGAGGGCCTCGGCTTCCTCGTCGTCGCCGCCTTCATAGTCATGGTCTTTGACCAGCATGACCGAATACGGTTTCTTGATGAAGTCCTTGCCTTCCTTGGTGATCTTCAGCACCCCATAGTTCTCGATATCCTTGCTCAGGAACTTGTGCACGAGGGCCTGTCGGATGACGGCGGTCCAATATTTCTCGTCGTGGTCGCCACCCGCTCCGAAGAACTCGTTGTTCTCCTGCTTGGCAGCCTTGATGTCGCCCGTGAGCTTGCCGTTGAGCAGCTCGGCAATATGCTTGGTCTTGAACAGTTGCTTGGTGTCGACCACTGCCTCGAGGACCATCTTGATGTCCTCCTTGCCGTCGAACTTCTCCTTCGGGAAACGGCAGTTGTCGCAGGAGCCGCAGTTCTCCTTCTCGTATTCCTCGCCGAAATAGTGGAGCAACAGCCGGTGGCGGCACACCGCCGACTCGGCGTAGGTCACCGTTTCGTTGAGCAGCTCCCTGGCGATCTCCTGTTCGGCCACGTTCTTGCCCTTGTTGAACTTCTCCAGCTTGTGGATGTCCTCGTAGTCATAGAAGGCGATGCAGTTGCCCTCGCCTCCGTCGCGGCCGGCACGGCCGGTTTCCTGATAGTAGCCCTCGAGGCTCTTCGGGATATCGTGGTGGATCACGAAACGGACGTCCGGTTTGTCGATGCCCATGCCGAAGGCGATGGTAGCCACGATGACGTCCACCTCCTCCATCAGGAACTTGTCCTGGTTCTCCTTGCGGGTCTGGCTGTCGAGTCCGGCATGGTAAGGCAAGGCACGAATGCCGTTCACCACGAGGGTCTCGGCCAGCTCCTCCACCTTTTTACGGCTCAGGCAATACACGATGCCCGACTTGCCTGGATTCTGCTTGATGTATTTGATGATATCCTTGATGACATCCTTGGTCTTGGGCCGCACTTCGTAATACAGGTTCGGCCGGTCGAACGAAGACTTGAACACCTTGGCGTCCATGATCTCCAGGTTCTTCATGATATCTTGCTGCACCTTCACCGTGGCGGTGGCCGTCAGGGCGATCACGGGCAGCTCAGGTGAAATGGCGTTGATGATGGGACGAAGTCGGCGGTATTCCGGACGGAAGTCATGCCCCCATTCGGAGATGCAATGCGCCTCGTCGATGGCCACAAAGGAAATCTTCAACGTCTTCAAAAACTCGACCGTCTCGTCTTTCGTAAGGGACTCAGGCGCCACATAGAGCATTTTGGTCTTGCCGCTCTTGAGGTCCTGTTTCACCTCCAACAGCTCCGCCTTCGACAGCGAGGAGTTCATTACATGGGCGATGCCGAGATCGGCACCGAAATTACGGATCATGTCCACCTGGTTCTTCATCAACGCAATGAGGGGAGAAACCACGATGGCAGTTCCTTCCTTGACCAAGGCGGGTAATTGGTAACAAAGCGACTTGCCACCGCCTGTGGGCATCAGCACGAAGGTGTTGGTGCCGGCGAGAACACTCTTGATGATGGCTTCCTGGTTCCCCTTGAACTGGTCAAACCCGAAAACTTCCTTCAAAAGCTTGTGGATGGAGGCCTCTTCTTTTTTTGCCATGACTGCACAATGTTGGTTAATCAAAACTTTTAACGTATCTTTGCAAGGTTGAATACGTTTTCGCTCCATACAAAGTTATATAAATAAGTTGGTATGCGGCAAGAAAAAAACAAAAAAAATGCGCTCTTTTGAAGAAATACAGCATATTGCGGCTCAAGTAATTGAAAATGAGTCAAATGCGATTAAAAACATCCTTCCGTTGCTCAATGAGGATTTCGCGCGCACGGTCCATTTGATGTTGGACTGCAAGGGCAACATCGTCTTTTCAGGCATCGGCAAGAGCGCACTCATCGCGCAGAAAATCGTCGCCACGATGAATTCCACGGGCACCTCCTCCATGTTCATGCATGCGGCCGACGCCATCCACGGCGACCTGGGCATGCTCCGCGAACAGGATGTGGTGGTGGTGCTCTCGAAAAGCGGCGAGACGCCTGAGATCAAGGTGTTGGTGCCGCTGGTCAAGCTCCGCGGCAACCCCATCGTGGCCATCGTCGGCAACCGCGACAGCTACCTCGCCAGGCAGGCCGACTGTCTGCTTGACGTCACCGTGGAACAGGAGGGCTTCCCCGACAACCTCGCCCCCACCTGCAGCACCACCGCCCAGCTGGTCATGGGCGACGCCCTCGCCTTGGCGCTCATGAAATGCCGTGGCTTCTCCACCCAAGACTTCGCCAAGTTCCATCCCGGCGGCGCCTTGGGCAAGCAGCTCTACCTCCGGGTGAGCGACCTCTACAAGAACAACGAGAAACCCGAAGTCGGTCCCGACGACGCGCTCACCCAGGTCATCATCGAGATGACCCGCAAACGCCTGGGCGCCGCCGTGGTCACCGAAGAAGGCCGGCTGAAAGGCATCATCACCGATGGCGACCTGCGCAGAATGCTGCTCAAACACCCCGACATCGAACATGTGAAAGCCAAGGAGATCATGACCCCCGACCCCAAGACCATCGGCGAGGACGACCTCGTGGCCGACGCCTTGCACAAGATGCGGGCCAACAGCATCACCCAGCTTCCGGTACTCAAGGATGGGCAGTATGTGGGCGTGATCCACCTGCACGACATCCTCAAGGAAGGCATCTTTTAACCGAACACGGACATACCATGAAACTCTGGACACAGCAACTGATCAAGAAATACAAGCAACGCACCGTGGTCAACGAGGTGAGCGTTGAAGTGAGCCAAGGTCGCATCGTAGGCCTGCTGGGTCCCAACGGGGCCGGCAAGACCACCACCTTCTACATGATCGTAGGCCTGATCAAGCCTTTCTCAGGCAAGGTGTTCCTCGACGACCGGGAGATCACCGGCGAGCCCATGTACAAACGGGCCCAGAACGGCATCGGTTACCTGGCCCAGGAAGCCTCCGTGTTCCGCCAGATGAGCGTGGAAGACAACATCCACTCCGTCTTGCAGTTCCAGAAAGGCCTGAGCCGTGCCCAACAACGTGAAAAGCTGGAGTCGCTCCTCGACGAGTTCGGCTTGCAGCATGTCCGCAAGAGCAAAGGCATCCAGCTGTCGGGCGGCGAGCGACGCAGGACCGAGATCGCCCGCGCCCTGGCCGTCGACCCCAAGTTCATCCTGCTCGACGAGCCCTTCGCCGGCGTCGACCCCATCGCCGTGGAAGACATCCAACGCATCATCGTCAAGCTGACCGAGAAGAACATCGGGGTGCTCATCACCGACCACAACGTCCACGAGACCCTGTCGATCACCGACTACGACTACATCCTTTCCGACGGCAAGGTGCTGAAGGAAGGCAAACCCGAGGACCTGGCAGAAGACCCGGAGGTGCGCGACGTGTATCTCGGGCACAACTTCGAATACAAGAAAAAGGTGTTTTAGGCCGTCAACGGTAGCACAGCACCGACAGCAGCACATACAACAGCAGGATGAAAGGCAGCGCCACCAGCCGGAACACGGCGAGGCCCGCCACCGCTGCAATCAGGAAGATCCAGCGGATCTCGTTCCCTTTCCAACGCATCGACTTCACCTTGAACGAGAAGAAAGGACGGTTGCATACCATCATCACGGAGAACAGCACCACCATGCCCAAGCAGAGATAAGGGTTCAGCACCGGTTGTCCCAACAGACCCAACTGCCAGAATGCCAACGGCAACGAGGCCATGAACAGGGCCATGGGCGGAGTGGGCAACCCGATGAACGAAGTGGTTTGCCGGTCGTCCACGTTGAACTTGGCAAGCCGGACCGCAGCGAACACCGGAAGCAGGAAAGCCAGGCAGGCAAACAGGGAGACCGTACCCAGCGGCCAGATCGGATGGGCCATCCCTTCGACCATCATCCGGTACATGATCATCCCGGGCGCCACCCCGAACGAAACCACGTCCGAGAGCGAATCGAGGTCGGCACCGATGGGCGAATGCGCATCGAGCAAGCGGGCAGCGAACCCGTCGAAGAAGTCGAAGAGCCCGGCAGCAAAGATCATCAACGAGGCGGCCACCGGCATCCCCGAACAGGAGAACAGGATGGAGAGGCAGCCCGAGAGCAGGTTGCAGCAGGTAATGGTGTTGGGAATATGGTATTTCAGTCTCATTTTACCGCTTTCATTACATGATGACAGTGTTGCCCTGTGACTTCGATCAGGTAAAGTCCCGGCGCAAGCCGCTCCGCCAGGGTACCGACGGGTAGTTCCACCCGACCTGCGGCACAGGGCACCAAAGGTTGATCGGCCACGAGGCGACCGTCGAGGGAACAGACCCTTACATTCAAGGCATCGGGGGCCTCGATCCATAGGCACACCCGGCTGTCACGCTCGAGGGGGTTCCCCATGAGGAAAGGCTCGACCGCCAAGGGCGATTCATCGACCGCGGCGGGCGAATACTCGTAAGGACCCAGGTCGACACGCCGGTTGGCGAGCCGCGGCAGGCCATCCAGGTCGAAGCCCTCCAACAGGTCCTGGGGGGTCAACACCTTGCCGGCATCGCGGCAGGGACTCGCCTCGGTGAGCCGAAAGTCGTTGTGTTCCGGATCCACAAAAAGGGGATCCCCGTCGATTACGTCCTCGAAGACCTGAATGAAATCCCCAGACATGATCTGGGTCAGGCCGCCTTCGACCAAACAGTTGCGGAACTCAGGAACGTAGTCTTCGTAGGTCCACACCCACATCTGCACCGTGTCTAAAGCGAACCCTGCTTCCTCTATAGGATAGTTTCCACAGACGATGCAGTTGGCCAGCTTGGGCGCACTTTCCTGATGGAAGAAGATGCCATTGCAGTTGACGCCTTCCGATTGGTTTCGGGTAACTGTGACATTATAGATCTCGGGCGATGCGGCCGCCAGGGCAAACCCACCGGCAAAATGTCCTGCAAAGTTGTCATGGAAGAGGAGGTTCGACATGCGACAGTATTTGTCGTTGCAACGCATCAGATACATGCCGCCGCCATTGAGGCCGATGTTCTCGGAAAACACCGAGCGATCGAGCACCAAGGAGCAGCTGTCGAGTGCCAAGGCACCCCCGATACAGGTGGGGCCGTAGTTGTTTTGGAACGTGTCCTCCTTCAAGGTGACGTCGCTCCTAAGGAAACTCGCGCCGCCGCCATACATGGCGTAGGTACCGTCACCCGAATAGACCTTGTTTCCTTCCATGCGGGAAGCATGCATCCTGAATTCGGCATCCCGGGCATAGACCGCACCGCCCCGGTCGCGGGAGAAGTTGCATCGCAGGGTGCTATGGTCGATGTCGACCTGGCCTCCCTCTACGTGGAAAGCACCTCCTTCCCGATCCTTGGCATCGGAAGCCTTGCCATATTCGACCACACAGTAGTCGAGCTGCACCGTGCCACAGAGCACCTGGAAGCCATTCCATCCTCCATCGGGGGAATCGTATTGGTAGAAGCCCGTCGTGTCGGCCACGGTAAAGACGATGCTGTCTGCAGCGGTACCCAAGGCAGTAAAGGTGCAACTTTTCTCCACGGCGATATGGTAAAAGCCGTCGAACAGCACCAAGGTGCCCGGTTGCACCGACAGCGACTCCTGCACCTGGACGTCACCGGTCACCAACACGGTATCGGCGTCCCACAGGCCGCTTTGGAGACCTTTGACTGACACCTTCTGGCCTTGGGTCGTCAGGGAACACACCATTATTAATAATAGGAAAAGCGTTGAACATTGTTTCATGGCAAATTAGGATGGTATCTTTTGCAAAGATAGAAAAAAGAAATCGTACTTTTGCAAAAAAATCTGGGATGACAGACATCAAAGACATCGCCATCGAAGCGTACGACTACCCCTTGCCCGAGGAGCGCATCGCCAAGTATCCCTTGGCTGAACGCGACGCCTCGAAGCTCCTTGTGTATCGCGGGGGCGCCATCCAAGCCTCGCAGTTCAGGCACATCGGCGACTTCCTTCCCGAGAAAGCGCTGCTGGTCTTCAACGAGACCAAGGTAATCCGGGCCCGGCTCCAGTTCCAAAAAGAGACCGGGTCTCATATCGAGATTTTCTGCCTGGAGCCGGACGACGACTATCAGGTTGCCTTCAGCAGCCCCTCCCCAGTCCGATGGAAGTGCTTGGTGGGTAACTCCAAGCGTTGGCGCGAGGGCACGCTCCGGATGTCGCTCAACGCCGACGGCCAGGCCGTGACCCTGTACGCCGACCGGGTGGCCCGCAACGACCAGTATTCCGAGATCGTCTTTTCATGGACGCCAGCGGAACTGCCCTTCGCCACCATCCTGGACGCCGCTGGGGAGATTCCCCTCCCTCCCTACCTGAACCGCGATGCCGAACCCGAAGACCGTAACCGTTATCAAACCGTCTTCGCCCGTTACGACGGCTCGGTGGCCGCCCCGACGGCAGGGCTCCATTTCACACGCCCCCTGCTCGAACAACTCCAGGCCAAGGGTTTCGAACTCGACGAGGTGACTCTGCATGTAGGCGCTGGCACCTTTCGCCCCGTCGCCACCGAGACCATCGGCGAACACACCATGCATTCGGAGACCATCATCGTGCGTCGTTCCTTGATCGAACACCTGATCCAGCATCTCGGCGACGATATCATCCCGGTAGGAACCACCAGCACTCGTACCCTGGAGAGTCTCTACTGGCTGGGCGTGATGCTGGCAGAACAGGGAAATGCCCTTCGCCCGCTTCATGTCGGACAATGGTTCCCCTACGAGGACCGGCCGGACCTCCCCACCCGAGAGGCATTGGAGCAACTCTTGCGTTATCTCGACCTCCACGGGTTGACCCGTCTGGAGGCCAGCACCGCGCTGATGATCGCTCCCGGCTACCGGATGCGGGTCATCACCGGACTGATCACCAATTTCCACCAACCAAAAAGCACCCTGCTCCTCTTGGTTTCGGCCTTGATCGGGGATCGCTGGAGAGACGCCTACCGCTTTGCGCTGGACCACGGATTCCGGTTCCTGAGCTATGGCGACAGCTGTTTGTTTTTACCCTCGTAAAAAAATTTTTTATTTTTTTTGAAAGATTTTGCGGTTTGGTACGGATATTGTTATTTTTGCAATCGAAACAACAAAACAAAATTCAAATTCATTAACCTATAAAAATCTAGCATTATGAAAAAAGCATTAGTACTCGGTGTCATGGCTCTCTTCGCCATCAACATGATCGCAAACGCACAACCTGGAACAAGAACCGCAGCTCCTTCGAACGCCAACCAGGAAGTCCAAAAAAATGAAAAGACCGCCAAAGGTGGCGATGGAGTGGTCAAAGCCAATCCGGAAGTGATTAAACTCAACCAAGCCAAGCCCGCTACCAAGCCCAATGGTCCTGAAGCCAAGACTGCAACGCCCCCTGTCGTGAAAGAAAGCAGAACAAACGTGAATGCTGCCGCCGCTACCCAAAGCACTGACAACACGACTCCCAAGACCACCGTTGTGAAAACCAGCAAGAACAACATGGGCGCAGCCGCCAACACCCAAAGCGCTAGCGACGCCACTGCTCCCAAGACCACTGTGGTAAAAGAAAGCAAGAACAACATGGGCGCTGCCGCCAACACCCAAAGCGCTAGCGACGCCACTGCTCCCAAGACCACCCTTGTGAAAGAAAGCAAGAACAACATGGGCGCTGCCGCCAACATCAACCAAGCCGCAGGCAAAACCAACCTTAGCACCGCCAGCAGCAACGATCACAAACTCAATCTGAAGCCCAAGACCCTCAAGGTCAAGAAAGACACTCCCCAGACTGCCCAACCCGGAAAGGTCAACAGATAATCAACACGAACAACGATAAAAAAAGCAGGCCGATGAGCCTGCTTTTTTTATTTCTCCCTGCCCGAGAGCAGTTCCATATACCTCCGGAGGTGTCGTTTGTTTTCCTCCGGGACCTGAACTGCATCGAGGCAGGCGGACGCCTGTCGCTCATAAGCGGCCATCGCCGATTCCGTCACTTGCTTGACGCCAAGGCGGTCATAGAGCGCCAGCACGGCGGCCACCTTTTCCTGAGGATCGATCGGCACTTGGCCGGAGTAGAGCGATAGCAAGCGTTCCCGATCCATTGGGCCAGCCAGCTCCAAGGCGCGCAGGTAGAGGTAGGTCTTCTTGTTTTCCACGATGTCGCCCCCCGTGACCTTGCCAAAGACCGACACATCGCTGTAGCAGTCGAGGATGTCGTCCCAGAGTTGGAACGCCATGCCATGGGCGATGCCGAAGTCGTAGAGATGCCGCTGGTCTTCCTCGCCAGCGCCTGCGACGACCGCCCCCATCTGCAGGCTGGTCGCCAACAACACGGCGGTCTTCAACCGGATCATCTCCAGGTATTCGGGGATGGACACAGACGCCCGATGCTCGAACTCGAGGTCGTATTGCTGGCCCTCACACACCTCCCGCAACACCTTCACCAACAAGGCGGTCGTATCGAGCGCCTTGGGCGTGCGCATGACAAACTCAAAGGCCCGGATCAGGGCGGCGTCGCCCGAAAGGATGGCTGTGTTGGTGTTCCATTTCTTATAGACCGTCGCCATGCCGCGGCGCAACGGGGCCTGATCCATGATGTCGTCGTGGATCAAGGTGAAGTTGTGTGCCGTTTCCAAGGCCAAGGCGGGGTATTTCGCCGCCTCGACATCGCCTCCGAAGAGGTCGCAAGCCAGCAGACAGAGCATGGGACGCAGACGCTTGCCCTTCTGCAATACGGTATAGGCGACCGGGGCATAGAGCCCTTCGGGCTGGCCGCCGAAATCGGCGGAGGCGATGAAGGCGGCCATTTCCTGTTGTAACTGTTGTATCTTTTCCATAGCACAAAAATAGTGGTTTTTTTGGTGCGATATTTGCATGGTGAATTATTTTTGTTTCAACACCAAGCACCATGAAAAAAATCTTGCTTCCCCTTTCCCTGATGGTCGTCGTGCTGGCCACCTCCTGCAACACGACCCGAAAACTCTATGAAGCCCAACAATACGACCAAGTGATCCAACGCGAGGCGCCCAAGGTTTGCGAGGGGCGGATCAACCCCAACATGATCGGCCTGATCGCCGCCTCCTACCACCGCGCCAACCAGGCCGACCACGAGCGGATCCAGGCCCTCAAGGCCTCCGGGCAACCCGAGGTCTGGCCCGAGATCTACGAACGATTCTGCAGCATGAAGGGCCGCAACCAAGCCTTGGCCTGCTTCCCGAAACAGGTGAAAAACGACATCCAATATACCACGCTCCAGCTCGACGAGGAGCTGAAAGCCGCCCAAAACAAGGCCGAGGCCTACCTGACGGCCAAAATCAGCCAAACCCTCGACGGCACCCAGCCCGACCTGGAGGAGATCGACCGCATGATCCGGAGGCTCCAAGACCTCAATCCGGAAAACACCCGCCTCAACGAGTTCAAGGTGCGCTCGCTGGCCAAACGCTACGGCGACCTCTCCCGCATCATGCACGTCGATGTCGTGAAACAGCAGGTGAGTCCCAACCGCGACGAGACCGTAACGTTCAAGGAAAGCGCCAACGGCCTCACCGCCTCGGTCACCGACCACACGCTGTCAAAGACCGCCAACGCACAGGGCAAGGTACGGTTCATCGATCCCAAGAGCAAGCGCCTGCTGCTTTCGGTTCCTTTCGATGTCAGCTCCAAGTTCAACGCCACCTACACCCAGGTGGAAGGCCCGACGGAGGCCTGTTCGGAACAGACCCTGGAACGGCTCCGGCAAGCGCCGGTCCCCTTCCCGACCGACCAAAGCCTGTTGGAGGATGCCCTCCGCCAGCTGAACGAAAGCTTCTCCCAATGGATACAATAAAAAAAGCGGGGCGCGCCCCGCTTTTTTTCGTTTACCATTTCAGGATCCGCCTGAAGTCGTATTCCTCCGGATCGGGCACGTAGGCCTTGGCCGCCTCGTAATCCTCGGGACTGAGGTACTGCAGGCCATCGTTGAAGATCAGCTCGGCCTTCGGACCGTTGAGGTTGACCAGTCGTGGCTTGATCTTGCCGTTCTCGTCCTCCACGTCTTTCAGGTAAAGCGGGATGATCTCGCCCTTGGGGTTGGTGGTGACCATGGCGCCGGTGACGCCCTTGTCGAAGAGCTTCTTCACGCCATAGCCCAGCAAGGAGCAATAGGTCAGGTCGTAGCCGTTGGGCTGCACGCAGCGGATGCCGTAGCCGATCTCCACCGGGCGGCTTTTGACGGAGATGCCCAGCAGCTTCAGCCGCTGTTGCAACAACAAGTTGAAGATGTGGGCCTTGCTCACATTGCCCAACTCGGGATGGCCGTGCTCGTCGTAGGTGAAGGCCACGCCCGACTTCTCGATCTCGGCGTCGGTCATGAAATGGAACACGCCTTCGCTGATGATGATGACGCCATACTCAATGCCTAACAATTTACGCTTGACGATGGAGCTGACCATCAGCCGGATGATCGACTCCAAGGTGACCTGGGTGTGATTGAACATCTCGGGGATGATGACCATGGGGCAATGGCAGGCGGAGGTCATGCCAAAAGCCAGGTGGCCGGCCTCGCGTCCCATGGCGGAGAGCACAAACCAGTTGCCGCTGGTACGGGCATCCTCATAGACGGTCTGCACCAGATGCACGGCGGCGTCCTTGGCGGAATAGTAGCCGAAGGTGGGGTTGCCATCGGGCAGAGGCAGGTCGTTGTCGATGGTCTTGGGCACGTGGATGTTCTGGATCTGCACGTTGTTCTCGCTCAGGTACTTCGAGATGCGGTTGGCCGTGGAGGCGGTGTCGTCGCCACCGATGGTGACCAGCAGCTTCACGTTGTTCTTCACAAAGAAGTCGGTATTGAACTCCTCGTTCTTCGGTTTGTAGCGGCTCATGCGGAGGGCCGAACCGCCCTGTTTCTGGATCTCATCCGCATAGATGAAGTCGATCTCGTCGACTTGAGGATTGGCTTTGAAAAGGTTCTTGTAGCCGTCGTTCAGGCCCAGGACACGGTATCCCGCCTTCAGAAAGGTTTTGGCCACGGTGCTGATGACCGTGTTGATGCCAGGAGCCGGACCGCCGCCGGCGAGGATGACAATAGCGTCTTTCATATTTCAAGATTTAAAGATTTCTGATTTCAAGATTATTCAATGACGAATTCGTCGCAGAAGATCCAGGCAGGTTGCCCGGCACCGGGATGCCAGTCGGGACAGGTACCGATGTTCTTGGCCGCCATTTTCACATAACGGGCCTCGCAACGCGTACGTGCCTCCAGCTCCTGGATCACGCCGGTATCCACGTCCATCGGGACCGTATTGACCGCACGGCCCACCTGACGGAACTGCTTGCCGTCGTCCGAGACGAAGAAGGTGACCTCGCTGGGCATGAAGATCCAGGAAGCCTGGTCCTGCAGGAAGCTGCCGGCAAGGCGGTTGATCCGCTGCTTGGATCCCAGGTCGACCGTGGCCACCAGATCGACCCCATGGTAGCCTTGCCAGGTGCCGGTGCGGAAATTGTCGCCGCCACGGAGGTGGTCGATGAGGGCTTTCTGGCCGCCCGCCTCATATTGATCGGAATAGGGATGCTCCAGACGCACCGCCCGTTTGGCATCGATGAGATGGTACTCCGCATCCGCCACACGACTCCAACGACCCTCCTGCAAGGCAGCCGCACGGACCGTCGAGGTCTGTTTCAACACGATGGGCTCGGTATAACGCGGGCTGTTCTCGTTGGGCTCACTGCCGTCGAGCGTGTAATACACTTGGACACCCTCCACCGGATGGCTCATGGTCACCGTCAGGCTGTCGAAGAAGGCGTTGTGCTCGGCATTGATGGACGGCACCACCACAATCGACGCGCCAGGGATGCGCATCACCGGGCATTGCTCGGGTGCCGTGGCCCAAGAGGTCTCAGGGTTGTCCGTCATGGTAAACACCAGTTCGCCGCCCTGATAGAGCTCGTCGAAGGTGATGTAGCTCCGTTCCAGCGGCTTGCCGTTGAGTTTCACCGATTTGACGTAACGGTTGGCAGGGGTCAGGTTCTTGGCGACCACCGTGAAGCACTTTCCGTTGTCGAGGGTCATGGCTACCCGCTCAAAGCGAGGCAGACCCAGCACATAATAGCCCGAAGCGGGGGTGGCGGGATAGAAGCCCATGGCGGAGAACACGCCCCAGGCCGACATCTGGCCACAGTCTTCGTTGCCGCTGAGGCCGTCGCGACCGTCGGTGTAATACTCATCCAGGATCTGGCGCACATAGCGCTGCGTCTTGGTAGGCTGTCCCACAAAGTTGTACATATAGACCGTATTGTGGCTCGGCTCGTTGCCGTGGGCATACTGTCCGATCAGGCCGGTGATGTCCACCTGCTCGCGACCCGACAACTTGCTCGAGGAAGTGAAGAGCGCATCCAGTTTCTTGGCATACGCCTCCCGGCCACCCATCATGTCGATGTGGGTGTTGACGTCTTGGGGAACAAAGAAGTTGTATTGCCAAGTGTTGGCTTCCGTCAGGGTGAAGTTGACCTGGGTGGGGTCGAAGGGTTGCATGAACCCGCCGTTGCGACGGCCATGGAAGAACTGGTCCTCGGGGTTGTAGAGGTTCTTGTAGGCCTGTGCCCGCTGGTAGAACTCGTCGGCGATGTCGTTACGCCCCATGGCCTCGGCCATCCGGGCCACACACCAGTCGTCGTAGGCATATTCCAGGGTCTTGGAAGTCGCCTCGCCTTCGAGGTCGACGGGGATGAAGCCATAGTTCCGATAGGCACCCATGCCACGACGGTCCTGACGGGAGGAGTTGACCATGGCTTCGAGGGCCTTCTCGGCGTCAAAGCCGCGGATGCCCGTGAAATAGGCATCGGCAATCACCGGAATGGCATGGTTGCCGATCATGCAATGGGTTTCGTTGCCGGCCAGCTCCCAAATGGGAAGCATGTGTTCGGGATCGGTCTCGTAATTATTAATAAAGGTATTGATGAAATCGATGGTGCGTTCCCGCTGGATGAGGCTGAAGAGCGGATGCAGGCTCCGGAAGGTGTCCCACAATGAGAACACGGTATAGACGGGACGGTCGGCATGATGGATCTGAAGGTCGTGGGCACGGTAGCGTCCGTCGGCATCGGAGAAGAGGTTCGGGGCGATCATGGCGTGGTAGAGGTTGGTATAGAACACCCGGATGTCGGCCTCGTCGCTGCCTTGCACACGAAGGCAGCCCAAAGCCTCGTTCCATTGGCCGAAGGCACGCTCCGCCAAGGCATTGAAGTCGAAATCGCCCTCAGGAAGCTCGGCATATAGGTTGTTCTTGGCGCCGGCACCATCGACGGCTGAGAGGCCGATGCGCATCACGAGCGGTTCCCCAGAGAGGGCCTCGAAACGGAAGGCGGCTTTCAGATGGTCGCTGGCCGCACCCTCGCCTGCCACCTCCTGGCCATGGTCATAGAAGGCATGGGACAGGATGGGATGGGAGAACTCCGCGTAGAAAAAGAGGGTCTGGTCGTTGGCCCAGTCGCGCGTACGACGGTAGCCGCAGATCGCCCGGTCCGAAACGACGTTCAAGGTGGATTCGTATACGAACTCGTCGTTGACGCCCTCCACCATGTCGAGGAACAGCTGGGCATCGGCCCCTTCGGGGAAGGTGCAGCGCATCATGCCCACACGCTGTCCGGTGGTCAGCTCCACCTGGATGTTGTCGTCGTCGAGCAGGACACTGTAATAGCCGGCGCGGGCAGTCTCGTTTTCATGGCGGAAAGAGGAACGGTAGCCCGAATCCGGATGGTCGGCTTCCCCCTTGTCGAGTTGCAATGCCCCAGTAAAGGGCATGAAGCGGAAGTCGCCGTAATCGGAACAGCCCGTGCCGCTCAGGTGGGTCGTGCTGAAACCGAGGATGGTATGGTCGGAGGTGTGGTAGCCCGAGCAGCCGTCCCAGTCGTTCATCCGGGTGTCGGGACTGAACTGGATCATGCCGAAAGGCACGGTGGCACCGGGGAAGGTATGTCCATGGCCGCCAGTACCGATAAAGGGATCGACCATGGCGGCTGGCGTTTCCACAAAGGCCGGCTCTTGCCGGCAGGCCGTGACACTCAACAGTATCAAGGCGAAGAGCAGGATTCGTTTCATAAGTAGGTTGTCAAGAATTGTTTTCCAAAAATAAAAAGAATTCATGTGCGCAACCGAATCCAAGAAAAAAAATTCGTTTTACCCCTTGAAAAAACGAAAAATGTGTATATTTGTAGGCTCAAAAGAATGTTATCGACAACACATCTTACACAATTATTAACTTAAAAACATCAACAATGAAAAAACTGTTTACTTTACTGATGGTTTTGGCCGTTGCCTCTGTCGGCTACGCCCAAGTAAGATCCATGTCCAAGAATGATCTTGGTAAAGTTGCCAAACAGCGCGTCGCCCTCCGTAATGATGGCAACGAGGCCTTGGTGAATGTCCAGAGCCAACCCAACATGACGAGAACCAATGGCGAACTGGATTACACCTTCTACGACTGGCAGACCAACTGCGCCTCCCGTACCTGGACCAAGGTCTGGGACGACGGCAAGATCAACTTCGCTTTCACCACTGCCTCTGACGCTGCCTACTCCGACCGTGGTACCGCCATCGGCACCTACGACAGCAACAACGACGAATGGATTCCGCTTGGCGGCCGTATCGAGAACGAAAGAACCGGTTTCGGTACCATCGCCCAGTACGGTGCCAACGGCCTTGTGGTCGCTGCCCACACCTCTTCTGAATGCGGCGTCTACATCGTGGAAGACAAGGACAACATGACTCCTGGTAGCGCCATCACGCTGGAGAAGCTGGATCCCACCAACGATCCTTGCTGGCCCAACGTCATGACCTCTGGTGCGAACCGCGACATCATCCACGTTGTCGCCACCGCCAGCGCCAACAACCTGGACGGCATGGAAGACGTCACCGACCCCATCATCTACTTCCGTTCAACCGACGGTGGTGAAACCTGGGACAAGGAAAACGTCGTTCTGCCCTTCATGGGTCCTGAATACGGCCTCGACTGGGGTTCCAACGTGTGCTACTGGATGGAGACCACCGAAGACAACTGCCTCGCCTTGGTCGTGAACAACGCCTGGAGCGATGGTATGGTCCTCTACAGCTACGATGATGGTGAAACCTGGGACAGAATCGTGTTCTACAAACACCCCGGTATCGATGCTAACTTCACCGATATGTATCTCATGTATCCCCGTTGGGTCTCCGCCCAGTGGGATCAGGGTCACAACCTGCACATCGCTTACGAATTCAACGCCACCACCGGTGAACCCGGTTCTGGCAGCTACTATCCTGGACTCGGTGGTGTTGGCTACTGGAACGAGAACCTGCCTTACCATGGCTGCGACACCTGCCCGTATCCTTATGGCAATTCCCACGTGGTTGGCGAGCCTTTCGTGATGGACACCGTCTACATTTACGAAGACATCTATGCCAGCTGGGGCTTCTTCTCCGACGCCTCCCACGAGTCATGGCCTGAATACATCGGACCCCTCGTCTCTCTGACGGACGCTGGTGACCCGGAAGATCCGTGGCACGATGAAATCACCGCCTTCAACCTGGTCAATAGTGATGCCAGAGGCCAACACGGCAAATACAACTGCGGTGTCTGCGCCAATCCTGTGCTTTGCAGAGTCCCCGGCAGCGACGACTTCGTGGCCGTTTGGAGCATGATGGACGAAAACCACCAGGACGAAAGCGATAACTACTACTTCAAACTCTATGCGAGATACTCCGGTGACGGTGGTTTCACCTGGAGCCCGATGAAGGCTTTGACCAAGGCCACCCTCTTCAGAACCGCTGAGATGGTTTACTGCCAAGCCGCTGTGGTGGGCCACACTTTGGTTGTCGCCTGCCAGTCCGACCAAACCGCCGGTACCTACGTCCAGGGCGACGATGCCGCGGGTGACGACAACTTCTACCAGGGCTTGACCTTCAACCTGGACGAACTGTTCGACAACGTCAGCGTTCCTGAGATCGCCAACGAAACCAAGATGACGATCTGCCCGAACCCGGCCGTTGACAACCTCGATGTGACGCTGAGCAGCAATGCCGAGATCGTGATCTACAACATCATGGGTCAGGTGGTTGCCAGCCAGATGGGTCATGTCGGTCTCAACACCGTCCGCGTCTCCAACCTCAGCAGCGGTGTTTACTTCATCAACGCCGGCAACGACACCCAGAAGTTCGTTGTCAAATAAGGTTTGATGGATTAAGACATCCCTTTGAAACAAGCAACGCCCGGCGCATGCCGGGCGTTGTTTTTTTATTTCCCTTGCGCGCTTAGCAGGGATCCACATCGATCTGGACGATGACGGACTTGAAATCGGGCTGTTCCTGAAAGAGACGGACCTGCTCCATGATCAGCGCCTTCACCTGCTGGGCGTTGTGTTCCCGTTTGAACTTGACCATCATCTGCTTGATGAACAGGTTTTTCACCCGCGAAACCATCGGATACTCCGGGCCCAGCAGGTCCTGCTTGAAGAGGGGCCGCAGCTGACTGGCCAAGGCTGCCGCAGCGGGATTCAACTTGCGGTCGTCCTTGTGCTTGAGACGGATCATCACCAGGCGGTAGAAGGGCGGATAACCGAACTGTCGGCGGGTCGCCATCTGCTTTTCGTACAGGCCACGGTAATCGTTGCGGAGCACATCCTGAAGCACCGGATGCATGGGCTCGTAGGTCTGGATAACAACCTTGCCCTGTCCCCCCTTCCGACCCGCGCGACCCGCCACCTGGGCCATCAGCTGGAAGCTGCGTTCGTGGGCACGAAAATCGGGATAGGAGAGCATGTTGTCGGCATTGAGCACCCCCACCACCTTGACGGAGTCGAAATCCAATCCCTTGGTGACCATCTGGGTGCCCACAAGCAGATTCGTCTCCTTGTCCTGGAAGGCTTCCAGGATGTGCTGGTAATCGTTTTTCGAACGGGTGGTGTCGAGATCGAGCCGTGCCACCTTGGCTTCAGGAAGCAGGATCTTAAGGTCCTCTTCGATCTTTTCGGTGCCAAAGCCGTGCATCTTGAGGTTGGTGCTGTGACAGGCGGGACAGGAGGAAGGGACGCTGGCAGTATAGCCGCAATAATGGCATCGGAGCACATTTTGCCCCTTGTGGTAGATCAGACTGACATCGCAGTTGATGCACTGCGGCACATAATGGCAGTCGTCGCACTCGAGACGGAGCGAGAAACCCCGACGGTTTTGGAACAGGATGGCCTGGTTGTGCTGCTCCAAGGTGGTCCGCACTGCATCGAGCAAGGTACGGCCAAAGTCGGCCTGCATGGTCTTTCTCCGTTTCTCCACCCGCAGGTCGCTCAAGACGATCTCGGGCATCTCCACCCCGCCATAGCGCTGTTGAAGCTCCACCAAGTGATACCGCCCTTGCAATGCGTTGTAATAGCTCTCGTAGGCGGGGGTGGCCGAACCCAGCAAGACCCGGGCATGATGCATGGCGCCCAGCACCACGGCCGCATCGCGGGCATGGTACCGAGGCGCGGGATCCACCTGCTTGAAGCTGGCATCGTGCTCTTCGTCGACAATGATCAGCCCCAAGTCGGAATACGGAAGGAAGATCGCGGAACGGGATCCCACGATGATCTGGCAACGGCCTTCCCCACGGTGTTGGGCGAAGTCGTTCACGTAACGCCACACCTCGACCCGCTCGTTGGTCCCATAACGGGAATGGTACACGCCCAGCTTGGCCCCGAAATACTGCTTCAACCGGTTGATGATCTGGGCCGTGAGGGCAATCTCAGGCAGGAGATAGAGCACCTGACGCCCTTGGTCGAGCGTTTCCTGGATCAGCTTGATGTACAACTCGGTCTTGCCACTCGAAGTGACGCCGTGCAACAGCACCGGTTTCGAGGCCTCGAAACCGGCCTTGACTTGGTCGAAGGCCCGTTGCTGCGCCTCGGTGAGCTGGATCGACGACACCGGCACCTGGGCCTCGAACGTCTTCAGCCGACTGACCGGGCGTTCCCGCACCTCGAAGATCCCCTTCCCCACCATGGCGTTCAAGACGGCAGTGGTGGCCCGGGCCTTTTTCAGCACCGCGGTCACCGGCAATTCATGGTCGCAATCGCCCCCCATGCTGAGAAAGGCCAGCATCACCTCCAGTTGCTTGAAGGCGCGCTTGGTCAAGGCATCCATCAAGGCTTGGAGCGACGGCTCGTCGCGATAAGGATCGGCCAATCGCAGGGTCCGTTCGTATCGCACCTTGTATTTTTCGTTCAGTTCCTCTTCCAACACCAAGATTCCCTTCTCCATCATGGTATGGATCAAGGGCATCACTTTCTTGAATCCCACGATCCGGCTCACCTCGCTGACCGCAATCTTGGGTTGGGTCTGGAGGGCTTCCACGATCAGGTATTCAAAGTCGTTGAGGGACTGGCTGTCGAGAACATAGTCGCGGTGCAGGGCAACCGTCGACTCGCTGCTGAGTTTCAAGGCAGAGGGCAGGGCGGCCTGCATCACCTCGCCGGGATGGCACAGGTAATAGGTCTTCACCCAATCCCAGAACCGAAGCTGTATGGGCTGGACCACCGGCTCCTCATCGAGCAGGTCCATCAGATACTTCACCTCCACCTCGGGCACCTCCTCCGTAAGCCGGACCACCAACCCCGACAGGATCTTGCTCCTGCCAAACTGCACCACCGCACGCTGCCCCACCTTGATGGCGTCATTCAGCTCATAGGGCACGCGATAGGTGAAGGTACCGGGGACAGGAATGGGCAGGAGGATGTCTGCAAAAAGGGTAATGCGCTCGGACATGGCTCAATGGGCGTTTTGGGTGGTATAGCCTATCAGTTCGTCGTATCCTTTCAATGCATTGTAATAATAGAAGTAGACCCGGTACAGGTTTTCGGTCTCCCAGAAATTGCCCTCGGTCCGCTCCGTCGTCACCGAACCCGTATCACGGTCGGCCGTGACGAACTGGAAGTTGTAGTAGCCCTGCTTGAGCAACAGCTGGCAGAGGTAGCCTCCCAACTGGGGTTGGTATTCCATGCGGTTGCGGTCGTCGAAACGCCAGTCGTTGAGGGCGCCGATCACATACAGGTCTTCCTGGTCCAAGGGATCGGGCCAGCGCAGGAAGAGATTCACCCAGGCATAGTCGGCCTCGGTGTCGGTTTCACGGCCTTCGTTGGCGATGTAGATATAGCGTTCGCCATGGATGTCTTCGTAGGTGACGTAAGGTTTGCGCGCCTTCGGCTCGCAGACGGCATAGTCCACCACATAGTAGTCATCGGTTTGGTAAATCCGTGCTATGTTTTCCGATTCGAAATAAAAGTCGCTGAAATTCAGCCTTCTGAACTGGTTGCCAGCCTCGAAAACCGTCTGTGGCTGATGCTCGTAGGTAAGGTGGTCGGGATATACAAAAGAAGGCTTCAGGCCAATGGCGGCATTGTCCCAGCGACCGTTCTGACGGATGGTCAGGTTCCCATACTGCTGTACGTTGGAAGCCATCATGTCGGGCATGGAAAGAAGGATGTCCAGCTGCTGATGCGTATTGCTCAACGACAGGTCGTCGCAATAGCGGGGAACGGTTACCTGCAGGTCGACCCGTTCATCGAGCACCATGAACCGGCGGGTAAAGTAGATCTCGCCTTCGGAAAGGTCGTCGCCATAGACGATCAGCAGGTAATTGCCCGAAAGCCGAGGCATCATATCTTCCTCGGGAAAGGAGAGCCGATAATGGACATAGTCGATCAGCGTATTGCGCGAATACTGGAAGTCGTCGATACGGCCATAGTCGAACCCGTTCACATATTGGTTGCGTTGCAAGGCGGAGGGAACCCAGTCCTGGGTACAGTGGATAAAGGTGTAGTTGAGGGGTTGGCCTTCGTCGCCCAATAGGTCGAACGACAGCGTCAGCCGGTAGCCTGGGTTGTCCAGGGGAACCATGGGTTCCTTGTTTTGGTTGCCGTCGGCATACAAAAGCACGGTTTGCACCGCATCACGATAGTTGAGGTCGGCACAAGGCAGCATCCAATCCTGGGCGGCCACGAACACCGAAACCGACAGCAGGATCAATAGGCAAGCGATTCTTTTCATCATGACGCAAAAATAATAAATAAAAACCGTAAAAGTTGTAGGAAATCGGCCTTGCCAAAACAAAAAGTTTTCCTACCTTTGCAAGTTACAGAAAGAATCCGATGGGATTCAAAAGCAGAAACGACATGAAAAAGCTGATCCTACCCCTCCTTTTGTTGTGCGCCGTCTTGTGCAGCACCCCGATGGAAGCCCAGTCTTACCGACGCTCCAGGGCCAGTAACCGGTCCTTCGGATTGGAGCGGCGCGTCCCCTTGAAGAACATCTATCTGGGTGTCAAGGCGGGGACCAATGCCTTGGGCATGCGCTACACACAACAGGTTGTTAAACGGGACACCCTCATTTACAATCCATCCGCCTTGTGGAAGGGTGACCTGATAAACTGCCTGTCTGGCGGCATCACGGTGGAACGCACCCTCCCCCACTTCTCCTACGGCGTGGAAGGGATGATCATGGGGTTGGACGCCCGATCAACCGACACGGTAAAGCCCGTGTTTGAGAGGGACTCGGCATGGCTGGTTGACATTCGGATTCCGCTCAGGCTCAAGTTCCTCGAGGACTATGCCTGCTCGCCCTACGTGATGGTGGCTCCCAGTTTCGGAACCTACCTGTCTGTGATTGACAGCGTGGCCGCCAATGGAACGGAGTTCTCCTATACAATCAACGGCCAGTCCGAATGGAACGGAATGATAATCAATTGGGGCACCAACAACACCCGATCCTTCCATTTCGGCTTGGTGGCCGGTATTGGCATGGATGTCAAGATCCCCATCGGCAACTACGAGGCCAAGCTTCGGGTAGAAACCACCTATCAGCTGGGGCTCAGCAACTTATTCCCCAAAAAATTCAGCAATAAGGATTTGAAGGTGTCCCGAACGTTACGGGGGTTGGAAGCCACCATCGGCATCTGCTTCCCCTTGTTCGGCAATCCACACTACTCCTGGATGATGTAATCTTCGGGAACGGCTGAAAACAAAAAATCACATCAGAAAGCTGATGTGATTTTTTGTTGGATTCCCACGAACGCCTCGGGGCTTAGCTTCAGGTGTTCCTTCTTGAAGTCCAGATCCCCTTCGCAAGTAATGGGCACCAGGTGGATGTGCGCATGAGGCACTTCCAAGCCAATCACGGCCACACCGATCCGTTTGCAGGGGATGGCCTTTTCGATGGCCGCAGCCACCTTCTTGGCAAAGACCATCATCTGGGCCAATTCCTCGTCGTCGAGGTTAAACAGGTAATCCGTTTCGTGCTTGGGAACGACCAAGGTGTGTCCTTCCGACAAGGGATTGATGTCGAGGAAAGCGAAGAAACGTTCGTCCTCAGCGATTTTGTAGCAAGGGATCTCTCCTTGTATGATTCGGGTGAAAATCGTGGCCATAACGAAAGATTATCGGGTTATTTCAAGGATTTCGAAGAACATCTTACCGGCAGGAACCATGATTTCGGCCACCTCGCCTACTTTCTTGCCCAGCAAACCTTGACCAATCGGCGAATTGATGGAGATCTTGCCCGCCTTGAAATCGGCTTCCTTCTCCGGAACGATGGAATAGGTCATGGTCGTCTTGGTCTTGGTATTCTTGATCTTGACCGTGGAATACAGCAACACCTTCGACGTGTCGATCTTGGATTCGTCGAGCACGCGGGCGTTGAAGATCAAATCCTGAAGGTCGGCGATCTTGGCTTCGAGCAGGCCTTGTGCCTCCTTGGCCGCATCATATTCGGCATTCTCCGACAAATCACCCTTGTCGCGTGCCTCGGCAATGGCTTGCACGATGCGCGGGCGTTCACGAAGGATCAAGTCGTCCAGTTCGTCCTTCAGTCGTTGCAACCCCTCAGGGGTAAAGTATTTGATTTCTGACATAGCAATGGTTTTTAAAATGCGTGAAAAAAGAGACCCTTACCGAAATAAGGGTCTTCTTTTTTCAGACGATGCAAAGATACTAAAATTATTTCAAATGTCGCAAGACATTTTAGAAAATAAGTCTAGCACCGATGCAATGGGTACCGGCGTAGTGGTAGGTCTGCCTGAACGAGTAGTCCACGGCAAACATCGGGGCGTTCTCCTGCTTGGAGATCGGGATCTGGACCGAACAACCCGCATTGAGACCCGCATTGAGGTTCATGCATTGCTCGTCCCATGCGCCCTTGAACAGGCCACTCTCGTAGGTGTAACCGGCACGGACCATGAGGTATTCCTTCCATCCGTATTCCACACCCAAGACATATTGGTCTTTGGTGAAGGAGTTGGAGATGAAGTTACCGGCAAAGGTCACACGCTGATTCTCTGCCACATGCCAATCATAGGCGGCAGCGATACTCAGCTGGGTAGGCAACTCGAACTGATCGACACGTTGGATCACCGTGTGTTGGATGGTACCTTGCTGCATCAGGAAAGCCTTGATCGACAAACCGTCGCCCGAGAACTTCAGCGTAGGTCCGATGTTCTTCAGGGTGATACCGAAGTGGATGTTGTCGAAAGGTCCCGTCACATACTGGATACCGGCATCCAAAGCCACACCCGTGGCCGACATGTTGGCGATGGACTCGCTGATGATCTTCAGGTTGAAACCACCACTGATACTGTTGGAGAAGGTCTTTGCAAATGCCAGGTTGATGTTCATCAAGGTCGGCTTGAAAGTACCGATACCGCCGTCAGGGCTGTCCGTGGTGGTTTCCATCACTTCGCCCAGGCTAAACGACATGAGGGAGAGACCCAGCACACTGGACTCGCCGACACGCGCGGCCAAACCGAAGGAGGAAATCCGGATACCGCTGCCTTTCAGCCAGTCGGTATGCGTGAAGTTGACATCCAAGGTGTTTACACCGTGAAGACCGGCGACATTACCGAAGATGGACTCAACACCTTTCACAAAGGACATGCCTGCATTGCCCCAGCCTGACGAAGCAGCCCAGGGGTTAATCAGCAGTTCCGCTGCGCCAGCTTGACCGGAACGATCCTCATTACCTGCAAATGCCTGAGGAGCACCGACTCCAATCAGAAGAGCCAGGCTCAATACCATATATTGAATTGATTTTCTCATAATTCTGTAATTTTTAATAGTTAGCATTTATCGATAATTTAGAACGTATTCAGGTCGATTTGACGCATGGCACCGAAGAACTTGACGGTACGCTCGCCACCGCTGACGTTGTCTTTGACGTGGATCAAGTAGAAGCCAGAGGCGACAGGCGTGTTGGCGAAGTTGGTCAGATCCCAATCCAACGAGGGTTCCTCGTTGTCCTTACGGAACTGGCGGATCTTCGTACCGGCGATGTTGTAGATCGTTACCACGCAGTTGTTGGGCAGGTTGGTGATCTTCACCTTATTGTTCAACGCGTTCTTCTCGTAGGTCGAATAGGCGTAGTAAGGATTCGGGACCACCGTGATCAGATCGAGGTCGGATTCGGTCTTCACAGGATCGTTGTAGGACGGATTCAGACCCTCGATGGAGAACCGGTACTTGGGATACATGTTGTTGATGTCGAGGTCGGCAGGCACCGAGTCAAGTTCAACGCCATTGTAGTAACCCTTGTCGTACGGCTTGGACACACGGATACGCACCTTGGCGTCGTTACCGGGAGCCAGCCATTGCGTACCTTCGACGGCCATCGGCATACCGACGTACATGCAAGTGCGCCAGAAGTACTCCTTCACCGTATTTTGATAACCGGAGGCAATTTCCTCCAATTCTCTCAGCACATGATAGGAGTGGGCGCCACCATCGTAGGCGGGGCTGTTGAAGTCGATGTGGTCGAATTCGGATTCGATACCCGTAGGCTTATCCATACCCATAATATACACGAAGTGCTTGCCACCCATCACCGGGTCGCCATCGATCTGGCGGAAGATGGAAGGATCGTAGTTCTGGGAATAGTCGCCATACATCTCCTCGATGGTTGCCTTGAGCAGCGCCGGAGGATTGAACTGCATGTCACGACCATTCAAGTCTTCGCAATAGGAGTCTTCGCCGAAGATGATGTTCAGACGGGCGCCGGATTCAACGTCGATGGCATAGCCCGGGAACCAACCCATGCCTTGAGCGGCAATGTAGTTGGCAGCTTCGGGATCGTCACTGCCTTGGTCGGGATGGGTCTTCCAATCGACACTGGTAGGATTGCCATCCTTGTCGACAGAAGCGTGACGACGCAGGAAGAAACGTTTGGCATTGCCCTCAGACAAGGTGTTGTCCATACACATTTCAACCACAGGGCAACGGGTCCACTTGGAGCGGTCGGCCGTAAGGACGATGTCCACGCTGGCAATTCTCGGATAGTACTGGGGCGAACGGGCCAGACCCACTGCCACAGGACCGGGGTTCGTGGAGAAACCTTGCTTTTCGAAGGAGCAGAGGTTGAAGGGTGCCCACGTTCTGTTGGCAATCTTCTCGAAATGCTCACCCGGGTCGTAAGGCGTGTTGATCGTCATGTTAAAGTCGGCATTGGCCTTGTCATCCTGGTCGATGTAGGTACCCGAACGGATCCAGTTCAACACGGATCCAGGGATGTCCTTGTCGCGGATACCATCCATCCAACGGTTGGTACTGTCTTGGAAGGTCAGCGAAGAGACGATCAAACCGCTTCGAGGCGTCACCACTTCCTTGGTAGGCTTCCAGGCATTGTTGTCGAGGATCGAACCTACCAACACGGGGCCAACAGGATACTGCTGCGTGATGGAGACGGAAATACCGCGGTCCACAAACATTTGCTCATTGGTGTACACGGTGGTGGTATCGCTCATGACCGCCGGCTCGTCGGAGTTGAGGTCCTTCAGGAACCAGTGGGAAGCCATGCGCTCGGCCGAGTCACCCATCACGGATTGGTTGGTGGTGACACCGTGGGAATACACGCTGAACAAGGTATCAAACCAAAGTTCATAGTCCGTGGTCTTCACGTTCAACGGGTCAACGATCTTGACATCCAACGGGCCGTAGCCCACCTTGTAAGTCGGGTGATAAATGATCGGGTAGTCGGGGTGACCGAACACGACCTTCTTGCCGTTCTCGTCGTACGAGTTGGCGAGCTTCTTTCCATTGAAGAGCTCATCGATCGACTCCTGAGTGAGTTCCAGCTCGTTACCGCCATTGCCTTGACCCACCAAACGGGTGATGGAAGGCTTGTCGCCATATTCGCAGTTGAGGACCGTACCATTGACGATCTTGTGCGGCACAGCGCTGTAGCAAGCGATGTTCTTACGACCTTCGAGATAAGGCTTCATCTGGCCATACAGACCATTGATGATGCCGGGCTCTTGCGAATAGGGGAAGAAGTTGTTATAAGCGTAGGCAACGGCCATGAAGTAATAGGTCTTGTGGTTGACCAAGGCGGGGTTCTCCGTGGTAGAGAATTTGTCTTCGGTGACCACGAAGCTGTGGGTGATACCGGCATCGCCGCCATCCACCTTCAGCGAAGGAACATTGGCGCCGATGGAGTTGTCGAACTCATAGTTGACCAGACGGGTGACGGTGTTCTTGACGTCGCATTGGAAGACCAGACGGGCCTTGTTGTTGTCGTTCAGCTCGTCGGCACCAACTTCACCGTTGACCAACTGATAAACCTTGTAACCTTCGAAGCGATAGTAACGGTCGGCATACATGGCACCTGTAGAGTCATCAGGACGGAGCTCCGGAATCTCAGGATCGATTTCCTCGTAGCCTTCCTTGTAGTTGTTGGAGATCGGGCTGTTGGAGAGGTAGATGATGAGTTTCTGATCGAGCTCGCGGATGCTCAGGTCGGGTGCATTGGGGCCATCGATCACCTTGAAGCAGTTGTCGAACAAGGCTTGGCACTTGTCGTCGGTGACGCGAAGCAGTTCCACAGAAGCGAAAGGACCGCCGCTGGTGGCACGTGCCCACGGCACACCGAAGGTGATGTAGTTCACAGCACCAGGTTGCAGGGTGAAGGGACCAGCAGACTGCATGAAACGACGGTCGTTGGGTTGGTTACCAGCCGTTTCCTCAGTCCAATACTTGCCATTCAGGTTGAAGCCATCCCCAGGAGGAATGCCTGCAGTACCCCAGTTGCAGGGGTCGGTGTCGCCCGGGAACATGAAGTCGCAGTCGGGACCGACCGTGCCTTCAGCACCAGGATAGGCATTGCCACCATATTGCATACGGTTACCATCCTTCCAGTAACCACGCAGCAGGTTGTAGGTTTCAGCAGCGTTGCGCGGGTCGCCAAGGTGGTCGCCCGTGTTGTTGTGATAGAGGAAGCGGCGCATACCGAAACGCTCATCGTCCACAATACCGTTGCCGAAGTTCACACCATTGATGGACTCGTCGCAGAGTTGCACCTTATTAATAGTGTCGTACACAACCTCCGTAGTGTCGTGGGTAACGGGATCGATCACATAGCTCACATTCACCGTGAAGCTGTACTTGGGGTTGTCGAGAAGGTCAGGGTCCATGTAGGGGCCTTGGAAGAAGTCGACACCGACCGCCGGAGGCTGGTCGCCGTAGGCTTCCGGTTCACCGCTACCGTCAACGGCGTTACCATTGTAGCCGTATCCCAGACCACGCTGGACGTCGCAACCTACATAGTCGTCCCAACCATGACCGAGGTCCACATCCGTCCAAGGGCAGAAGTAGGTGCCCTTGAGGATGTAGGTGGAACGGTTGATGATCTCATACGAGCAGAAGGTCATGTTGTTGATTTCGTCGTTGGTGGCGAAACCGAAGGCTTGACCACGTACCTCAATACCAATCGGAGAACCGTCGGATTCGGTGTGGGCATTACCTTTGTCATTGAAAACCCACCAAAGGGTTTGGTCGCCCTTCAGCACTTGGTCGGCGAGGATGGAACCATGCACCGTACCATCGTACTCCTCTTCCATGGTCGGAGTCTTGGTGTGGCAAAGCACGTTGTCGATGTCATAGTAGGGATAGTCACCCGCATTAGGTTCATAGTCACCATTGCCGTTCTGGTCGTAGAAAGGTGCCAGGAAGCGGCTCACGCCAGTCGTTCCAAAACCATCGGGATGGGCAGGCCATTCCAAGATGCTGTTGGGAATGACGTAGCCGTCCTCTTGGTTGATCCCATTACCGTCGAAGTGCAACAGGAACTCATCCACCTCAGCACGGGTGATCTTGAAGATACGGTCCCACTGGGCGCAGGTAACATCGTCAATAGAGGCACCCTGGATGGTCAAAGGTCCCGTCCAGAAGTCGTTACCATCCTGGCGGAAACGGACGGCAGCACATTTCAACTGGTTGTTGACGTCAACACCAGCAATCCAAAGTGAGCCGGCAAACAGAGAAGTAGCAGAACCGTTTGCAGGAACGTAATACTTGGAACCGGTACCCGAAGGAAGGTCCCACCACATATCACCACCTGCATTAATACGCGTTCTGACGTTGTTGATGTTCAACCACTCGAAAGCGGAGGAAGGTGAACATCCGGCTGTAGTCTGCTTCAAGGCACGGTGGCCACCGTCCTTTTGACCGACATACATCTCAGCCTTTGCGGAAGTTGTGGCGCCCGCAATGAGGAGCGCGACAAACAATAAACGTACTATATTCTTCATATTATATGTGATTATTCGTTAATACCAGCGGTCATTAGAAGTTAAAGCTTGCACCAACCTTGATCTGACGCGGGGTAGCATAGCGGCCACCGTTGTTCACATAGAGCTGATACATCTGGATGAAACTCTCAGGATCCAACTGCTGACGAATCTCGTTCCGATACTTCGGAGAAGTGAGGTAACCGTCATCATCGGCGTTACCCGTAGCCGGATACACACTCAAGATGTTCTTTGCGTTGAGCAAGTTGGAAATCGTGACATAGACGTTGAAGTAGGCTTCACGTCCCGTCTTGCCTTCCTTATTGCCACCCAAGGTGAAGTAGAAGTCCTTGTCGGCACGGAGGTCCACCTTGAAGGAAGCAGGCATTCTAGAACCGAAGTAGGTACCTTCGAGCAGGTTGCTACCACCGGAGATCGGTGAGGAAACCGTACGGGAGGCCGTGTAAGGCGTACCGGAACCACCGGTGACCGTCATGGAGACACCGGCGTTGGCCAGGATCTGGAGCGGAGCCTTGCCTGACTTTTCACGCTTGATAACCGGGCCATCGTACTTCTTGCCAGAACCAAAGCGGTAGTCCACATTCAAACTGAAGTTGTGACGACGGTCGGTACCGGTCGGGAAGGTGGATCTCAGGTTCGGCACACCAGCGTTGATCAAAGCGGCAGCCGTGGTGGTGGAGGAACCGGTCATGTTGGCATACTGCAAAGTATAGCTGGCACGAACACGGACGTTCTTCGTTCTACGGAGGTCATACTCGGCGGTCAAACCCTTGATGGTACCGAAGTCGAGGTTGCTGAAGGAGGAATAATCCTTAGGATAGGCACCCGTGAGACGGTACATCTGGATCATGTTGCGCACCTCATTGTAGTAGGCCGTGATGGTGAGCGAAGAGGTGTTGGTCAGTTTCTGGGTGAAACCGAGTTCATAGTCAACCGTCTGCATCGGCTTCAGGTTGGGGTTGGCCAAGGTGCCGGACACATCGTTGAAGTAGTAGTAGGTCAACGGGTTGATGAAGAATGAACTGGAAGGACGCTGGGTCAACACATCATAGTGTGCGAAGAACAGGGCCTCGTCGGAAATCGGGAAGGAGAAGGAGATACGCGGCATGAAGTTCCACTGAGGTTCATAATCCTCGAAGGAATTGATGTCGACACGCTGCTGATCGGGATTGACCAACCAAGGCGAAATACCGCTACCTTTGTCGAGCACGGTGGGAGAAGCAATCAAGGCACCAGCGGCATTGTACCAGTTTTGGCCCTGACGGTAACCCACGATCTCGTTGATGTCACTGACTTTATTGACATAGATGGCGAAGTCGTCGCCGATGTTGCTCGGAACCGGGACCCATTCATCCGTATTCTTAATATGGATCTGGCCATTATTGCGGAGATCACCGACTTTTACATAATCATAGAGGATGAAAGGATCCTTCAACACCTTCTGGTTGGCATCGAAACGGTCGGCACGGACACCGATCTGGAAGATCAGGTCTTTGAAAGCGAACTTGTCTTGAATGTAACCGGCGGTGTAGATCGGCTGGCTGGCAGCAACGGGACGGGTGTGGAAGGTCATTCCGTTGGCATCCGTCATCGTCTCGTTGAAGAAGTCTTCCATGCTGGGATGCTCGTTCCAGCGATGCTTGTGGCCGTCGAACGAGTAGCCGTAATAAGAGACATACATGTTGCCGTCGCGGGTAAGTTCCTCGGGAGAGAACATGTTGATGTTAAGACCACCTCTGACATAGCCTTTCTTCAGCTGTCCGGTGGGGGTATAGTACATGATGGAATTGTCGTTGAAGTCGTAGGAGTCCATCAGGATATATTCGGTACCAGTCACCGGCAGACCCATGGCTGCACGCAGGTTGGCATCGAACACATACTGCTCGTCGGCATTGTAGTAACGATGGTACCATACCGTATCGACAAATCCGTCGTGGCTGATGGCATAGGGATCGCTCATGTCGAGCTCACGGATATGGGCATTCACCAAGCTACGCATCAAGGTCCAGTAATTGCTGCTATAGCTCATGGCGCTGGAATTGCGCTGCTCATACTGGAAACCAAGCTTGATTTCGTGTGAGCTTTCGCCCTTACCCACGGTCATGGAAGCATTGACGTTCACGGCGAACTGGTCGCTGACGTTCTTGCTGTAGTTTGACATCAAGGTACCGGGAGCGGCATACAAACCATAGATGGCTCTTGGAGAGTCACCGTTCAACAGGGCGCCACCCAACATCAGGTTCGAGAAGTTGTCGTAATAATATTGGGAACCATAACCGCCATACAATTCATAGTAGTTTTCCGTATAGCGGGCCAACAGCGGGTTGAACTGGGAAGCATGGAATTCGACGAGGGTGTCGTGATCCCAGGTGTTCAGCACCCACACGTTGTTGAAGTTTTGGGGGTTGGATGCATCGCCATCGACCGTAACGCCCGTCGCATTGCCCAACTCGAAGGTGGGTTCCTTATAGGTGATGTAACGACCCAGGTTGCCATAGGCAAAGAGATTGTCCCAAAGATCGGGGTCTCCGTCTTCACCGGAAGCACGGGTGTAGTCGGCTTGAATGCTATAATAGAAGTTGCGGATCAGGGACGGGCTGTCGGCAGCCGTGGGGAAACGCTGTGTGAAACGCACATAGCCACGGGCGGTCTGGCTCGTACTGATCGAGTTCTTCTGGGTGTTGAAATAGGAGTATGAAGAGGCAAAGTCGTGACCATACCAACGATAGAACGAACCACCGATGGTCAAGTTGATGGTCTCCGTGGTACGGACGTTGATGTTGCCCGAGAAGTTCATACTGTAGTTGCTGGTGTTGGTGGAGAACCTGGAATACTCCAGATCGTTCTTCTTGGTGTAGGAAGCCAGCTGATAGGTACCGGAACCGATACCGGAAAGGATCAGCGGGTTCTTCTCAATACGATCCTGCCAGGCATCCGTAGCAGTGTAGAATCCCGTGGCGGACAGGGCACCGATCTTGTTGTAGGAGATATCACCGGCGAGGAAGAAACCAAGCAATGCGGTCTCCGCCTGCTTGCCCTTGATCAACGGACCTTGGATGCTGAAGCCCAAACGGCTGCGGCCATAGCCTTCCACCGAGGTTTCAAGTTCCAAACCGGCACCGAAGGTACGGCTGGGGCCCTTCGTGGTCAAGTTGATGATACCACCCATGGCGTCACCGTACATGGCCGGGGTACCACCCAAGATAACGTCCACCTGGTCGATGGCGCTTTGGGGCACGCTGGCACTACCGATGACCTTCACACCGTCGATGTAGTAGACGGCGCTTTCACGAGAACCACGGACGCTACCGACCTCACCGTCCACAGAAACAACGCCACCCACGGTAGAGGCGACGCCCGAAGCGGAACGGTTCGGCAACTTGGCAATTTCCTCTGCCGTAATGGACGCACCGGAAGTGGTGTTGTCCTTCGAGATCAGAGGCACTTCGTAATCGATGACGGTGACCTCAGTCAAGCTGATGGCGCCACTGGTCATCTTGATGTTCCAATCGGTGATCTTGTTGGCCGGAATAATGATGCCGTTCAAGACATAATTGTTGTAGCCCACAAAGGTCGCCTTCAAATCATACGTTCCCGGAGGAATCGGGTTGATGTCGTAGTTACCATCGAAATCCGAAGTCGCGCCACCAATCATCGTTCCACCTTTCTCGAGGACGATGTTCGCGAATGATACGGGCTGACCCGTTTCATCGGTAACCTTTCCTTTGAGTCGTCCTTGCTGTGCGAAAGCAAGCGTACATGTTGCCAACACAATCGCAAGGGTCATTAGTAAATTTCTAAACATACCTTGTAATTTTATGTTATACTGCTTTTAAATGCATTAAAAAGACTTCAAAAGTATAAACTTTTCGGCACGCACACAAGAAAAATCGCTTTTTAGTGCATCTTTTTTAATCATAAAATTTTTAACATTTGCTAAACACAATGAAAATTAGCGCTTTATAAAAACGAATGAAGGAGGCCTCCCCTAGCCTCCTTTTGGCAATTTCGTCGCAAAAAACACCTTTTTATATTAATACAGCCGTTTTTCCAGCGCCGCAAGCGCCGTTCGAAACGGCGATTAATACCGCCGAAGCGACCGATTCAGCCGTCGAGCCCGCCTCCGGTCTTCGCGGATCATTTTCCTGGTTTTCGGCGCCTGTCGCTTATAATGGTCGGACTTGGCCTTGTCATAGTCCTTCCTGGCTTGGTTGGCCTGCTGCTCCATCCTCCGTTCCGCCTTACGCATGGCTTTGGTAGGACGGTCGGCACAGGAAACGGCCAACAGCAGCGAAAACAGGAACAAAACGACCAGGGCTTTCTTGGATTTCATGGCAATGTGGTTTTCTGCTGCAAACATAACAATTTCCAACGAAAAGCCACCGTTAATGGAGCAAAAACCCTATCTTTGCGTCATGAAAAAAACGATGCGTTACCTGATCCCTCTGCTGGCTGCCCTTCTGTTCCTGGGCTGCCGCCATCCCATGGTGAACCCCAACCAGCCCAACGCCATCGTCGATTTCACAATCGACTTGAGCACCCCTTCGTATTACATCCTGAATTACGTGGGCAACTTCATGTACCTGACCTCGGACCCGCAAAGCAACAGCAGAGGCATTATCGTTTACCGCGCGTCACAAGACGAGTTCAGGGCCTACGACCGCCTACCCCCCAACGAGCCGAACACCTGTTGCCACGACGGCGTATGCTCACGACTCGTGGTGGACGGCCCCTTTGTCGTGGACAGCTGCAACCTGATCCGGTATAACATCCTCAACGGCGAGGTGTTCGACGGAGACGGCATCTATCCCCTATTTCAATACCGTACCAGCTATGGCGGGAATGTCTTGCGCATCAGCAACTAACCAGCTGGATATGAACGTGCTATCAAACAATTGTTGATTCTTTTCGAAATAGTGAAGACGTTTTTCGGGCTACCGGTGAAACGGTTCCCCTATTTTTGCAGGGTAAACCGATAAACACACGGGTTTTATTATACTGCTTGAAATCATAATGCAAAAAGAGCCTGCCACCGGCAGGCTTTTTTCATGCCTCGTCGAAAAGGTCGGACTGCCGGCGGATGGAAGCCTGATGGATGGCCTCAAAGACCGACTGGACCAGCTCGGGATCCAAACCCAATGCCTTCCCCAAGGCGATGTGGTCGGAAAGGATGGCTTTCCAGCGGTCCATCTGCACCACCGTCATCCCCGCTTGTTTCTTGAAGGCTCCGATCCGGGTGGCGATCTCCATCCTTCGAGCCAGCAGTTGCAACAGCTCGTCATCCACATCGTCGATCTCGCCCCGCAAGGCCGAGAGCACCTGGGAATGTCCCCCCGTCTGCTTGGAACGGGGCGCCAAAGCCTCCAACAAGGCAGACAAGGCCGAAGGCGTGATCTGTTGCTGGGCGTCGGTCAGGGCGGCATCGGGATCAACGTGGCATTCCACCATGAGGCCGTCGAAGGCCAGGTCGACAGAAAGTTGGGCCACCCGCTGCAAGAGGTCGCGTCGGCCGCAGATATGGCTGATGTCGGTGATGACCGGAACGTCCAGTTGCCGCTTGAGTTCGATGGGAATCTCCCACATCGGGAAGTTGCGATAGGGCGACTCCTTATAATAATGGAAGCCGCGATGGATGCCCGCCAGGCGTTTCAGTCCCACTTTGGAAAAGCGCTCGAAAGCACCCACCCAAAGCTTGACGTCGGGCGAGACCGGGTTTTTGATGAAGACAGGGATGTCCACCCCCCGCATCGCCTCAGCCAGCTGCTGCACCGAAAAGGGATTCACCACGGTACGTGCACCAATCCACAATGCATCGATGCCATAGCGCATCGCCAACTCCAGATGGGCAGGCGTGGCCACCTCGGTGGCAACGGGAAGTCCCGCGGCCTTACCGGCCTCCTTCAACCACGACAGGCCGGCCTCGCCCGTGCCCTCAAAGGCATCGGGACGGGTACGCGGTTTCCATACGCCCCCACGCAACAGCCCCACCTGGGGAATACGCGACAGGCCCTCCACCGTGGCGTTGAGTTGGACTTCAGACTCCACGCTACAAGGGCCGGCCATCACCAATGGATGGGAAGGATGGGAGAACCAAGTGTCAAGATCTACCATAACGGACGTTTTCTTCGCCGCAAAGGTAAAAAAATACGAGGATTATTCAGTAAAATTTCGTTCCTTTGCATTTTCAATCCAAGCATTCAACAACACAAAGCATAACAACGTGAAAAGAGTAGAAATCAAGCAAGCCCTGTCGATGCAGGCTTCCGAAGAAGAAATCACCGTCATGGGATGGGTGCGCAACAAGCGCGGCAGCAAGAATGTGGCATTCATTGCCTTGAACGACGGATCGACGATCAACAACCTACAGCTGGTGGTGGACCTCAATACGATCCCCGAAGAACGGCTGGCTTTGATGCACGCCGGCGCCTCGCTATGGGCCAAGGGTGTGCTGGTAGCCTCGATGGGCAGCGGCCAAGCCGTGGAGCTCTCCGTGAAGGAGATCGGCCTGTTCGGCCCCGCCAACCCCGATGAATACCCCCTGCAACCCAAGAAGCACTCCCTGGAGTTCCTGCGCGACATCGCCCACCTGCGTTTCCGCACCAATACCTTCGGCGCCGTCATGAGACTGCGTCATGCCATGGTGTTCGCCATCCACAAGTTCTTCACCGAGCGCGGTTTCTACAACATCCACACCCCGCTGATCACCGCCTCCGACGCCGAAGGTGCCGGTGAGATGTTCCAGGTGACCACCCTCGACCTGAACAACCCGCCGCGTGACGAGCAGGGCAACATCGACTACAAGCAGGACTTCTTCGGAAGGTCCACCAACCTCACCGTATCGGGACAGCTCGAAGGCGAGCTGGCTGCCACGGCCTTGGGCAAGATCTACACCTTCGGCCCCACGTTCCGCGCCGAGAACTCCAACACCACGCGCCACCTGGCCGAGTTCTGGATGATCGAACCAGAGATGGCTTTCTACGACATCAACGACAACATGGACCTCGCCGAGGAAATGCTGAAATACCTGATCCAGTACGCCTTGGACAACAATATGGACGACCTGCAGTTCCTCAGCAAGCGCCTGCAAGACGAAGAGAAGGGCAAGAAAGAAGAGGAGAAATCGATGGAACTCATCAGCAAGCTGCACTTCGTGCTCGAGCATGAGTTCGTACGCCTCACCTACACCGAGGCCATCGACATCCTGCGCAACTCGAACTACAACAAGAAAGGCAAGTTCCAATATCCCGTCACCGGCTGGGGCGTCGACCTGCAGTCGGAACATGAGCGCTACCTCGTCGAGAAGCACTTCAAGAAGCCCGTCATCCTGACCGACTACCCGAAGGAGATCAAGGCCTTCTATATGAAACAGAACGAAGACGGCAAGACCGTCCGTGCCATGGACGTGCTCTTCCCCGGCATCGGCGAGATCATCGGTGGATCGGAGCGTGAGACCGACATCAACAAGATCCTCGACCGCATGCACGAGGTGGGCATCCCCGAGGAATCGATGAACTGGTACCTCGACAGCCGTCGCTTCGGCAGCGTACCGCATTCAGGCTATGGCCTCGGCTTCGAGCGCCTGCTGCTTTTCATCACCGGCATGACCAACATCCGCGACGTCATCCCGTTCCCGAGAACACCGAAGAATTGTTTATATTAGAATTCAGAATACAGAAGTAAGAAGCTATGAGTGACCAGCGATTGACTCAGATACAGCGGCAGGAGCTGAAACTGTCGCCCCAACAGATTCAACTGATGAAGCTGTTGCAACTGCCTTTGATTGAACTCGAACAACGCATCAAGGAGGAGATTGAATCCAATCCCGCCCTCGACGACAACGAGAGCAGTGAGGAAAACGAGCCGATCACGGACACCGACGAAGGCGAAAGCTACGACGACAGCGATGACAACGGGGATAACGGCGAGAACGACGACTACAACGACGACGAGCCCATCGTCAATAAAGAAGAAGAGTTCGACATGACGGACTACCTCCCCGACGAGGACGAATACGACTACTCGTACAAGCTGCAGGCCAACAACCGCAGCCGCGACGACGAGGACTACCAGGCCCCGGTCACCCATGAGGAGTCGTTCCAGGATTACCTGATCCAACAACTCGGTTACCATGAGCTCACCGAAGAAGAAGAGACCATCGGGCGGCTGATCATCGGCAACCTCGACGACAACGGCTATTTGAGCCGCCCCATCCCCAACATTGTGGACGACCTGCTTTTCACCATGAACATCGAGACCACCGAGGAGAAGGTGAAGAAAGTGCTTGACGTGGTGCAGCAGCTCGACCCACCCGGCATTGGCGCCACCGACCTGCAAGAGTGCCTGCTCATCCAGCTGAAACGCATGCAGGAGGAGAACCCCTACAGCGACTACTCGCTGGCCATCACGGTCATCAGGGACTGCTTTGAGGAGTTCACCAAAAAACACTACGACAAGATCGCCAAGAAGACTGGATCCAGCAACCGTCAACTCAAGGCGGCCTTGGACGAGATCCTGAAGCTGAACCCGAAACCGGGCGATTCCTCGACATCGGGCGCCAAAAACAGCCATTACATCACCCCCGACTTCTTCATCACCATCAAGGACGACAACCTGGAGCTCTCGCTCGACGGACGCAACAACCCCGACTTGAAGGTCAACAAACAATATGTGCGGATGCTCGACGACTTCTCCAAAGAGAAGACTTCCCGTAGCAAGCAGGAGGCGGCCGTGTTTGTCAAGCAGAAGATCGACAGCGCCAAATGGTTCATCGACGCCATCCGGCAGCGGCAGCACACCTTATATATCACCATGAAAGCCATCATGGACATCCAGAAGGAGTATTTCCTCACCGGCGACGACACCAAGCTCAAGCCGATGATCCTGAAAGACATCGCCGAGCGTGTCGGGCTGGACATCTCCACCGTGTCGCGCGTGGCCAACAGCAAGTACGTGCAAACCCCCTACGGCACCTTCCTGCTCAAGACCTTCTTCAGCGAGGGCATCACCAACGAGGAAGGCGAGGAGGTTTCGACCCGCGAGATCAAGAAGATCCTTCAGGACAGCATCGACAGCGAGAACAAGACCAAGCCGCTCACCGACGAAGAGCTGATGGGCGTGTTGAAAGAGAAAGGCTACCCCATCGCCCGCCGCACCGTGGCGAAGTACAGGGAGCAGCTCGGCATCCCCGTGGCAAGGCTAAGGAAAGAGCTCTGAGAATTGAAAATTTAGAATTTAGAGGGAGACCGTATAGGGTTGATCTCAAAAGGATGGTTTCCCGTTCTCCGTTTTCCGTTAAAACAAGTCCAGCTCCCCTGTTTTGGAAAATCGGATTTTCCCTAAATGTTTATAGGCCAATTCGGTGCATTCACGACCCCGAGGGGTGCGCATGAGGTAGCCTTCCTGGATGAGGAAGGGCTCATAGACCTCTTCGATGGTGCCGGGATCCTCGCCCACTGCCGTGGCGATGGTGTTGACGCCGACAGGACCCCCCTTGAACTTGTCGATGATGGTGTTCAGGATCTTGTTGTCCATATCGTCGAGACCATGCTCATCGACATTGAGCGCCGACAAGCCGATGCGGGCAATCTCCACGTTGATGCGTCCGTCGCCCTGGATCTGGGCGAAGTCGCGCACGCGGCGTAAAAGCAGGTTGGCAATACGCGGGGTACCACGGCTACGCCGCGCAATCTCAAAAGCCGCAGCCTGGTCGATAGGCACCTGGAGGATGCCCGCCGATCGTTTCACGATGCCCGAAAGCGTCTTGGCATCGTAGTACTCCAGCCGGAGGTTGATGCCAAAACGAGAACGCAACGGTGCCGTGAGCAGGCCCGAACGCGTGGTGGCACCTATCAACGTAAAGGGATTCAGGGCGATCTGGATGCTACGGGCGTTGGGACCCGTCTCAATCATGATGTCGATACGGTAGTCCTCCATGGCCGAATAGAGGTACTCCTCCACGACAGGGCTAAGCCGGTGAATCTCATCGATGAAAAGCACATCGTTGGGCTCGAGGCTGGTGAGCAACCCCGCCAAGTTGCCCGGCTTATCGAGCACCGGGCCGGACGTCATCTTCATGTTGACGCCCAACTCATGGGCGATGATGTGCGACAAGGTGGTCTTGCCCAATCCCGGAGGGCCGTGCAACAAGGTGTGGTCGAGGGCCTCACCACGTTGGGCCGCCGCCTTGACGAAAACCCGCAGGTTCTCCACGACCTTCTCCTGTCCTGCGAAGCTGCTGAAGGCATCGGGACGCAACACGTTCTCCAGGTCTTTCTCCGCCTTGGAGAGATGGGAGCCGTTCGGATCGAGGTTGTTGTTCATCGTTTTCGTTTCTGGGTACAAAAATAAGAAAAAAGTTTGTAATTTAGCAGCCCGAAATCCATCCTAATAAAAATGAAGCGAATTCTGACCCTTCTCATATTGACCAGCCTGGCCTTCTGCGGATACGCCCAGCGGCGCGGTTCCCTTCACATCGACCAAGACAGCCGCGTGGATCGTCTGATGAAACGGCAACGCGACGTGTATGCCGTAAGCAACACCATGAACGGATACCGTGTCCAAATCTTCATGGAGATCGGCAACGACGCCATCGCCCACGCCGAGGCCGTGAAAGGGGCTTTCACATCGGCCTTTCCCGAGCTACCGGTCTATCTCACCTACGAACAGCCTTACTACCGCTTAAGGGTGGGCGACTTCCGCAACCGCGTGGAGGCCGAGAAGTATGTACGGCTCATCAAGCCTCAGTTCAACCTGGCTTTCGTCACCGCCGACGTCATCAACCCGCCGAAGAAGCTCTCGCCGGTGGATCCCGACGCGCTTCTCGACGACAACGAAGAGACCGGAGAAGATTTCACGGAATGACCCTATTGCGCATCCCATCAAAAGGCGGCTGCGTTATTTCGCATTGATCCTTTCCAGAATCAGATTGGCCAACCGGCTGGTACCCACCCGGAACAGGTCCTTGTTGAGCCACTGCTCTCCCAGAATGTGTTTGACCAGATAATAATAGGTAAGGGCATCTTCGGGCGTCTTCATGCCGCCGGCAGGCTTGAAGCCGACTTTCTTGCCCGTGGCTTCGTAGTATTCCTTGATGGTGTCGATCATGATGATGGCTGCCAAGGGCGTGGCGGCCACCGGCACCTTGCCCGTCGAGGTCTTGATGAAGTCGGCACCCGCGAGGATGGCAAGCTCCGACGCCTTGCGGATGTTCTCGACAGTCTTCAGCTCACCTGTCTCGAGGATCACCTTCAAATGGGCCTTGTCGCCACAGGTCTCCCTGATGGTCTTGATCTCGTCGAAGACCTCGTCGTAACGGCCCGCCAGGAACGTGCCACGCGAGATGACCATGTCCACCTCGTCGGCACCCTCGTTGACGCAGTATTCCACCTCTTTCACCTTGAGGTCGAAAGGCATCTGCCCCGAAGGGAAACAGCAGGCGACGGTAGCCACACGGATGCCGCTGCCGGCCAACAGCTGCTTGGCCTGACGGACAAAAGGACTGTAGATGCAGATGGCTGGAACGGAGAGGTGTGGCGCCTGTTTCGGGAAGTCGAGCGCCTTGGCGCAGAAGTCGTTGATCTTCTCCTCGTTGTCGAAGGCCTCGAGGGTGGTGAAGTCGATGCTTTGGAAAATGGTTTTCAAGGCTTCCTTCAGGCTGCCTTGCTTCTTCTCGATGTTGACAATCTGATCGATGCGCTCGTTGAGGGCGGCTTCGCTATGGTTGTAGGCTTGGAATTTCATGATGCTTGGATGTTGATTTGCAAAAATAATAAAAAACTCCTACTTTTGTAAAAAAATTGCGCCATGACTTTCAGCGAAACACTACATGTGCTCTGCTCCATCCCCAAGACCCTGAGGTTCAACCTGCACTATTTTCCGTTCAAGACGGCGTTGCGATGCCCCGTCATCGTCTCGAGAAGGGTGTATCTGCGGGAGCTGCACGGGAAAGTGTCCCTCCCCGAAAACGCCGACACCGGCTGCATCCGCATCGGATTCGGCGACGTAGGCCATTACGACCGGAAACGTTCAAGGAGCATCTGGCAGGTGAGCGGCGAGGTGGATTTCAAAGGCAAGGCCTCCATCGGCCACGGCTCCAAGCTCTCGGTGCGTGGTCGGCTGGAGCTAGGCGACGGGTTCAACATCACGGCGGAGAGCACGGTGGTATGCGCCAAGGAGATCCGTTTCGGCAACGACTGCCTCGTGAGCTGGGACGTACTGGTGATGGACACCGACGAGCATCCCGTTTTTGACAAAGCAGGGGAACGCATCAACGAAGACCGTCCCATCGTGGTGGGCAACCATGTGTGGATCGGATGCAAGTGCATGCTGCTGAAGGGAGCCGAGCTTCCCGACAACACGATCCTCGCCGCAGGCACCGCCTTACGCTCGGCCTTCCACGGCGAGGAACAGATCATCGGCGGCAACCCACCATCCATCCTCAAGCGAGAAGTCCATTGGGAGAAATCATAACTCCAACGGGTGCGCTTCGTGCCCGCGAGCGTACGAAACACCCCCAAAAGGCACATTCGTAACGGACCGAAGGGAGTTACGCCGTGCCGTTGGGGGTGTTTCGTTAAGCGAGGGAGTCACCGCCCTTTACTCAAAATACCCGATACGCTTAAAGCGTGTCGATCACCTCACAAAGCTTCTTGAAGATCTCGGGGATTTCGCCTACGCCGTTCACCGGATGGAGGTTCCCCTTGGCTTCGTAATAGGCCAGCACCGGCTTGGTCTTGGCTTCGTATTCCACGAAACGGTGCTTGATGGAGTCGATGTTGTCGTCGGCACGGCCGCTGATCTTGCCGCGCTCGAGCATGCGCTCGATGAGCAGGTTCTCAGGCACCTCGAGGCTCAACACGCCTGAAAGTGCAATGCCGTATTTCTTCATCATCTCGTCGAGGATCTCGGCCTGCTTGACGGTACGCGGATAGCCGTCGAACAGGAATCCGGGGGACGCGATGTTTTCCGACAGCTTTTTGTCGATGATGGCGGCAACAATCTCGTCGGAGACAAGGCCTCCCTGGCTGATGATGCCTTTCACCTGAAGGCCGAGCTCGGTTTCGGCGGCAATCTCCTCGCGGAGGATCTCACCGGTGGAGATATAGGTTAACTGGTATTTTTCGCGAAGGAACTGCGACTGGGTTCCCTTGCCTGCCCCTGGAGGGCCGAAGAGGATGAGGTTAAGCATGGTATGTTACTTTGTTAATTCGTTCAAAAAAAAACTGTTGTCTTCTGTACTTACTCTTCCAACTCCATCACCTTATAGATGTCGGGAAGGTTGCGACCCTGCTGGTCGTAGTCAAGACCATAGCCCACGATGAACTCGTTGCCGATGTCCATGCCCTTGTAGTTGATGGTATAGTCGTATTGGAAGTTGGCGGGTTTGAAGAACAGGGTGGCGATGCGCACATCGGACGCCTTCAGGTCGCGCAGCTTCTGGAGGGTGTAACGCATGGTGTGTCCGGTATCGACAATGTCTTCCACGACGACCACATGACGACCGTCGAGCGAGTGGTCGAGCCCAATCAGCTCACGCACCACGTTGGTGGTCTCCGTGCCCGCATAGGACGAAAGCTTCACGAAGCTGATCTCACAGGGGATGGTCAGCCGCTTGAACAGCTCGGAGGCAAACATAAAGGCACCGTTGAGCACCACGAGAAACAAGGGATTTTTGCCGGCGAGGTCGTGGTTGATCTGGTCCGCCACGGCTTGAATGGCGTTTTCGATTTTTTCCTGAGGAATGTAGAGGGAGAATTCCTTGTCTAAGACTTTGACCGTTTTCATGTTATTAGAATTGGAAACACAAAAATAAGGAATTCTTGGTTTCATACGTTCGAAAAACACTATTTTTGTACCAACAAAACAATGTGCAATGAATCCGATCGTAAGCATCATCATGGGAAGCACCTCCGACCTTCCCGTCCTAGAGAAAGCCGCCCAGTTCCTCGACGAGCTGGAGATCCCCTTTGAGATGAACGCCCTGAGCGCCCACCGAACGCCCCAAGAGGTGGAGCGGTTTGCCCGCGAAGCCCAAGGCCGTGGGGTCAAAGTCATCATCGCCGCTGCCGGCATGGCCGCCGCCCTGCCCGGCGTGATCGCTGCCAACACCACCCTACCCGTCATCGGCGTGCCGGTGAAAGGCATGCTCGACGGCATGGACGCCCTTTTGTCGATTGTTCAGATGCCTCCGGGCATCCCCGTGGCCACCGTGGGGGTGAACGGCGGGTTGAATGCCGCCATCCTGGCGGCCGAGATGTTGGCATTGTCCGACGAAGGCATCGCCCAACGGGTGGCTGCCTATAAGGATGGTTTGAAGAACAAGATCGTCAAGGCCAATGAAGAATTAAAAGAAATTCAATATAAATATAAAACAAACTGATATGAGAACACACCACAAACTTGCGCTAGCCATTACCCTGCTGTTTGTTGGGTTCTTTTCCTCGTGTGCCACACAAGGTTTCGTATCAAACGTAACCCGTGCCGACATCCAACAAATAGCTCAATTTGAGATCCTTACCGATGTGGGTCTCATCGAGAAAGGCAACAAGATCGTGAACAATGACTCGTTAACGCAGATCGCCCAAACGCTATTTGAAACTGCATTGACCAAGGAAAAGACACTTCCAGTGACTAATATTATTGTGATTGAAGACAATGCCATACACAATCAAGTCCAGTATGAAATAGCAACGCTGATGAATTGTGTGGAGAGTAAAATGCGTCCTAAAAACCTGCCCATTCCACCCACCATCGATTCCATTCTTTGCGCACGGAATGAGCGTTTCGGTATGCTCGTTTACGACTGGGGATTTGTCCGCACCGGCGGCAATTACGCCAAGCAAGCTGTCAAAAGCGTTGCCATCGGCATCCTCACCTTAGGCATGGTGATTCCCGTTTACTATAAAGAGGCGACCCATACTGGCATCCTCATCTATGATGCGAAAAACCATAACTTCGCATACGTTGCCAACGTTGAAGGGGAGAGCAGTCCTGTGAAAGAAAGCACCTACCAAAGACATATGCAGGGTCTTACGTGGAGGTATAATAAAAAACGCTGACGGTCAGCGACAGGCAACCCCGTGGGTTGTCGGAGCGTGCGAAGCACCCCCATAAGGCAACTTGCGTATCTCCGAAGGAGATATGCCGTGCCTTATGGGGGTGTTTCGCTAAGCGACGAGGTTACCGATAGGGGAACCCCTCGAGGGGTTCAACGTTGTCCGCGGAAAATCAGGGTGGTCATGCGGTCACGGTTGAAGACCTCGTTGGCTTCGGCCAGCAGGTCGTCGGCGGTGATGACCTCGATGGTGTGGATGATGTCGGGCACCGTCTCCACCGGTTCGTTCATCAGCAAGGAACGCGTGATGGCCAACAACTCACTCATCCCGTTCTCGCGGCCCAGGGCGAGCTGGCCAATCAGCTGCTGCTTGGCGTGATGCAACTGCATCGTACCCATCTTTTGGTTACGGAGCTTATCCAACTCCTTATAAACCAGATGGACCGCCTTCTCCAAGGCATCCGGATCCACCCCCATGTACACGTTGAAAAGCCCGATGTCGGAATAGGCGTTATACTGCGACTCGATGGTATAGGCAAAGCCGTATTTCTCACGGATGTTCAGGCTGAGTCGGGAGTTCATGGCAGGACCACCGAGGATGTTGTTCAGCAACACCATGGTGCGCTTCTTCGGATGTACGAATTCCGGCGCCAACCCACCGATCATGCAATGGCTGAGATGGTTGTTGCGTTCCATCTCCACCTTGTTGGGACGATACGAAAGGAACGGCTGACGGCGGTTCGGCACCCGATGCGCCGGACGCGCGCCGAAGAAACCCATCGCCATCTTCTGGAAATCCTTGAAGCTGATGTCGCCGATGGTGGCCAGGATCATGGAGTCGGTGCTGTAGTTGGCCTCCATGAAACGCAGGATGTCGTCGCGCCGGAAGCCCTTCACCAAGGCACTGGTGCCCAAGATGTTCCGGCCCAAGGGATGGTCCTTGAACATCGTCTCCTCAAACACATCATAGATCTCCTCGGAAGGCATGTCGAGGTAGGAGTTGATCTCATCCAGCACCACATCCTTTTCCTTTTCCAACTCGTTCTCGGGGAAGGTGGCTTGAAAAGCGATGTCCGAAAGCAGGTCCATCGCCCGTTTGTAATAGACATTCAGGAACGAAGCCTGCAGGCAGGTCTCCTCCTTGGTGGTGAAGGCGTTCAGGTCGCCCCCCACGTTGTCGAGGCAGCTCAAGATGTGATAGGGTTTCCGGTTGTAGGTGCCCTTGAAGATGGTATGCTCGATGAAATGCGCCATACCGTTCTCCACCGCACGCTCATCACGTGAACCCGTTCCCACCACCAGCACCAGATGGGCGATCTCGCCTTTTTTCTGCCGATGGAGCAGCCGGATGCCGTTGGGCAGGGTCGCTATGTTGTATTGTTCCGTTTCCATATTCGATAAAAAACGCGGCAAAGGTACGAAGTTCATACGATTAATTCGTATCTTTGCGTTCTTTAAAAACAAAACAACCCTCAGACCATGAAAAGAGGCCTCCTCCTACTTCTGCTCGCCTTGCTGACCGGAACCGCCGCTTTCAGCCAAGCCAAGCTGCGCGACATCCAGCATGAGATCGTCCCCACGACGCTCTTCCAGTTCACCTACGCCGCCCAGCTGCCCGGCATGGACACCCGTGCCGACTATGGTTTCACCAACACCATCGGAGGCAGCGTGATCTATAAGACCGACCATAACTGGCTGTTCACCGCCAACGGCAACTTCATCTTCGGCGACCGCATCAAGGGTAGCCGGACCGACATCCTCGGCGAAGGCATCACCACCATCGACGGCGACGTGATCGGCGGCGGCGGACTGCCCTCTTCGTTGGCTTTCTTCCAACGGGGACTCCATTTTCAGGCAGAGGTGGGCAAGCTCATCCCCTACGCACCCAACCCCAACAGCGGTTTCTTCGTGCAGTTCGGCATCGGCTACCTGTACAACCGCATCCGCATCGACTATCAGATCGAGGCACAGAACGACCCCTATCCGCTCATGGGCGACTTTCAATACGGTTATGACCAGATGCGTGGCGGCCCCGCCCTCCATGCCGAAGCCGGCTACCTGCTGATGAGCAGCTCCAAGCTGTACAACTTCACTGTGTCGCTGGAGGCCACCTACGCCCGGAGCCGACACCTGAGAGACTACGACTTCCGGGTGTATTTCGACGAGGCGGGAGAGCCCCATCCCATGGGCTATAACGACAAGAGCAAACGCTTCAACGACTTTTACTATGGCATCCGTGTGAGCTGGATGTTCCCCACCTACCAGCGGAAGCCGGAACAATACTACTACAATTAAGGCATGAGGGGACTTTATACCCTAGCGGTGAAAGCCTACGCCGCGGCCGTGAGGGCCGCGGCGTGGCTCGGCCATCCCAAGGCACGCCTCTGGGCGGAAGGCCGCCGGCCCACCGCCCAGGGACAAGCCCACCCCGTTTCCACCGACCCCAAAACCCAGACGGGCACCGCCGAACACTGGGTGTGGTTCCATGCCGCCTCGCTGGGCGAGTTTGAGCAGGGCCGTCCCCTGATCGAGGCCCTCAAGGCCCAGCACCCTGGGCTCAAGGTGTGCCTGAGCTTCTTCTCCCCTTCCGGATACGAGGTCAGGAAAGACTATCCCCTGGCCGACGAGGTATGCTACCTCCCTGTCGACACGCCCCGCAACGCACACGCATGGGTGCAGCGCCATCCCTACGTCGCCGCCTTCTTCATCAAATACGAGTTCTGGTTCAACTACATGCAGGCTCTCCATGAGGCGGGGATTCCGTTGTACTACGTCTCGCTGCTGCTCCGGCCCCAGCAGTATTTCTTCCGTTGGTATGGCGGCTGGTTCCGCAAGCAGCTGGAGCTGGTCTCCCATTTCTTCGTCCAAGACGAGGCCACGTTGGAACTGCTCAAGGGCATCGGCTTCAACAACGCCACCGTCTGCGGCGACACCCGTTTCGACCGGGTGGCAGCCATCGCCCGCCAGGCGATGCCCTTCCCCGAGGTGGAGGACTTCCTGCAAGGACGTCACTGCATCGTCGCAGGAAGCACCTGGCCGCCCGACGAGAAGCTGCTGATCCCCTACATCGAGCGGCTGCCCGACGACTACTGCATGATCCTGGCACCCCACGACGTCGGAGAACACCACGTCAAACAGATCACGGAACAACTGCGCCAGACGCTGAGCGACGACTTCCAACGCTACACCGACCTCCATCCGGAGCGCAAGGGCCGGGTGTTGGTGCTCGACACCATCGGCATCCTGTCGCAGCTCTACCAATATGCCCGTTTCGTGTATATCGGAGGCGGCTTCGGCGCCAACATCCACAACATCCAGGAGCCTGTCACCTTCGGCTGTCCCGTGGTGTTCGGCCCCCGCCACAAGACCTTCAAGGAAGCCGTCGACCTGGCCGCCTTGGGAGGCGCCTTCCCCATCGACAGCCAAGCGGCGTTGGATCAGGTGTTCGACCGCTTGGTCCACGACGAGCCCTTCCGGCAGAAGGCTTCCGCCGTCTGCCGCGACTACCTGGCCACCCAGCTGGGTGCCACCCAAAAAATCATGGATCGGATTACATCCACTTTCTCCGCTTGAAGACGATGATGAACACGACGCCCACCAGCGCCATCAGCACCAACAGCCCATAGAAGGCCCAGGCCTTGTCTTGGAACGGCAGTTCCACATTCATGCCGTACAGTCCGGTGATGAAGGTCAACGGAAGGATGATCGACGAGATGATGGTGAGGATCTTCATCGTGTCGTTGGTCTTGTTGGTCTGCATCGAATCGAACGTCTGCGAAAGGCCCTCGATCAACTCCTCGTAGTCCTCGGTCATATCCCATACCTTCTGGTAGTAGTCGAGGATGTTGCCCCAGTAGTCTTCCATGTACTCGATGTCTTCGGTGAAGCCCCGGATCTTGCCGTTCTCGAACATCTGGAACAGACGGAGCTGCGGCTTGAAGATGGTGTTGATCAGGATGAGGTTCTTACGGGTGACGGAGATGCGTTCGATGATGCGGTCCTGCTTCTCCTGCAACAGCTCCCGGTTGATCAGTTCCACGTCGAGCCCCACCTTGCGTAGCAAGTAGACTGACTCGGTGATCAGTTTCTCCAGGATGCGGTACAACAGCTTGTCGGAACTCTCGATGCTGACTTCCTCTTCGTTTTGAATCTTTTCCTCATATTCGGAGAAGAGCTGCGACACACCCCATGGATTCTTTTCGATGGAGATAATGTAGTTCTTACCCCAGAACAGTTTCACTTCCTTGATCTTCACGAATTTGTTCTGACGGTCGAAGTTCGGAAAATGCAGGATGAGGAAGTAATAGTCGTCGTAGATATCGATCTTGGGACGTTGGTTGGCCGATTTACAGTCTTCGATGTCGAGGGGGTGGAAATGGAAACGGTCTTTGAGAAACTCAAAGTCCTCCTCGCTCGGGTTGTTCAGGTGGCGCCACGTGATGTCGCCTATTTTGAGACTGTTGATCATGACCGTTCCCCGTGTTTTTTGCCGTTGCAAAACTAAACAAAAAAATTTGAAAAAAAAGACTTATTTGTGAAAAAAAACGGGCTCGGATTGCAAGCAAGTTATTATCTTTGCAGTTTGAATCAGAGCACACCGCATGTACGCTTTCATTTCCGGCACCATCGCCGCCATCACCCCCGCCTACGCCATCCTCGAAAACAATGGCATCGGGTACTTCGTGAACATCACAGTCAACACCTTCACCGCCATCGGCGAACAGGAGCGGGTGAAGCTTTACACCCACCTGCAGATCCTCGAAGACGCCCACAACCTCTTTGGCTTCTACACCGAAAAGGAGCGCGACCTCTTCGAGATGCTGATCACCGTGAGCGGCGTGGGATGCAACACCGCCCGGCTGCTGCTGTCTTCGTTGACCGTCAACGAGCTCAGCACCGCCATCGCCAACGAGGATTTCAAGACCATCCAGCAGGTCAAGGGCATCGGCACCAAGACCGCCCAACGCATCGTGGTCGACCTCAAGGACAAAGTGAAGAAGACCGAATTCACCGAAGAAATCGTGGAGACGGTGGACAATACCGTCAAGACGGAAGCGTTATCTGCATTGATGATCCTGGGATTCAGCAAAGGTCCTGCCGGCAAGGTGCTCGACAAGCTGCTTGGCAAGACGCCCGACGCCTCGGTCGAGGTGTTGATCCGCGAAGCCCTCAAACTATTGTAAACCCCAAAAAGCAACCTTCATTGACCTTGAAAGCCACGATGAAACGATATATCGTCCTGACCCTTTTCCTGGCCCTCCTCCTTCCGGGACGGGCACAACAGCACGACACCTTGCGACCGGTGTACCCCATCCCCATCAACACCGGCGACCCCAACCAACAGCTGTACAACCAGTCGCCGCTGTATTTCCAGGATCCCTCCAACATCACCCACGAGGTTGAGTACGACCCCCTCACCGGGCAATACACCTTCAAGCACAAGATCGGCGACTTCGAATACATGCCGCCCGTCACGATGTCGCAACAGGAATATTTCAACTACAAGAACCGGCAAGGCGTGATGGACTACTGGAAGGAACGCCGCAAGTCGAACGCGCGCTCCACCACCAACGGCAACTCCATCATCCCGCCCATGTACATCGGCGGCGAGGCTTTTGACCTGATCTTCGGCAGCAACACCGTCGACATCCGGCCCCAAGGCTCGGTCGACCTCACCTTCGGCATCAAGCACAACTACCGCGGCGACCCCTCCATGACGCGCCAGACGGTGACCAACTTCGACTTCGACCAGGACATCCAGATGAACGTCATCGCCAAGATCGGCGACAAGATCAACTTCAACATCAACAAGAACACCCGGGCCACCTTCAACTACGAGGACCTGATGAAGCTGAAGTACGAAGGCAAGGAAGACGAGATCATCCAGCTGCTTGAGGCGGGCGACGTGAGCTTCCCCCTCAACAGCACGCTCATCACCGGTACCCAACGCCTGTTCGGTCTCAAGTCGAAACTCAAGTTCGGCAAGACCACCGTCTCTTCGGTGGTTTCCTATCAGGAGAGCGAGTCGCGCAACATCGCCGTGCAAGGGGGCGCCCAAACCAACGAGTTCGACATCTCCTGCCTCGACTACGAGGAAAACCGCCACTTCTTCCTGAGCCAGTACTTCAGGGAGCAGTACGAGGCCGCGCTGTCCACCTTGCCCACCGTCACCTCCAGCATCAACATCACCAAGATCGAGGTGTGGGTGACCAACACCAACTCCACTACCCAAGACACACGTAACATTCTGGCACTCACCGATGTAGCTGAAGGAAAGAACGAATGGATCTATAACAGCGAAATCGCGCCGGCCAACACCACGGTCATCTATCCCCGCAACGGCGCCAACGACCTCCTGACCCGGATCGACACTTCCCAGATCCGTAGCATCAGCTCGGTGACGAACTACATGTCGGGCGACCCGTTGCGCATCGGAAAGCAAGGTTACATGACCTCCGGACGCGACTTCGAGAAGATCGAGAACGCCCGCCGTCTGAGCACCACGGAATACTCCCTGAACTCCAAGTTGGGTTTCATCTCGCTGAATGTGAACCTGAACTCCAACCAGACCCTGGCGGTGGCTTACCAGTATACCATCGTGGGCAGCGACCAGGTCTATCAAGTGGGTGAGTTCTCCGACCAAGGCGTCAACGCCCCGCAGGTGTTGGTGGCCAAGCTGCTGCGCGGCACCACGGTGAACACCTCCATGCCCATCTGGAACCTGATGATGAAGAACGTGTACAACATCAAGGCCTACCAGATCAGCTCGTCCGACTTCATGCTGAACATCTTCTACAACGGCAACTCCAACAGCACGCCGATGGGCTATTTCACCGAAGGTCCTGAAGACGTCAAGGGCGTGTCGCTGCTGCACCTACTCGGACTCGACAACCTGACCCAGCAGAACAACCCCATCCCCGGTGGCGACGGCGTGTTCGACTTCATCAACGGGGCGCACACCTCCGGCGGTACCATCAACTCCTCCAACGGACGCATCTACTTCCCCGTGCTGGAGCCCTTCGGAAGCCACCTCCGCCGCATCTTCGCCGACGACATCGAGCTGGCCAACAAATACGCCTTCGACTCCCTCTATACCACCACCAAGACCGCGGCCGAACAGTTCTCCGAAAAGAACAAGTTCGCCCTGCACGGCTTCTACTCCTCCCAGTCGGGCAGCGAGATCAGCCTGAATGCGATGAATGTGGCGCAAGGCTCGGTGACCGTGACTGCAGGCGGACGCACCCTCATCGAAAACGTGGACTACACCGTCGACTACACCCTGGGCCGCGTGAACATCATCAACGAAGGCATCCTCAACTCGGGCACCCCCATCAACATCTCCCTGGAGAGCAACTCCGGCTTCAGCGCCATGAAGAAGACCTTCCTGGGATCCCGCATCGAACATGAGTTCAACCCCGACTTCAGGGTGGGTGGGACCATCCTCTACCTGGGCGAACGTTCCTATACGCAGAAGATCAACTACGGCGAGGAAGCCATCTCCAATACCATCTACGGCTTCGACCTCAGTTACCATACCGAGGCCCGCTGGCTGACCAACTTCATCGACAAGCTGCCCGGCATCAGCACCAAGGCACCTTCGCGCATCAACTTCGATGGCGAATTCGCCCGGTTCATCCCCGGCCTCTCCCGGTCGGCCAGTGAGCGGGGCACCTCCTACATCGACGACTTCGAAGGCGCCAAGTCGACCATCGACCTGAGGCTCTACAGCAACTGGCACCTCGCCAGCACGCCCCAGCACCAATACGGCCTGTTCCCCGAGGCCGGCGCCGATACCGGACTCGAGTACGGCAAGAACAGGGCCAAGCTCGCCTGGTACACCATCGACCACAACGTGTTCTACGACCGCAACACCACCATCCGGCCGAAGAACATCACCACCGACGAACTCTCCAAGCACAGCGTCCGTCAGGTGCTCGAGAACGAGATCTTCCCGAACAAGGACATCCAGGCGGGCACCCCGACCAACATCAACGTGCTCAACGTGGCCTATTACCCCGAAGAGCGCGGACCCTACAACTTCGACGTCGCTCCCGGTCCCTACTCCTACGGTATCAACGAGGAGGGCGCCCTGAACAACCCCGGAAGCCGTTGGGCCGGTATGATGCGGCGGATGGAGACCACCGACTTCGAGGCCACCAACATCGAATACATCGAGTTCTGGCTGATGGACCCCTTCATCGACGAGGAATACGCCAACAACCCCGGCAAGCTGTACTTCAACCTGGGTGACATCTCGGAAGACGTGCTCCGCGACGGACGCAAGTTCTACGAGAACGGCATGCCCGAAAACGAAAACGTAGCCAATGTGGACACCACCATCTGGGGTCGCGTGCCCATCATGCAAGACCTCGTCGGCACCTTCAGCACCAACCCCGACGCCCGCCAATACCAGGACATCGGCTTCGACGGCTTGCGCGACGACGACGAGCGCAGCTTCTTCCAAGACCCCTACCTGAGTCCCATCCGCGACTACTACGGCGAGGAATCGGCCGCCTACCAGAAGGCCTTGGAAGATCCTTCGGGCGACAACTACCACTACTTCAGGTCGTCGGAATGGAACAACGACGAGCTGCACAAGAGCATCCTCGAACGTTACAAGAACTACAACGGCGTGGAAGGCAACTCGCCCTCCGAATCGCAACGGGTGGAGACCTACCCCACCAGCAACACCACGCTGCCCGACGGCGAAGACATGAACTCCGACAACACGCTGAGCGAGTCGGAGCGTTACTACCAATATGAGATCGACCTCGACCCCAGTAAGATGGTGGTCGGACAGAACCACATCGCCGACGTGTTCGAGGCCAGCAACATCACCCTGGCCAACGGACAGAAGACCAACGTGAAATGGTACCAGTTCCGCATCCCGATCAAGCAGCCCGACCGCGTGATCGGCCATATCGAGGACTACACCTCCATCCGCTTCATGAGAATGTTCCTTCGCGACTTCCAGCGTCCCATCGTATTGCGTTTCGCCACCCTGAACCTGGTGAAGGGCGAATGGAGAACCTACAGCCAGAGCATCCAAGCTCCCGGCGAATACCAGCCCAACGACCAAGCCAACAACACCAAGCTCGACGTGTCGGCGGTGAACCTCGAAGAGAACGGCCGCCGTTCGCCCGTCCCGTACGTCATCCCGCCCGGCATCAAGCAAGAGCAGATGGTCGGTACCACGGCCGTGACCAAACTCAACGAGCAGTCGCTGCAGATGACCATCCAGAACCTGGTGGACGGTGACGGCCGTGCGGTGTACAAGACCGCCGACTTCGACCTGCGGCAGTACAAATACCTCAAGATGTTCGTCCATGCCGAGAAGGCGCACGAAGAAGACCGTCTCGAAGACCAGGACCTCACCCTCTTCATGCGTTTGGGAACCGACTTCACCGAGAACTACTATGAATACGAGATCCCGCTGAAGATGACGCCCTGGTATACGGCTTACACCAACAAAGACGTGATCTGGCCGGAGATCAACAACATCGAGATCGAGCTCGAAGACCTGGTGACCGTCAAGGCCAACCGCAACGCCGCCATGAACCGCCCGGGAAGCAACGTACGCTTGAATTTCATCTATTCCGAACGCTTCCGCAAGGGCACGGTCGACAACCAAGACTACTTCCACACCATCAAGGTGATCGGTAACCCGACCATCAGCGACGTGGAGGCCATCATGATCGGCGTCCGCAACCCGAAACGCCAACAGCTTGACGGCCATGACGACGGTGAGCCCAAGAGCGCCGTGATCTGGATCAACGAGCTCCGTTTGACCGACCTCAGCAGCAATGGAGGCTATGCCGGCACCGGCCGTGTGGAAGCCACCCTGGCCGACTTGGGTCGCGTGGTCGTGAGCGGGTCATACAGCTCAGGAGGCTTCGCCGCCCTCGACAGCGACATCATCGACAACACCTTCGAGGCCCACTCCCAGTTCAGCGTCTCCACCGACCTGCAACTCGGCAAATTCGTGGAGAACACCGGACTGAAGGTGCCGCTCCACATCGACTACGGCAAGAACGTCACCACCCCGATGTACAACCCCTACGATCCCGACATCAAGCTCAACGACGCACTCGCCATGATGCCCAGCCAGAAGGAACGCGACTCGCTGACGGCCATCGTCCACAACATGACGCAATTCAAGAACATCAACTTGATGAACGTGCGCAAGGAACGGGTGGCCAAGAAGAACAAGAGAAGCGACGACAAGTCACAAGACCCGGGAACCTCCAACCGGAGGGATCCGAACAACATGAGCCGCGGCGGCAACATGCCTACCGTTCACATCTACGACATCGAGAACTTCAACTTCTCGTTCGCCTACAGCGAGACCAATCAGGAGAACACCGACATCGAATACTTCAACGTGAAGACCTACCGGGGAAGCCTGGGATACAACTACGTGGGCAACCCGAAGAACGTCGCCCCCTTCGCCTCGAAGAAATGGGCCTCCAAGTCGTACCTCGCCCTGATCAAGGACTTCAACTTCTACTACCTGCCCAAGAGCATGTCGTTCAACACGGAGATGTACCGCTACTACTCGGAGAAGCTGATGCGCAACAAGAGCGGCGGCGAGATCATCATCAACCCGACCTACTCCAAGCAATGGGACTGGAACCGCAACTACCAGTTCCGGTACGACCTGACCCGTGGCCTGAACCTGGACTATTCCGCCGAAGCCCAAGCCTACATCTACGAGCCCGCCGGTCATCCCGACCAGGGCACCGCCGAGTGGACGATGTACCAGGATACCATCAAGAACGAGTTGCGGCACCTGGGCTCCATGTCGCGCTTCCACCAAACGGTCAACGTCAACTATACCGTCCCGATCAACAAGCTGCCGCTGCTCAACTGGGTCACTGCCAGTGCCTCCTACCAAGGCCAGTACTTCTGGACCGCCTCGGCCCAATCCATCCAGTCGCGCCTGGGCAACACGATCGAGAACACCCATTCCATCCAAGGCAACGCCACCCTCGACTTCACCAAGATCTACAACAGCGTTCCTTACCTGAAGAAGCTCAACGCTCCCGCAAGCAGGCGAGGCAACAACCAACGGGGCAAGGACGCCAAGGGCAAAGACACGAAGAAGGGCAAGGACGACAACAAGGGTCAGGTGTCGGACAGCACGACCATGAAATCGAGCGTCAACGTCGGCAAGGTACTGCTCGACGGCGGACTGAAGATCCTCACCATGGTGAAGAAAGTGTCCGGAACCTACAGCGTCAACGGCGGACAGATCCTACCCGGATTCATGCCCACGCCCGACTGGGTGGGCCTGAGCGGCACCAACGGCGCGCCCGGATGGGAGTTTGTGGCCGGTTTGCCCCACAGCATCTACGGCGACGCCGTCGCCAACGGATGGCTCACCACCGATTCCATCCTCAGCCAACCCTACGTCAGGCGTAACACGGAGACCATCAGCTACCGCATCAACTGCGAGCCCTTCAGCGGTTTCAAGTTCGACATTCAAGGCAACCGGAACTATGCCGACAACTACCAGCATTACTTCCGTGCCAACCCCATGGGTGAGTTCGAGATCTTCACGCCCACCAACGGAGGCAACTTCACCGCCTCCACCATGCTGCTGAGGACGGCCTTCCAGGTCAACTACGACGCCGACGACAACGAGTCGACCCTCTTCGACCAGATGCTCGCCAACCGCGCCGTCATCGCCGACCGCATCGCCCAAAACAACCCGCAATGGGTGGAACACGTGCAAAACTACTACTTCGACACCATCGCCGGAGCCTACTTCCCACAAGGCTATGGCGCTTCCAACATGGACGTGCTGCTCTACTCCTTCCTGTCGGCCTATTCGGGCCAGGACGCCTCGAGCATCAGCCTCACCCCGTTCCAGAAGATCCCGTTCCCCAACTGGTCGATAACCTATAACGGGCTCACCAACATCCCTGCCATAGGTGCCATCTTCAAGACCATCAACCTCACGCACAACTACCGCTCCACCTATACCATCAGCAACTGGGCGAGCAACGTCTATTACAACGAGAACAACCCGATCCAGACCTTCGAGAACAGCACCAACATCATCTCGAAATACGACATCACCCAGGTGATGCTCAACGAGCAGTTCATGCCTTTGTTCGGTATCGACATGGGCTTCCAGAACAGCCTGACCGCCAACTTCCAGTACAAGAAGTCACGTGCCCTCACCATGAGCTTCTCCAACAACCAGCTCACCGAGGTCAACGGCAGGGAGTTGGTCTTCGGCGCCGGCTACCGCATCAAGGGGCTGAGCTTCAACATCACCTCCATGACGGGCAACAAAGGCAAGAAGACCATCAAGAACGACCTGGTGCTGAAGTTGGACATCGGATTCAAGTACGACAAGACCGTGCTCCGTCGCATCGACGAGCGCAACAGCCAGGTGTCGGCCGGTCAGAACAAGATCAACGTCTACCTCACCGCCGACTACCAGTTCAGCACCCGCTTGAGCGCCCAGGCCTTCTTCAAGCGCGACATGAACAACCCGTTCATCTCCACTTCGTTCCCGACCTCCTCCACCTTTGCCGGCGTGCTGATCCGATTCAACCTGGCACAATGATGGGCACGTTTTTTTCAAGAAAATGCAGCGGCAAGCGGTAAAATATGTAATTTTGGCAGCGCAAATCGTTAACAACCTAACACAATAAAAAAATGAACATTCCAACCAATCTGAAGTACACGAAAGACGATGAATGGATCCGTCTCGAAGGCGAATTCGGCTACATCGGCATCACTGATTATGCACAACACGAACTGGGTGACATCACCTTCATCGACATCGATCCCGACCTCGTGGGCGAGACCCTCGACGCCGAGGAAGTCTTTGGCGCCGTTGAGGCCGTGAAGACCTCTGCCGAGCTGATGATGCCGGTTGCCGGCGAAGTCGTCGAAGTCAACGAAACCCTGGCCGACGAAGAGAACGCCAAGCTGGTCAACACCGATCCTTACGGTGAAGGCTGGATGCTGAAGATCAAAGTGAGCAATGTGGCCGACCTGGACGAACTCCTCGACGCCGCCGCTTACGAAGAGAAGATCAAGTGATTCCCCTTTTGGAACGATTCACGAGAAATAGTTACCCGGGAGTCTTCTGTGCCGCAGTGATCCTACTGCTTACAGGGCTTCCGGGTTCCTTGTTGCCCAAGGTGAAGCCCGCATTGGGCATCGACAAGGTAGCCCACCTGCTCATGTACCTCGCCTTCGCGTTCTGTTGCCTATGGGGATACCGCAAGCCCTATCGGGAGCGCGGAACGACCTATCGGCGCAAGGCCTGCCTGCTCACCATGGCCATCGGCATCGGCTACGGCGCCTTGACCGAGGTGATGCAGGAATGCCTGATTCCGGGACGGGTGGGCAGTGTGTACGATGGGCTGGCCGACCTGATCGGCAGCCTGCTGGGCGTAGCCCTGTTCGTTTTTTTCTCTCAAAAAGGAAATAAATTGAAGAATGAATCGTTTCGTAAATAAATAATTTGTATTTTCGCAACGCAAAATTGTGAAATGACAAAAACGCTATAACCATGGAAGAGAAAAAATCACCGAAAGCAAATCTCGAGAACAAGAAATTGATGTTCACCCAAATCGGTTTGATCATCAGCTTGATCTTGGCTTGGGTCGTATTCGAAATCAAGAGCTACGACAAGCGCGAGCTTGCCGATGTCGGAAGAACCGTCGAAATCGTTGAAGAAGAGATGGTTGAGATCACCAAGCAAGAGCAGAAGCCCCAGCCTGTTGAAGTCCCGAAGCAGACCACCCAGATCCAGGTCGTGGAAGACGACGTGGAGGTGGATGACGTGGAGATCAACGCCGAAGTCGACCAGAACGAAGTGATCGAGGAGTATGTGGCTCCCGAGGTGGTTGAAGAGGAAGTGGTGGAACAGGAGATCTTCCAAATTGTGGAAGAGATGCCTGACTTCCCGGGCGGTACTGCCAAACTGGCCGAGTACCTCCAAAAGAACATCAAGTATCCTCAGATGGCCCGTGAGAGCGGTATCCAAGGCCGTGTGTTCGTCAACTTCGTGGTCGAGCCCGACGGTTCCGTCTCCAACGTGAAGGTGCTGCGTTCCCTCGGCGGCGGTTGCGACGAAGAAGCTATGCGTGTCGTGAAGTCGATGCCGAAATGGAAACCCGGCAAACAGCGTGGCAAGGCCGTGCGTGTCAGCTACATCCTTCCTGTCAACTTCAAGCTCCAGTAATTCTTGAGGTAAACGAGACCAAAAAGGGCGCCTTCGGGGCGCCCTTTTTTTATGCTTGGTGGAAATGGTCGAAGACCAACTTCGCCTTGGCAGGCCCGACCAAGGAGGTCAAGGTCTCGAGCGGAGCCTCCTTGATGGCCTTGACCGACTTCAGCTCCAGCAAGAGCTTTTCGGCCGTGGCCTTGCCGATGCCTTTGATGTCGGCCATCTCAGAGTGGAGGAATCCCTTCTCGAACTTCTTGCGATGGTGGGTGATGGCGAAACGGTGCACCTCATCTTGCATGAAGGTCAGCAGACGGAAGATCTCGGAGTCGGGCTTGACTCCCACCGCCCGTGGCGGAAAGCCGAAGAGCATCTCGCGAGTGCGGTGCTTGTCGTCCTTGACCAAGCCGGCAATGGCGATATCGACGTGAAGCTCGTCTTGGATCACCTCGCGCACCACCTCCATCTGCCCCTTGCCACCATCGGTGATGATCAGGTCAGGCAGGGGTTTCTCCTCTTCGATGAGCCTGGAATAGCGCCGACGCACCACCTCTTTCATGGAGGCATAGTCGTCGGGCCCTGTCACCGTCTTGATGTTGAAATGCCGGTAGGCGTTCTTGTTGGGCTTGCCGTTGACGAACTGCACCATGGCCGCCACCGGATAGTCGCCTTGGAAGTTCGAGTTGTCGAAACACTCCATCACCTCGGGCAGCTTGGGCAGGTGCAACGCTTCCTTGAGTTGGTTGAGCACCCGCTTTTGATGGCGTTCGGGATCGACCAGCGTGCGTTGCTTTTCGAGGTCCATCTTGTATTGCAGGGCGTTACGACGCGACAGTTCCAACAGTTTTTGCTTGTCGCCGCGTTGCGGAACCGTTACCGTGACGTCCCCAAGGTCGAAGTCGGGTTTCAAGGGCAGGACCACCTCGGTGGATTGGCTCTCAAATTGCTGTCGCAGATCGGTGACCGCCAACGAGAGCAACTCCTCGGGAGGCTCCTCCAGCTTGCGTTTCATCTCGACGGTGTGCGACTGGACCACAGCGCCCTCCACCACCTTCATATAGTTGACATAGAACAGCCCGTCCGCATCCACAAAGGAGAACACATCCACGTTATGGATGGTCGTGCTGACCACGGTGGACCGGCTGCGATAGTGCTCCAGCAGCTCGTATTTCTCCTTGACCAGCTGGGCCTCCTCAAACTCCATGCGCGAAGCGAGGTCCATCATCTGGGCCTTCAGCCCTCTCAAGACGCCCTGCAAGTTGCCCCGGATCACCTCGCGCACCTCGGCGATCATCTGGAGATACGCCTCCTGCGAGACCTCACCCACACAGGGGGCTGCACACTTGTGGATGTGGTAGTCGAGGCAGACACGGTATTTCCCCTTCGCTACATTGGCCAGGGTCAGCGTGGTGTTGCAGGAACGGATGGGATAGACCTGACGGAGCAAGTCGAGCAGCACATGCGCCGTACGCACCGACGGATAAGGGCCAAAGTAGTCCGATCCGTCGTTCACCTTCCTGCGTGTCAGGAAAACGCGAGGGAAAGCCTCCTTTTTGATGCAGATCCAAGGATAGGTCTTGTCGTCCTTGAGCATGATGTTGTACCGGGGCTTGTACTGCTTGATGAGGTTGTTCTCGAGCAGCAGGGCCTCCGACTCCGACTCCACGACGATGAATTTGATGTCGGCGATATGCGATACCAACACCCGCGTCTTGCCCGTCTGTTCCTTGTTGAAATAGCTGGAAACACGGCGTTTGAGGTTCTTCGCCTTCCCCACATAGATCAAGGTGCCGTCCTTGTCGAAGTAACGGTACACCCCGGGCTTGTTGGGCAAGATGGACAATATGGATTTAACGGTATCGTTCACCTTTCACCCATCAATGCGTTCCCTTAAAATGGTTCCATCCCTGCGCCTTCAGCGGGATGACGTGGTTATCGGGCGTGATCAGCTCTGCGATGCCCTTGTCGGCCGTCATGTAGCCGATGACCGTGACGTCCTCGCTCATCTGCTGGATCTTCTCGTAATCCTTCTGCTGAATGGTGAAGAGCAGCTCGTAGTCCTCACCGCCGCTGAGGGCTGCCACGCTGGGCACGATCTGGAAGTCCTTGGCGGTTTTCGAGGTGGAGGGATCGAGCGGGATCTTGTCTTCGTAGAGTTGGCAACCCACGCCCGACTCCTTGCAGAGGTGCAGCACCTCTGAGGCCAGCCCGTCGGAGATGTCGATCATGGAAGTCGGTTTGATGCCCAGTTCCTTCAACCGGGCCACCACATCCTTCCGGGCCTCGGGTTTCAGCTGGCGTTCCAACACGTAGTCGAAGCCTTGCAGCTGGGGTTGCATGTTCGGGTTGGCCATATACTCGGCCTTCTCGCGTTCCAAGATCAGCAGCCCCATATAGGCACCGCCCAGGTCGCCGCTCACACAGAGCAGGTCGTTGGGTTGCGCCCCATTTCGGTAGACCACGTCTTCGTCTTTGGCCCGTCCGATGACCGTGATGGAAATCACCAGGCCAGAACGGCTTGAGGTGGTGTCGCCACCGACCAAGTCCACCCCGTAGGCCTCACAGGCCAGCCGGATGCCGGCATACAGCTCATCCAAGGCCTCCACCGAATAGCGGTTCGAAACCCCCAAACCTACCACGATCTGGGTCGGGGTGCCATTCATGGCATAGATGTCGGAGAAGTTGACCACGGCAGCCTTGTAGCCCAGGTGTTTCAACGGCGTGTAGGTCATGTCGAAATGCACGCCCTCAAGCAGGAGGTCTACTGAGACCAGGGTGCGGTCACCTGCATGGTCGATCACCGCGGCATCGTCGCCGACCCCTTTCAGGCTGGAGGCGTTGCGCAAGGGAAAGTCCTGGGTCAGCTGGTCGATCAGCCCAAATTCACCGAGTTCTTCCAGCTCGGTACGGGGATTATCGTTAGTTTCTTCCATATTTATATTTTATTTTACTACACAATACAATCAGCAGGACCGTCGCCATCAAACTGGCAACGAGTATTATGGGGCTGTCGGTGGCGCCAAAGTCCTCGACTGAGGTCGAGATCTGGTTCCGTTGCTCGAAATAGGCCACCACCACTGCAGCGCCGTTGTTGACAAAATGCATCAGGATGCTGGTCCAAAGCGAGCCGGAATAGTAGAACATATAACCCAACAAGAGGCCCAGGAACATCCGTGGCAAAAACCCATAAAACTGGAAATGGATGAAAGAGAAGATCGCCGCCGAGAGGAAGATGCCCACATGGGCGTTCTTGCAGCCTTTCACCAGGGCCTGCTGCAGCATCCCACGGAAGGTCAGCTCTTCGCCCAGAGCGGGAATAAGGGCAATGACGAGGAGGTTGAACAGCAGTCCCCAAACGGTGTCCACTTGCAACATTCGCTCAGTCAGGTCGCCTGCCGTGTCTTCCATCTGCTTCAGCAGGTCCTCCAATGCCTTAAAGGCGCCGAGGCTCATCTTCTCGTTCCAGGTCGTGAGCTGGTTGGTCACAGGAAGAGAAGCAAACATCACCGCCACGCCGATGAGCAGCATCCAGGCGCTGACCGACTTGCGGAAGCCGATGGCCCGCATGGGCTCGTGACGGGTAAAACCATACAGGATCAAGGGTGGCGCCACAAAAATCAGTAGCGAACTCAACCCTTGGCCGATCTTGAGCATGACAATGTCGTTGCCTGCTGCCAGCAAGAGTGTCAGGACGCCACCGACCAGGGAGCACACCAACAAGGCCAACAGGTAGATGAAGACACGCATCCCGGTGGATCGAACGAGGTTTTTCTTGAATTCATCCATGGCAAAACAAACGTTATCGATTGCAAAAGTAGTATTTTTGCAGCAAATTAGCCAAATGTATCAGATTGCCAACATAGAATTTGACCACTACCCCCTCCTGCTGGCCCCGATGGAAGACGTCAGCGACCCTCCGTTCCGCCATGTCTGCAAGCTGTTTGGGGCCGATCTGGTCTATTCCGAGTTCATCTCCTCCGACGGGTTGATCCGCGACAGTGTGAAGAGCATCAAAAAGCTGGATTTCGACGCCTTTGAGCGTCCCTTCGGGGTGCAGATCTTCGGCAACGCCGTGGAACCCATGGTGGCCGCCGCACGCTATGCCGAAACCGCCCACCCCGACTTGATCGACATCAACTTCGGTTGCCCGGTCAAGAAGGTGGCCTCCAAAGGAGCCGGTTCGGGCATCATGAACGACATCCCCAAGATGGTAGCCATCGCCGAAGCAGTGGTCAAGGCGGTGGACCTCCCGGTCACCGTGAAGACCCGTTTGGGTTACGACGAGGCGCACAAAGACATTGTGGAGATCGCCGAGCGGCTGCAAGACGTAGGCATCGCTGCCCTGACCATCCACGGGCGGCTGCGCACCACCAAATACAGCGAGCCCGCCGATTGGACGCTGATCGGTGCGGTGAAAAACAACCCCCGGATGCACATCCCCATCATCGGCAACGGCGATGTCGTGGACGGACCCTCCGCCCAACATTTCAAGGACACCTACGGCGTGGATGGTTTGATGATCGGACGCGCCACCTACGGAAATCCGTGGCTTTTCAGGCAAATCAGACATTATCTCGAAACGGGTGAGGAACTACCACCTCCCAGTCTCGAAGAACGCATACGCATCGCCCAGATTCAGCTGGAACGATCGGTGGCATGGAAAGGGGAACGGGTCGCCATCATGGAAATCCGAAAGCATTGGGGCTCCTATTTTAAAGGCATGCCCAACTTCAAGCCTTACAAGATACGGTTGATGGAAGCCAAGACCGCCGAGGAGGTCGGCAACATCCTAAACGAGGTGAAAGGAGCGCCCTGGGACGGGCCATCGCCCTCAGCAACATAACCCTCAACGATCCACGTCGAGGGCCACATCGGGACGCAGGATGCCGTCTTTGAACAGGTTGCGCACCAACTCATCGCGATGGATGTGATAGGTGTGGATGCCCAATTGACGGGCTACGGCAATGTTGGCCGGGCTGTCGTCGATGAAGAGGGTCTCCTGCGGCTTCAGGCCTTGCTGCTCAAGGATGTACTCAAAAAACAGCGGATCCGGCTTCAGCAAATGCACGTCGAAAGAGAAATACGACTTGTCGAACAGGTCGTCGAACTGCTTGTAGCCGAAACGCAACTGGAGGTCACGCACATAGAGGTCGTAATGGATCTCGTTGGTGTTGCTCATCAGGAAAATGTGGTAGTGCTCCTTGATCTCTTCGAGGGCTTGGATGCGCTCGCGGGGGATATCGAGCAAGATGGCGTTCCAGATGTAGTCGAAGTCGGCATCCGAGAGTTTGGGAAGGCCGACCAACTCCTTCACCTTCCGTCGGAACGAAGCAGCCGTGAGGATGCCCCGCTCGAACCGGTTATCGATGGAACGGAACGCCTCGCCCTCGATCAAATGCAGGTCAACACCGCGTTTTTCCAATTCGTGAACGGCCATATTCTCGTCAATGTCGAGAATCACGCCACCAAGGTCGAAAATGATATGTTTGATTTTATCCATCTTTTCAAAAAAGTTTGTACTTTTGCAAGGCAAATATAAGGAATAATCCGCTGCAGACGACAGATGTTCCGAATTTTTGCGGTCCCATAGCGCAGTTGGTTAGAGCAACTGACTCATAATCAGTAGGTCCTAGGTTCAAGCCCTAGTGGGACCACCCGAAAACGAAAAAAGGATGCCGAAAGGCATCCTTTTTTCATTCGAAGCGTCCTGCTTCTTAGTTCTCGAGCGCACTGCCCTTGAGGGTCGTATAGTTGATACGGAACGCACCCACTTTACGAAGCTCCTGCTTCACGTCGGTGACGACACCCATACGGGTATCACGATGCACCTTCAGCGCCGTGGTGAGCAGCGGACGGTCGGCCTCGTTGCGCGCTTCACGCTCCTGAAGCACCCAGTCGGCGATGTCATCCGGACGAGCGAACTGGTCGTTCAGCTGGATACGCGACTCGGTACCGAGTTTGGCGTCACGCGGAGGGCCGATGTAGATGGAGCTGACCAACGCCTTCTTTTCGAGCTTCTGGATCTCAGTCGCCTTAGGCATGGCAGTCTTGACTTTCAGTTCGACATCACGCATCGAAGTGGTGATCATAAAGAAGAAGATCAACATGTAAACGATATCCGGCAAGGACGACGTGCTGACTTGCGGCACTTCCTTTTTACCTTCTTTTCTGAATTTACCCATATCTTTTCCTCCTTATTAATATTCTGCGGGTTCTGCCTCACTGACACGTACAGGAACTGCATCGTTGACAGCTTTTGCTTGATCTTCGTTGAGCTGGTCGAAATGCTTATGGAAATGTTTCCAAGCCATATCTTCCTTCAATTCGTTGAAGGCACGTGCCAGCTCATTCTGCACACTGATATACATAGCGTATGATGTACCGCGGTCGTTCTGCAAGGAAATCACGCCCTTCGACATCATGACTTCGCCCAAAAGATCAAACGTCTTGGGTTCCACTTCCGGAGCGGTTTCGTCGCCCGGGCGCGGGGTCATGAAGTTCTTGGCATCTTCCTTCAACGTGGAAATATCCGAAGGACGGCCGTTGACCATCAGCTTGTTATTCTTGTTAATCAAAACATTCATCACGTTTCTTTCCTTGACCTTGACGTCGTCGTCGTTTTGCTCCACCGGAGGAGGCAGACGACGGGTGATACCGTAGTCCACGTCCATGGAGGTGGTCATCAGGAAGAAACACAACAGCAAGAATGCTATGTCAGCCTGCGAACTAGAATTGATTTCTGGAACTTTCTTGGCCATGATGAAATGTTTTTATCTACCTGATCTGATAACGGAATAGAGAATTGCAAGAATGCTAACTCCAAGTGTTACATAGAAGAAATTGAGGCCCCATTCGACCAAGCCGTGGGTTTTGCCTGAATAGACATGCTCACCCGTGGCGTATTCGACGCCGAAACTGCCTCTCGACATGATGTATGCTACAACTCCAATAATGACAATCGCAGCCAAAGCAATTAAGATCTTCTTGAGATTGATGCCTTTGACAACACCAGAGATGATAACTGATAAAATTGCGATAACGATGCCAAGTATAATCAAGATGTAGCCCCAATTCAGGATCAAGTTGGTGCGACCCTCATTCTTGAGATCCAGGTAAAACATGATAGCCAGGATCACCGTGACGAGCGCCAGGGCACCAAAGACCCACTTTCCGATATTTGAAAGCTTACCGTTCATGATTAGTACTTATTATTTGTTGTATTTAACGAGGATATCCATAAAGCTGATGGAGGCATTCTCCATGTCGCTCGTGATTTTTTCGATTTTTGAAGCGATGAAGTTGAAGAAAATCTGAAGGATGATAGCGGCGATCAGACCGAACACGGTGGTCAACAGAGCGACCTTCATACCGGAGGCGACAACCGTGGGGCTCATGTCACCGGCAGCGGCGATGTCGTCAAAGGCCTTGATCATACCGATAACGGTACCCATGAATCCGAACATAGGAGCCAAGCTGATGCAGAGGCCGATCCAGCTCAAACCGCTTTCGAGCTTGCCAGCGGCAACGGCACCGTAGGAAACGAGGGATTTCTCAACCTCTTCCAGGGATTGGCCGTCCTGGAGACGAATCAAACCTTGGGTGAAGATGCTGGCCACCGGACCGCGGGTGTTCTTGCAGAGGTTCTTGGCACCTTCCACATCACCGGCTTTCATCTTTTCCTCAATGCCCGCAAGGAGCTTCTTGGAGTTGGCGTCGGCCATGGTCAGATAGATGATTCTCTCGATGGAGATGGCCATACCAAGCAGCAAGATGATCAACACGATGCCCATGAAGGCAGGACCACCGTCGATGAACTGCTTCTTGATGGATTCACGGAAGGTCACAGGGCCTTCGGCGGGGGTAAGGTCGGTGGTAGCAGCCTCTTCCACAGCGGGGGCTACGGTTTCAGCAACCTGTTCGGTCGTTGCGGCTTCAGGTTGAGCTTGCTCTTCTTGAGCAAAGAGATTGCTGATTCCAAAAGTCATAAAACCAACAATCGTGAGTAAAGCAATTAATTTTTTCATGATTGAGTTAATGTTGTGATTACTACTATTTCATTTTCCGTTTGGCGGAGAGAGCGGGATTCGAACCCGCGGTACCCTTTTGGAGTACACACACTTTCCAGGCGTGCTCCTTAAACCACTCGGACATCTCTCCAAAAAAAATCGTTGCCAAAATTACAAAACTTTTCGTTTCAAAAACAAAGAAAGGGCATTTTTTTTCAAATTCTACGATTTCGTCATCTCGCCCCGAATCGAAACCCCAAGGATTTCAATGACTTTCTCCCTCGAAAGGCCCTCCCCTATCAGGTACATCAGTTTGGCGACGGCCGCCTCAGTGGTGAGGTCGTATCCGCTGACGACGCCGATGCGGGCCATGTCGAGACTGGTCTCGTAGCGTCCCATCTCAACGGAGCCCCCCTTGCACTGGGTGATGTTGAGGATGACCATGCCCCGGTCGATGGCTTCCTTAAGGGCATCGAGGAACCAGTCGGCCGTCGTGGCGTTGCCCGACCCAAAGGTCTCCAACACCATCGCTTTCAATCCCGGGGTGCGCAGGGCATGACGGACAAAGTCCTCCGAGATGCCGGGGAACAGCTTCAGGATGCCCACGTTGCGGTCCATGTTGGTATGCAGCTTCAGTTTCTTGAAGTTGGGTTTCAGGATGCGATCCTTGTTGTATTTGATGTGCACGCCCACTTCGGCCAGCCCGGGGTAATTGGTCGAGGCGAAGGCGTTGAAGTTCTCGGCGTTGAACTTGGTGGTGCGGTTGCCGCGGAGCAGCTGGTCCTGGAAGAAGATGCACACCTCGGGCACGATGGCGGTGTCGTCTTCCTTGGCGGCGGCGATCTCGATGGCGGCCAGGAAGTTCTCCCGACCGTCGGTACGCACCACGCCCATCGGCAGCTGCGAACCCGTAAGCACCACCGGCTTGTTGAGGTTCTCGAGCATGAAACTCAACGCCGAGGCCGTGTAGGCCATGGTGTCGGAGCCGTGCAGCACCACAAAGCCGTCATACTGCTCGTAGTTTTCGGTGATCTTCTGCGCCAGCTTGGCCCAAAAGTCAGGCGACATGTTGGACGAGTCGATGAGCGGGTCGAACGAGTAGAAGTCGATCTGGTAGCCGAAGTTCTGCAAGACCGGCAGATGCTTGTAGATGTTGTCGAAATCGAAAGGCACCAAGGCTCCCGTCTTGGGATCCTGCATCATGCCGATGGTGCCGCCGGTGTAGAGCACCAGGATGGAAGTTTCTTCTTTTTGGGTCATTCTCTTTTAGAATTTGGAAGTCAGAAGACAGGACTGATTTCAGTGGCAAAGATAGGTTTTTTTAGATTCCGAAGAGTATTTTAGCGTTGCGTGTGGTGATTTCAGCGACCTCTTCCAAGGGCACCCCATAGCTTTCCGCGATGCTTTTGGCGGTATCCGCCAAGAAGGCGGGTTCGTTCCGCTTGCCGCGGTGGGGCACGGGTGAGAGATAGGGCGCATCGGTCTCCAAAACGATACGTTCCGGTGAAATATTGTGCAGGAATTCGCGCACGTTGCAGCTCTTGTAGGTAGTCACGCCACCCAAACCCAGATGGAAGCCCAGGTCGAGATACGCCTTGGCTTCTTCTTCGGTGCCGGTGAAGCAATGCATCACCCCTTTCAAAGCGCCATCCTGGTGTTTCTCCAGGATGCGGACCATCAAGCCGAAGGCATTGCGGCAGTGGATGGAAAGCGGTAATCCGAGCTGCCTGGCCCATCCCAGCTGGGTCTCGAAGGCATCGATTTGCTCCTTCTCGAAGCTGGCGTCCCAATACAAGTCGAGTCCGATTTCGCCCACACCTATATATATGCCACGTTCCAGTTCGTTCTCCATGAGGGCGAGTACCGCTTTATAATCCGCTTTCACCTCTTCGGGTTGGAGGCCCATCATCACGCGGGTGCAGTCGGGAAAACGTCCATACGCTTCCAGCATGGGTTGGATCGTGGAGGCATCCACATTGGGCATGAGCAGCATCCCCACGCCTGCATCCAACGCACGTTGAACGGCTTCATCCCTATCGAGGTCGAATTCGGGATCATACACGTGGGTATGGGTGTCGATGAGGAACATGTCAATACAAGAAATTATCGTAGGGATAGCGGATGGCGTGCATGTCGCGGATCTCTTTATAGAGCAAGTCTCTGAATTCCTGATAGTTGTCGCGGTTCTTGGCGGAGATGAAGATGCAGTTGTCGTTCATCTTGGCCATCCAAGTCCGTTTCAGCTCCTCGTAGGAGACATTGCGCTTGGTAGGCGGGGTGAGATCGTCGGGGTCTTTCTCCTCCCATGTATAGGCGTCGGTCTTGTTGAAGACGACGATGGTCTTCTTGTCGGCACAACCCAGCTCGGCGAGGGTTTGGTTCACCACTTCCATCTGCGCCTCGAAGTCGGGATGCGAGATATCGACCACATGGAGCAGGATGTCGGACTCACGCACCTCGTCGAGCGTAGACTTGAACGACTCCACCAGATGGTGCGGCAACTTGCGGATGAACCCGACGGTGTCGGACAAGAGGAAAGGCAGGTTTTCCACCACCACCTTGCGGACGGTGGTGTCGAGGGTGGCAAAGAGCTTGTTCTCGGTATAGACCTCCGACTTGCTCAGCAGGTTCATGATGGTGGACTTGCCCACGTTGGTGTAGCCCACCAGGGCTACGCGCACCAGCTTGCCCCGGTTCTTGCGCTGCACGGTCTTCTGCATGTCGATCTCCTTGAGCTTCTCTTTCAAGGCGGCAATGCGATCCAGAATCAATCGACGGTCGGTCTCGATCTGGGTCTCGCCGGGTCCGCGCATGCCGATACCGCCCCGTTGGCGTTCCAGGTGGGTCCACATACGGGTCAGCCGAGGCAACAGATACTGGTATTGTGCCAGCTCCACCTGGGCTTTGGCGTGTGCTGTATGGGCGTTGGAAGCGAAGATGTCGAGGATGAGGCTGGTACGGTCGAGCACGCGGCACTCCAGGGCCTGTTCCATGTTGCGGGCTTGGGTGGCGCTCAGCTCGTCATCGATGACGGCTATTTCGATATTTGCCGCCTTGATGTATTGATGGATCTCCTCCAGCTTGCCCGAGCCGAGATAGCTCACGCTCGAAGGATGGTCCATGGCCTGCACAAAACGGGCCACAGGCACGCCACCGGCCGTCTCCAACAAGAAGGACAGTTCGTCGAGGTATTCCTCGGTACGCTCACGGCTTTGTTTCTTGGAGGCAACCGCTATGAGCACCGCCCGCTCCGGAATCTTTTCGTATGTTACAAAGTCACCCATAAGATTGAATTCAGAAAACGGAAGACAAAAGTCAATAGGGACGGAAGCCGATGATCTTTCTCACCTCGTTGAGGGTCTTGGAGGCACTCTCGCGGGCCTTTTCGGCACCCATACGGGCAATGCGGTCGAGGCGTTCAGTGTCGGACGAGAACTCCTGGATGCGTTCGCGGATGGGGTTCAGGGTCTGGACCATGTCTTCGGCAAGTTGTTTCTTCATGTCGCCGTATCGGAGGGTGCAGTCGTTCCACTTTTCGTCGAAGTATTTCACGGTTTCGGGAGCGCTGACGATACCCATCATGGTGAAGAGGTTCTGTATGACCTCCGGCTTGGGGCTGTTGGGTTCTTGCGGCCCGTTGTCGGTGACGGCGCGCATCACTTTCTTACGCACGGTCTTCTCGTCCTCGAAGAGGTAGATGCAGTTGCCATCGCTCTTGCCCATCTTGCCCGATCCGTCGAGGCCGGGCACCTTGACGGCGTCGCCTCCGAAGTAGTAGTTCTGCGGCTCGGGGAAGAACTCCACACCGTAGATGTTGTTGAAACGGCGGGCACACTTGCGGGCCATCTCCATGTTCTGTTCCTGGTCCTTGCCCACGGGCACCCATTTGGCCCGGTGTTGCAGGATGTCTGCGGCCATCAGTGTCGGATAGGTGAAGAGGCCGGCATTGACGTTGTCGGGTTGCTGACGTGCCTTTTCCTTGAAGGTCGTCACACGGCCCAACTCGCCGATATAGGCGTTCATGTTGAAATAGAGATAGAGCTCGATGGTCTCGGGCACGTCGCTCTGGATGTAGATGGTGGCCTTTTCGGGATCGATGCCGCAGGCCAGGTATTCGGCCAGGATGGTCCGGGCCGACCGCTGGATGTTCTCCGGCTTGGGATGGGTGGTGAGCGAATGCCAGTCGGCGATAAAGAAATAGCAGTTGTAGTCCTCCTGCATCTTGACGAAGCTGCGGACCGCGCCATAGTAATTGCCGAGATGGAGGTTGCCGGTAGGCCGGATGCCGCTCAGTACGATATCTTTCATAGTGTTCTGTTGTTCAGTGGTTCGGTTATGGTGTTATTTGGGGGCAAAAATAATAAAAAAGTAGAGACGCAAGGCAATGCGTCTCTACGATGGTTTTTTTTCAACGTCCCGGCAATCAGATCTTGATGTCGTCGCCGTTGGCGTTCTGGAAATTGTACTGCAGCATGTGGAACTCGGGCATGGCCTGCACCTTGAAGGATTTGCCATATTTCTTCATCCACTTGCGCCGGATCGAAAACCAGCCTTTGGTGAGGTAAGCCTCAATGAAGGGATGGACCTGCAGGGTGATGTGGTTCTCGTTTTGGTCGAGCAGCAGGTACTTGAGGTTGTTTTCGATTTCGTCAATGTAAAGGATGGCAGGGCGGATCTTGCCTTCGCCGTCGCACACGGGGCATTTTTCCTGCACTTGTACTTCCGTGGCGGGACGCACGCGCTGACGGGTGATCTGGATAAGGCCGAACTTGGTGGCCGGGAGGATGGTGTGTTTGGCGCGGTCGCGTGCCATCTCCTGGCAAAGGACGTCGAACAGTTCCTTGCGGTGCGACGCCTCGCGCATGTCGATGAAATCGACGATGATGATGCCTCCCATGTCGCGCAGCCGCAGCTGGCGGGCAATCTCCTTGGCAGCTTCTATGTTGACCAGAAGCGCGTTCTCTTCCTGCGTGTTTTCCTTATTGACGCGGTGGCCGCTGTTCACGTCGATGACGTGCATGGCCTCGGTGTGTTCAATGATGAGGTAAACACCGTTTCTGATGGTGACCACCTTCCCGAAGAGGCCCTTGATCTGCTTGGAAACGCCGAAGTTGTCGAAAATGGGCTCCTTGCCCTTGTACAGCTTGACGATTTCGGTCTTCTGGGGTGCGATGGTCTGGATGTAACTCCGAATGTCTTCATAAAGTGACTCGTCGTTCAGGTAAATGTTGTTGAACGACTCGTTCAGTAGATCGCGCAGCAAGACGGCAGTCTGGGCCTGTTCGCTGACCATGCGGCCCGAGGTGGTCATCTTCTTCATCTCGGTGACGCAGCGTTCCCACTTCTCTACGAGTGACTTGAGGTCTGCGTCGAGATCGGCCACCTTCTTGTTTTCGGCCACGGTACGGATAATGACTCCATAGTTGGCGGGGCGGATGCTCTGGATCAGGCGTTTCAGGCGGCTTCTTTCCTCGCCGCTGCGGATTTTTTGGGATACCGAGATGCGGTTGGAAAACGGCACCAAAACGATGTAGCGTCCGGCAAAGGAGATCTCTGCCGAAATGCGCGGTCCCTTGGTGGAGATGGGCTCCTTGGCGATCTGCACCGGGATGAGGTCGCCGGCGTTGAGGATCGACCCGATCTTGCCGTTTTTGTCGATGTCGGGCTCGAGCTTGATCTTGTCCATGGTAACCTCGCCCGACTTGTCCGCAGCGATCATGCTCTTGAACTTGAGCAGGGAACGGATCTGGGGGCCGAGATCGAGGTAATGCAGGAAAGCCTCCTTCTCGTAACCGACATCCACGAAGGCGGCGTTGAGCCCGGGAAGGATCTTCTTGACCCTGCCCAGGTAGACGTCACCCACCGCAAATTGGTTGTTGCTTTTCTCTTTGTGAAGTTCGACAAGTACCTTGTCCTCCAACAGAGCGATGTCAACCTCCGAAGCGCGGGCGTTGACAACCAACTCCCGCTCCACCGTCTTGACTTGGATTTGCTGTTGTTCTTCAGCCATTTTCAGTGTTGCTTTGAGGTTAACGTTTACATTGCTTCAATAAAACAATAACACAACATTGTATTTTTTTTGAAAGATGCAATGCTGTGTTATCAAATTGACGACTTCTTAAGAAGAAAGCTTATTTCTTCTTGTGTCTGTCCTTTCTCAAGCGTTTTTTGCGCTTGTGCGTTGACATCTTATGTCTCTTGTGTTTTTTACCGTTTGGCATAGTATTGTGATTTTACGTAAAATGTTCAAATTACTTAACAGCGTTCATGAAAGTCTTAGCGGGCTTGAAGGCCGGAATCTTGTGGGCCGGGATGGTGATGGCGACGTTCTTGGAGATATTTCTTCCGGTTTTTTCAGCACGCGTCTTGATGATGAAACTGCCAAAACCTCTCAGATAAACATTGTCACCTTTGGCCATGGAGGCTTTCACCACTTCCATGAAGTTCTCGACTACCGTCTGGACAGCACCTTTCTCGATTCCAGTCTTACCGGCGATTTCGGCTACGATTTCTGCTTTGGTCATTTCTTTGCTTTTTTTAAAGGGTTATTGTTTTGGATTGTTTTAAATTTGCCGGCAAAGGTACGAACATTTTTCATTCCTCCTAAAAGAATTTGATTTTTTTTCTTCTAATGAACTCAAAATAAACCATTTCGAACCCCATGGAGCGCTTGCAACAAACCCTTGCCCAATGGTATGGACAACATCGAAGGGTCCTGCCTTGGCGGGAAGATCCCAGCCCCTATCATGTGTGGCTATCCGAGATTATCCTTCAGCAAACCCGTGTCAATCAAGGACTTGACTACTACCTACGGTTTGTCGGACGCTGGCCCGGTCTTCGCGAGCTGGCAGCGGCCTCCGAGGAAGAAGTGCTGAAGCAATGGCAAGGGTTGGGCTACTATTCGAGGGCGAGAAACCTGCATCGCTGCGCACGCGAACTGGTCGAACGCCATGGCGGCGCCTTTCCAAAGGACTACCGGCAGCTCATGGAGCTGCCGGGCATCGGAAGCTACACCGCCGCCGCCATCGCCTCGATTGCCTTCGACCTGCCCCATGCCGTGGTCGACGGCAATGTGTACCGGGTGCTCTCGCGGCTTTACGACATCGACACCCCTATTAATAAAAATGAAGGGACAACGCTGTTCGCCGACCTGGCCGACCACCTGCTCGACCGCAAGCATCCGGGGCGGCACAACCAGGCGTTGATGGAGTTCGGGGCGTTGCATTGCCTGCCGCAACGCCCCGACTGCCAGGGATGCCCACTGGGCGAGGCTTGCCTCGCCCGAGCCCATGGCACCGTGGCCCAACGGCCGGTGAAGGCACCCAAGGCGGCCGTCCGCACCCGCTACCTCCACTACCTGGTGTTCCAGACCCCCGACCAAGGCATCTACCTGCGCAAACGCGAAGACAACGACATCTGGAAAAACCTGTACGACTTCCCCTGCATCGAGAGCGACGAACCCCTCGACACCGAGGCGTTGGTGGCCAGCGACACGTTCCGCCAACTGACCGAAGGTTTGGATTTCGTGATCGGGCACTCCGCGCCACCCTACAGGCACAAACTCACTCACCAAACCCTCGTCGCCACATTTTTGCTAATAAAAATTAATGGTTTTTTATCGTCAATTCAAACAAAAAAATTACTTTTGGCGGCTGAAAATGAATTAGGTTCCTTTCCGGTCCCGAAACTCATCGAAAACTATCTGCAAAACAACTTAAACTAACCCACTAATTACAAGCTACATGGCAAGCGTAAACAAAGTTATCCTTATCGGCCGTCTTGGAAAAGACCCGGAAATCACTACATTTGAAAGCGGAAACAGAAAGATGTCCGTCACCCTCGCCACCACCGAGCGTTATCGCGACCGCGACAACAACTGGGTGGACCAGACCGAATGGCACAACCTCATTGCCTGGGGCAACCTGGCGAATGACATCGCCGACAAACGCCGCAACTATGCAAAAGGCGACATGATGTACGTCGAAGGACGTCTCCGCACCCGCCAATACACTGACAGTCAGAATATTAGTCGCATCATCACTGAAATCCAAGTGGATAAGATGATGCAACTCGTTCCCGGAAGGGCCACCCAATATTCCTATAATTACGGACAGGCACCCGGATACACCGCCGGACCAGCCAGTGGCACCACCCCGACACAGGAGGCCGCCTACCAGGCGCCCACCCCTGCCGACCCCTTCGCCACCCAGGACATGCCGCAAGACGACCTGCCCTTCTAACCTCACACCGTTCACCTTTCAACGCTCAACTTAAATGGACCCCGACCCTGCGCCTTACATAGCATCAATCCCCACCCTACTCACGCCATTTTTCACCGGATTCACCCTTAACGCCGTCATTGGACTGATCGTCCTTTGCCTGCTGCTTGTGGCCTCGGCCTTGATCTCAAGCAGCGAGACGGCCTTTTTCTCGCTACGGCCGGCAGATATCGACGACCTGGAATCGAGAAACGACGCCAAGAGCCGCCTGGTGCTGAAGCTTCGCGAACAGCCCAAGACCTTGTTGGCCACCATCCTTATCGGCAATAACTTCGTCAACGTCACCATCACCCTGCTGGCCACCTACATCGTCAGCGAGCTGTTCGACATGGCGAACCATCCCGTGGCCGCCTTCGTCATGGAGCTGGTGGTCATCACCTCGTTGGTATTGATCATCGGCGAGATCACCCCGAAGATCCTGGCCGCCAAACGTCCGGTGAAGTTCGCCCGTTTCATGGCCCGCACGCTGCAAGTGCTGATCGTGGTATTCAAGCCACTCAGCCGGCTGCTGGTCAACTCCACCTCCTTCATGGACAAACACCTCGAGAAGAAAAAGGCCGAAATCTCGATGGACGACCTGAGCGCCGCCGTCGACATCGCCACCAACGACTCCACGCCCCTCGACGAGAAGAAGATGCTCAAGGGCATCGCCACCTTCACCGAGAAGGAGGTAAGCAGCGTGATGAAGCCCCGCATCGACATCATCGCAGTGGAGCACGGCATGCCTTTCCAGGACATGCTCGCCACCGTGATCAAGAGCGGCTTCTCTCGTATCCCCGTTTATGAAGAAACCCTCGACAAGGTCAACGGCATTCTCTACGTCAAGGACCTCCTTCCCTACCTCGACGCCCAGTCGTACGAATGGCAGAAGCTCATCCGACCTGCCTTCTTCGTGCCTGAGAACCGCAAGATCAACGACCTCTTCCAAGACTTCCGGGAGAAGAAGATCCACATCGCCATCGTGGTGGACGAATACGGCGGCACCTCCGGCCTGATCACCATGGAAGACGTCATCGAGGAGATCGTGGGCGAGATCAACGACGAGTTCGACAACGTGAAGCAGGAGCAGCACTACACCAAGCTGGACGACAACACCTACCTGTTCAAGGCACAGACCAGCATCGTCGATTTCTGCAAGGTGTTCAACGTGAGCGAGGACTATTTTGAGCCGATGCAGGGCGAAGCCGACACGCTGGCCGGGTTGGTCCTGGAGATCGAGGGACGCATCCCCGAGGTGGGCTTCAGCTTCAACATCGAGCAGTTCCATTTCGAGATCACCGAGGCCGATGCCAGAAGGATTATTCAGATCAAAGTGCGAAGATGAAAAAGAAAACGATACCTGTCCTGTTGATGATGGTCATCGGGAACCTCCTCGCCATCACACTGCTTTCTTCCTGCGGGGAGCCGGAGCGCCCCTTGCCCAAACCCAAAGGGTATTTCCGCATCGACTTGCCCGAAAAAGACTACGTAAAAGTCGACACCGTGGAGAAGTACGCCTTCGACGTGCCGGGCTACGCCGTGCTGACACACGACCCGCTTTCGCCCGAGGAGAAGAACTGGGTGAATGTGGAGCTGCCCGACTTCAAGGCTTCCATCCACCTGACCCACAAGGTCGTGAAAGGCAACCTCAGCGAGTATCTTGAAGACGTCCACACCATGCTCACCAAGCACCTCCAGAAGGCCAACGGCATGCACGACAGTCTCATCGTCAACCCCGAACAACGTGTGTATGGCATGTTGATCGAGATGGACGGCAAAGGCGTGGCTACGCCCCTGCAGTTTTACCTCACCGACAGCACCGCCAACTTCGTGCGCGGGGCTTTGTATTTCAACTTCGTACCCAATAACGACTCCATGCAGCCGGTCATCGACTACCTACGGCAGGATATCGACCGGATGATCGGGACGTTCGAGTGGAAATAAGAAAAGGCTGCCGATCGGCAGCCTTTTCAAGTCTTCAATAACCTTAAGAAAGATTATTTGGCTTGCTGGCACTCGTGGCCTTCACCTTCGTGCTGGCACTCGTGAGCTTCACCTTCGTGGCTGTCGCACTTGCCTTGGCCCATACCCATGGCGGCGATGCGTTCCAGGACGAGGTCCTTCTGCTCGTCGGCAGTCATGTTGGCGATGTTGGCCCACTTTTCCATGACGGCATCCATCTGAGCCTTCATGGCTTCGCACTGGGCTTTCATCTCTTCACATTTCTTCTCGCATTCGGCCTTGGCCTCTTCGGTCATCTCGGCCATCTTCTGCTCGCAGCCTTCTTTCACTTCACCGGCCTTCTCGCAGCACTCCTTGCCTTCAGCCTTCATTTCTTCCATCTTGGCGTCCATTTCAGCGAAGAGGGCGATGGCTTTCTGGTTGAGTTCAGCCTTGGCGGTTTCTTCCATGGTCTCCCAGTTGGCGTATTCAGCCTTCAGGGTGCAGAAGGGGCAGTGATGTTCCTCGGCGGGAGCGGCAGCTTCCTGCTGGGGTTCTTCTTTGGGTTGTTCCTGTTTAGGAGCATTGTTGCAGGCCACCATAAAAAGGCAAGCCATGCCGAGCACTAATGCTAACTTTTTCATTGTCTGTGTGTTTTGATTGTTTGTTTGTATAAAAAATGTCAAATTTTCTTGATTTGAGCCGGCAAAAATACAAAAAATTTGAATCCCCGACATAAAAAATCCACTTTGATTATTTTTCTTGTAATAGTGGTTAAAATAGTTTATTTTTGCACCCGCTTTTGAAAACGAACAAAATCACATAATTCACAATCAAACAAAACTAAGAAATGGCAGAAAAGAAATTTTTGACATGCGATGGCAACCAGGCTGCCGCCCACGTTGCATACATGTTCAGTGAAGTGGCCGCCATCTATCCGATCACCCCGTCGTCGCCGATGGCTGAGTATATCGATGAATGGGCCGCTAAAGGTCAGAAAAACATCTTTGGCGAGACCGTCAAAGTCGTTGAGATGCAATCCGAGGCCGGTGCCTCCGGCGCTGTCCACGGTTCACTCCAGGCCGGTGCCCTGACCACCACCTATACCGCATCACAGGGATTGCTGCTGATGATCCCCAACATGTACAAGATCGCCGGTGAGTTGCTCCCGGGTGTCTTCCATGTCTCCGCCCGTTCCCTGGCTGCCCAGGCACTGTCCATCTTCGGCGACCATGCCGACGTGATGGCTTGCCGTCAGACCGGCTTCGCCATGCTGGCTACCAGCTCCGTCCAGGAAATCATGGACCTGGCTCCTGTCGCCCACCTCGCCGCCATCGAAGGCCGCGTGCCGTTTGTGCATTTCTTCGACGGCTTCCGCACCTCCCACGAGATCCAAAAGGTCGAGGCTGCCGATATGGAAAAGCTCCGCAAGCTCGTCAACTACAAGGCTCTGAAGGAATACCGCGAACGCGCTCTGAATCCCGAGCACCCCGTCACCCGCGGTACCGCCCAGAACCCCGACATCTACTTCCAGACCAGGGAGCTGCAGAACAAATACTATGATGCCCTTCCCGACATCGTGGCCAAGTACATGAAGCAGATGAGCCGCATCACGGGCCGTCAATATGCTCCGTTCGTGTATTACGGTGCTCCCGACGCCACCGACGTCATCATCGCCATGGGCTCCGTCAACGACGTCATCAAGACCGTCATCGACAAGGAGAACAAGGCTGGCAAGAAACTCGGTCTCGTCACCGTGCACCTCTATCGTCCCTTCAGCGTGAAGTACCTCAGGGAAGCCATGCCGGAGAGCCTGATGAAGCACGTGAAGCGCATTTGCGTGCTCGACCGCACCAAGGAACCCGGCGCCAACGGCGACCCGCTCTACCTCGATGTGGTGGAAGCCTTCAAGAACTGCCCCTACAAGCCTATGATCATCGGCGGCCGCTATGGTCTGTCCTCCAAAGACACCACTCCCGCCCAAATCGTGGCCGTTTACAAGAACCTCGCTTCCGACAAACCGATGAACCAGTTCACCGTGGGTATCAAGGACGACGTCACCCGCCGTTCCCTCAAAGTCGGCAAAGAGATCTCCATCCTGCCGAAGGGCACCTTCGAGGCCAAGTTCTACGGCCTCGGTGCTGACGGTACCGTGGGTGCCAACAAGAACTCCATCAAGATCATCGGCGACAACACCAACAAGTATAGCCAAGCCTACTTCGACTACGACTCCAAGAAATCCGGCGGCTACACCTGCTCGCACCTGCGTTTCGGTGACCAGCCCATCCTGGCTCCTTACCTCGTCGGTACGCCCGACTTCGTGGCTGTCCACGTCCCGAGCTACCTGCGCAAGTACGACTGCCTCCGCGGCCTGAAGAAGAACGGCACGTTCCTCTACAACTCGCCTTGGAGCGTTGAAGAGACCAAGAAACATCTTCCGGACTATGTGAAGAAGTACCTGGCCCTCAACAACATCAACATGTACATCATCGACGCCACCAAGATCGCCGCTGAGATTGGCTTGGGCAACCGCACCAACACCATCCTCCAGAGCGCCTTCTTCAAGATCTCGGGCGTCATTCCTTACGACCTGGCTGTCGAACAGATGAAGAAGTTCATCGTGAAGAGCTACGGCAAGAAGGGTGAGGACATCGTCAACATGAACTACGCTGCCGTCGATCGCGGTGGCGAGATCACCAAGGTTGAGATCCCTGCTTCATGGGCCAAACTCAACTGCACCACCGACTTCGTCTTCGAGCACAACGACAAGGATCCCGAGTTCATCAACAAGGTGATGCGTCCGATGGTCGCCCAATGCGGCAACGACCTGCCCGTGAGCGCCTTCAAGGACATCGTTGACGGCACCTTCCCGGCCGGTACCACTGCCTACGAGAAGCGTGGCGTGGCCACCGTCGTCCCCGAGTGGAACTCCAAGAACTGTATCCAGTGCAACCAATGCTCGCTGGTGTGCCCGCACGCCGCCATCCGTCCTGTCGTCATGACCGACGCCGAGCTGAAGAAAGCTCCGAAGGGCATGGTCGCCATCGACATGAAGATGCCGAAGGAAATGGCTGGCATGCACTTCAGAATGCAAGTCTCCGTGTTGGACTGCACCGGTTGCGGCAACTGCGCCGATGTGTGCCCCGCCAAGGAGAAGGCGCTGGTGATGAAACCGCTCGAAAGCCAACTCGACGAGGCCAAGAACTGGGAGTACGGTCAAAAGAAGGTCACCTACAAGGACGAACTCATCGACAAGTACGCCAATGTGAAGAACAGCCAGTTCGCACAGCCGCTGTT